>CAXMRC010000067.1:0-2815 GCA_964195945.1 uncultured Gemmatimonadales bacterium
CGGGCGATCTCTTCTACTGGCCGCCTGGACACACCGTGTTGGCAGTCGAAGACACCGAAATGGTGCTGTTCAGCCCTCAAAATGAGCACACGCACGTCCTCGATCACGTCCTCGAGAAGCTCACCGGACGGACTTGATACCGCAACCTGAGTGCGGCAGGGTTCAGGCGCTCCCGCACGCGTCCCGTCAGGACTTCGGGCTCATTCACGGAGGCTCGAATTGCCCATGCAGTCGCCAGTCGGAGCATAGGAAAAACGAACGCCCTGTCTGCGCTGTGAGTCACGCGACATAGTATCTAGTTCTGCGCAGTGCGCAGTCCCCAACAAGCTTCAAGCGCGAGGCAGAAGCGGCGGATCGGAAGCGAGATGCTGGTTCTGGTGGGCCATCCTGGACTCGAACCAGGAGCCAATGGATTAAGAACGCAGCGATGTACGGCGCATAAAGCCCTTTTACTAAGCGATTCTGAAACCCTGGTACGCCCGATTCCGGTCACGAAGGGCCATGGCTCGACCTATTCCGGTCACGGTGACCGATTGGATCGGGCCGGGCTCCTACGCGCGATCGCCCATGCACGTGCGGCGAAGGTCGTGACCGAAGATCACGCGCGCACGCTGACTGAACTAATCGAAATCGTCGACAGCCCGTAACCCTAATATTTCACAGGCGAGCGTCCTCGCCCAAACCGGTGACGCCTCTTCGTTGATAGGCAATGGATGAGGACGATCGTTCGTTGAAGCCTGACCCACGGGCGATCAGCCAACAGGCGTGCGGCCCCGCGCCTTTTGCGGGTCACGCATCTCCAGGAGAGACACACCGACACCGTACGTCACGAAGTGACCGCTTGGACGAATCTCGATGATGCAGTTCTCGGCGACGGTCCCGTGCTGCTCGATCAACGGTCCCATGATGGTTGCGAGGAGCTTCGGATCGACATCCCTCATCGGAAGCACACGCGCAGTGCCGCTGAAGGCGATCGTCGCGTCGGGAATCTTGATCCAGGGCATGAACGGAACGCGCTTTGAAATCGTCACATTGAGCGCGACGTGCGGGTTGAGCAGGATGTGCTTCGCCTTCCAAGAATCCTTCGCCGCCCGGACGTATAGAACCCGGTTTATCGCGACATAGACGATGCCGGCAGAGCGGGCCCGGCCTTTGGGGTTCACGTAGGAAAGCACGGCGAACGAGCGCTTTTCGATTTCTTTCCAAACGAGGTCCGAGCCGATGGGAGCTGGCATCGGAGGAGTCGTAGATCTGCGTCGGCTCCAGTCAAGGTGAGCTCCCACCGACGTTGGCGTCAGGCAAACCGAACTGGACGGCTCAGGGCTCAGGCCAGAACAAGGCGAGCCAGACGGTGGGCGCGTCTGGGCTCGTCCACGCGACTTGGTGCTTTCTGCGCGCCGGTATGAACGCAGCGTCGCCCGGGCCGAGCTCGACTTCCCCACCCTCGTCTTCATAGCGTAGCCTCGCGCGGCCGCTCAATACGATTACCCACTCGTGTTCGGACTGGTCGTACCAAGACGACTCCGCCGATGCATGCCCGGTCGAAACGATTCGTTCAATCCGGAGGCCGGGCGTGCGGAGGAGCTCATCGATCTGCTCCTCGTCGAGTGACCTCGGAAGATCTTGGAGCAACCGAGGATGCCTGGTGTCGCCCGTCATTGTTGAGAAACCATCGCCACTACCCAATCCATGCAAGCGATGACGCGATGACGTCTTTCGCGTTTTCTGGAATGATCGGGCCGTGGGCAACAATAAGCTGGCGCGGATTCCAATCGAGCACGGCGTCGCGACCCGCCCGCGCAACTGCCCGTTTGTTAAAGGTCGCCCGCCACTCGCGAGGAGTGCTCCCATCGGGGCCGACCATTCCATCAAGCTGCATGGCCCATCGCCGCCATCCCGAAAACGCGCTCTTGTCATGCTTCTGAATCAAGTCACACACGAGTGCGCTCCGCGATGGGCGATGAAAGAACACCACTTCGTCCATGACGAAGCTTCCACCGATCACGGTCTGATCGATCTCGTTCTGCCACTCGGATGGGGATTCATCCCCAAGCTCGGCGGAGAACGTCAGGTCGGGCCGCTTCTTCGCGAGTCCGGGCGCTGCATACATGCGAGCCCCGGGGTATCGCTCGGCCCACTCGATCAGGAACAAGTGATGGAGCTTGTTCGGGGCGACGAGGTAGCGGACCTCGCCAAGCTTCCCGAGCTCTTCGGCTAACTCAGAGGTCAGCGCAATCGGCGACCACAGCCAGAGCTGCCGGTTGGCGAGCCGAGCTACTGCCATCCGCGTCGGATAGGGAAAGCTGTAGAAGGACACGATCGGACCCTCGACGGTCCATAGTTCTTCACCGACTGGGTTGAGCACGGGAGGAGTATACAGCGGAGCGTATCGATAGGGCTGCGTGATCGCATGGTTCGGGGTTACTATGAGCTGGAAGGAATGCTCCCGAAGAACTTGAGACAACGCAAGGCGCTCGCCGTGAAGCGAAAGCCGGACTGGGTCACGTTGGCCAAGAAAGCCAAGCCTAAGAAGAAGGCGCGCAGTGCAGGGGGGCCTAAACAACGAACCTACAGGGCAGATAGGCAAGACAAAGGCGGTCTCAGGTGGGCCGCAACTCGACATAACATCTAGTTCTGCGCAATACGCGGACCCCAACAGGCTTCAAGCGAGAGGCAGAAGCGGCAGATCGGTTTCGAGGCGTCGTGCGATGGTGGGTCATCCTGGACTCGAACCAGGAGCCAATGGATTAAGAATCCGGACCAACCGTCACCATCGGTAGGAAACCGTGAGAATACGGGCGAGCAACAATGCCCG
>CAXMRC010000068.1:0-1699 GCA_964195945.1 uncultured Gemmatimonadales bacterium
GGCGTGGCCAACCGACCACTTTGGGCCGTAGCTGAGAACAAGTCGGTTAGGCGGGTTTTTCTTTGGAAGATCGGACGTGATGCGGGTCGGAATCGTTGGAGGGTCGATCGCTGGCTGCTCCGCGGCTATCGAGTTAGGCCGTGCTGGTCACGAGGTGACAGTGTTCGAACGTTCGCAGGGCGGCTTGAAGGGACGCGGAGCCGGAATCGGGACGCCAATCGAGACGTTCGACACGCTCGTGTCCCGTGATCTCATCAGCGAGACTACGCCACGGTGCGTGGTCTCAGACCACCCGCTAGTTAGCCGTCGGGACGCAAGCGATCGGTACGGGCACCGAGCCTTGACCTTGCCGCTGAGCATGGCTTTGCTCAACTGGGCCGACTTGTGGAGAGAACTCAGAGCTCGAGTACCGACAGCGGCCTATGTCGAGGGGCGCACGATTACTGGGGCTAGACAGTTCAATCATGCGGTAGAGATCACTGCAGCAGATGGCTGGAACGCGACCTACGATCTGGTCCTGTTCGCTGACGGATACCGATCGCTCGGGCGGCGGGAGTTGTTTCCCGAGACGGAGTTGTCGTACCGCGGCTATGTCCTATGGCGTGGAGTGCTTGATGAGAGCCGGTTGTCCGAGAGCGCACCGCTCGAAACGGCCCTCTTTCGCCTACATTACAAGGGCTTGCCCGGCAATGCGGTCTTCTATTTCGTGCCTGGTGCATCGGGATCGACGGAGTTAGGGGAGCGGTGGGTCAACTGGGCGTGTTATCTCCCAGTAGCTGCGGAGGATCTTCCGGACTTCCTGGTTGATAGGAGCGGGCAGCGACACGATCATTCGATCCCCCCCGGGTCGATGCGCCTCGCCGAAGAAGACCGACTCAAGGGGCTGATGGCCGATCACCTACCGTCCTACTTCGCCGACATCATCTCCGACTCGATCGACACTTTTGTGCAACCAATCTACACGGTGACGGTGCCTGCCTATGCTCGGGGACGCCTCGCGCTCTTGGGGGACGCTGGCACGGTTGCCCCACCGTTCACCGGGAGCGGTGTGTTCAAGGCGATCATGAATGCCACGGACTTGGTTACGTCACTGGCCAACGGCAGCACTGTCGACGATGCCCTCGGCCGCTGGAGTGCCGAACAAACAAAGCGGGGACTGCGCTTGGCTGCTCTTGGTGCACAAATGGAAACGGCGTTCGTGTGGAAGGCCCCTGACCTGTCTGCGATGACGGAATCGGACGCCCGCGCCTGGTGGACGAGATCGATCGCGTTTCCAGAAGAGTTCAGCTATGTGTCCGAGCGGGAGGGCCCGACACAGGCCTCCTAAGAGCGATTCCTCTGTTAGCAGCCAGCGTCCGGGAGAGTTGTCACTGTTTCTGTCTCTGTTACAAATTACAAGAAAAATGGTCCTACCGTAACTTCTGATAGAGCCGTCACTTAAAGCAATTGGGGCGGCGAGATTCGCTGTCGTCCCTCAGACCCTTCGCCACAGGCGAAGCACTCGCGACCTCCTGCCGTCGAGCGGCGCAGCAGCGAGACCCTGAGCGAGCATCGCGTGCGAACCACCCCATGCCGGTGTTGGGCGTCCGCCAGCGTCCGTGACTACTGCTGACGACGGCTAGCTGACGCGAGCTATTGAGCTTCGGATGCTCTTACTGGGTTGGAAAGCCCGCCTCTTTCCAGGCCTCCAATCCTCCCT
>CAXMRC010000069.1:0-2449 GCA_964195945.1 uncultured Gemmatimonadales bacterium
CGACAGGTATGACGCGAGCTACGGATCGCTGGGGACCGTGGTAGTGACCATGCTCTGGATCTACGGGACGACGTCAGCAATTCTGTTCGGAGCGGAGGTCGACGCCGCACGAAACGCACGAGCAGCACCCCCGCGAGCCTCGTCATGAATACGAATAGGACAGCCGGCGACGCTGCAGTTGGCGCCAGGCTGACGACGGTGCTGGCTTGACGCGAGCGTCACCCCGGCACGGGCGAAGCCGACACCGAGGCGCTGCGCTCAGTGATCGATCGGAATGCCGCTATCAAGCGTTCGAGCTCCTAGATCGCACACCCATGCAGGCATCGCCCGCTCGTCGAGACCCCGAGTGGCAGCGGTCAACGCGTCGCTGCGGCCTCTATCTGGACCTTAGGGATCATGCTGGATCCTCGAACCGCCTCTTCGAAGACGTCGCCCTCGAGCTTTCCCTTGGGAATTCAGAAGGCCCAGACATAGCCGACGAGGGCGACGAGCCCCATGACCAAGACAGTGACCTGGAATGCGTCTCTGGCCGAGTCCTCGGTGATCCTCTCGACCTCCGCCACCACATCGCTCCCGCTGTCGGCGAGGAGCACCTCGATGTCTATTCGCAGCCGTCTTCTTGGACGACACCGAGAGTCAGGAGCGGGATCACGGCAGACAGGCCGTAGTACGCGAGTCCCGCCCCAAGTCGGATTGACCGGTTGCTCCGAAGGCCCTGATACGCCTGCAGAATGTCGCGGAGCCGACGCGATCTTCATCGCGCGCTCCGGTGTGCCGGGGTTTCAGTCTTGCCAGCAGTCGACGGCTCGGATCCACCTGCTTACGCCCCGGCCGGCTCCAGCAGCTCGGCTGGCTCCAGCTCGTTCTGCTCGGCAGCGGCGTCACCGTACAGGAGCACTGCACCGATTGAGGACCAGGGGACGATGAGCGCACTCGAGGCGCTGACGATGATTGAGAACAGCCACAACGGAACCCCCGACAAGCCCATCAGCAGGAGAAGTCCCGCCGCTCCCGCGACCAGTCCGACGAAGGCGTTGAGCAGCATGAACACGCCGGCGGTATGAAACCAACGTCCCCGAACAAGCTCGGTGCTGCGATCGAGCGCGCCAGATCCATGCAGTCCTTCGAGCATCGTGGCCTGGGCCAGGAACTGATACCGGACGATTTGGCGGACTCCCCAAGGAATGCCGACCACGCTCACTAGCAACAGGCCTACGATCACCATGACTCGAACGATTCCCGAAAGCAGCTCTCGTATGCGGTTGAAGGTCTGACCAAACGCCTCGCCTCCACTCATCTCGGCGTTCCCGCTCTCGAGACTTCTCATCAGCACTGCGACTGTTGCGGTGACGATGACGAATCCGAATGCGTGACCGAGACCGCCCACCACCAGTGCGAGGAATCCTCCGACCACACCAATGTCGCGGTCGGTGTCGAGCAACGCGCCGACAATGGGGATGAGCCGGAGCAGCCCAACGATGAGACCGATCATGAACGACACCGGGATATACAACAGTCCAACTACGAGAAACGGGACAGGCCGGGATCGGTAGAGGCGGCCTGCTGATTTGATGATCTGACCGGCCCGGCGACGCCGCATGATTGGAAGTGGTCTCACCGCAGTCCAATCAGTCCGGCCCAAAACCGTGACGACAAGCGCGAGAGCGATCATTGCGATGATGAGCAATCTTGCGGGGTTCTGCCGCAGCGTGATGATCTGTGCGGAACCCCACTCCACAACGTCGCAGAACGCGTTCACCAAGCCCGTTGCGCTTTGGTCACCGACCGGGACCACGACGCTGCTCGATCTCAGCTCATCGTGCCAAGCAAACGGTTCGCTCCACCGTTCCTTTTGGGCGGGCCCGGTTGGGCCATTGAACGGACCCGACTGGCGCTCACCCCAGCGCCCCTCATAGCTCAGCCATGCCAAGGGATCGTTGGGATCGTCGACGCTGTCCGGAAGTACCACCACCTCGGGCTCCACCGAAGCCGAAGGCCCATCGGTGCTGTCACAGCCAAAGCCTTCGCTAGCGCTGCGACCCAAATACAGCGCAGAGCCGAAGTAGCTGGCGTGTGACCCCACAGAGGAGTAGACGACGGGGTGAGTGCCCCGACGCTCGAAGTTGGCGTCGTCCCAACCTGCGCGTTCGCCTCCCTCATGCTGGGCATAGCCCACACTGGTCGGGTCGACGGCGAGGGCCTCCTCGACCGACCCGACATCAAAGACAACCTGAATGCCCTCCCAGTCACCCTCGTGCTTGTTGTTCCAATCGTTGAAGTACCAGAAAAACCAGTACTGCAACGCCAACCGATCCGGTTCATCGGCTTGACCGACGACGTGCGCGTAGACAACGGCAGGTTCGCCATCGGTGAAGCGCCGATAGTCCCTCTCGTAAATACATCCAGGCGAAAGCGCATCACCGGGAAAGTCTAAGTAATAGCCCTCACC
>CAXMRC010000070.1:0-20562 GCA_964195945.1 uncultured Gemmatimonadales bacterium
GTTCCGATCTGGATATGCAGGTTGCCGCTCTCGCCGAGAAACAAGGTGCAGTTGTCGTCACCGGGGCCGAAGCGGTGCCCATTGTCGATGCTGGTGACCTGACCTCTGTGACCTTGCGTCGCAAAGGGGAAGAGGACGAGACCATCAACCCGAAATATGTGGTGATTGCCGACGGGTCGCTGTCACGGTTTGGCCGCCAACTAGGGATGACTCGACGCAAGGATTATCCATTCGGTCTGGCGGTTCGTGGATATTGGGAGTCGCCGAATTCCGATGACGCGTATCTGGAGAGCCAACTCGATATCCGCAATCGTGATGGCAAGTCCATGCCTGGCTACGGCTGGGTATTCCCTCTTGGCGACGGTGAAATCAATATCGGCGCCGGTGTGGTTTCGTCGTTCAAGGGGTGGAAGGGTCTCAACACCTCGCATCTGTTGGAGGCATACGTCGAGTCGCTCGGGGACCATTGGGGTCTCACCGCAACATCACTGGTTCGGCAGCCGATCGGGGGGAAGCTCCCAATGGCGCTGTCTGTTGGACCACGTTTTGGCCGTAACTGGGTAGCGGTTGGTGACTCCATCGGGGCGGTAAATCCGTTCAACGGTGAGGGCATCGACTACGCATACGAGACGGGTCGGATGGCTGCGGGCTATGTCGCCGACGCCATCGCCACCGGCAATCCTGCGGCCCTGCAGGGCTACTCGCAGGAGTTAGACGACCTGTTCGCCGACTACCAACGGGTCGCCCGTCGCTTCGTGATGGTGATCGGCCAGCCCGCCATGATGAAGACGTTCACCTATCTCGGTATGCGGTCCCGTCCGCTTATGGAGTGGGCGCTAAAAGTGATGGCCAATCTGCTCGAACCCGAAGAGCGTGGTCTGTCGGAGCGTGTCTATGGAGCTATCGAGCGCATAGTCAAGATCACACCAGACCCCCTCATCAAGTAGCGGTCGATTCGGCATTCGGAGCCGGCCGCATCCGGTATTCGATGGCGTTGCCGCGCTTACCAGATTGCTCGATGACGGAGGCGTTATGCAGGCAATACGCCATCTGCTGGCCAAGGCGACGGGGTCTGCCGAGGGCCTTTGCCAGGTCGGAGGTCGTGAATGGATCGGGCAAGCCGGCTGGGATCAGAACGCCAAGATCAGCGCTGTTGCGAATGTCGACTGTTCCCTCGACGCTAAGCAGTCGGCGTTCGTCCACTACCCACCCCTTGCGTCGCCACGCCTTGGTTGGATCGTGGTGGCGATATTCCTCTTCATGGGTCAGGACCAGTTGGATCTCTAAACCGGGGTTCGTGATCAGGTCCGGGAAGCTCACCAACTCCTTGAAAATGTCGATCGGGGAGCCGTGCTGTGGTGACATGCGTCGACCGAGGACTACGCCATCGGCGTCGACTTTCACGATCCACTTGCTGGTGGGAATCGGGTGCACGATCCGCACCCGATGCCCCATCGCGAGGAGCTGGCCTAGTTTGCGTTTCATCGATGAGAAGCCGCGTGTCTGGACTTCGATGAGGAGGTCGCCGCGGACGACATCGATGACGAAACCATCCACCGGCATCTCGAATTTGTCGCCGTCACGCGCACACCATCGCTTGAGCGAGGCGTGCAGCGGTTTCTCACGCATGGTCCCGACATGGGGCGTTGGGTCTGCCATCGTGAGCGATCGTACAACCCGGAGCTGAGATGTGACCACGCTCAGGATTTGGCCGCCGACAAATCAGTTACTGTCTCGCCGCTATGTCCGAATTTGCCGTCGCATCATTCCTATCTTTTCTCGTGATCGTGGATCCCGTGGGCCTGGCCCCGTTGTTCCTCTCTATCACCGCGGGCCGGCCTCGCGGCGAGCGGCACCGGATTGCCAGAAACGCGGTTCTGATCGCAGGGCTCATCATCATTCTCTTCGGATTGGGCGGCCGGTCGCTGCTGGAGTACCTCGGTGTCAGCATCGATGCGTTGCGGATCGCCGGTGGTGTCCTGTTGTTCAAGTTGGCGTTTGACATGATCCTGGCGCACCGGGAACGCACCACAAAGGCAGAGACAGACGAGGCTGAAGCGGCGGAAGACGTCACGGTTTTTCCACTGGCGATTCCGTTGCTGGCAGGCCCGGGCGCGTTCGCGACCGTGCTTGTCTTTGTGGCGCGCGCCGATGGTCGCTCGGAATACCTGGCAATCCTGTTTGGCAGCGTGGTGCTGGTTCTCGCAACGGCATGGGGCGCGCTCCGCCTGGCATCAGGGGTGACGCGAGTGTTGGGTCACACCGGTATCAACGTGATCACGCGTGTCTTTGGGATCATCCTTGCGGCTCTTGCAGTACAGCTTGTCGCCGATGGTGTGCTTGCGCTGTGGCGTGCCTAAACGACGCTTTGTTGGCCCGTCACCATTGGCCGCCGAGACCCAATAGGGTGGTGGTTGCGCAGATGGCTTTGTATGCATGTGAGGAGATTCCTAATCTTGCGTTTCGGAAGGAGCTTCTGAACCGATGACGTTGTCCGCATATCTGCCGATTGCCCTCGCCTTTATTCTTACTGTGGGCTTTGCGGCAGTCAGCCTGACCCTCTCGAGTCTCATCGCTCCCAAGAAGCCAACTCCGGAGAAACTCGCTCCGTACGAGTGCGGCATTGTTCCTCTCCAAGAGCCGGTGCAGCGCTTCCCCGTCAAGTTCTATTTGGTGGCGATGCTGTTCGTCATCTTCGATGTTGAAATCATCTTCTTGTTTGCCTACGCGGTTCGTTGGGAGTCGTTCGGCTGGGGCGGTGTGGCGATGATGGGCATCTTCGTTCTGCTCATCGTCGAGACTCTCGTTTATGTGTGGAAGCGAGGCGCCCTCGACTGGAACGTGGCGCACCGCTCCCGCTATCGACGTGTCGTCGCTCCGCTGGAGTCGGCAATCAGCGACTCAGGTGAGGAAGCTGCCTGATGGCGCATAACTCAGGTCCGTCTGGTTTCCTTTTGACGACCTACGACACAGCCATCAATTGGACGCGGACCCGCTCGATGTGGGCCGCGACTTTCGGGCTGGCCTGCTGCGCCATCGAGATGATGGCCTCCGGCGCGGCTCACAACGATCTGGCTCGTTTCGGCATGGAGGTTTTCCGGGCGTCTCCGCGCCAGGCCGATCTGATGATCGTGGCCGGCCGTGTCTCGCAGAAGATGGCTCCGGTGCTGCGCCAGGTTTATGACCAGATGTCAGAACCCAAGTGGGTCATCTCGATGGGTGCCTGCGCTTCGACCGGCGGGATGTTCAACAACTACGCGCTGGTACAGGGCGTGGATGAAGTTGTTCCCGTCGATGTCTATGTCCCCGGTTGTCCTCCCGGCCCGCAGTCCTTGATCCACGGCATCCTGACCCTGCAGGACAAGGTCATGTCAGGGGAGATCGTACGATGAGCGAAAGTACGATGAACGACACAGTGTTTGAGCCCTTGGCCAACGCATTTCCCGACGTGAAGTTCGAGCAGGTGCTCAACTCCAAGCAAGACGTCGCCACCGTTCCCTCCGAGCAATACCTCGATTTCGTCATTGCTGCCCGCACCGCCGGCTTCGAAACGTTCGCAGATCTTTGTGGTGTCGATTATCTGCGCCGCGACCCGCGCTTTGAGGTGGTCCTCAATCTTGTTTCCCACACCCACGTCCGCCGCCTGCGTATCCGCGTGGGGGTGCCTGGTTCTAACCCGCTCGTGTCATCAGTGACTGGGGTCTTCCCTGGTGCCAACTTCTACGAGCGGGAAGCTTTTGATCTGTTCGGCATCCTCTTTGAGGGTCATCCTGACCTGACTCGAATCGTGCTTCCCGATGATTGGGAAGGTCACCCACTGCGCAAGGACTACTCGGTTGGTTCGGTGCCGGTCCGCTTCAAGGAGTCACCGAAAGCACAATGAGTGATACACCGAACGTCGTAACCGGAGATTTCGAAGCTCCCACCACCGAGCCTCCTCCAGCCGCGGAGAACCCGAAGTCGGAGTCGGCCGAGGCTCGCCGCGAGATCCACGACATGTGGGTGGCCGGTACCGAAGAAGCTGCCTGGATGCGGAACTACACCGATGAGGGTGCTCAGGAGATGCTGGAGGCCGGGTCCGATCCAGCCGTAGAAATCCACAGGGGCACCACTGTCGAAGATGACTTTGTCTTTGACGATGAGGCCGATGACGACGAGCTTCAGATCCTCAACATGGGTCCGCAGCACCCGTCAACTCATGGTGTGCTGCGTCTCCATCTCGAACTCGACGGTGAGACGATCCGTCGGGTGAAGCCAATCATCGGCTACCTCCATACCGGGATGGAGAAGACTGCCGAGACCCTGACCTACATGCAGGGGTCCACCAACGTCACCCGGATGGATTACCTCTCGCCGATGCACATGGAGCTGGCGTTCTCTCTGGCAGTTGAATCGCTGCTCGATGTTGAGATTCCGGAGAGAGGCCAGGCGATCCGGATCCTGCTCACGGAGCTGAATCGGGTCTCCAGCCACCTGGTGTGGGCGGCCACGCAGGGAACAGACCTTGGTGCCGTTTCGATGATGATCTATGGCTTCCGTGATCGCGAATACATCCTCGAGTTCTTCGAAAAGACGACCGGTCTCCGTATGAATCACAACTTCATCCGGCCCGGTGGTGTTGCTGCCGACCTTCCCGATGGTTGGGAAGACGATATCGAGCAGATCATCTCCAAAGTCGCGGCGGGCGTCTCGGAGTACGAAGAATTGTTCAACGGGAACCCTATCTTCCGTGACCGGACCATGGGCGTTGGCGTTATTACTCCGGAGGAGTGCAACGCCCTTGGGGTAACCGGGCCGATGGCGCGGGCCGCGGGGATCAACTGGGACATCCGAAAGGCGTTCCCCTACAGCGGAATCGACAAGTACGACTTCGACGTGCCCCTCGGCAAACACGGTGATGTCTGGGACCGCTACCTAGTTCGCATTGAAGAGATCAAGCAGTCGCTCAGCATCGTGCGTCAGGTCCTCGAGACGATGCCGGCCGGCGACTACCGCACGACCGATCGCAAGATCACACCGCCACCTCGCAAGAGAATTGACGAGTCGATGGAAGCGCTCATCCACCACTTCAAACTGTTTACGAGCGGGTTCAAGGTTCCTGCCGGCGAGACGTACACGGCCATAGAGTCACCGCGTGGCGAGCTTGGCATGTACATCGTCTCCGATGGTCGGGAGCGTCCGTGGCGGATGCACGCCAGGACACCCTCGTTCAACCATGTGCAGGCTCTGCCGGCAATGATGACCGACTCTTTGGTCGCCGACATTGTTGCGACGATCGCATCTGCCGACCCGGTGCTGGGAGACGTGGATCGATGAAGGACGTCGTGTTGTCTGCGGAAGAGAGCGCAGCCATCGGCAGCTGGACCGCCGAGTCCCAGGGGCTGGCTCTGGAGATCCTCGGCAAATATCCGAAGAAGCGCTCCGCGGTCATGCCGCTTTTGTATGTCTCGATGATCGAAAACGGCTACGTCACCAACGAAGGCATGAAAGCCGTGTCGATCCTGACCGGTCTGACCGCAGCCCAGGTCCAGGCGGTTGCCAGCTTCTACTCGATGTACAAAAGGGAAGAGCTTGGCGACTATCTCGTTTCGGTATGCACCTCTATCTCGTGTTTCCTGCTGGGTGCCGACGATGTCTTGGCCGCAATCGAGGACGAGTCGGGCGTCCCCGACGGTGAGACCGGCGCCGCGGGCAAGTTCAGCGTCGAACATGTCGAATGTAATGGCGCCTGCGGTGGAGCGCCGGTGGTTCTGGTGAACTACGAAATGATCGAAGGCGTCACTCCCGACAAGGGCAGGGAATTGGTCAAGTGGCTGCGTGACGGTGGACCCGACGTGGTCAGCACCGAGGAGATGCAGCAACTATTCGGCGGTGAGCGCGCATTTGACTGGGGGATCAAGGAACTCGAGGGAGCGTTCCTACCCATCCCCGCGTTTGGTCCCTATGGGTCCGCCAAGGGGGCTTCATGAAGATTCTGACCGAGCGGATGGATGCGCACCGCACTGATAGCCACACCATCGAGCGGTACGAGGCTACCGGTGGCTATTCCGCACTTCGCAAGGGCATGCTCGATATTGGGGCCGAGGCGATCGCGGCCGAGGTGAAGGCTTCGAACATCCGGGGACGCGGCGGCGCCAACTTCCCTGCCGGTGTGAAGTGGGGTTTCCTGGCACCGGCCAAGCCCGCCTATCTGGTGATCAACGGGGACGAATCCGAGCCGGGCACGTTCAAAGACAGGCAACTGTTGGAGCGTGATCCGCACCAGCTGATCGAAGGCGTAATCCTTACTGCGTTCGCTCTCGGCATCAACCACGCGTTCATCTACATCCGTGGCGAATACCCCAAGCCGGCACGACGGACTCAGCATGCCGTCGACGAGGCTTATCAAAAAGGCTATGTCGGCAAGAACATCCTGGATACCGGTTTCGATCTCGACATCACTGTCCATCTCGGCGGTGGTGCCTACATCTGTGGCGAAGAGTCCGCTCTCTTGAACAGCCTCGAAGGTCGTCGGGGCGAGCCACGGCTCAAGCCACCGTTCCCTGCGGTTGCCGGTCTCTATGCCAAGCCCACCATCGTCAACAATGTTGAAACGATTTCCAATGTCCCGTGGATCGTCAACAACGGCGGTATCGCCTACGCCTCGATCGGTCCCGATACCTCAGCCGGTACCCGGATGGTCTCGATCTCAGGGCACATCAACAAACCTGGCAACTACGAGATCGTGATGGGAATGACCTGGCGGGAGCTGATCTTTGAACTCGGCGGTGGCATCCCCAACGGCCATGAGCTCAAGGCGTGGATCCCCGGTGGGTCTTCCGCTCCGTGGTTTGTTCCTGATGAGCATCTCGACACACCGGTGACCATCGACGACGTTGGCAAGCACGGTTCAATGCTGGGTTCCGGAGCAGTCATCGTCATGGACGACAGCACCGATCTTGTTGCGGCTGCTCATCGCATGGTTCGCTTCTACTCGCACGAGTCTTGTGGCCAGTGCACCCCGTGCCGTGAGGGCACTACCTGGCTGGAACGGATCTTCAACCGTATCTTGTCTGGCCAGGGGCGTATGGCTGATATCGATCTCCTCCTCGACGTTTGTGACGGGATTAGCCCAGGGCTCACCTGGCCGCCGGCCATGACCACGATTTGCCCGCTCGGTCCTTCGGCGACCGCTCCGGTGATTTCGTTGATGCGGTATTTCCGTGATGAGGTTGAGGCCAGGATCAACGAGGAGGTGACTGTTGGCTGACCTAGTCACCATCACCATCGACGGGGTCGAAATGCAGGCTCCCGCCGGAGAAGTGTTGATCAAAGTCGCAGAAGACAACGGCAACTACATTCCCCGGTTCTGTTGGCATCCCCGGATGAAGCCGGCCGGGCTGTGCCGCATGTGCCTTGTCGAGGTGGTTGGCCCCCGGGGCCGTGCGCTGGTGCCGTCGTGCACGACCAAGATCAACGACGGGATGGTTGTCGACACCCAATCGGCGGTTGTCAAGAAAGCGCAGGAGGGTGTCCTCGAGTTCCTGCTGATCAACCACCCGTTGGATTGCCCGGTGTGTGACAAGGGCGGCGAGTGCCCGTTGCAGGACCACACCGTGGCGTATGGCCCTGGTGAGAGTCGTTTTGTAGAGGAGAAGCGTCACTACCCGAAGCCGATTCCAATCTCCGAGCTCGTTCTTCTCGATCGGGAACGCTGCATTCTTTGTGCCCGCTGCACCCGGTTCTGCGAGGAGATCTCCGGCGATCCACTGATCGAGTTCAGAGACCGCGGCAATGCGGTGCAGGTGATCACCTTCCCTGACGAGCCGTTCACTTCTTACTTCTCCGGCAATACGGTGCAGATCTGCCCGGTTGGCGCACTGACGGCTGCTCCTTACCGGTTCAAGGCTCGCCCTTGGGACCTCGAAGCTGTCGAAAGCGTCTCTATGGTCGATGCGTTTGGCTCCAAGGTTTCGGTCCAGTCGAGCCAGAACACCCTCGTTCGCATCGACGGTATCGACAATGAAGCAACCAACCAGGGTTGGCTGTCGGACAAGGACCGTTTCATTTTCGAGGCAATCCACAGCGAGCACCGTCTCACCGTGCCGCTGATTAGGAAGGACGGCGAACTTGTCGAGGCAACGTGGGGCGAGGCGCTCGAAGTCGCGGCCGACAAGCTTGCCTCATACCCTGGAGCCGCGGTTGCCGGCCTCGGCGGTGCCAATGGCACCAACGAAGAGGCTTTTGCGTTTGGGAAGTTCCTGCGCACCATTGTGGTGACTCCCCATATTGATGCTCAGCTGGATGATGGGCTCGACCCACACTTCTTGGTTGGGGTCACCCCGCGGGCCACGGTGCCTGACCTGGAAACTGCCAAGACCATTCTGTTGTGGGCGGGCGACCTCAAAGAAGAGCTCCCGGTTCTGTACCTGCGGGTGCGTCGTGCTGCTGCAGAGCTCGGAGCCAACCTCATCGTTGTTCACCCGCGTCGCACCGGCTTGGACGACGTTGCCTCCCACAAGATTCGATACCGCCCCGGCACGGGCCCCGATGTCCTTCGTGAATTGATTGCTGGAGATGGTGAGTATGCCGCGGCCCGTGCCGCTCTTGACGAGGGCCCGGTCATTGCGATCGTTGGTCGCACCGGTCTCAGCGAAGACCCTCGTTTGGCTGAGGCGGTTGCTGCGTTCGCCAGGGATCTGCCCGACGGCAAGATCATGCCGCTGGCGCATCGGGCCAACGTCATCGGTGCCCTCGACATGGGCCTGGCCCCGACGCTTTTGCCTGGCCGAGTCTCGGAAAGCACCGCTCATGAGACACTCGAAGCCGAGTGGGGCCCACTTCCTGAGGGTCTCGGTCGTAACGCCACCAGCATCCTCGAAGGTCTTCGTGATGGCGACCTCAAAGCGCTGGTGATGGTCGGGTCCGACCCGGTGCGCGATCATCCGGAGCCGACGCTGGCAGCTGCCAGCCTCGAAGCTGCAGATTTCGTCGTTGCGTTCGACCATTTCCTCAACGATTCGTCGGCAATGGCTGACGTTGTGTTCCCCGTCCAGGGTTTCGCTGAAGTCGAGGGCACAGTCACCAATATTGAAGGTCGAGTCCAAAAGGTGAACCGTCTGGTTCCGGGACCGGGCCAAACCAAGCCGACCTGGTCCGCTTTGGACGACCTGGCCCGACGCATGGGCGGCGATCTCGGCGCCACATCAGCAGCAGCTCTTGCAAAGGAAATCGCCACTGTTGCGCCTGCCTATCACGGTGTCACCTGGGACTCGCTGGACTGGGGAGCAGGCCGCGAGGGCATGCTGGTGCCGGTCGAGGGTGGTATCCAGCATCTCGAGTACATCCCGGTTGACGGGAATTTGGTGTCGGTTGAAGCCCACCACGGGCTGCATCTGGGTCGGGTTCTGTATGACGATGGCGTCCGGACTCGGATGAGCCCATCGCTGGCCCCCCTCATGCCGACCGCTCAGGTATTCCTGAACGCGGCTGATGCTGTCGAACTTGGTTTGAACCCAGGAGACGATGCTGTCGTGCGGTCGGAGTCGGGGAGTGTCACGCTTCCAGTCACCATCGATAACTCGCTTGGCTCGGGTGCTGTCTATGTGCAGGCGAATCTTGCCGAGACTCGTGAGCTTGGTGCGGCGGTCACCGTGGTCGTAGCTGCGGGAGGTGACGCATGAGCGGCTGGGAGCTGTTCATCGAGTCCAGCATCAAGACCGTTGCCGTGTTTGCTCTCGTACTGGTAACTGTCATCCTCCTTGTCTGGTTCGAGCGCAAGATTGTTGCCGACATGCAGAACCGACTCGGCCCAATGCGGGCCGGCCCGTGGGGCATCCTGCAAACCGTCGCCGATGGCGTGAAGCTGCTGGTGAAGGAACCGGTTGTGCCCCGCAAGGTGGAGTACGCCCTCTACATGGTGGCCCCGATCGCGGCTCTGGTGCCGGCGATTCTGATCTTCATGGTGATCCCGATCGGTCGGCCGTTCACGCTCGGTGATCGGGTTATCAACCTTGCAGGTACCGATCTCAACGTCGCTTTGCTGTATGTGTTGGCGATGTCGTCGATGGCGGTCTACGCGGTGGTGCTGGCCGGGTGGTCATCGGGATCTAAGTACCCGTTGCTTGGTGCCGTGCGGGCCAGCGCCCAGATGATCTCGTATGAAGCGGCGATGGGTCTCGCCCTGGTGCCGGTCGTGATATTCACGGGGACCATGTCGCTGACCGAGATCGTCGAGGCGCAGAGTGGCGACTTCCTTGGTTTCCTCGGCGTGTGGAACATCATCCTGATCCCATCGTTCGTGATCTTCTTCATCGCAGGTGTCGCCGAGACCAACCGTGCCCCGTTTGACCTCGTTGAAGCAGAGAATGAGATCGTCGGTGGCTATCACACTGAGTATTCGGGTTTCCGTTTCGCCCTGTTCTTCCTTGCCGAGTACGCCAACATCTTCAACATCTCGGCGTTGACTACGACGCTGTTCCTCGGAGGTTGGCACGGACCCGATTTCGGCGCACCTGCATGGATTGCCTGGGCGTTCCCGATCTTCTGGTTCATGTTCAAGTCGTTCCTGTTGGTGTTCATGTTTGTTTGGATCCGGGCGTCGTTGCCAAGGATGCGTTATGACCAGTTGATGAGCTTTGGTTGGAAGAAGCTCATCCCGGTCAGTTTGTTGTGGATTGTTCTGTCGACCGTGGCCATCGCCGTGCGGCGTTTGGGTCTGCCATGGGTTTGAGGTAGCTATGGGTTGGTTTGCTGACGTTTTAGGACCGTTCCGGGGCTTTGCCGTGACTTTGCGGCAGATGACTCGGCCGCGGGTAACAACGTCGTATCCAAAAGAGAAGAGGGTCAAGCCACAGCGGTTCCACGGTCGTCACGTGCTCAACCGGTACCCCGATGGCATGGAGAAGTGCATAGGGTGCGAGTTGTGTGCTGGTGTTTGTCCCGCCCGATGCATCTATGTCCGTGGTGCCGACAACCCACCGGACGATCCGGTCAGCCCTGGAGAGCGTTTCGGGTTTGTATACGAGATCAACATGCTGCGCTGCATCTTCTGCGCCATGTGTGTTGAGGCCTGCCCGACTGAGGCGATCACGATGACTCACTTGTTTGAGATGTCCACGACCACTCGTGATGACGCCATCTACACCAAAGACGAATTGCTGGTGGAGCCTGATGGAACCCCGAACCATCCCCAAGAGCAAAATCGACTCATCGACTTGAACGATCTGAAGCTCGGTTCCGGTTGGTTGCGGGCAACCGCCCCTGGTGGTCGTGCCGCCTTCGAGGGTGTGGTTGCATGGACTCCATCGGCAACGCAAGGCGAACTACCGCCGGAGATAGGCCAATCCGCTAGTTCCCCGTCCGCGGAGAAAATTGCGCCTGAGGAACCAGGGGAGTCTGCAGAATGAACGCTGAGTTCATCGTCTTTGTGATCTTCGCCATCGCTTCGCTGGCCGGTGCGATCACGCTGGTGGCGGCACGAAACCCTGTCTACTCGGCGGTCGGTCTCCTACTCACCATGTTCTCGATGGCCGTGTTCTATGTCCTCAACGATGCTCACTTCATCGCTGCCGTGCAGGTGATCATCTATGCCGGTGCCGTAATGACTCTCTTCTTGTTTGTGATCATGCTCATCGGGGTTGACAAGAAGGAGAGCACGGAGGAACAGATACCGTTCCATCGGCCGCTGGTCGCGGTCCTGGGTGCCGGATTGATCGTGCTTCTGGTGCTGGCGGGGCAGGGCGCATGGGTCGTCTATGACGGTGGCGTCGCCCCGGTTGGCTCTATCGAAGAGATCGCTGACGCGTTGTTTGGCACCTGGATGCTTCCGTTCCAAGCCACGATCATGCTCCTAACGATTGCCGCTGTCGGCTCCATTGCATTGGCCCGTTATGAGGGTTCGGCTTCGGCTGCGCCGAAGGTCGAGCTCGTAGACGAGTCGTCCGACGTCGAGCCGGGAGGTGACGTATGACCGTCACTGTTGCCTGGTATCTCATGCTTGCAGCCGTACTGTTCACCATTGGTGGCGCCGGGCTGTTGTTGCGACGCAATGCTCTCGTCATGTTCATGTCGATCGAGCTGATGCTGAACTCGGTGAACCTCACCTTTGTTGCTGCCGGGCGAGCTATCGGGAATCTCGACGGCCAGCTGGCCGTGCTGTTCGTGATGGTGGTCGCTGCTGCCGAAGTGACTGTCGGTCTCGCCATCATTGTGATGGTGTTCCGCAAGCGGTCAACCGCAAACGTTGATGAGCTATCCGGGATGAAGGGGTAGAGCGATGGTTGACTTCATCTGGATCGCAGTTGCCCTCCCGTTGCTTGGCGCCGCAACACTGCTGTTGTTCGGTAAACGGTTTGGCGAGCCCGGCGCCGGGTATTTTGCGACGGCACTCGCCGGCACTTCGTTCGTTATCGGCGCCATCGCGGCAGTCGACTTCTTCGCAGGCGGCCACCACGGTGAGTTGGTGTTCCTGTTCAGTTGGATCCCCGGGTTGGGCATTGACGCCGAGTTCTTGTGGGACCCGCTGTCGGCTCTCATGACCCTGGTCGTATCCGGTGTCGGCTCGCTGATCCATCTGTACTCAATCGGCTACATGCACGGTGATGAGCGCTACCCCCGTTTCTTTGCCTACATGAATCTGTTCCTCGCCTCGATGCTGATCCTGGTGTTGGGCAGCAACTTCGCGGTTCTGTTTGTTGGCTGGGAGCTGGTCGGCCTCAGCTCATACCTGCTGATCTCGTTCTGGTTCGAGAAGCCTTCCGCGGCTGCTGCAGGCAAGAAGGCGTTCATTGTTAACCGCATCGGCGACTTTGGCTTCCTCATCGCCCTGATGCTGATCTTCGCTACGTTCGGGTCGCTCGGGTTCGGAACGGTCTTTGAGAACGCTGGTGAGCTGCTGGATGAAGGCGGGACGCTGGTCACCGTCATCACGTTGCTGTTGCTGGTGGGTGCTGCGGGTAAGTCGGCGCAGCTTCCGCTGTATGTGTGGCTTCCCGACGCGATGGAGGGCCCAACTCCGGTGTCGGCTCTTATCCATGCCGCCACCATGGTCACCGCCGGTGTCTACATGGTTGCCCGCACGGGTGCCCTCTACGAGCTGGCACCGTTCTCCGCTGGTGTTGTTGCGACCGTTGGTGCGGTCACCGCCTTGTACGCAGCCACGATCGCCATCGGGCAGAGAGACATCAAACGGGTGCTGGCTTACTCGACGATCAGCCAGCTTGGCTACATGTTCATGGGTGTCGGTGTTGCCGCATATACGGCAGGCATCTTCCATCTGATGACTCATGCGTTCTTCAAGGCCCTGTTGTTCCTCGGCGCCGGCTCGGTTATCCATGCGATGGCAAACGAGCAGAACATGGACAAGATGGGTGGGCTGCGTAAGGCAATGCCAAAGACGTTTGCCACCATGGCGATTGCCTGGCTGGCCATCTCCGGTATCCCACCGTTTGCGGGGTTTTGGTCAAAGGACGAGATCCTTGCGGCCACGTTCAACAAGGGCGGCCTCTATGTGGTGCTGTGGATTGTCGGGCTAATCACCGCCGGCCTAACCGCCTATTACATGAGCCGTCTCATGTTCCTCACCTTCTGGGGTGAGAAGCGCTGGGACGAGGGTGTCGAGCCGCACGAGTCCCCGAACTTCATGACGGTGCCTCTGATCGTCCTGGCCGGTCTGGCCGCGGTCGCTGGTTTGATCAACACACCGTGGAAGCTGAGCTTGGAGCATTTCCTCGAGCCGGCGTTTGAAGGTCTTCACCTGGCCCATCCACCCGACGGGGCCACCCCGTGGTTGCTGGCGCTGGCGTCGGTAGCCGCCGGTGTAGCCGGCATTGCCTACGCCTACCGTCGTTTCCTGGTCGGGGAGGCGCCTGCCGAGACTGGCCCGAAGTGGGATCTGCTCGAAAATGGCTACTACGTCGACGATCTTTATGGCAAGACTCTGGTGCTGCCCGGCAAGAAGGCTGCGGAGCAGCTGGCCTTCACCGCTGACGCCAAGGGCATTGACGGGGCTGTCAACGGGGTTGGGGCTCTGGTCAAACAACTTGCTGAGAAAGCCAAGCCATTGCAGACGGGTCTTGTCCGTAACTATGGGGTTGTCATTCTGGGTGGCGCGGTCGGCCTTGTCCTCATAATCCTGGTGAGGGGGGCGTTGTAATGACTACGTTCCCGGTCCTAGCCCTCATGGTCTTGCTGCCGGTGCTGGCCGCCATCGTGGTTGCGCTCATCCCGAAGCGCCGTTCCGAGCTGGTTTACCCGCTGGCCTTCGCTCTGAGTTTCCTGCCGTTGGCCATTGTTGGCTATGTGCTGTGGGAGTTCGAGGTTGGCGAGCCTGGTTTCCAGTTCGCCCAAACAGTCCTCTGGTACGAGCCGTGGGGTGTGTCGTGGAGTGTTGGCGTCGACGGTATCTCGCTGTTGTTGCTGGCGCTGACCGCAATCTTGTTCCCCATCTCGATCGCAGCATCGAAGTCGGTGACCAAGAACCAGAAGATGTACATGGTTGCCATGTTGCTTCTCGAGACCGGCATGCTCGGGGTGTTTGTTGCCCTCGACCTGATTCTCTTCTTTGTGTTCTTCGAGATCACGCTGGTGCCCATGTACCTGTTGATCGGCATCTGGGGCAGCGGCAACCGCATCTACGCTGCGGTGAAGTTCTTCATGTACACCGCACTCGGGTCGGCGCTGATGCTGACCGGCATCATCTGGCTTGGTGCGACCAGCGGAACCTTCGACTTCCGGCAGTTGCTGGATGTGTCGCTGTCATCCGATCAGCAGGCATGGCTGTTCCTCGGCTTTGGTGTGGCGTTTGCGGTGAAGGTTCCGATCTTCCCGTTCCATACCTGGTTGCCCGATGCGCACACCGAGGCCCCGACCGCAGGTTCGGTGCTGCTGGCTGGTGTGCTGCTCAAGCTGGGCGCCTATGGCTTTATCCGTTTCAATCTCACCCTGTTCCCTGATGCGGCGGTACGTTTCGCCCCGTGGATGGCGGGCCTGGCCGTCATCGGCATCATCTACGGTGCTGCCGTCGCCATTGTCCAACCGGACGTGAAGCGTCTTGTTGCCTACTCGTCGGTGAGCCACCTCGGTTTCATCGTCCTCGGCATCTTTGCCATGACCAGCCAGAGCGTCACCGGTGGCGTTATCCAGATGGTGAACCACGGTCTGTCAACGGGTGCGTTGTTCCTTCTCATCGGCATGGTCTACGAGCGTCGCCACACCCGTCAGATCTCCGACTACGGCGGTCTCGCCAAGGTGATGCCGATCTTCGCCGGTCTGTTCCTGTTCTCGGTGTTCGCTTCAGCTGGGCTGCCCGGTCTCAACGGGTTTATCGGCGAGTTCAAGATTCTGCTCGGGTCATATCTGCGGTTCCCGGTGGCTGCGGTTCTTGCTGCCAGCGGTGTGATCCTTGCCGCCATCTACTTGTTGTGGGCATACGAGCGGGTCTTCACCGGACCGGTGACCCACAAAGAGAATGAGAAACTGCTGGATCTCGACACACGTGAGATCCTGATCCTCGCTCCTCTCGTTGTGCTGATCGTCTTCCTCGGTGTCTATCCGAAGCCGGCGCTCGATCGCATCGAACCAGCGGTCAACGAGGTATTGGAGCGGATCGAAGAGGTCACCGACTATTCGGTTCCGGACTTCGGCATGCCGGTAGACCTGGCTACAGGAGGTGGTGAGTAAATGGAAAACATTGCTTTCCTCCCAATTGGGCCTGAGGTAATTCTGCTCGCCGGTGCGGTCATCGTTCTCATGAGTGCGGTAACGCTCGGTCAGGAGCGACGTGACTGGGGCATCATCGGCGGGATCGCCCTGATCGTCTCGTTCTTGTTGTCATGGGCGCAGTGGCTGCGGCTCGACTTTTTGGAATCCGCTGCGGAGCTTTCGTTTACTGCACGCGGGGTGAGTTCGCTGCGCTACCCGATGGTGATCATGGACCGGTTCTCGGCCTTTGCCGGCATCCTCATCTTCCTGGTCGCCTTCCTCGCCCTGGTCGGCAACTGGGGGCTGGTCAAGACGCTTGGCAAGCGTGGTGCGGAGTATGTGGCCCTGGTGCTGCTGGCTACTGCCGGTCTCCACATGATGACCATCTCATCGAACCTCATTCTGTTGTTTATGGGTCTTGAGACGGCCTCGATTGCACTGTACGTCATCGCGGGCTTCGCCAGAGTGGAGCGCAACTCCGACGAGTCGGCACTCAAATACTTCCTGCTCGGTTCGTTCGCATCAGCGATCTTCCTCTACGGAATTGCTTTGGTATATGCCGGCACCGGCAGTATCTCGATCTATGGATCGGGAGGGATCCTCGAGTTCTTTGCCACCCAACCGGTCGCACTGTTCGACGTCGGTGTTTTGTTGACCGGGATCGCGCTGATGATTGTCGGTCTTGCCTTCAAAGTGTCCGCGGCTCCGTTCCATCAGTGGGCGCCTGACGTCTACCAGGGCGCCGCTTCCGGGTCTGTGGCACTGATGGCCGCAGGGGTGAAAGTTGCCGGTATCGCGGCCCTGGGCAGGGTGCTGTTGGGTGCGTTCCCCAGCCGGATTGACGATTGGGCACCAATCGTCGCCACCCTGGCGATCCTGTCGATTGTGGTTGGCACTGTTGGCGCCATCGGGCAGCGGGACGTCAAGCGCATGCTGGCCTATTCTGGTGTTGCTCACGCCGGATTCATGCTGTCTGGTTTTGTGGCAGGGGTCGAGGGCATCCCCTCCATCTGGTTCTATCTCGCCACCTATGCGATCCAACTGGTTGGTGCCTTCACCATCGTGAGCCTGATCAGCGGGGTTCGCTCCGGCTCGTCGAGCTTTGACGAGTACAAGGGTCTGTTTGAGCGGTCACCGTGGGTAGCCGGTGCCATGGCCACCTTTATGCTCGGTATGGGCGGTATCCCGTTCTTTGCAGGGTTCATCGGCAAGGTTGGCGTGTTTAGCTCGGCGATGTCAGCCGGCTACACATGGCTGGTAGCTGCTGGTCTCGTCGCTTCGATTGCCGGATTGTTCTTCTACTTGCGCATCGTTGTGGTGATGTTCTTTGAATCAGCGGCGCAAGCCCCTGGGACGGCGAAAGCCGCACCACGGTTGAGCGGCGGACCCGGTTTTGTGATCGCTTTGACCGCCGGTTTGACGATCCTGTTTGGGATCATCCCCTGGCCACTGCTCAACATTGTCAAGAACGCCCTCTAGCGCACGCCTGCCCTACGGGCAGGTTCGCCTTCCGCTTCGCAGAAGGTCGGCCGGTGGTGGGTTGAAGTGCCGCCGGCGAAGCCGGGGGTAGGGGGGAGGAACGATCCCGGAACTCTAGGTAGGAGTTAGATTGGCGCTTCCATGATCCGTTCTCGTACCTTCGCCGCCGCTTCTGTCCTTGGCCTGACGCTTCTCGCCGTCGTGTTGCCGCTGCGTGGGGTTGTCGCCGAGATCGTCACCACCAATATCTATCTGGTAGCTGCGGACAAGGTCGAGGACGAGGATCTCTATATCGCCTCAACTTCAGCGCGGATCGATGGCACAGTGGATGGAGATCTCGTCATCAGCACCGGCAGCTTGACTATCAGCGGCGAGGTCACGGGCGATGTGTTCGTTCTCAGCCAGGGGACTGTCGAGGTGACCGGGGCCATTGGTGGATCGTTGCGCGGTGTGGCCAGGACGGTGGTCGTCGACGGCTCGGTCGGCGATGACATGGTGGTGACCGCGGTTGCCACCCGGGTTTCGGGAACCGTGGGTCGTGATGCCCTTGTGTTTGGCGGCTCGTTCGAAATGGATGGCGAGGTGAAGCGAAACATCACAGGCCGGATGCTGACCGCCATCATCGACGGCAAGGTTGGCCACGATGTCGACATTGCCGTTGGCAATCTGACGCTGGGTCGGGCGACGGTGGTCGCCGGTGACGTTTTGTATCGTTCCGGATCCGACGCCGATATTGCATCGACCGTCCAGGTAGCCAGTCAACTGGAGCGACTGCCAACTCGTGGCTCGTTTGGCGTTGAGCTGGTGCTGACCATCGCAACCATCGTGGGGTTCTTTGGCTTCCTGTTCGCCGGTGTTGTGTTGTTGTGGCTGTTCCGGGCGACCGGGCCTCGTGCGGTAGAGATGGTGCTCGCCAGACCACTGCGTGCCGCGGCGGTCGGGGCGGGGGCGTTGATCGTGCTCCCGGTGCTGGTTTTGGTGCTGATAATGACGTTGGTCGGAGTTCCGGTTGCACTGGCGTTGCTGGTGCTGCTGGCCCTGGCTTTGTTGTTTGGGCCGGTGCCGGCGGTTACGGCTATCGGCTCTCGACTATTGCGGGGGCGCTGGGGCTTGTTTGCGGCGTTCTTCGTGGGTGCGATGTTGTGGCGCCTGGGAATCTGGCTGATCCCTCTGGTTGGCGTCGGTCTCTATCTGGGTGGGCTGGTGACCGGTATGGGGGGCTGGGTGCTGGCCATCTGGGAGCGCCGGCGCGAGACCCCGCTTGCCTACGATCTGTTGCCTCGATCTAAGGCGGAGGTTGCAGCCGGAGCGATTTCGTCGCCGATTGGTTGGGATGCACCGTTGGCGCCGGGTAGCCGGAGGGAAGCCGAAGAACCCGGGTCCGAGGGTGTCGAGGAAGACTCCTAAGTCTCGTCTTCCTCTCCAAAGACTATGCGAGTTTCGGCGAAGGTTCCGGCGCTCGAGCTGTAGCCAACAGGGCCATTCGCCGGGTCCGGCTCAGGTGGTGTTTCGCCTGCTGCCATGGCGGCGATCCGGGTATCCCTTCCGGCAATGGTGGCGCGGAGACGATCAGCCTGTGCAGAAGCCTGTTCCAAGGCTTCCTCCAGTTTGTGCCTTTCTTGTGCGAAGTCTTTCGAAACCTCCGCAGCCGTGGTCTCCGATGCGAGTTGGCGTGAGCGTTCTTTGGCATCGCTCAGTTGGTTGCGCAATGAAACGCGCTCTGACTCGAGCTCACGAACGGTCGCTTGGGCGGAGGCAAGATTAGCGACATCGCCGCCAGCCTTGATCTTGGGGGCACTGCGCTTTGTGATTCGGCCGAGTAGGAGCCCAATCGCTTGGGTCGAGGCAAGATCTGCGGCATCGCCGCCAGCCTTGATCTTGGGGGCACTGCGCTTTGTGATTCGGCCGAGTAGGAACCCGACGATGGTGGCACCGACCATGAAGGCGGCTATCTCTGTAACGGCATAAAGCATCCGTTTCCCTCCGGCTCTCTATTCGGGTGGTCCGAGTCTGAATTCAATACGTCGGTTCTGGTCACGACCCTCCGCGGTTTCGTTGTCGCCGATGGGCCTCGCCTCGCCGTAGCCGACGGCGAAGACACGGGCGGGGTCGATCCCGGCTGTGGTCAGCCAGTCCTTTGCGGCCTGAGCGCGAGCTTCGCTGAGCGCCATGTTGGCGTCCTCGGACCCGACGCTGTCGGTGTATCCCTCGATGGTCATGAGCAGGGTCGGGTTTCTGGTGAGGATGCCTGCGGCGACTGGCATGAGCTGTAGGAGCTGTGGGGTGAGCTGGCTGCTGCCCGAGGGGAAGGTCGCACCGCTGAGGAGTTGGCCGGTGATGACGTTGTCATAGATCTCTACGTGCCATTCGGGGAATGGAGCGAAGGCGGGGAAGACAAGCGGCAACCGGAAGAGCGAGAAGGTGGTGTCGACGCCCGGGTCGACTTCGATGTTGTTGACGACGTTCTCGGCGCCGTAGCTGTCGATGGCGAGCCCCGTGGCAAAGTCGACAAGTGACTGGCTGGGGACGGTGCCGGTGAGGGTGATTATGCCGTCGCCGGGCACCTCAGCGTTGATGGATGGTGGAGCGAGACCGGTGACCTGGACTTGGCTGGTGAGCGTCACGTCGGGCCCCAATGCCTGGGCTAGGGCGCCTTCGAGTTGGGCGAGGCGTTCCTGGTTGGGGGCGTAACCAAACAACGTGGCTTCCTCGCCGACAATGGTTAGCCCGGAGGTACCGATGATGGGAAGAACAGCGATTGCGTTGGCGATCCCCGGTACCCACGAGGCGGTTGCGACGTCAGCGTCGACCTGGAGTTGGTTGTCGAGGAGCGGTGCGTAGATGAGGTCGGAGACGGCGGCGAGCCGACCGGCCGATTCGGCATCGGGGATGGTGCCGCGAACGGTTAGTTGACCGCCTTCGAGGCGGGCATCGAGACGAGCGACGTCGCCGTCGCCATCTTCGATCGGGGGGAGTGTGGATCCGGCTGTGGTGGGTGGAGCGGTAGTGAGAGGTGGTGCAGCTGTCGTGGCGGGGTCATCGGTTGCCGCTGCCTCGGCGTTGGCATCAGCCCAGGCAACGACGCGGACCCCGTCGATGCCGGCGACGACCGCTTCTGCTTGGTCTTGGTCAGCTGCGGAGCCGGTGAGGGTGACGTCACGCCCGGAGACTGTGACGGCGGCGTTGATGCCTGCTTCAGCCAAAGCGGCTTCTGCTTTGGGGCCCAGGTCGTTCTGCTCTCCGGTAACGCCGATAGCTACTGCGGCTCCGATGAGGACGAGCCACGCAACCATCAATAGCCTTACACGCGCGCTTGCGAATGACATGCTTCCATCCTGATTTGAAAAACCCTTCTCGGGATGATCGGCGCTTCCGGGTGACCGATCAAGGATTTTGTCGCAA
>CAXMRC010000071.1:0-5719 GCA_964195945.1 uncultured Gemmatimonadales bacterium
CATGCCTTCCATTCCTGATGCCAGGATGGTCGGTGGTGGCCGGTTCGTCGAGAAGGGTTGTCGACGGTCATGGTGTAACTAGACCCGGCATCTGGGTGGATGCCGCAAGTGGGTGTGGCTGAGAGGGACGGATGGCCTGACGAGTACTCGGGGGCTGGGGTGGAGGCGACGCGGGAGTTCTTCGGGGTGGTTGACCGCGAGTGACTCCCGCCTGGACGGGTGACGAAGAGGCGCACCCACGCGGGACGGGCAGGGGGAATGGGGGCCTGTACCAACGTGGGTACGCCAGGCGTCACGCTACAAGCGGCAGGCAGAAATGTGACGCACCCACGACGAAGGAACGGTGCATTGGGAACAAGGTCCGATGGAGCGGCCGAAGAGAGACACACCCGGCGGACCATTCCAGCGCTAACGCTCCGCCGCCAGGTGCGCCAGGGCTGATCCTACCGTCTATGAGCCGACCGTCCGAATGCCTCGTACGCCCACTGTTCCGTTCACCGTCGCACCCGCCCATATGGGCCGATATGGGTGCGAAAAGGGCCGGTTTGTATCTGCTAGGCCGCCAGGGGAATCCGAGGACTGCCGGTGATGGCGCTCAACTCATCGAGGATGTCGTAGTGACGGACAACGAAATCGTTGAACGCCGGGTTTGCGATCAACCCCGCCGCCATGTCCGATTCGAGATACGCGTCAGCGGTTGTACGAGACGTGAAGACGTGGAACCCGCCCACCGTGTCTCCGTCCCGAATCCAGGTCTTCGAAACCAGCCCGTCCATCGAGCACAAACCATGGGCATAGTCCGCGAACGGTCGCGCCAACTCGTCGGGCGTCGCTTCCGTAGTGAACGTGATTAGCACTGCATGCATAGGCACCCCTCCGTTGCTGTCCCGCCCCCTGACGGCCTCGATGAAAGAGCCTTGGCCAGTCGGTCAAGTCCGGTCCCGTCCCGGACGCCCCAACCAACTGTACACCCCTGCAGCCCCACCCAACGAAGGATCTCAAGACATCTCCCCACCGGCGCATACAGCGCCCTCATGTGCCGATATGGGCGGGCCGATCTGTTGTGATCGATGTACGCCGGGACGTGACCGTTAGATTGGTTCGCGTGATCGATGGATTGGATTCTGAGTCTGGGCAGCATGCTGCCGATCGTGTTGACCTTCGGTTGGAGGGATTTCTTGCTGAGTGGCGTTCGGAGACAACTGTGGTCGGCGTTTCGGTGGAACCCGATGTGCAGTACCTGGAGACAGGACGTTTCGGTCTCCACTGCAATTTCGACTTCTCTCTGACGGGTCTGACCGACCGGACTCTGGAGTTGGTGTTCGTGAAGGTCGCCGTCTATGACGCCGACGACCGACTGGTCACGTATCGGTATCTGAACCGGAATGCGGTCGGACCATCTGGCGTGGAAACTGTGGTGTCGACGAGGATCGACGGGAGAGAAGCGGTCGGGCTGTTCAACCCCTTCCACAGTTTCCCGACGGACCTTCCGCTTCATCATCTCCGTTTCATGTTCGCGTTCCATGACATGGAGACCGGTGAGCAGTTCCACTATGGCGATGTTGTGGTGCGTCCCGTCGTGTATGACCAATCGGTCGAACTCGACCTGCCGGTGAGGGGGTTGGTCACCATCCTGGATGGTCACGACTACTACTCGCATCATCGCCGTTTCGATATGAACATCGCTCGCCAGGCCACCCGCGGCGCGATGCAATCCAATTTCGCTCGCTACGCCCTCGATTTCGTTCACGTAGGCGGGGACGGCAATACGAGACCCATTCCATTCGAAGAGAGGAGAGCCAATTACGATTTCAGGTTCCCCGATGCTCAGCGCTTCTACTCTCACGGAGAACCTGTGTACGCGCCCGGCAGCGGGGAGGTCGTGATTGCAGTCCATGATCGCTCTGACCTCTACGACGATCCCTTCGACATAGACGAAGCAGTGGACAACAACCGTGTCCACGATCTAGCGGGTAACCACGTGGTGATCCGGCACAACGCCCACGAGTACAGCCACCTCTTCCACTTCCTGAAGGACAGCCTGCAAGTCGAGGAAGGCCAAGGAGTCGACAGTGGAGATGTGCTCGGGCGCATCGGATTCTCGGGTGCAGCCACCGTGTACGCGCACCTCCACTACCAACTCATGGACGGACCCGACTTCCTCACCGCTCACCCCCTACCCGCCCGCTTCCGACGAGCAGTCTTCGTCCAAGGCGACCAACTCACCGAACTCACCAACGCACCGCTCGACACCGCCGACACAGTCTGGAATCCCTAGACAAGACCAGGGGTTACTCCGCGATTATCTGGCTAGATGCCGTTATGGACGGCTGGGGGTGCCTACTCCTGGTTCCGCCCGGTGTGGTCGTTGGGGTCGCGGGGGAAGGAGAACAGTGCTGACTGGCTGATGTCGGTGATCGCCGTTGCTTGTGCCAGGGTGGGGTAGGCCCCAATCACTTGGTATCCCCAGTCGGATGCGTGTTCTCCTGACCAGAAGAAGTGGCTATGCATTCAGAAGCCGTGGATGATGCTCGGGTCTTCGAACTTGCTGAAGTCCACGGACGGAACCGAGATCACGGGTTCTGCCCCTTTGGTGACCACGCGGTAGCTCAGATCGCTCCTGACCGTGAGTCGGAACGGGCGGTCGCAGCATCTGCACGCCGTGGAGATCTCTGCTTCGAGATTTCGGTTCATTAGCTGCCCTTGCACGAAGGGCACCGCAATCGCGTCGATGCCTCACGCAGCGAAGAACCGCTCTCCCGAGTCCAGCCGAACCCGGTGTGGGGTCTGTTGAGCGGTGACCGGGTAGGCCCAATCAACCGCATCACCGCCGGTACGGAACAGGAACGTCAGGCCCTCTTCAAGTTCTTCGACAACTCTTGTCGTCCGGTGTTCATCGATTCCACACGCAGCAGTGATCTGGCCGAGGCGCACCGGTGCTCCGGTTCGCGCGATCTCGGTCACCACGAAATCACGGACCCGATGATGATCCTCCGTGAACCACGCAACGCGACTCCCGCCACGTCGTGCCTCAGCCTCGACGACCCGCCGCCAGAGAATCTTCGGTACCCGAACATCGAATCGCTTGAGGCGAACCAACATGGCGTCCACGTCAACCTCCCGGTTCATTCGAACCGTCCGTCACAACGGTCACCATACCAACCGCCACCATCCACACACCGACGTCGACACGAACGACAGTCAGCGTCAGCTACACAAGGAGGAGTGGATATGGGCGATGTTCACAGGTGGTTCTGCGTTGGGGAAGTCGCCTCCCAACGTATTGACAGTCATCTATATATGTGTCATGATGCCTGTATATAGATGCCTGTCGATATAAGGAACTGAGTATGAACGAACTGATCGATCTGGCCAGCCGGGTTCTTGGCGACGTCGTCGGCACGTTTGCCCGTGTCTGGCCGTTCTTGTTGGTCTCGGTTCTTGCTGCGGTCTTCGTCTCGGTCTATGTCGGGACCGAGCGTGTCTCCAAGTTGCTCAACCGCCGTACCGTGATCGCAACTGGCGGCGCGGTCCTTCTCGCCACCGTCACACCGTTCTGCTCATGTGGCACGACCGCTGTCCTGTTGGGGATGCTGGCGACTGCTACACCGTGGGCACCGCTCGTCGCGTTCATGGTCGCATCACCGCTGACCAGCCCATCCGAGTTGGTGTTCTCCGCGGGCCTCTTTGGATGGCCATTCGCGACGATCTTCTTTGTCGGAACCATTGTCCTCGGACTCGCCGCAGGAGCAGCGGCGGGGCTGCTCGACAGGGCGGGTTGGTTGAACAACCAGACCCGCATACGTCCACAAGAACCCGCCTGCGCCAACGGGACGTGTCAGGTCTCGCCGCCGGTGCCTGTCAGTATCGGACCAGGAACCGCCTCCATCGCAGAGACCCCGACCTTTCGCCAGCGATGGAAGATCGACGAACTCTTAGGCGAGTTGTGGACCACCGGCCGCAAACTGTTTCTCTTCTTCATCGGATTCACCGCGGTCGGGTATCTCGCGATCGAAGCCATCCCCACCGACTGGCTCACCACCTACCTCGGGGGAGACTCTCTCCTCTCCGTACCGCTCGCAGCCGTGCTTGGCATCCCGGCATACATCAACACCGAAGCGTCACTCCCGCTCATCTCCACACTCATGGACGGCGGAATGGGCCCAGGACCAGCCATGGCGTTCCTCGTCTCCGGAGCGGGAACCAGCATCGGAGCGATCAGCGGACTATTCATCATCGCCCGCACCAGGATCGTCGGACTCGTCGTCACCCTGCTCTTCGCAGGAGCAATCGTCATGGGCTGGGTCGCACAGATAGTCCTGTAAACCCGCCACGACTGTGAGAGGATCAACCCATCATGCAAGAAGTTCAGACCATCGTTGAGTGCTGCGCACCGGTACTCGAAGCACCACTTGACGAGACCGAAGCCAGACAACTCGCTGACTGGTACGCGGTACTCGCCGACCCGACACGGCTCCGACTCCTCAGCCTCATCAGCGCAGCGGGCGAAGCCTGCGCCGCCTGTGACCTCGTCGAACCACTCGGCGTCTCGCAACCAACCGTCAGCCACCACCTCAAAGTACTCCGCGACGCAGGCCTCGTCGCCAGCGAGAAACGAGGCAGATGGGTCTACTACCACCCCGTCCCAGAACGCCTCGCAATCCTCAGCCGCGCTATCAGCACCCAGCGCTAGCACAACACGAACACGCAACACCCCGAGCAGCGTCTCGCAGTACCCGCGACCAGACTCAGCAGCCCGTGCCGCCCATACGGGACGATGAGCCTGGTTTTCAACCCGGCGGCGGGACGCCGTCGATCCGGTGGTGCCATACCGAAGACATGACAGACTCACCTGTTCCCCCGCCGCCTCCGACGCAACCCGCTCCCGAGTCAAGTGGCCGTTCGATCGGCAAGCCGCGTTCTGTTGGTCTCACGATCCTTATCTCGATCGTGACGCTCGGTATCTGGACGTGGGTCTGGTCCTATATGAACGGCGAGGAACTCAAGAGCTACCGCCGTGATGGTCTCGGCGGCGTCGCCTACCTGGTGATCACCATCTTCATCTCACCGGTCACGATGTTCCTTATGGCCAACGAAGTCGAGAAGCTGTACGTGGACGCCGGTGAACAGCCGCGGATCACGACCCTGTGGGGCCTCTGGTTCCTGCTGCCGCTGATCGGGAACATCATCTGGTACGTCCGTATCCAGAACGCCATCAACGAGTTCTGGCAGGCCCGTGGCGGAACCACCAGTCCCGGCCTCGCCTGACCGCCCATATGTGCTGTGATTTCAGGTGGTCGTTGCATCACTTTCGACGAGAGTTGTTGTCTCGTATGGAGGTGAGGTTGTGGGACGGTTCTCTGAGTTGGAGAAGGCAGAGTTGTGGGACAGGTTCGAGGCTGGTGAGTCGCTGCGGGCGATCAGCCGCGAGTTGGGTCGTGCTCCGTCGTCGGTGCGGACCCATGTTGTGGCTGCCGGGTGGCGACGTCCGGTCCCTGCCGCCGATTGGTGCCGGTTGCGGTTGTCGTTTATGGAGCGTGAGGAGATCTCGCGTGGGATAGCTGCTGGCGTGTCGCTTCGGTGTATTGCACGCCGGCTGGGTCGGGCACCGTCGACGGTGTCACGTGAGGTCGCCGGCAACGGTGGCCACCTGCGGTATCGGGCGGCGGTTGCACATGCGGCTTCGAGGCGTCGGGCGCATCGACCGAAACCGGCGAAG
>CAXMRC010000072.1:0-11398 GCA_964195945.1 uncultured Gemmatimonadales bacterium
CAGGTCCTCGAGGGTCGTCGCATTTTTGCGGAGATGAACGTCGACGACAATCTCCGAACCGGTGCCTACACAAACCGGGATCGGTCGTCGGTGAGTGATGCCCACGATCGAGTGATGGGTCTGTTCCCGATTCTCCAAGAGCGACGTAAGTCAATCGCCGGCTACTTGTCAGGCGGCGAACAACAGATGCTGGCCATCGGGCGAGCGTTGATGGCCAATCCCAAGCTTCTTGTCCTCGATGAGCCATCGCTTGGCCTGGCACCGAAGTTGGTGCAGCAGATCAAGGACATCATTGTCGACATCAACAAGCAAGGTACTGCCGTCTTGTTGATCGAGCAGAATGCCACGATGGCGCTGTCGATTGCTCACCATGGTTATGTCATGGAAAACGGCAAGTTGGTCATGGACGGCGACCCCAAGAAGCTTCTCGAGGATGAGGATGTCCAGGAGTTCTATTTGGGCTTGCACGGCACTGGGGAGAGAAAGTCGTTCCGTGAGGTCAAGCACTACAAGCGACGCAAGCGGTGGTTGTCGTGACACATCTTCTCGAGTTCAACGATGTCGATCTTGCCTTCAAAGGGGTCAAGGCGCTTGATGGGGTCACTTTTCATGTCGACGAAGGCGAGCTGTTTGCCATCATCGGCCCCAACGGAGCGGGCAAAACATCAATTTTCAACTCCCTCAACGGTGTCTACAAACCACAAAACGGCGACATTGTCTGGGACGGCAAGAGCATCTTGGGGATGCGGCCCGACCGGATCGCAGAACTTGGCATCGCTCGTACCTTCCAGAACATCGAGTTGTTTGCCCACATGAATGTTCTGGAGAACATTTCACTGGGTCGTCACGTGCGAACCTCCGTTGGTTGGCTCGCCGGATCACTATGGGTGGGACGGGCCAAGAAAGAGGAAATGGCCAATCGGGCCAAGGTCGAAGACATCATCGATTTGCTCGAGATCGAGCAGTGGCGCAAGTACCCGGTGGGTCTGTTGCCATATGGTGTGCAGAAGCGGGTCGAGCTGGGACGGGCCCTGGCGATGGAGCCGAAGCTGCTGTTGCTCGATGAGCCTGTTGCGGGGATGAACCTCGAAGAGACCGAGGATATGGCCCGGTTCATCCTGGACATCCGTGAGGAACTAGGGATTGCGATGATTCTTGTCGAACATGACATGGGTCTCGTTATGGACATTGCCGATCGCATCATGGTGCTCGACTTCGGCACGCCAATCGCAACGGGTGTGCCCGCCGCGATCCAGCGGAGCCCTGAGGTCATCAAGGCCTACCTCGGCGAAGAGGTATGAGGCTGCCCTGCGGGCAGCTTCGAGTTCTGCTGTGCAGAACTCGGGCGGGGATGTGGCGGGTTCGTGGCAGTTGCCAAAGGCAACTGCGGCTGGTGTTGCGGGCAGCTTTGAGTGCTGCGGCGCAGAACTCGGGCAAGGGTGCGGCTGTGCAGAAGTCGGGGCTGAGAAGGTCCGTCGTCTGTGTTACACAATACGGTTTTCAGGCCATTTGGACGGATCGTTTTGATAGGCCGTACCAGAAGCCGTCGATAGCGGTTTCGACTTCCGGTTCTGAGTCGGCGACGGCACCCAGCGCAACAAACAGCGGGGCGAAGTGTTCCGTCCGCGGGTGCGCCAGGGAGGCCGCCGGTGCTTTGGCCTTGAAGTCGATCAGCTCATCGACGTCACCTGCAGCAAGCGTCCGGTCAAGCCAGTCGTCGAATTCGCTGGACCAGTTCGGGGGAGTGGCTGTGGAAGGTTTCCCGAGGTCGACGGCGTGCAGGTTGTGAGTGCTGAATCCGCTGCCGAGGATCAGCACGCCTTCGTCCCGAAGCGGGGCGAGAGTCTGCCCAATCCGGAACAGTTCGGCAGGATCGAGGGTCGGCATCGAGACCTGAAGAACCGGAATATCTGCGTCCGGGTACATCTCGACTAGGGGGATGTATGCGCCGTGGTCGAGCCCCCTTTCTTCGTCCTGACGCATTGGTACTCCGGGGCCGGCAAGCATCTTTGCAGCCGTATCGGCGAGTTCCGGTGCTCCTGGTGCTGGGTAGGTCACCTGGTAGTAGTGCGGAGCGAATCCGTAGAAGTCGTAGAACAGTGGGACCGTATCGGTCGCACCGACCATGAGAGGCGCGGCTTCCCAATGGGCCGACACGACGAGGATGGAAGCGGGTTTGGGAAGGTCGTGCGCCCACCCGGCCAGTTCACTAGTCCAGGTTGGGTCGTCGGCCAGTGGGGGAGCGCCGTGGCTGAGGAATAGGGCCGGCATCCGGGTTCCGGGGCTGCTGTCGATCTGGGGCATGTCCACCTCCTTTGGCTCTGGTGGCACCCGGAATCGTCCCCGGGTGCCACCATCACACTGGTTCCGAACGGTACAGGTCAGGCGACCTTTGTGGCCTCGATGTCAATGAAGATCTTGATCTTCTTCCCGACCAACACGCCGCCGGTATCGAGGACCATGTTCCACGTGAGGCCCCAGTCGTCTCGATCGAGTTCAGTCGACGCGCTGAACGCCGTCCTCTCACTGCCGAAGGGATCCATGACCCCACCGGTGAATTCGAAATCCAGCGTGACGGGACGGCTGACGTCCTTGATGGTCAGCTCACCGCTAAGCCGGTAGGCATCACCGTTGGCCTTGAGACCCGCACCGTGGAACGTCATGTGTGGGTAGTTCTCCACATCGAAGAAGTCTGGCGAACGCAAGTGATTGTCCCGGTCGTCGGTCCCCGACTCGACGCTAGCTACGTCGATCGTTACCTGTACGGTCGAGTCGGTCGGATCTTCGGTGACCTCAATGGCACCCGCGGCGCTCCCGAACGATCCGCGAACCTTTGAGATCATCATGTGTCGACTTTCGAAGGTTATGGATGCGTGGGTGGGATCGAGGTTCCATGTGCCCGCCGCAGGCACCTCTCTTCCATCTACCGTTCTCGTTGGTCTTGTTGGTGCTTCGGTTGTCATCTTGCTGCCTCTCTCGGTTGCCAGATCATCCCTTCTTGCGAGGCATGATTCATAAGGATACTTATGTAAAGTAACAACATAGTGAGAAATAGTAACTAATGCAACTCTCTCTCCACTAGCCTGATGGCAAGCAAATGTGAGGCACCCATGAGTGACCGGGCGAGCGAGTTCGCACAAGACGCATATTGTCCGTACTTCCAACAGACCATCGAGCTGATCGGTCGGCGGTGGACTGGAAGCATCCTCCGCGCCCTGTTCGCCGGAAAAGAGCGCTTCACGGACATTGGCGAAGCCATTCCAGGTCTATCTCACCGGCTCCTCACCGAGCGTTTTGAGGAGCTCCGCGAGGCCGGTCTTGTTGATATCCATCCGAGCATCAAGCACGGCACGTACCGACTCACGGATCGCGGTTCAGACCTGGCCGTCATCTTCCAGGAGCTCGAGGCTTGGAATGCGCGTTGGTATGAGGATGAGCAAAGATCCCACGAGCGGGTTCGGACCTAGTCAGCCGCTAGAGCGACCTTCGGGTGTCAGAGGCACGACGCCTGGCGACTACCCACCTGTCGCCGAGTTGCTGGAGCAAGTCGGCGGGCTGGCAAGCTAACCCTGCTGGATGAAGACGGTTCCGGTGAACAGGCCGCACAGTCGTCCATCGTCTCTGGTGACACGAACCTGATAGGTGGCCAGCTGACGGCCCCGACGAACCTCGATCGCTTCGGCCCGCAATCTGTCCCCGGTCTTTGTGGCCGCCGAAATCACCAGGTGAGTGTCAATGGCCACTGCCACGGGTCCGGCGGCATTCGAGATCAGAGAGAAGGCGCAGTCAGCGAGTGAGAACAGTGCGCCACCGTGTGTGGTGCCGTGAAAGTTCAGGTGATCGTCGCCAATGGGAAGTTCAACAACAACCAGACGAGGGTCGGCAGAAATGAGCTCGGCTCCAAGCGAAGCGGCGAAGCCATCGCCGTCGAAGTATTGCCTGATTCGGGATTGGTCGTCCATCGGACGACAGGCTAACCAAACCTACGGACCCGACGCGCGGGAAGATCGCAGCGTCGGGTCCGATCGGCTATTTAGACGGTGTCGGTTGGCCGGTTGGACCGGATGAACTCGATAACACTCTTGCCCAGGTCGCGGGCTTGCCTGAGTTCCGCTCTGGCCTCCTCAAGAGTGGCTTTCGCCTCGCGGAGCGCTGTCTGTGCCGGGTCGGGCCAGTCGCTCGGCTGTAGACCGACGACGGCGTCGGCAATGGGACCAGCCGCGGCAGCTGCGTCTGCGACAAGTCGCGCCATCTCGTCAAGGTCGGCCTGTGCTTCGGTCGTATCAACACCGGTCGCCGCCAGGGCCTCGAGCGCGGTTTGCAATTTGGCTCCGAATTCTTCGAACCGTGTCGGAGCCGCGGCGATCGCATCGGACGCTATGACTGCATGGGTCTTTGGTCCGAGGAGTGCGAAGACAAGGGTCGTTTCGAAGATCGGCGGAACAATGTCGCGAAGTTCCTCAAGCGTCTCTGCTGTCGCCACCGCACCAATCCCGGCCCGGAGCACAACTGCTGCGGAACCGATGTCGGTCAGCAGTGATGCCGCATGACTCTCGGAAAGGTGGTTCGCATCAGCGATCCGCCCGGAGAGGCGATCAAGGGCATCAAGTCTCCGCTCGATCTGCGCGGCAATTCGCTCTTTGAGAGCTTCGAGCCGATCGGAACGCTCCTCGTCCGTCAATTCGACATCCTGGCGCGGGGGCCGGTCCGTTTCCGTCTGGGCCAGTGCGGCCACCGGAAGTGCAGTGACCAGCACCGCAACTGCCAACAAGCCATACATGGTCCGTTTCAGAGTTTTAGTCATCGAAGACGTCTCCTTCTTCTTCAGCGAGGCTTTGTTCCAGATCGCCAAGGATTCCGCTGAGGTCGTCGACAAGGTCGTCGATGAGGTCATCGAGTTCATCAAGATCGAATTCGGTGACGATTGCGGGCGATTCTGGATCGCTGGCATCTGGAGCCTCGGTTGTGGTTGTCGGCAGCGTGGTAGCTGGCGACAGGCTGGATGACTCTTGGATGACTATTCCGGCCGTGGTGGTCACCGGATCTGGCTTAGGCACCGGCGCATTGGTGGTGCTTGGGGCAATGGTTGCCGGAGCATCATCAATAGCCGGTGCGGTAGCGCAGCCTGCGAGCACAACAGTGACCGCCAATATCCATGTTTGAGTGTTTCTAGCCATGCCAACAGATTGAGGCCGGCGTGTTCAGCTAATGAGTGTGATTTGTAAGAAGAGTGTGAACGACTACGAGCGTGCGGTCCCGACCAATTTCCAGGCTGCGGGAAGTATCGCCCCGGCGAGGACTGCCTTGGCGAGGTCGCCGAGGACGAATGGGGCGAGTCCTAGTTCGACTGCCCGGGTCCACGAAACACCGGCCACATTGGCCAGCCAGGGAACGCCGAGCAGATAGATCACAACGCTACCGGTGATGAAAGCCGGTATGGCTGTAGCGATGGTGCGGTCCTGGTGACGTTCGGCAAGAGCGCCTACCACCCAGGCGGCCGCGACAAATCCGACCAGGAAGCCGCCGGTTGCCCCAGTGGCGTATGACCATCCGCTTGCTCCGCCTGCATAGAACGGGAAGACGAGGCCTGCCAGCAGGTAAAGGCCCTGGCTCGCCGCACCGGCGCTCCGCCCCAGCACCGCACCCGACACGAGTACAGCAAAGGTCTGGCCGGTAATCGGGACCGGCGTAAAGGGGAGGGGAATACGCACTTGCGCAGCCAACGCGGTCAGCAATGCAAAGCTAACGACGAGCGCCACGGTTGCTGCCTGACGTCTCGGTAGAACTGCTCCGGCGATGACACGCGACGGAATAGTGGTCTGCATGTGGGCTCCCTTTCCCTGTTCTGCCTGCCGGAGCATAGGCGCTGACCCGTGTCAGATTCAGCGTCCCACAAAGGACAGCGGGGCCAGCCGATTCGTGGACAGCCTTCGAGCGGAGTTTGCCTGCGATCCCAGGCGCCCGTATCGACGGATACGTCAAACCGAGACGTTACGGTTAAGTAAAAGACGGCGACAGGTAGCATCCCAGCAATGGATTTCGATCAGAAGACACCTGACCCGTTCGAGCAACCTGCAGCTCAACGCCGCCGTCTGCCGGTATGGCCATTTGTGGTCGCCGGCATCATGCTGTTGCTTGGGTCGTTCGTTTTTGCGGCTGTCGCCGTTCCGATATCGATGCCCTACTACGCCATGTCGCCTGGCCCTGTCAGCGATGTGAGCGACTTCATTCACGTAGCCGAGCCATACGAAACCACCGAGGGGGAGCTCTTTTTTCTAACGGTGTCGCTTCAGGAAGTGAATGTGATTGAGTGGGTTGCGGCCAAGCTCGATGGCCGAGTTGACCTTGCTCCTGTTGAGAACATTCGCCCCGCCGGGGTAACTCAGGAGGAGTTGCGGGTTTACAACCTCAATCTCATGGATCGGTCCAAAGATGATGCCAAGTATGTAGCCCTCACCTACCTTGGATATGACGTCACCTACAACGGATCGGGCGCTCTGATCAGCTCAACGATCGAGGAATCGGCGGCTGAGGGCATTCTGCAGGAGGGGGACGTCATTGTCGCCGTTGAGGGCGCACCCGTAGAGTTTTCCGCCGACGCAGTCCGTCTCATTGGGGGAAGGTCTCCTGGGGATGAATTGACCCTGACCATCCAACGGACAGACATCGACAACCCCGACGTTGTCGACACAGTGGACGTTTCGTTGGCGTTGGGGCCGTACCGATTTGTTGATGAGGACGGCAACGTGCTGGATGACCCTGACCGCGGCATGGTCGGAGTCATGCTGACGGATGCGGACGTCGAAGTGGTTTTCCCTGTTGATGTCGAGATTGACAGTCAGAATATTGGAGGACCTTCTGCAGGTCTGATGTTCACCCTGGAGATCATCGATGCCCTCACAGAAGAAGACCTCACCCAGGGCAGGCGAATCGCAGGAACCGGAACCATCGACGCCGATGGCAATGTCGGGCCTATCGGGGGAATGAAGCAGAAGACCTACGGTGCGATCGACGCTGGGGCCGAGTATCTGTTGGTTCCGGCGGATAACTACGAAGAAGCGGCTGAGGCCGCCGGCGACGACATCATCCTGATCAGGGTCGCCACCATTCAAGATGCGATGACCTTTCTGGCGTCTCTATCCGCTGCTTGATCTGCTGGTGGTCCGATATCGCCGTCTCTTCGCGGGCATCGTATATGACACCGCTCTTTGTCCATCCCGGGGTATCGTGGCTCGATGGCCGATGATCTGACACCTAGCGACATTCGAGCGCGTAAGTTCAGCGCTTCGCGGCGCGGCTACGACCGCTCCGAGGTGGCCGATTTTCTCGGTGGTGTTGCCGATCGCGTCGCGTCGCTCGAGGCCGAGATGTCCCTGCTAACGCAACGTCTTGGCCAGCTCGGCATCACGAATCTTCCTGACCTCAAACGTGAGGTGGACGACCTTGGGGCCGAGATACAGGCCGTGCTCAGCGCGGCGATGACGGCAGCCGAGGGGCTACGTACCAGAGCACAGGCCGACGCATCAGAACTGGTGAGTGCAGCCGACGAGGTCAGCCAAACCACTCGTGGCGATGCGTGGGCGACCGGGACGGACCTGTTGCAGCAAGCCGACGGATTTGCGGAGCGCATGATTGCCGAGGCCCGAGAGGACGCACTGTTCATACGTGCAGAAGCGGAACAGGACGCAAAGCGGCTGATTTCTGATGCCCGTCGCCAAGCGGATGAGATGTTGCGATCGTCGCGGGACGATGGTGAGCGAATCGTCGTGGTCGCAAAGGCCGAGAGTGAAGCAATCCTCGAAGGCGCCCGCCAGTCCGCGGAGAAGGCGCAGGAGAGGGCGAGGGCATTGGAGAATCGGCGCGCCGAGTTGCTTGGTGAGCTCGAAGCCGCCGAGACGGCGATCCGGGACATCGAAGCGTCACAATCCACAAGCGCAGCTGAGCCAGAACTCGGGGTGCGTGTCGTCTCCACGGCGGGACACGAAGGGACTCGCTGGCCCGAAGACGAAGGGGCGGTCCGCATCGTTCCCGCGGTCGAATTATCGACCTTGCCGGGCGAGCGGCAGACGGTCGATGCTGAAGCCATGGCTGCGGAAGTAGAGCAGATGCGTTCAGCCGTGACGATGCCACAGCCAACTGACACGGTCGATATTCGCGAGGAACCCGACGTCGATGAACCTGTGGTTGAGGTCGCAATCGTTTCGAGTCCTGCAGTCGCGGAGACAGGAAGCGATGAGGTAGAGAGTACTGACTCTCCTGTCGAGGCGGTCTCGTCTGAAGCTAAGGAGACTCCGATCGTCGAGGCCGAGCTGCGGGATCAGATCGAAGTAGTCAAAGAACCGGTTTCCGAGCCCGCAGAACCGAGTGTTGACGACAAGGTGACGGTGGTCACCGCCGCAGCCGGTATTGGCGCTCTTTTTGCGAAACTGCGTCAGCCCCCGCACGAAGCCGTGCCCGCGGTGGCGGAGCCGGTCGCTGAGGTTGTCGATGAGGACCCTGTCGTTCGCGACCATCCCGCCCTAGCGGTTGTACCGCCGGCTGCGGTCGGAGGCGGCTTCGATCGCAGGGATCGCATGCTTCTCCCGATAGAGAACCGGGGCTTGCGTGGTCTTAAACGTCGAATCGTGGAGCTGCAGAATCGGGTTCTTGAAGAATTGCGCACCTCAGAGGGACAGTGGAGGCTGGGGCGTGAGTTCGTGGCAGAAATGATGGGAGACGAGCTGGATGCTGTTCTCGAGGACAGCTTCCGCGCCGGTCATGCTGCCGCTGCTGAGTCGGTAGGTGCCGTCGAGCCCCAGGTAACCGGCGGCCCCAACCAGGGCGCAGCAGAGATCCTGACTGTCGATCTGCATCGGGACGTGCAGGCCGTTATCGAACGGGATTCCGGGGGTGGACACCGACGGCTTTCGTCCGATGTGGGCCGTGTGTTCCGCGGCTGGCGCACCGACGAAGCCGAGCGTCACGTCAGACAGGCGGCGCGGCGTGCGTTCAATGACGGTCTGTTGGCCGGATACAAGCGGCTCGGCGTCGACGAGGTCGAGGTCGCCGCTCCCGGCCGAATTTGTGGCGAGTGTGGTGCCGATACGGGCATCACCTGGAAGCCCGGCGAGGACCTTCCCCAGGGTGTTGTTATTCCCCCGGCGGGACCGTCTTGTGCGGCCATGATTGTGCCCGCGGGATCAAACGGCTTCGATAGCCGTCCGAGGCAATAGAATCAGCACGTGATTAACAGAGAACCAGTACCTATCCGTTCGGCCAGATCAAACCGGCGTTGGCCGACGATCATCGCCGTTGTTGTCATCGGTGCGCTTGTCACCGGAAGATTCTTCGCCACACTGTGGACCGACTACCTCTGGTACCAGTCCGTTGGACAGACCGGTGTCTGGAGAACTCTGGTGTTTACCAGGGTGGGTCTCGTCATTGTTGCTTCCACTCTTGCCTTCGGGCTGTTCTGGTTGAACCTGTGGTTGGTGGACCGGCTGTCCCCCCGTCGCCGCGTCCCAACCGGCACACCGGAAGAGGAGTTACTTGCACGGTTCCAGGAGTGGATCGAACCGCGGGTGAGGAAGGTTCGGTTTGGCATAAGCGCGTTCTTCGGGATCATGCTTGGTCTTGGAGGATCAGTGTGGTGGCAGGAATGGCTCTTGTTCCGCAACGGCACCAGCTTCGGTGTCAGCGACCCGATCTTCGAGAACGATCTGTCGCTCTACGTTTTCCAATTGCCGTTCTATAGCGTGCTGTTTGGCTGGTTCTTTCAGTTGGTACTTGTGATCGCGGTTGTTAGTGCCTCGATTCACTACCTGAATGGCGCCGTCGAGTTCTCGTTCAACCGTCGTGTCGAGCCCGGCGTCAAGGTTCACTTGTCGGTGCTGTTTGCGAGCCTCGCCTTGCTGAAGGCTGCCGGGTACCTGCTGAATCGTTGGGAGTTGCTGTTTTCGGCGAGGGGCCAGGTCTTTGGTGCTTCGTATACCGACGTCAACGCTCAGCTCCCCGCCCTGAATCTTCTCATCCTTATTTCGCTTGTTGCCGCGGTGATTCTTCTGCTCAATCTCCGGTTCCGCGGCTGGACTCTTCCGATTGTGGCGCTCAGCTTGTGGCTGGGAACGTCGGTTCTCGTTGGCGGTTTGTACCCGACGCTGGTGCAGCGCTTCTCTGTGGTTCCTGATGAGGTCAACAAGGAAGAAGAATTCGTTGGCTACAACATCGAGGCGACTCTTGCCGCGTATGGCCTCGATAGCATCGAAGTGAAATCGTTTGCGGCGTCTGCAGACCTGGACCGAGAAGTCCTCGATCAGAACCAGGACACCGTCAACAACATCAGGCTGTGGGATCCGGGGGTGTTGAGCACCACGTACAAGCAATTGCAGAACATCAAGACGTATTACGACATATCTGATGTCGATGTCGACAGGTACGAGATCGACGGTGAACTTACCCAGGTGATGGTCTCGGCTCGCGAACTCGATGAGGACAACGTCCCCGGTGGGGGATGGGTGAACGAGAAGCTTGTCTACACCCACGGCTTTGGTCCCGTCTTGTCACCGGCGAACAGTGTCACCGCTGAAGGCCAGCCGGAGTTTCTCGTCCAAGACATCCCGCCGGTCGCAACCAGCCCCGACCTCGGGACCGTACAGAACAGGATCTACTTTGGTGATTCCGCGACTGGCGCATTCGCTATCGTCGGCAGCAAGCAGGACGAGGTGGACTTCCCTGTCAGCATCGAGGGGTCCGACGTCGAGTACAACAGCTACGACGGTACCGGCGGTGTCGAACTGGGCGGGATCTTCAGGAGGGCAGCTTTTGCGCTTCGCTATGGGGATCTGGACACTCTGATTTCCGGCCAGGTTGGGTCGGACAGCCGGGTGTTGATGGAACGCAATATCGTCGACCGAGTGACCCGACTGGCGCCGTTCCTGTATCCGGACGCGGATCCATATCTAGTTCTCACCGACGACGGCCGCTTAGTGTGGATGGTCGACCTTTATACGGTCACCGGCAATTACCCGTATTCGCAGGCAGCCCCAACTGAACGCCTCAACCGTGGCTCGGAGCTTCCGAACGGGTTCAATTACATCCGGAATTCGGTGAAGGCCACCGTTGATGCTTTTGACGGAACCGTGAAACTGTATGTTGTCGATCCGGACGATCCTCTTATCCAGACTCAGCAGAAGATCTTCCCCGGTGTGTACCTCGATGGTTCGGAGATGCCTGACGATATTCGTGAGCACATGCGATATCCGGAGGATCTATTCCGGGTCCAGTCCGACCAGTACACGCTCTATCACATCACTGAACCGCGTCAGTTCTTCTCCGAGGTAGATCCTTGGGAGATCGCACGTGACCCGTCAGACGCGGACCGTCCCGACCTGCGGGTCTTGACAGCACCCGGGTCAGCACG
>CAXMRC010000073.1:0-2961 GCA_964195945.1 uncultured Gemmatimonadales bacterium
CGCTCGTTGCCCGAGTCCACGACCCAGACGTGTCCGGCCGGACCTATCTGCACACCGATGGGGTTGTTGAGTTGGCCTGGCGACGATCCGGGCCGACCCCATTCGCGGAGGAACACTCCCTCGTCGTCGAAGACCTGAACACGGTGATTGCCGAAGTCAGCGACGAACACTTCGGGCTTGTCAGACACGGCGATTCCCATCGCGGAGCGGAACCGACCCGGGCCGGTTCCCGCGCCGCCGAACGCCGAACGGTAGGTTCCGTCAGGATTGAACAGCGATACGCGGTTGCTGCCCGATTCGGATACGTAGATCATTCCGTTGCTGGCCACTGCCACACCAATAGGGCTGGCAAGCATGCCCGGCTCAGTTCCGGCTCCTGCGACCTCGAACGTGAGTATCCCTTCGGGTGTGAACTTGCGAAGGTTGCCGCCACGGAACTCGGTCGAATACAGGTTGCCATCCGCATCGACGGCCAGACCGTTCGGGGCTGAGAATCGGACGCTGTTGGGCTCGTCGCCCCAAACCGCTGTCTCTACGAACTCGCTTGGGGAGTGCAGCTCAGTCATGTCCGACTCGAGTTCGGATGCTGGTGGTGAAGAGGTGGGGGCTTGACAGGCCGCTATGAGGCTCATCACCAGCACCACGCCGACGACGAGAAGGCTCCGCGCGTAGCGCATCGTTAATACTCCGATCGATTGTGTCCGAATCCACTGATTGGTGGGGCCGAGTCGGCTCATTGTGTCGGTCGGTGGCTCTCATCCAATGACTCCTTGCTGGTCCGCCGGGCACGACGACGCCGAGGCGTGCTGGCGCCTCCACGCCCTTCGGCGCCGCTGCCGAGCGGTTGAGCCAGGTCTCTTGGGTGTTGTTCCTGCCATTCGGCCTAGGTCTCCGTTTCGTTCTTCAGTATCCAACCGACATGTGTCGTCGAAGGAAATTGGGGTTCTCTGCTTCGTCAATCAGGGCGATCGCGTAGTCCTCGAACGAGATCCAACTCTTGGCATCATCGTCTCTGATCAGCGTGCCGGCGCCCGTCCGGTATCGCTTCGTTCGCTCACCCGGATTGAATTCTGCCGCTGGGCTCAACACCGTCCAGTCAAGCTGCGACTCCGAGTACACGGTCAGTGCCGCGAGGTGGGCCGACGCGGCCTGTCGAGCCGTGTCTGGGAACTCGACAGTGTCCAGGTATCTCGTTCCCGGTGTCACCTCGAGTGTGCCGGCGCTGCCCACGACCAATAGGCGTGGGACGGAGGCCTCCATCAGTCCTCGGACCAACGAGTGGGCTGCTTCTACCACCAGACGCCCGTCAGTTCCTCTGGGTGGCCCGATTGCGCTGATGACAGCATCGTGGCCGGTGACGGCATCCTTGACACCGGCCAAGATGTCACCTTGCTCGACCCGCAGGTTCCGATGCGACCGCAACGACACGTGGGCCGGGTCCCTCGTGACTGCCGTGACCTCATGGCCTCTGTCCAGCGCCTCATCCAGGATGGGCCGAGCCACCCGACCAGTCGCACCAAAGAGAGCGATAATCACAGTTTCTCGCAATCAGGTGAGGTCTCGTGTGCGGACAGCTGCTCGGGACCTGATACGTGAGTTCGAATGTCGGCGAGGCCTTCAAGGCCTGCCGACACGAGATTCTTGCGGGCGGTCGTCGCCTTCTTCTCTATGAGTTCGGAGCCATCGAGGGTGCCGGCGCCGCTATCACGCAAACCGGCAGCGAGGCAGATGGCCGAGGGGCCAGAGGACGCTCCGAACTCACCCTCGCATTCCGGTCGAACAGCCCACACAGTTTGGTGGACGAATCGTCCCTGCCCGCGATTGATGGGCTGGTAGAACTCTTGAAGCGAGCCGTACCGATCCTCGGACGTCTGATCGTTTCCGCCTTTGGCCTGCCGGCAGGCCCTCATCGTGTCGCGTAGCTCAGGCATCTCAGTATCGACCTCCACGTGCAGGTGTTTCAAGAGCTCCGATACGGCGGGATCGGTATGTGAGTTCATGACGCATTCGCCTCAAGGCTGAGGGGAGTTTCGAGAGCTGAAGCAAGGAAGCGGTCTACCGTGTTGCTGATGAGGTCATCGGTGATGCTCTCTCGGAGCATGACGTGTTGGTGAAATAGTGGGCCGGCAAGCGTGGCGCATGCTTCGTCGATGCCGAGCGAGGACGACAGCTCGTTCCGAATAACGGCGGCGGTGAGGATGTCGCGAATCTGTTGGAGTACACCGTTCACGAATCGCTGCTGGGAGGCGACAAACCGTTGCTCTTGGTTGGCGTAACCAAGGAGTGCTGCAAACACCTGCCGGAAGGCTCTCCTCACCATCCTGGCACGGAGGTTCGAGAGTGCCCTTAAGAGGTCTGATTCAAGATCATCGGTGATGGTCGTCGGCGCGTGAGGCGAGACCAAGGTGTCAACGGCGTCGAGCAGCAGGCCGGATTGGTCCGGCCAGTAGCGGTAGATCGTTGTACGTGCGACACCAGTTTCTTGGCTGACACGCGATGCCGTGACCTCACGAGGCCCACGCTCGATGAGCAGATTGACGGCAGAGTCGAGGATGACTCGGCGCACTCGGATGGTGCGGGGATTCTCACCTTCTTGCATCCTTGGGGCCACCATCCGGTCTCGAGTACCAAGCTACATGTTCAGCTACAACCTGTAGCTTACACTACATGCTGTAGCTTACACTAAATGTCGTTCTCCACACAGAGGTGATCCGTGACTCAATCTGACCCAATCGCTCGCTTTAATGGGAAGACCATCAACTACACCTATGACAACGGCTGGGACTTCAGCAATACGTTCGAGGGCAACACTCGCGTCACCGATAGCCCCCGTCGTGGAGAGCTGCGCGAACCAATACAAATGCGAGAACTACGCCCCGACGTCTTTCTCGTTTCATGGATCGACGAAGAGATGGGGATGCTTGCTCAGATCATCGACCTCGAGAACGGCACAGTCCTCGC
>CAXMRC010000074.1:0-2343 GCA_964195945.1 uncultured Gemmatimonadales bacterium
GCCTGTCCCTCAAGCGCTGGGCTCGATTGGCTTCGATTCGTAGCGCGTGAAGAAGGCGAGCGCGGCAATGACCAGGGCGATCCCCGCGCCGTAGTTCAACAATGCGTCGGGTGTGTCCGCTCCGGCAGCCTGGCCGAGAAATGCCACGGCCAGGGCGGCCACGATGACGCCGATGATCTTGTCCTCGAGATCTTTCAAGGTGTTGATCTTCGAGCTCATCGGGAGCTTGGTTTCCGCGTCGCTGATGAACAGCTTGTAGAGCCCTATGGCCGCGATGTACGCGACCGTTCCGACGAGGAACAGGTCGATGACCTCGATCACAGCAAGGGACATGGTCTTGGCGGCTTTCGCAGAGAAATCACCCGAACGCAGAAGCGTCGCCCCGGCGGTGATGATGCGGCCCATGCCCATGACCACGACTCCCGCAGTCAGGAGCACACATCCGATGACAGGAATGACGAGGAGAAAGCGGCAGGCTGCAAGGAAGCGCGTCATTTCCAGAGGCTACCACAGCGAGGCCGCGTTCGAGGCGACACAGGGGGCGTTCCAGACCGAATCGCGAAGCGACTCCGGCCACGCGCGTAAGCGTTGCTCAAAGCGGGCAGGTTGGTTCTCGCAGTTTAGCCGAAACGATCGGTAGCGGGTTCCTCGCCAGCGAAAGTGCTGGACGCCGCGCGTCGATAGAGGCGAGGGTGTCGGCATGACGAGGGTCCTCATCCCGCTCCCGGCGCACGGGTTTGATCCGACGGAGGCCGCCGTCCCTTGGAAGGTCCTGTCGGAGCGTGGGCACGAGGTAGTGTTCGCCACGCCGGACGGGAAGCCCGCTAGCGCAGATCCGATCATGGTGACCGGAAAGGGTCTGGGCCTCCTCAAGTCAGTCCTCCGGGCCGATGCCAACGGCCGTGCTGCATACGCGGAGATGGTCGCCAGCAGTTCGTTTCAGAATCCCATCACCCATGTCGAAGCGGCCCGAGACGCGTTCGACGCCCTCGTGCTGCCAGGGGGGCACGACAAGTCCGTCAAGCCCTACCTCGAGTCAGAAGAGCTTCAAGGGATTGCGGCTGAGTTCATGAGCGCCGACAAGCCTCTTGGCGCCATCTGTCATGGCGTTCTGATACTAGCGCGCACCAAAGGGTCCGAAGGCCGCTCCGTGATCCACGGCCGCAAGGTGACGTCCCTCATCAATCGCTTGGAACTGACCGGATACCATCTCACTCGGTTGTGGATGGGTGACTACTACCGCACTTACCCGGGGATCACGACCGAGGACGAAGTGCGTGCTGCCCTCGCCACGGACGAGGACTTCGACCCGGGCCCCGGCGGGACGAAGCGGGACAGCATGAACGCCACCCATCGCGGCTTTTTCGTCCGAGACGGCAATCTCGTCACCGCCCGCTGGCCCGGCGACGCCCATCGCTGGTCACTGGAGATCGACGCCCTGCTGAACCACCGCTGATCTGGTTTCTGTTAGCGCTTCACGGGCCCTGGGAAGAACATGTTGGTCTGCCGTTGGTACTCCTTGTACTCGGGGCGCTTCTGCACGGAAAAGTGCTCCGACGGGACCGCGCCCGTGTAATGCACGAGCGTCGTGTACATGATCCGCGAGACGAAGAGGAGCCCGGCCCCGAGCAGCAGCCAAACGACAAAATGCTCGGACGAACGCATCTCTAGCCAGGAAGGAATCGACGCTATGACGAGGGCGTTCCAGACCATCCACTCCGCGAAGTAATTCGGGTGCCGGCTGTACCGCCATAGTCCGACGTTGCAGACCTGGTTTCGCTCGCCCGCCTTCTTCATCTCTCGGAGGAACCGGACTTTTTGTGCGTCGGCCATGGATTCCATCGCAAATGCAGAAACCCAAACGGCTAACCCGGCGATCTCGAGAACCGAGATGGTGGGGTTCGGGTTGGACCCAATGATGAGAGCCGGATACGCGAGGTAGCACGAGTTCGCCAAGCCCTGCACCAGGGCTTCCACCTGCATGGCCAACCGGACATTGGTCTTGCCGTGGCGTTGCCAGCGGAGCCGCTGATACTCGTAGCGCGGGAACTCGACCTTGAGCTTACCGCGTCTCCACATGTGCAGCGCGCCGGTGCCCATGCGCAACCCGACGAAAAGATACACCCCACTCACCACCACGGTACGCGGCCAATAACCCTCCGAGAGCAACAGGGTGACGACGCCGATCACCGCCACACCGAGAGGCCAGCCGATGTCGACGTAGGACATCCTGCCCGTTCTCCACGTGGGCAGATTGACTACGAGCGCGAAGAGTGTGAGCTGCGCCGCAGCGTTGACGATGCTGATTGACGACAGGGCGCCGGTGAACAGCAGCAGCCCCCA
>CAXMRC010000075.1:0-13848 GCA_964195945.1 uncultured Gemmatimonadales bacterium
TCTTCGACCTGCTCGTTGACAAACCAATCGAGAAGCGGGTACGAAGCGAAGTCGCGGACGTCGGTGGCAGTCGCATAGAGCGAGTTGATAGACGCGGTGACGGTCTCTTCTGCGGCAAGAGCCGCACGAAAAACATCGGTCACGGCATCGAAATCCGACTGCGGCTTAGGCAGAGACTCAAGGACGACGAGGGCGCTGCGATCCAGGATGAACTGATAGAACTTCATGGCGTGTGCGTTCTCTTCACCAGCCTGCATCTTCATCCAATGCGCCATGCCGGGAAGCCCTTCGCGCTCGAGCCATGCCGAGAGGGCCAGGTACTGATGAGCTGAAGTGAGCTCGAGATTCACCTGATCGTTGAATGCCTTCTCGAGTTCTGGGTTTAGAGCCATGTGACCTCCTTGGGTATCCGGTCACTCTAAAGACGTCAGGTCACATTGAACGAGTTAACGTGAGAACGTGGCGTGGGTTTTCACATTCGTATGTCTTGGCGGGCTCGGTTTCCTTCTATACGCCGAAGCGCGTCTGCCGCAACGACGCCGGCTTCCCAAGATGGTGGCTTCGACCGCGTTCATCGCCGTCGCATTGTCAGTTGGCGCCCTCAACACGACATTCGGCAGGATCATGCTCGTTGGCCTCGCCTTGTCGTGGTTCGGAGATCTCTTCCTCAGCTACGACGGCCGCGGACCATTCGTCGCCGGCCTTGTCGCCTTTCTGGCAGGGCACGCTGCCTATGTCGTCGCGTTCTCTGATCGCGGGCTTGGCGATCAGTTCTATATCCCTGTTCTTGCGGTGGTCATTGTCGCAATTCCTGTGGCTCGGTGGCTGCTGCCAACAGTGCCCAAGGAGCTGAAAGTCCCGGTCATCGCCTATATGGCCGTGATCTCTGCAATGGTCGCCACCGCGGTCTCAACCAATGTGGCAGCCGCCGGCTGGAGGATCCCCGCCGGCGCAGTCGCTTTCTACCTGTCGGACATCGGGGTCGCCCGGGAGCGCTTTGCGCGACCGGGGTTGATCAACGGGGTCGTCGGGCTGCCCCTGTACTTTGGCGGCCAATTGCTGCTGGCTTGGGCCACCGGCGGCTAGCGGCCTAACCGAAGTGGTCGACGAACTTCTGAACCGCTTCTGCGCGGGGGAACTCGAATTCGCGCCGCTCCGTGCCCCGAATGACGTAGCCGAGTCTTTGCGGCACGAGTGCCCCCGCCGCACCGTAGCGGACTGTGCTGATGTCATTGGAGGGGGTGCTCTCGACCAGGGTTGGCAAATCTGACCCGAGCGGCCGGTCCAGCAGGAGAACCCTTCGATTGGTTAGCTGTAGCGTCAGATAGGGGCTCTGCAATGGTGGATCGTTTCGTCTCGCCAAAGGCCGCCCCGCTCCGAAATAGACAAGCACGAACACCCCAGTTACCACAGCGATGATGGCAAGGGCGCCAGGGATGAAGGACAGATTGAGAAATCTGGGAACGCTCAGCGCAACAATGATCCCGACGATGCCACCCAGCCCCGACCAGCGAGTGAACCCCGCCACGACACCCTCGAGGACCACCATGCTGCTCTCGCCTGGCTCGAGAAGACCATGGGCTGGTCCGGGCCGGTCACCTCGCCTCATTGGTTTCCTCTCCGTACAAAATGGGTGGCTTGTAGCCCCGCTGCCGGGCTGCTCTTTCCAGTACTCAAGAAACCTTGTGCTACGTAAAGACGGTTGGCGGGCAAGTTCTTGGCTCCAGTCGAGACCGTGATCGTAGCTTCGGCGCCCAGAGCCGACACAAGTGCCCTCCCGTATCCACGTCGGGCGAAGGCGGGGGCAACGACGAGACGGTCAATGTCTATGTGCGCCCCGTGCTGGGTAAATGCGATCGCGGCCACAACCTCTCTATCTTTCACGACGCCGAACCAAACGAGCCGAGCTGCTAAGAGGTCTTCCAGCGACTCGTGAAGCGGCGGAATCTGATCGAAACCGATTAGCTCCGCCTCAACACGATACGCCGACCTCTGCAGGCTCAACACCTGGGAGGCCACTCTGCTATCAGTCAAGTCAAGCTGTCGTACGACCGGGTCCATGACCTCATTATCGTCTCCGGCCTGCGACCCGCGTACACGGTATGGTGCACCCTCATGAAACGACTCATGATTCTCCGCCACGCCAAATCGGATTGGAATGCCGGTGCCAGTTCCGATCATGAGCGACCGCTCAATCGCCGCGGCACCGCCGCTGCCATGACGATGGGCAAGGTTCTCGACAAGATGGGCGAGATACCCGACCTCATCTACAGCTCATCAGCACAGCGCGCCAAAGAGACTGCCATGCTCGCCAATGACTCAGGCAACTGGGGACGCAAGATCGTCGAGGTAGATGAGCTGTATGGCACCTCGGTAGCAGGGGCGTTGGCGGTCGCAGCCAACGCAGCTCACGACGTCGAAGTCCTGATGCTTGTTGGCCACGAACCGACATGGAGCTACTTAGTGCACTCCTTGACGGGTGCGGAAGTCGACATAAAGACCGCAACCGTTGCCGCCATTGACCTCTCCATATCCCGATGGGCCGATGCACCGCAAAGCAGCGGAACGCTGGCCTTTCTGTTGCAGCCACGCCTCTTTGAGCAATGGGAGATGTAATGGAAAAGGTCCATGGCGGACAGTTTCTTGCTCGGGCGCTGCGCCATGAGGGCGTCGACACGATCTTTGCGCTCACCGGCGGACACATTGTTCCGATCCTCGACGGCTGCGTTCTCGAAGGAATCAAGATCGTTGACGTGCGTCACGAACAAACCGCGGCCCACGCTGCTGAGGCGTACACCAGACTCACCGGCAACCTCGGTGTCGTCGCCGTCACCGCCGGACCTGGCGTGACCAACACTATGACCGCGGTGATGAACGCCCACTACTCGGGCACGCCGATGCTCGTGCTTGGTGGCCGTCATCCGATCCGCCAGGAACACACCGGTGGTCTCCAAGAGATGGACCATCCCAAACTGTTTAGTTCGGTTACCAAGTTCGCCGACACGGCGTGGGAGACGGAACGTCTTGCGGATTACATCGCCATCGCCGCCCGCCACGCATTCTCGGGCAGGGGCGGACCCGTCTTCCTCGACATACCCCTCGATGTTCAGGCGGGCATGGTTGCCGGCACCACCCCGCTTCCCGAGTATTACCGGGCGACTGACCCTGCCGGAGCCGAGTCGGCGGTGGTCGAGCAAGTCGCCGACACGCTCGCCAATGCCGAACGCCCCGTCATCTTTGCCGGCAACGGTATCCGCGGCGCCGCGGTCAAGGCTCTGGTCAAGCTTGCAGAGGCGATGGATGCACCCACCTACGTCAATAGCGGAGCTCGCGGTGCGTTTGAATTCGGACACCCACTGCTGGGCAACCGGACGCGATCGCAGGCGTTTGCCGGAGCCGATGTCGTGCTGGCGCTCGGTGTCGATTGGGACTTCCGCACCGGTTTCGGGCAAAAGATCTCCCAAGATGCCACGGTCATCCAGGTCGATGCGGAACCGACCAAGATCGGTTGGAATCGTCCGGCACACCAGGCGGTAGTTGCCAATCCCGGTCGTCTCGTTCACCAACTTCACGAGCATCCCGACCTCATCCACAAAGGCGGTAGAGAGTGGACCGTCGGGCTACAAGCAGCAGAAGCCGAGAAACTGGCGGCCGCCAACGTCGAAGCCGACGCACCATCTGAATTGGTCGGTCCCCAATTCTTCGGACGCACCGTCGCTGAGTTCTTTGGTCGTGACTCGATCGTGGCTGTCGATGGCGGTGACATCGTCGCCACCACAGCCAAGTGGTTGCAGGTGTCAACGCCGGGTCATGTTCTGGAACCAGGTCCGGCGGGCACGCTAGGGACGGGTCCGGGATTCGCACTTGCCGCCCAAACAGTGTTCCCGGACAAGCGGGTCGGCATCGTTTTCGGAGATGGCGGATTCGGCTTCAACGGAATGGAGTTCGACACCTACGTCCGGCTCGGGTTGCCCGTCATCGGCGTCGTCGGTAACGATGGAGTTTGGAACAACATCAAGACGTTCCACAAGATGTTCTATCCGGAACGCCTCGTTGCGACCGACCTGGGACGCCGTCCCTATCACGCCATGGTCGAGGCGCTTGGAGGGCATGGCGAACTGGTCACTTCCGCTGATGATCTATCGCCTGCCCTAGAGCGGGCAGCAGCAAGCGGACTCCCCGCGTTGGTCAACGTCCACATCGACGAGACCTTCCGCGCCTCGAGTAACTACTCGCAGTAGTGAGCCCTCCCGAAGAACGCACCAGCAGGTGACTTGTCCATCCCGAACGCCATCAACCGGACGGTCCGAATAGCGCGGTAGCATCGTCAGTCTGGAAGGACGAGGTACCCAGGTGACTACCGAACAGCCATCACTCAAGTCGATGTTGCGCGAGGGCGGCGCAATCGCGGTTCGTTTTGCGAAAGCTAGAACCGGGTCGTTCTCTCTTGCGGTACTCGGCGCGGCATTGTTCGTTTCGGCGATTGTGGCATCGGCCATTGTCATCGGAGGGATCACCGATGACCTCATCGTTCCGGTCCTCGACCAAGGTGCTCCGTACGACGATCTGTTGTGGCCCGCCATGTGGGCCGTCTTCGGCATCGCCGCGTGGAAGGGTGCCGCCGTCATTCTGCGACGGACCGCCGCAAGCTTCCTCCAGTTTCGGGTACAGGCCGACGCTCGGCACGACCTCATCGAACACCTCTTGAAGCTCGAACTGTCCTGGTACCAGCGGCAATCAACCGGCACACTGCTCGCCGTCAGCGACACTGACGTTCGTCAGGGGACGTTCATCTTGGCCCCGCTCCCCTACGGCATCGGATCGTCCTTGTTGCTGGTAGGCACAGTCGTTCTCGTGCTGCTGATGGACGTGTGGCTGGCCCTAATTGCGTTTGTCTGTCTGGGGGCCATCGTGGCCGTCAACATGAATGGGGCCTGGCGCATGTTCAGCGCTTTCCGCGAAGTGCAGACGCTGCGCGGCGAGGTGTCATCAATCGCCCACGAAAGCTTCGACGGTGCTCTCACTATCAAGGCATTGGGCCGCATCGACCTCGAGAAAGATCGGTTTGAGCAAGCTTCGGAAAAGCTGCGCGACCGGCTGATCCATGTCTTGCAGATGATGGCGACATACCGTGTTGGCGTTGAGGGTCTACTTTCGGCAGTCACGGTTGTCATGGTCGTCGCCGGAGCGATCCGGGTTAGCAGCGGCGCCGTTACTCCCGGCGACGTTGTGACCATCGCCTATTTGCTCTCGCTGCTCTTCATCCCGATCCGCATCATCGGTTTCGTGTTGTGGTCGATCGCCTCATCGCGTGCCGGATGGGAGCGGGTGCAGAGCGTGTACGACGTGACAGACCTGGTCCCATATGGAGACATGCAGCCGCAGACTGACGACACAGGCGCTCTGATTACCGGGGACACGGTTTCGTTCTCGTATGACGATGGCGAAACCGTAATCGAGGGGCTCAACCTGGCCATCCAGCCGGGTCGTGTGGTTGCTGTGGTCGGTCCGACTGCAAGCGGCAAGTCAACGTTGACCGCGCTAATGGCTCGCCTCTGGGACCCGAGTTCCGGGGCAATAACTATTGACGGCCGTGATTTGCGGAGTTTCGCCCGATCGGCGCTGTCTGGTGAGGTCGCCTTTGTATCGCAGGATTCTTTCCTCTTCGACGACAGCGTCACGGGAAATATCGCATTCGGGGTTCTTGCCAGCGGCGGCGAAGTGATCGCGGCGGCGCAACTGGCCGGGGCGCATGACTTCATCCTCGAACTTCCAGATGGCTACAAGACGACTCTTGGCGAACGGGGCACCAGTCTGTCGGGTGGCCAGCGGCAACGCATCGCCCTCGCTCGTGCGTTAGTGCGCAAGCCCCGGCTATTGATCCTGGACGATGCCACGTCGGCTGTTGACCCGTCGGTCGAAGCCCGAATCCTCGAGCGCCTCCGTGCATCAGAGATGCCGTCGACCATCGTGATCGTCGCCTACCGCACCTCCAGCATCGCGCTGGCCGATGAGGTGGTGTTTATCGACGAGGGCAAGATCGTCGCCCACGGCACTCACCGCGACCTATCGCGTGACGTGCCGGGGTACGCCCGCATTGTCGAAGCGTATGCGGACGATGCTGAGGAACGGAGGCGCACATGAGCGCTGAAGACTCCAGTTCGAGCACCATCCACGCCCTGCGCCGCGCATTTCAGGAGACGCCAACCCTGCGCAAGGGCATCAAGCTGACGATCTTCCTTGCGGCGCTGGGAACTCTGATCCAGCTGGTAGTTCCGGTAGTGGTGCAAACGGTTATCGATGAGAACCTGCTTGGCCAGGACGACATCGACATCGGCAGTGTTGTGCTGAAGGGTTTGGCCGCTCTTGTTGCGATGTTCTTCGCCTTCCTCGTGAGACGCCAGGCATTGGTTCGATTGGCCGCTGCATCGGCCACTGGTCTATCCGAGCTACGCGTCCGCACCTTCGAACACCTCCACAAGCTTTCGATTCTGCATACCGAGGCCGAACGGCGCGGTGCTCTGGTCGCCAGGGTGACTTCGGATATCGCATCCATCCAGGACTTCATGGACTGGGGTGGTGTTGGGTTGCTGATTGGTATAGCCCAGGTGTTCTTGGCGATGATCGCAATGCTTGTATACCGCTTCGATCTCGCTTTGGTCGTTGTCGCCGCGGTGATCGTCTACACCATCATGCTTGTCTACATCCAAAAGATCCTGGGTCGGGCCCACGACAAAGTGCGGCGGCGTGTCGCCCAGAGCCTGGGAGCGATGGGCGAAGCGATCTCTGGTCTGCCCGTGATCCGAGCCTACGGCGCTGAAGAGGAGACCCAAGTCAAGGTTTCGAACGCTCTTGATGCCCAGTTCCACAGCGAGTTCCGCACTGCGCTGCTGGGAGCGAGCCTGTTCTCGAGCGCCGAGTTGTTTGCCGGGCTGATTACCGCGGCGGTCATCGGGATCGGTGTAGTTACCGGCACGGCCGCGGGGATGAGTGCGGGGACATTGCTGGCCTTCTTGTTCCTGGTCAACCTCCTCGTCCAACCGATCCAAACACTCGTTGAGACTCTCAATCATGCGCAGTCGGCCGGTGCGGGAGTGCGCCGGATTCTGAGCATCCTCGACTCACCAATCGAGATCGATGACCCGGAGAGCCCGGTGTTCCTTCCCGAGGGAATGCTGAATATCGAATTCGACGCGGTCGAGTTCTACTACAAGGAGGCGGCCCCGTTGTTTGCCGATCTCAGCCTCGAAATCCAATCGGGCACCCGGGTAGCCATCGTCGGTGAGACTGGGTCTGGCAAGTCGACGTTCTCAAAGCTTCTCACACGCATCCACGACCCGATTTCTGGACGTGTCATGATTGGTGGCGTTCCCCTGTCGGAGATCGATACGGATGACCTACGCAGCCGACTCGCCTATGTCCCCCAAGAGGGATTCCTTTTCGACGCGACCATCGCCGACAATATGCGCTACGGGAAACCGGGAGCAACGGACGACGAGGTTTGCGCGGCAATCACCGATCTGGAACTCGATTCGTGGGTGGCACAACTCCCCGACGGTCTTGAGACTTCGGTTGGTGAACGAGGTGGACAACTATCAGCGGGCGAACGCCAACTGGTTGCATTGGCAAGAGCCTGGATCACCAGCCCTGATGTGTTGGTTCTTGACGAAGCTACCTCGGCGGTTGATCCGGCTCTCGAGGTGCAAACCCGCCGCGCCATGGAGCGACTGATCTCGGGACGCACCAGCGTCACCGTCGCCCACCGTCTCTCGACGGCCGAAGCCGCAGATGAGGTGCTGGTCTTTGACCAAGGAAATCTCGTCGAACGGGGCAACCACTCTGAGCTCCTTGCGTCCGGTGGTTTCTACACCGCGCTCTACGCCGACTGGGTCAAGGGCACCCAGAAAGTCGACTAGACAACAGCGTCGACCAGATTCCGATTCGTCGTTTCTTGGCACATCTGATCGGTAAGGTCGTTGTGGAGTGTCCCAAGTTGGTGCAACACTCGGAGGGAGTAGCAATGGGTTATCAACACGGTCTGTTTAGCTGGGCGGATGTCTCCGTTGCTGACCCGGCGGCAGCTAGTGCTTTCTATGTCGGGCTGTTTGGCTGGAGCGCTGAAGATCAGCACATGCCGGACGGGTCGTACATCTACACGATGTTCAGCAAGGACGGAAAGTCGACAGCAGGTCTCGGCCCGCAACCGGATGAAATGACGGCGCAGGGCATTCCGCCGACGTGGAATTCGTACATCACGGTCGATAACGTGGATGCCACGATCGTCAAATGGGCCGGCGCCGGGGGCACAGTGATGATGCCGGCGATGGACGTTATGACCTCCGGTCGTATGGCGTTTGTTGTCGATCCGCAGGGTGCAGTTGTTGCTCTGTGGCAGGCTGGTGACCATATGGGGGCTGATGTATTCAACAAACCGGGTGCTTTGACCTGGAATGAATTGAACACCCGAGACGCAGCCGCCGCGCGCGACTTCTATGGTGCGGCCCTCGGATGGTCATTCGAGGAGTTCCCAGGTTCCGAGCCGCCCTACTGGTTGATTGCCATCTCGGAAAAGATCCAAGGCAACCCGGTCAGCGAGGACGCCTACAACGGTGGAATCCTGACCATGGACGAGAACTGGCCGGAAGGTGTTCCGCCACATTGGTCCGTGTACTTCAACGTTGCCGATACCGACGCCAGTATTAAGCAAGCGACCGACCTGGGGGGCAGTGTTGTGGTCCCGGCGATGGACACCCCCAACGGTCGGATAGCTGTTGTCAGCGACCCGCAAGGTGGCACCTTCTCGCTGATTTCACCTCCCCAGCAGGGATGACCCAAAAACGATCCAACGACTGGTTGGGGCGACGGGAAGCCGTTGCCTAATTAGCGTCGCCACCAGCGGTGTGTGAGCAAGATGACAACCGGGAAGATCTCGAGTCTGCCCACGACCATTAGAAAGCCGAGCAGAAGCTTGCTGTCGACGCCCAAGCTGGCGTAGGTCGCGGTTGGTCCAAGATCGCCAAGAGCGGGCCCAACATTGCCAATTGCCGATGCTGAGGCTGAACCAATCGTCACAAGATTCAACGAGGGCTCAAAAAAGCCAAGCAGCACCGCCCCGCCGACAAAGAAACCGACATACAGCACAAAGAACGCGACGACGCCTTGGACCAGGCGGGGTTCGACCGATTTGCCCTCGAACCTCTGTACCGCGACGACGGTGGGATAGATGATCCTCTTCAGGCTCGACCCGATGGTCTTGTAGAGAATCCCAAGCCGATACGTCTTGATCGCACCCGCAGTAGATCCGGCCATCCCACCGAAAAACATAAAAACCAGGATTGATAGAAGCAGTCCAGGCGCCCACACCGCCCAGTCCACGGTGGCGTACCCGGTCCCCGTCACTATCGTCACACCAGTGAACACTGCGTCTCTGATTTGCGCTTCAATACCTGAACCGAGAGACCAGGTGCCCGCAGCGATGACGAACACAGCAAAGCCGATTACCGAGATGTAGGCAATGAACTCCTTACTCTCGAGATATGCCTGTGGCCTTCGCAATGCCCGGAAGTGGAGAACAAAAGACGCCCCTGCAGCCAGCATGAAAGCAATCACCACCCACTGGGTATAGGGGCTGAACCCGGCAAGCGAATCTAACTCCGTGCTGAAGCCGCCGGTGGGCATGGTGGTCAACGCATGAGCAATCGCCTGGAACACGCTCATGTCGCCTACAGCCAGGGCGACTGCTTCGATGCCGGTCAAGCCGACATATACCCACCACAGACGGGCGGCTGTGTCGCGGAATAGTGGCGTCATCCTGTCGGGTTCGGGCCCGGGGGCTTCGGCGCGGGCCAACTCGACGCCGCCGGCGCCGAGCATCGGCAACACGGCGATGGAGAGAACGATGATCCCCATGCCCCCGACCCATTGCGTGGTCGCCCTCCACAACAGCATCGCATGGGAAAGCTCCCCAGGGTCGGCCAGGACGGTCGCCCCGGTAGTGGTGAATCCGGCGGTCGTTTCAAAAAGAGGATCGATCAGTCCCGTGACTGATCCCGAAAACAGATACGGCAGTGTCCCGAACAGGATCAGAACCACCCAGGACAGCGCAACGACGGCGAAGCCCTCGCGGGACGTGAAGGTTCCGCTCGCTACCGCGTAACGCCTACCGGCCACCCCGACCGCCCCCGCTACCGCTGCGGCCGCGACCAAAGCCAGCGTATCTGACCATTCGGCGTAGATCATGCCGGTGACAATCGCTGGAATCATTGCCACACCGCCCGCGGCAACGACCGCAGAAACGATGACCGCCATGCGTCGCCGCGTCATCGAGCCAGTCGTAATCACGAGAGGAGCAGTTGCTCGACAGCGTCGATTGCTTCGCTCTTGGCAAAGATGACGACATGGTCTCCAACCGCAAGCGTGGTGTCCCCCTTTGGCACAATTACCTCGTCGCCGCGGGCAATGCCGCCAAGCACCGCATCCCGGGGAAGACCAAGATCGACCAGGTCGACACCAATTGAGGGCGACCCCGGGGCCAATTCGATCTCAAGCGCTTCGGCATCGGTGTCTTTGACCGTCGCTACCGAAAGGATCCGATCACGATGCACGAACCGAAGGATCATGTTCGCAACTGCAACCCGTGACGAGAGGGTTGCGTTGATGCCCACGTTGCGGAGCAACCCTGCAACCGATCGGTGCCCGAAGCGGGCAATGGTCTTGGGCGCGCCTACGGCACTCGCCATGAGGCATCCCATGAGGTTCATTTCATCGTGACCCGACAATCCGACCACGACGTCGCCAGCGCCCAATCGGAGCGCTGTAAGGAAGTCAGGATCGGTTGGGTCGGCCTGGAGAATCGATGCCGAACTGCGACGGGCCATCAATGCGGCGCGTTCCCCGTCTTCTTCGACGATCAACACTTCATAGCCGGCGGCGAGCAGAATCTCCGCCGTCATCTCCGCGATACGTGTCCCCCCAAGGATGACCACACGCGATATCGGTTCAACGTCAATTCCAAACACCTCGATCGCGTCCCTCACCCGGGTCGCTTCGACCATCACAACTACGTGGTCTCCAGCCTCGATCCGTGTCTCGCCACGGGCGATCTCTGTTTGGTCGCCCCGCACGACGGCAGCAAGGATGAAATGGAAATCAGATGCGTTGCTCCTGAGTTCGGTTACTGACGTCCCGGCTGCTCGGGAACCGTCGGTGACTACTCCGGCAACCAAGCTGAGCCGGCCGGCCGCAAAATCCGCGTATTCGGTGACACCGGCATATTCCGCAAGCCGTGCGGCTTGGTGGGCTGACGACACCCTGGCATCGACAACCACATCCACACCAAGACCGGGAGCGACCTCGCGCAGATCGGTGTCCTCAACTCGAGCGACTGTATGGGCTACCCCAAGAGCTTTTGCGCTTCGACACGCAAGAACATTGGCACCATCGCTATCAGTGACGGCAAGGAACAGTCCGGCCTCGCCAACCCCCGCCTTGCGCTGAACCGCAGGACTGGCTCCGTTTCCATGAACGGCCAGCACGTCGAGACGTTCTTGGATCCGAGCCGCCTTGCCCTGATCGGCCTCGATGATCACAACCTCTTGGCCTTCGGCAACAAGACGCTCGGCCAGGTAGGAGCCATCGTGGCCAGCACCCACGATCACAACCCGCACTGTGTCTTTCTCCTCCGCTTGCTGCAGCGCAGCGTAGCGAGGTGGGTGGTGGTTGCTGAGGAATCATTACCGAAAATCTCGGGACTTGATCCCCGTAACCGGCCAATGCTCGAAACGGTGTGCAACGAAGTTGGTCACCCCGTCTTGATATTCGACGATGCCATCAATCACCACACCGATCGCCTTGCGGGCGACCTCATAGTTCGCCTCCCAAACTTGTGGCAACACAACGACATTGAGCAGCCCGGTTTCGTCCTCCAGATTGAGGAACCGCACTCCACGAGCGGTACTGGGACGCTGTCGATGTGTGATCAAGCCCCCAACTCGCGTTCGTTTTCCGTGAGTGTGGAGAGCAAGCACCTCAGCGGCTCTGACACACCCGATCCGATCCAACTCGGGACGAAGGAACTGCACCGGATGCGCCGGCGATATCGAAGTTGACCAGAGCTCAGCCTGCATAACTTCCGGTGGTGACATCTCCATCAGTTCCGGAGGAGTTGTCCCTTCACCGAGTGCCAGTTTCCCCGGGCCCAGCTCGGCCAGACCACCCGCAGCCCATATACCTTCTCGACGACCCAACCCCAGCGGAACCAATGCACCGGACGCCGACAACGATTCGAATGCTGCGACCTCGAGTCCGGTCCGTTGCGCCAGGTCTTCTGGCGAGTCGAAAGGACCGTTGATCTGACGGGCTGCCTCGATCCGGGTGATCTCCTTGTCCCCCAGATTTCTCACATAACGGAGGCCTATCCGTAGAGCGACGGGTATCCGAATAGGGTCATCGATGGGGCCCCGGCCACGCCTCCATTGCGCCCCGAGATAGGTGCTGGTCTCGGCTTTTGGCACGGGATAGGGAATGACCGTGCAGTCGTACCAGGACTGGTTTACGTCGGGAGGGAGCACCACGACACCGTGATGCTGGGCATCTTGGACAAGCGAATTGGGCGTGTAAAACCCCATCGGTTGTGCGTTGAGCAGCCCTGCGAAAAACTCGGTCGGCCAATGGTGCTTCAACCATGAGGTGGCGTAGACGATGTACGCAAACGAGACAGAGTGACTCTCGGGAAATCCGAAAGATGCAAAACCCTGGAGCTTCTCCCAGATCTCGTCGGCAGCCGACCCCTCGATGCCGTTGCCCGCCATGCCGCTATAGACCTCGTCACGCAGCTTGCCCATCTCCTCGTCGGACCGTTTGCTGGTCATGGCCTGGCGAAGACGATCCGATTGACCAGCCGTAAATCCGGCACAGATACGGGCTAACTCCATGAGCTGCTCTTGAAACACCGGGACACCGAGCGTTTTGCGCAAGATGGGCTCGGCCAACTCATGTGGGAACCGGATCGGTTCGAGACCGTTACGACGTCGCAGAAACGGATGAACCGAGTGGCCTTGGATCGGCCCGGGCCGGATCAGGGCTACCTCTATGGCAAGGTCGTAGAACGTACGTGGTTTCATTTTGGGAAGCGTCGCCATTTGAGCCCGCGACTCGACCTGGAAAATGCCAACCGTGTCGGCTCTGGTCAACATGTCGTAGATGACGGGTTCCTGTGGGATCTTGGCGAGGTCGACGTCAATCCCATGGACTTCTTTGATCATGTCTACCGACAGGTGCATCCCGTTTAGGGCGCCGAGGGCGAGCAGATCAAACTTGACGATGCCCATCGCGGCACAATCGTCTTTGTCCCATTGCAGCACCGTTCGGTCTGCCATCCGGCCCCATTCCATGGGTACGACCTTCCACAACGGATGCTGGGAAACCACCATGCCCCCGGAATGAATCCCGAGATGGCGAGGGAAGCCGTCGAGTCGGTTGCACACGTCGTATATGAACTCTGCGGTCAGACCGGCAGGTAGCTCAACCTCGTCACGTATCGCCTGCGGATTCCTGGTGTCGAGATACTTGGTTAGGCCGTTCACTTGAGCCTGGGTAAGCCCAAACGCCTTACCAACGTCCTGAAGCACAGACCGCGCCCGATACGTGATTACGTTGGCGACCATTGCCGCCCGCTCCCGGCCATAACGTTGGTAGCAATACTGGATGACCTCCTCACGGCGTTCTGCTTCGAAGTCGATGTCGATGTCTGGTGGCCTGCCGCGTTCGGCGGACAGGAACCGTTCGAACGGCAGGTTGAGCCGAATCGGGTCAACCCTGGTAAGTCCGATACAACGACAGATCGCCGAG
>CAXMRC010000076.1:0-1911 GCA_964195945.1 uncultured Gemmatimonadales bacterium
CACGAATCTTGCACCGTTCGCGCCCGGCGATAGGACAAGAACGATCGACCAGTTCCCTGCACCGTCGACGCTCGCCTCGTACTGACCGGCAAAGACCGTCGCCCCCGGTTCGGTTGTTCCGCTGAATTCGATGATGTCAATCTCGAAGTGCTCATCTGCCTTCGGTGTCGCAATCGCCAGGGGTGGAGGCGTCCTGTCCGCCTCAGTGGTTGTTGTCACCGCGACGAGGGCGGTGGTCGTGGTTGTCGTCGTTGGCTCCGGCGCCTCGGTCGTTGATGGAATCGGTGGAGGGACAACGTCGAACTGAGGAATCGTAGGCTCGGCAACAGTCACCGGGACTTCGGCTACCTCTGGCTGTGGCGACGGGGTCACCCCGATACCGACCAGCACGATGAGCACCGCGGCAACTGCTCCAGTAAGGCCAGCCTGGAATGTGCGCCACCGCTGCTGACGAACAACGACGGTATCAAAGTTCGCCGCGGGAGTGAACTCGGCGATGCCGGCGCGGATCGAATGCGCTGCGGAACGGGCACGTGCGTCAAGAGTCGTCATGACTGCTCCCCCAGACCGAGTCCAAGACGATCAGCAAGACGCTTCCGTCCTTTATGAAGATGTACCTTCACAGTCCCCTCCGCGCATTCGAGGATCTCTGCAATCTCGGCGACAGACAGCTCTTCGAGATAATGCAACGCGATGACCTGCGACTGACGCTTGGCAAGACCACGCACTGCCTTCCAGAATTCGTCGTCCTCAGCGGCGATCCGCGGCAAATAGCTGGACTCCGGCTTCATCTGTGCGATGGCCTTCGCCTCACGCATCTTGCGCCGAAACATCGATACCGACTTGTTGGCGACCACCCGCCGCACCCACGCTTCGGGCTTCTCGTAGAGCGAGACCCGGTCCCATGCGTTGTGGGCGGCGAGGAAACCTTCCTGGGCGAGATCCTCGGCAGCGGACCTGCTTCCAGAGAGTGCGTATGCCAAACCAATCACGGGCTTCAGCTCCCGGCGATAGAACTGTTCAAAAGGGACAACGGCCCGGATCGGCGCAGGTTCAGATTGATCCGGAGCCGGAGGCTTGGCCGGATCTGAACGTCGTGCGGATCGGGATATCGCAGTCACTTCTACCCGGTTACTCGCAATAGGAGGCTTTGAGGTTTACTCCGATCTATCGAACCGGTGGGTAGGGTCCTTGAGCGGCTTCGGATGGTGCACGACTCGTTGATAGGTAGCATGTCGACCCTGCCCTCGTAGCTCAGGGGATAGAGCACCGGTTTCCTAAACCGTTTTGGGGGGTATCGCCGACCAGGGCGAAACCACAGAAAGGCCCATTTTACGGGCGTTTTGACCACTCATCGTCTCTCATCGTTTCTCATGTTTTAACTCCTGTTGCGGCCCAGGTGCGGCCCAAGAGCGGCCCAGAGTTCCGCAATCAAAGCCAGCGGCGACGAGTGTCCAACGAAGAGCCTCAACGCAGAGTTGCGGCAGATCCCGTGCGGGACGTGAACCGCCGGCACTTTGGCGCAGGTTATTGCATACACATGATGCCTATGTGTGTACGATAACCTGCGTAACTGGAGGAACTCACCTTGGCCCGCTATCCGAACAACGAACTTCCTGCTGGCCTGCCAGCGGTCTTCAAATGGCTTGAAGCCCACGAAGCAGGCCTCAGTGATCGCCGGCTGAAACGCCTGACAGACGATGGGATGATCGAGAGGATCGAGCACGGGCTCTATAGACGAACCGACTCGGCAGTCGGAGACCTTGCGCTAATCGAGATCGCGCTACTCGAGCGAGAAGCAACCCTCTGCCTCGCATCGGCCTTGTCACATGCAGACCTCATCGACGGTATCCCGTCCACCATCGACATCGCACTCAAGCGCGGTACTCGAATGCCAAAGATCTCATTCCC
>CAXMRC010000077.1:0-6567 GCA_964195945.1 uncultured Gemmatimonadales bacterium
GCCCACCTGGTGTGCCCGATACCGATCGAGCCTTCCAATGGCGAGCGGTCGAGAAGATCGGCAAGGCGATCGATCTTGCCTTGTGCTTTGCGGACATTGATGTCGCCGTTGGTTACAGCAACGCCAGCCGAGTCGTAGCCCCGGTACTCGAGACGGCGTAGACCGTCGAGTAGGATCGGAGCAGCCTGTTGTGGGCCGACATAGCCCATGATTCCGCACATGCGAGAACCTCCGTGTTGGGACCGGAGGTGTGCTGCAAGATCTCGGATCTTGCTCCACGTCGAGATGGCTTTGTCCCCAGGGATCGCTCCCGGGCTTTTCCGTCTCGTCACGGCCGTGGAAGGCCGAGAGGGCACCCGCCGACTAATCGATAATCCCTCTACCTCGTCACCTCACCGCATTTTGGTGAGGGCTGGCGCTGCTGGGTTTCTCCGGTCGGTGTTCAGTTGTGCAGCAAGGCTAACCGAGATGATCAGGTAGCGGATACAAACTGACCTGTGCCCAGTCTCGATCTAGCTCAAGGAGCTGACGATGACCTCGCCTACCGAGGAAGCGAGATCCTCAGCGATAGTTTCGGTTGTGGCTTCCACCATCACTCGAACCAGGGGCTCCGTGCCAGAGGCACGCACCAGAATTCGTCCGTCATCACCAAGTGACAGCTCCGCGTCTTGCACCGCATCCCAGATCTCCGTTGACCGTGCGAGCCTGCTCTTGTCAGCGACCTGAATGTTGTGCAACACCTGCGGATACTCTGTGATCACCTTGCGCAGCTCGGTCAGCGGCTTGCCGGTTGCCGCAAGAACCTCAGCCAACCTCACTGCGGTGCGGAGACCATCACCAGTCGTTCCCCGATAGAAAATGATGTGACCCGATTGTTCGCCCCCGAGAGCGGCCTTGACCCGACGCATCCCTTCGTACACGTAACGATCGCCAACGGCTGTCTCTTCGATGTCAACATCCAACCGCTCCATAGAGCGGCGGAAACCAAGATTGGCCATCACCGTGCTGACCACCACATTGTTGCGCAGGTCGCCATTGGCCTTCATGTGCTTCGCAAAGATCGCCATCAGGACATCACCATTGGCGGTGATCCCGTCTTCGTCGACCGCGATGAGACGGTCGGCGTCGCCGTCAAAAGACAATCCCACCCGACCGTTCACGAACTTCGACACGTACTCGGGCACGGTCGCTCCGCAGCCGTCGTTGATGTTGGTGCCGTCGGGTTCTGCCGCATGGACCTCTATCGAAGCACCCAGCCGCTCGAATAGTTGCGGGGCTGCCTGGTATGCAGCGCCGTTGGCGCAGTCGAGAACAAACTCGAGTCCGCGCAAGCTGTAATCGGAGTTCTTGGCCAGATTCTCGACGTACCTATCAACCGCATCCGGTAGCTGGCTACGGATGCCTATCAAGGCCCCATCAGGATGCTTCCACGGTGCCCCACGGCGGTACCGGGACTCGATAACGGCTTCTTGCGCATCGTTGAGCTTGCCGCCGGTGGGTCCGATGAACTTGATCCCGTTGTCGTGCGCCGGGTTGTGCGAAGCGCTCACCATCACTGCCAGCGGCGCTTCGAGTTGGCGCAGCAGACGAGACACGCCCCCGACAGGGAGCACACCAACGTCGATCGTGTCAACGCCAACTGAGCTGAAGCCGGCGTGTAGAGCAGTTGTGAACATCGGACCGGAACGCCGAGTATCGCGTCCGATGACGACAGGGCCCTCGGTGCTCTCTCCAGCCGCGCGGGCCAGGTCAAGCGCCATATCAACCGTTAGATCAGTGTTAGCGCGGCCCCGAATTCCATCAGTGCCGAACAGTCGATCGACTCCTGCCACCGCCAGCCCCCTATCGAAATCGCGGATGCATGCGAGGTGTTTTAGCGCTTGGTGAACTGAGGAGCGCGGCGAGCCTTGCGGAGACCGTACTTCTTGCGCTCAACACGTCGTGCGTCACGAGACAGCATCCCGCCCTTTTTGAGGATGGGGCGACGCTCGATATCGATCTCAACAAGAGCGCGAGCAATGCCGAGACGCAACGCATCGCTCTGGCCGGTGGTGCCACCGCCCTCGAGCTTGGCGACTACGTCATATTGACCCTCGGCCTCGACCGCACGAAGCGGCTCTAGTACCCGTTGCCGAAGTGCAGCGTGGGGGAAATAGACTTCGAGAGAACGGCCTCCGTTGAGTGTCACCTGTCCGGTCCCTGGGTAGAGACGAACACGGGCGACTGAGCTCTTACGACGGCCTGTAGCTTGAACGAGCGGCTTCGCCATCAGGCTCCGACCTTTCTAAAATCGAGTGGCTGTGGGTTCTGCGCCGCATGCGGGTGATCCGGGCCTGCGTAGACTTTGAGCTTGGTGAGGGTCTGACGACCGAGCCGATTCTTTGGCAACATGCCACGGACCGCGTTGCGGATGACACGGTCGGGGTAGGTTTCCCGAAGCTCGCGCAGCGTTGAAGAACGCAGACCGCCGGGATAGCCCGAGTGTCGGTAGTAGATCTTTTCGTCCTCTTTCTTGCCGGTGACCGCGATCTTGTCAGCGTTGATGACCACTACGTAGTCGCCACCGTCGACATGAGGTGCAAATGTTGGCTTGTGCTTGCCACGTAGCGTCTGGGCTACGTTGGAAGCAAGACGGCCGAGCGGCACATCGCTTGCGTCGACCACAAACCACTCATGGTTCAGGTCGCCGGGCTTTGGCGTGAAAGTTCTTTGCAGTTTGGGCTTCATAAACAGTCCTCGGACAAGAAAAGGCGCACATAGAGGAACCCCCGGAACACGGGAGCTTGCGCATGATAAGGCATCCGGGCGGCGCGCGCCAACCCGAATTGGTCGGCTATTGGTATTTTACCGAAACCAGCGTCAAACCGTGCGCCCGAGCAGCACCTTTGCCCTGATGCCGGTCATTGGATTCCAGGATCTCACGCACCGCCTCCGCCTCAATCTTCCGCCTCCCCACCTCGATCGACACCTGGACGAGGGACCGCACCATCTGATGGCAGAACGAGCTGGCAGCGACATCGAAGGCCAATAGCCCGTTCCCGCGATCTGTCCACTCGGCCCGATCCAGTCTGCGCTCGGTGCTGCGATTCGGCGCCTTACGACAGAAAGCAGCAAAGTCGTGCAAGCCGGTCAAACAAGCGGCACCCTTGTTCATCAGATCAAGGTCGAGAGGCGTCCGATAGTGCAGTGACGTACGTGCCAGGAACGGATCCGGAACATCGCGGTTGAGAATTAGATATTTATACGCCCGACCGATTGCTGAGAAACGGGCATCAAAACTGTCGGGGACTACCGCGACACTGGTGATACTGATCTCGGGGCCAAGTTGACGGTTCAATGACCTGCAGATCATCCCTGTGTCGTACAGAACTGCGGACTGGAAGGACACCACCTGTCCGGTGGCGTGGACACCACGGTCGGTTCGGCCGGCGACCACTGTCTCCAGCTCGCCGGTCATACGAAACAGGGCAGTTTCTAGTTCACCCTGGACCGTGCGCACCTGTGGTTGCTTGGCGTAGCCGTGGAAATCGGTTCCGTCGTAGGCGAAATCGATCCGGTACGTGGTCACGTGATCGGGGAGAAGTTAAAGATGGCATCGACGACGAGCAGACCACCGAGGGCGCCGACGGCGACAAGCCAGGCTTTCTCGCGTGGGAGATCGCTCTCGTATTCGATGCCACGGGCGATGACCGCGATGAACCAGACGAATCCAAGTGCAAACGGAATCAATCCCGTGCGGTCCATGACGATGGCAACCGCCAGTGTCACAAGGGTCGTCGGGTAGGCGAAGCCGGTGAATCTGAGATAGTTGGCGTAATCGCCACTCCCCTGGACGACGTACCGGACCAATGCCCATGCGATCCCCGAATAGAGCAACCACTGCACCAGACCTGCCAAAACCAGCGAGATGAGCAGACTCCAGGTGCTGATATTGAACAGCGATCCGAGCCCACCGGCGAAGCCGGCAAACATCAGCAATTGGGTTACTCCAACGAGGACAAGAGCATCACCCGTGGCACGATCGTTGAAAGCCATCCATACAAACGCCTCGCGCTCCAGGCGGATTGTCTGGAGAAACCTTTTCAGCACTTCGCCCATGGGCACCTCTCAAAGAACACAGTTCGACGGAGCATAACGCCGCAGGAAACGATATCCGAGAGGGTACCGACGGGTTGGCGGGGCTGAGTTACCCTTGGGCCGCAAAACACCGGAAGGTACCATGGAGTACGGAACACTGGGAAAGACCGGCTTTCCCGTATCGCGGGTTGGGTTTGGCGGATGGGCAATCGGTGCGGACTGGGGAGACGTGTCCGAAGCAGATGCGATGGCCACGCTCAATACTGCTCTTGACGAGGGCATATCCTTCTTCGACACCGCCGACGTCTATGGCGACGGCCGTAGCGAACGTCTCATCGCCCGCCTCCGGCGTGAGCGCCCCTCCGTGCCGTTCACCATTGCCACCAAGGCCGGGCGCCGTCTCAATCCCCATGTTGCATCGGGATACACCGCAAAGAACATCGAAGGTTTCATCGATCGCAGCCTCACCAACTTGCAGATCGACAGTCTCGAGTTGCTGCAATTGCACTGTCCGCCAACCGATGTCTATTACAACCCTGATCTGTTCGCAGGACTCGACGACATGGTGCGCAGGGGCAAGATCCAGCACTACGGCGTGAGTGTCGAGCGAGTCGAGGAAGCGATGAAGGCGATCGAGTACCCGGGCGTGGAGTCGGTACAGATCATCTTCAACATGTTGCGACTACGTCCGTCGGAGCTCTTCTTCCGCCACGCCGCCGACAGAAACATCGGGGTCATCGTCCGGGTGCCGCTGGCGAGCGGGCTCTTGACCGGAAAGATGAGCAAGACCACGACGTTCACCGACGACGATCACCGGAAGTACAACCGTCAAGGTGCGGCGTTCGACGTTGGCGAGACGTTCTCCGGTATCGACTACGAAACCGGTCTTCAGGCTGTCGACGAACTACGGACGCTGGTCCCCGATGGCACAACAATGGCCCAGCTCGCCTTGCGGTGGATTCTGATGTTCGATGCAGTGTCTGTTGTCATTCCCGGTGGCAAGAACCCGTCTCAGGTCGCCGACAACGCCCGTTCTGCGAATCTGCCGCCGCTGTCTCTCGAGACGATGGCCGCAGTGGCTGATGTCTACGACCGCTACGCCCGGCCCACAGTCCACCATCGTTGGTAGACGCGGACTCGGCGTTGCCAAGTCCGTTCGCAGTTCACTATGCGAACTGCGGCAGGGCAGCGTTGCCAAGTCCGTTCGCAGTTCACTATGCGAACTGCGGCAGGGCAGCCGGGCAGGTGTGAACTGTGCTCCGCCCAACTCAAGCGAACCACGCCTCGTTCGTCCCTGATCACCGAGTGATCTGCAGCGGGGCAGCCGAAAAGGTTTGGCGAGGCTCACTATTGTCGCGGCATGGAGACGACGACGGACTTTGTGGTCATTGGCGGTGGCATCGCGGGAGCATCCGCCGCATACGAGCTGGCTTCCCACGGAAACGTGCTGTTACTCGAGCGGGAGCGTATCGCCGGATACCACACGACCGGGAGATCGGCCGCGTTGTACACGGTGGCCTGGGAACGCGGCGTGCTCCGCAGCCTGACGCTGGCCAGTCACGAGTTTCTCCAGGACCCTCCTGCGAACTTTGCCGATCAGCCGATACTCTCCCCATTGCCGGTTCTCATGATCGGGCGTGCCGACCAGCGTCGTAGTGTCGAAGAGCTGCACACCGAAGCCGCAGAGTACGTCAACACCACCCTGATCGACGGTGTTGCCGCCCGGGAGTGGTGTCCGTTGCTGCGACCGGGCTATGTCGAGTTAGCTGCCTTGGAGTCGGGGGCGCAGAGCATCGACGTTGACGCTCTCCACCAGGGTTTCCTTCGGGAGACTCGCCGCCGCGGGGGCTCGGTGATGCTGGGGTGTGGCGTCGAAAGAATCGAGAGGTCTCACCCGGGTTGGACCGTGTTCGCAGGCGACCTTACGGTGCACACGCACGCGGTCGTCAATGCCGCTGGTGCCTGGTGCGACGTGGTGGCGACCATGGCAGGTGTTACACCGATCGGCCTTGCGCCCAAACGGCGGACCGCGTTCAGCTTCGCCGCTCCGACGGATGTCGACCTGGCGGGAATGGCGACGGTGATCGACGTTGACGAGAAGTTCTATTTCAAGCCCGAGGGCGGTCAGATAATGGGATCGCTGGCCGAGGCAACAGCGATGGAACCTCACGATGTTCGGCCCGAGGAGATCGATGTCGCCCTCGCCATTGAGCGGATCGAGGCCGCAACCGAACTCCACATCAGGCATGTGAAACGAACCTGGGCGGGATTGCGTTCGTTTGCGCCAGATGGTGTTCCCGTGGTCGGCGAGGATCCTGAAGCTCCTGGTTTCTTCTGGCTGGCCGGCCAAGGCGGGTCGGGAATAATGACGTCGCCTGCGATAAGTCGAGCCATTGCCGGGCTGGTCACATCAGGGAGAATCCCGGCCGCGCTGCAACAGCTGGGAGTGGATGGCGACGCTCTTGCGGTGCAGCGTCTGCGGTAGAGCGG
>CAXMRC010000078.1:0-12071 GCA_964195945.1 uncultured Gemmatimonadales bacterium
TGTCGCAAAACCTCGTCGCGGATCGTTCTTGCGCGAATCTCGTGAACCGACTCATCCCAGCCTTCGTCATCAGCCAGGTCGTATTCGTGATTGAACACAATCCAGTAGGCAGCATCGAGCCAGTTCGTCTCGTTGCGGTGCCTCAGCCGTTTCGCCTCGCGACGACTCTCCCGACGACTCCCTTCGAATCCCGTCTGCTCAGCCACTAGGGGTCCTTCCGTAGAATCAAGGCAAGACAAGCCACCCCAACCAATCTCCTCCGGTAAAACGATCCTCTCTCGTCGAATCTAGCGATCCTTCGAGGATCACGCAGGAAGGGACCAAGGTGTGCCCAACCCCCGCCCATATCGGCACATGTTGAGTGGGCTCATGGCGTGCTCATCTCAGGTCGTCCATATTTACATCGTTGAGTTGAACCGAGAGGACTTTCACCTCAGCCTCGACCCGCTCAATCATGTCACCCCTCAACTTGCCGAAAGGTCTGGCACTACTACCCCATAAAGCAGATCGGTGACGCCGACTTCGAATTCACGCTGACTATCACACCCCACGCCGAGACTTAGACGCCCATATCGGCACATATTTTGGGGTTCTCATCTGAGGTCCCCCATGTCCACGCCGTTGATCTTCAACGTGATCACCTTCACCTCCGATTGCACACGCTCTACTAGGTCGCCGCGGAGTTTGGATGCGAGCTCGATCGTCCTAGCCGCGGACGACGGCTTCAGCGAGTCTTCGTCGGTGACATGCTCAATGACTCCGCGCAGTTTCGTCATGAGGTATTCGCTCGAGACGCCGAGTTCGTCCGCGGTAGCTGCACCCCTGCGCCTGATCTCCGGGCCAATGATGGGATGCCGGATCAGCTTGTAGCCGCGGATGCCGAGGTTACGACTGTCGCCCTTGTAGCCGGCTCTGCCTGCCGCGGCGATTAGACCTTCCCAAGCTCGAAGCCTGATCGCCTCTTGATCACGCGGAGATAGATCCTCGATCGCCGCCAGCAGGGCTTCATCCTGGGCTTGCCTGACCAGTGAGGCGGTTGTGGGGCGGTCAACCGGCCGTCAAGGCTGCCAAGCACTCGCCAAGAGGATTAGTTTCGGCGACTGTTTGGGCGGCGCCGCGCAACGTTCGGTAGAAGGGATTTGACGATTGCTTGACGCGTGTCCGTGACGCTATGGCGGTCATCAACTGGGGCTTCCCAAAAAGGGGAGGCCGCCATGGGAGGAAAGTATGCGACGACTCATCTCACTCTTGTTCGCTTTTGCGCTGTTGGTAGTGCTGGTGCCGGCTGCAGGCGCCGTGACAACCGGCACCCTGCGGGTCGACATTGAAAAGGCGCCGATCGTGCCCGATGGCACAACGGCGAACGAGATCACCGACTTTGTGCTCACGTTCATCGATCGTGATCCTGCGATAGACGGCATCAGCCTTCTCGCCGGTGGGACCGTGACCGCGACGCTACCTGACGACTTCGTCAACACCATGCATGGCGACGCCAACACTGCGATTCTGCTCCAGGGATGGCCGCAGAGCCCGCCGGTACCGTTCCCATGGATCACAACGGTATCCGGGAACACCGTCACCGCCACGCTCACTTCCGATTACCTCGCCGGTGATTTCGGTCCTGGCACCAAGCAGCTGCATTTGATCCTGAGCGATTTTCGCAACCCCGGCCCGGGGATGTACGACGTGGACTTGGTGATCAAGCCAGACCCGGCGTCGAGCGCCACCTTCGGCGGCACGGGGACCGTCCACATCATTCCGAGGGCGCGGCCCAGCGTGAACGCAGTGAGCGTCTTTAGCGGAGGGGGACCGCCGCCACCGTTCAACAACGCTATCTATCAGACCGTTAGTCCGGGAGACGACGCGGCGGACGTTGGGCTCTACCTGTGGGACAAAGGAAGCTCGGTTGCGGATGGCATCATCAACCCGCTCGTCGATGTCGCGATCGTCATGACGAACCAAAGCCACGGGCGTTTGGTCCAGGGCAATGAGACCGTCGGTCATGTGTGGATCGAGGCTCCGGCGGGAGCGGACGCGTACGGGATCACGGGAGGACCGTCGTTCCTCGGCATTGCTGCTGTCTCGGGGCTCGACGTCGGCGTCTTGGTGACGACGTTCAGCACCGATCCGAAAGTGAGCGGTGCGTATGCGATCGCCTTCCGGTTGAACAACGGCAATACCCAGGAGCTATTCGTTACCGCCGAGTGAGAGTGGAACTAGCACGATGTCGCAGCGGGGCCCGGTCGATCGCGGGCCCCGCTGTGGTCCTGACCGACGAACCGTTTGCGCTCTTCGATCAGTACACGTTCGAGTATGTCGGAGCATTAGCGACCGATGGATGACCAGAGAGCGCGACGACCAGCCTGTCGATGGGAGACCCTATGAGAAGCGCGAATCGGTTCGTGTTTGGCACAACTGTGATGAATCGTCTGGTCCTGCTTGTCAGCGTCGTTGCGGTTGTGGTGAGTGCCTGCGGCGGGGACAGTTAACCCGTCGTCTCTCTCGGAGATGGCGTGTGCGAATACGACGGCCCAAGTGACTTCGATAGCGGAACTCTCGCGTCGTTTCGGGTCATCAATGAATCTTCGGAAGAGGGTGGCTTCGTCATTCTGCAGTTCGTTGGTGACCCGGCCTTCGACGACTTTGTTCAAGTCATGTCCGAGGAAATAGCCGACGGCTCGGGCCCGCCACCTGAGTCGTCACCCTCCAGACCGTTCGAGATTCACTGGCTCCTGGAAGCGAAGTGGAGCAAAGTTTGGGATTCACGGCCGCCGGGAACTTCGGTGTCGTTTGTTTCGTCACGGCCAGCCGTGTCATCGCCGGTGCGCTGCTAGAGGTCAACCAGTAAACCGAACTTCCGCTCGCCTGGCGAACTCTCTTTGTTGAAATCCGACACAGGTACGGGCTAGAAGTGACGAAGAAGTAGACCTCTCGTGCGTGTCCTCGACAGGTCGCTCCGTAACAAGCTCGGCACCGTCGGGGTCACGCGGGCTGCAACCGCCACGATCAATTCTGTCCGACCATCTACATTACTGGTGGTCAGATGTCCGCGTTTTTGCACCGAGCAATCGGCTGAACCCGGATTCCGGTGAAACTCGCGTGGTCGGCTCCTCCGCAGTCATGTAGAGGCCCAGCCCGCCTCACCTCACACCGCTGCGATAGACGCCATGTGACAAAACATCGATGACATCCGGCTCGTTAAGGTAACCAAAGACAAGAGCTTCCCTGCGTACGCCTTCCTTGGTGTATGACTGCGATTTGATGTGGTCGAGCCGAGGGTGTCGGACGCCATAGTGCCACCGCAGCGGATGGGGAAGGCGTTGTCGCCGTTTGCGACTCGTCGGGGTTGGAGATCTCCCAACCGGGCCCGAGGGTGGAGGGGGGAACGCTGGGGTCCGTGGGCTGTTCGAGGCCGCCGATGGGTCAGTGGCTGCAGTGGCGGCCCCGCCGGGGAGCCGCATCGAGTTGTTCCAGTTGATCGACGGGACTCACCGCGGTGCCATGTCGGCTTGAGGCTTGTACCACCAAAACCCAGTCGTCCTACTAGTCCGGCAGCATCTTCCCGCGGCCTACATGGGGCTAGGGGGTGCGGTCTGTGGAGATTGCGCTCGCGGCATGGTCTGTCCAGCGAGGTCGTGCGGCGGGCGGGTTGAGTTGATGGCTTGGACGAGCAGCGGCGGCTGGCTCCCCGCTGCCATGAAGTAGGCCTCAGCAAGTTCAGTCCGTGTGTAGTAGCCGATGCGGGTGGGGTGGGTGCCCTCGAGCGCCCAGGCGACGATCGATGCCAGGTGCTCACCACCGGCCTGGTTCCATGTCTCGTGGCTCCACGTCTCGAGGCCTTGATGGGCCATGATCTCCTTGCGGTTGGTGTCGTCGAGTGCGGTTTTGTCCCAGACGTGGGCGAGTTCGTGCAGCAGCGTCCATCTGTTTCCGCAGGAGTGGATGATGTTGTTGCCGTCAACTTGTTTGTAGTAGCCGTTGAGGAGGCGTTCGGGATCGCTCGAGCAGTCGATCCGGTAGGTGTGCATGTGGATCGTGACGGGAGGGAGCTCAAAGCCGGCCCCAACAAACTGGTCGAGAGCCCAGGCGACTGTGTCGACCTGCTGCGAGGTCTCCGCGTAGATGGCGGTGGTGCCGAGCGTGGCCGTCGGTGGCGGGGCCGCCTCGGGCTGCGGGGCTAGCAGGGCCGGGCCGTATGAGAGCGCCCCCTGTTGCATGTTGTGCGACCCTGCAGGCCCCGCCGAAGCGGCTACCGGTCGTGTGCCCGGCGCCATTGCCACAACTGAGAGGAAGATCGACGAGATTGTGATTGCGGTGCGTGTGTAGCTCATGGCTACACCGTCTGCTGCGGCGCACAAGAGGCCGTTGTGGGGCGGTCAAGCGGCAGTCAAAGCTGCCAAGAGATTGTCAAAAGGATTCGTTTTGGCGGCGCCGCGCAACGTTCGGTAGAAGGGATTTGACGATTGCTTGACGCGGGTGCGTGAGGCTGTGGCCCATGGAGCAGCGCACAATTCCCTCACCAAAGCATGATTCGCGTCGCTATCTTCGAGTGATGGACTTGAGAGTCCTCGGCCCGTTAGAGGTCGCCGAGGCAAGTCAGCTGTTGCCTCTGGGCGGGTTGAAACAACGCACCGTCCTGGCGCTTCTCATCGCCCACAATGGTCGGCGGCTGTCAACGGATTCGCTTATCGATGGCGTGTACGGCGACGAGGCTCCCGAGGGTGCCAGGCGCACCATCCAGACGTATGTGTCAAACCTCCGCGGTCAGTTGGGAGACCTGATCCAGGCTGGTGGCGCGGGCTATGTTCTTACCGCCGACCGGTCTGATGTCGACGCGCTCCGCTTCGAGGACGTCGTCACGTCCGCTGCCGACCTGGACGATCCGGGTGAGGTAGCCGATCGGCTTCGTGATGCTCTTGCGATCTGGCGTGGTCAACCCTATGCCGACGTGGATGGTCTCGGAACCATCACGGCAGAGGTGACCAGGTTGAATGAGTTGAGGGTGGTGGCTGTCGAGCGCCGTATCGACGCCGACCTCGATGCGGGGCACCATGCCGCCCTCATCGCCGAGCTCGAGTCGCTCACGGTCGAGTATCCGCTGCGAGAGCACTTCAGGGCTCAGCAGATGCTGGCGCTCTATCGATCTGGCCGGCAAGCGGAGGCACTGCGGGCTTATGAGAAGGCGAGGCTCTATCTCGTCGAGGAGACTGGGCTTGATCCATCTCCCGAGCTGCGCGAGCTAGAGACCCGGATCCTCGCGCACGACGAACGCATCGGCTTCAGCTCGGCGCCACCCGTGAGCCGAAAAGCGTTGCTGGCTCTCGACCTGGAAGGAGATCTTGTTGCCGAAAAGGTGGCTCCGGATCGGCGTGTGGCCGTCTTCACGGAGACCGACCAAGTCATCCTCGACGCACTGGCGCGTCGCGACGGCCACGTTTTCGCTCAGCGACTCAACGTTACCTTTGCCCACTTCGACCGAATCGATAGCGCTCTAGGTGCCGCCGGTGACATCCTGCGTGATGCCCCCAGGCTGGCAGCCGACGACCATCGGTGCGTCGTGCGGGGCGCCGTCGACTTCGGCGACGTGGAAATGGGTGCGGACGGCATACTCGCCGGCCCGGTCGTCAGCCGAGTGGCCGGGCTCATCGCCATGGCCCACCCCGGCCAGGTGTTGTTGTCGACCGCGGCACAGGTCGATGCTGCCCGAGTTGGCGGTTGGACAATCAAAAGCCTCGGCGACCACCCCATTCCCTACCTCGACAGGGCAGAAGGTGTCCACCAGCTTGTCCGGCCGGATCAGCCCGAGGAGTTCCCCGCCCCCCGGACCGATGGCTTGCCGGTTTCGGTACCCGGGGGAACGCGGTCGATGCCCGGCTACGAGCTTCGTCAAGAGATCGATCGCGATCCGCGATGGATCGTGTGGCGGGCCTACCAGCCATCGGTTGGCCGCGAAGTGGCCATGAAGATCATCGGTCCGGAGCTATCCGGGCGTCCAGAGTTTGTTCGTCGTTTTGAGATGGAGGCGCTGACGGTTGCTCGACTGGATCATCCTCACATCGTCCCGCTGTACGACTACTGGCGCGACCTCAGCGGTGCCTACCTTGTGACCCGTTGGATCCGCGGGACGACCCTGGAGGTGCGCATCGCCCAAGGTCCCCTCTCACTGGCTGACGCGACCCGGTTCCTTGATCAAATCGGGTCAGCAGTCGACGCGGCTCACCAAGCGGGAGTTACTCACGGCGACATCCGGCCCGGGACGATCCTCGTAGACGAGCAGGGCGAGTTCTTCCTCGCCGACTTTGGAATTGCTCGAAACGACGCTCGGACTTCCGACGACCCCGGCAGCGATATCGATGGGTTGGCAAGGACACTGGCGACCGCTCTCGATGGCGCCGACGGATACACACAGGAGCTGGCCGGCATCCTCGCTTCCGCCGCCTCGCTACCGACGGTCGTCGAACTCCGGGCAGCGTTCGGCGCCGAAGCGGGCTCCGACCTGGATCCGACGCGGGTCTTCACCGAGACGCGGAACCCCTATCACTCGCTCAACGCTTTCACATTTGCCGACGCTATCGACTTCTTCGGGAGAGAAAGCCTGGTGGCCGAGCTAGTGGGGGCGATCGAATCGCAGCGGTTCACAGCCGTCGTGGGACCCTCCGGCGTTGGCAAGTCCTCTTTGGTTCAGGCCGGTCTGGTGCCGGCGCTCGTTGATGGAGCCGTCCCGGGATCGTCCGGCTGGTTTATTGCCACCATGACCCCCGGGAGCCATCCATTCGAGGCCATGGCGTCGGCGCTGTTGCGGGTGGCGACGTCTTCGGTCTCCGGCTTGGATGCCGAGATCGTCGACGGCGACCGGGGCGTGCTGCGCGTCCTCACTCGCCTGTTCCCGCCGAGTGCCGAAGTCCTCGTCGTCATTGATCAGTTCGAGGAGCTATTCACGCTGACCGACAAGGCCACGCGCCTCCAGTTCCTCCGTGGCCTGGCAACTGCAGTGACAGACCCGGCAAGCAACGTACGCGTCTTGGTCACGCTTCGAGCCGACTTCTTCGACCAGCCCTTGGAACACCCTGAGTTTGGTGAACTTCTCCGCACCGCCACGGTCCCTTTGTCGGCGCCCACCAACCACGAGCTGCGCGAGATCGTCGAGCGACCGGCAGCGGGCGTAGGGGTGGGGATGGCGCCGGGCCTGGTTGACCAGATCCTCCGCGACATCGGAGAGGAACCCGGCCGTCTTCCGTTGCTGGAGTTCGCCCTCACCGAGCTATTCGTTCGGCGGGCAACCGACGTTGTCGGCCCCGAGGCATACGAAGAGATCGGAGGTGTGCTCGGTGCCCTCGGCGGCGGAGCCGAAGCCGTCTACCAAGACCTCGACGCCGCAGCAGCGAGTGTGGCACGGCAGGTCTTTCTCCGGCTGCTTACGCTCCCGGATGCGGAGCGGGTCACGCGACGCCGGGTACGGATGACGGAACTACGGCGGCTCGACCAGGATTCGGCGGTCGTCGATGAGGTGGTCGAAGCGTTTAGTCGGCATCGCCTCTTGACACTCGATCGTGATCCGATAACCCACGGGCCCACTGTCGAGGTTGCCCACGAGGCGATGTTTTCGGAGTGGAAGCGGTTGGCCGGTTGGATCGAAGACCGTCGTGACGATCTAACGTCTCGGCGACGTCTAGTGGAGGCCACGCAGGAGTGGGAAACAGCGGAGCGGCAAGATGCGATGTTGCTGGGTGGCGCTCGGCTTGTTCAGCTCGAGGAGTGGGCAGCGTCGACGGACCTGTCGCTGAGCGTCTCGGAGCGTGAGCTCGTAGAGGCAAGCGTCGCCAAGCGTGATGCCGACGCCGCAGATCGGCGCCGGGTTCGGCGTCTCGTGATGGCCGGTCTTGCGGCGGCGGCTGTTGTTGCCCTGGTGCTGGCCGGGGTCGCCGCAGTTTCGCGGAACAATGCCCAGCGAAGCCGCGACCTGGCGACCGCTCGGGAGCTGGCTGCCCAGTCGATCGCTCAACTCGACGTCGACCCCGAGCAGAGTGTTCTGCTCGCTCTGGAGGCAGTCGACGCAGGGCGCACCGCCGGGGGTAGCAATCTTCTCGAGTCCACTGCGGCGCTCCGGAGAGCCCTGGCTTCGCACCGGATCGTTGATCGATTCGACGGTGGCGCCTTTGTTGCGGTCAGCCCGGACGGCAAGCTAATCGCCACTGGGACTGCCGACGGTGCTGCCATTGTCAGGGCGCTCGACACCGGAGGGATGGTTGCAGAACTGCCGCGACCGGATGGACCCGCCGTCGGGGCCGGGTTCTCTCCCGCCGGCGACCGGATCGCAATCGTCTACGCGGCGTCCCACACGCCGGTCTGGATCTGGGACCTCGAGAGTGGTAGCAGCGTGCAACTTGAGGGACCCGACATGACCGAAGGTCTAGCGCCGATATTTGTGGCATTCGATGAATCTGGCGAGTTCGTGGCAACAGGGTCTTCTATCGGCGTGAACGTGTGGTCCGCTGTCAGTGGCGAACTCATCCTCAGCATCGATGTTGAAGGAGATTCCCAGTTCGTGCCTGGTACGAATCAGCTGCTCGTCGCCGATTCAGTCAATCGTGCGCTGCAGATCTTTGACGTCACGACCGGTTTACTGGTGGAGGAGTTCTCCGTGCCCCTGCACCCACAGAGCCTCGCAGTGTCGCCTGACGGTCAGCTCGTGATCATCACCTCGCAACAAGATCTCAGCGTGGGTGCCTACGAGGTTGTCTCTGGTACCGAGATGTGGCGAGCAACAGTAGATCGGCCGTTTGGTGCCGTATGGCTCTCGGACGGCGATCGCGTCGCAGTCGGCAGCGACGGTGGGCGTGTCACACTCCTCGACGGAGGTACCGGGATGACCGTGGACGTGCTGAACGGTGGCCATGTCGGGATCGTCTGGGCGCTGGCAACGGTCCCCGACCGAGGCCTTCTCGCTACGAGCGGGGATTTCGACGGCACGACCATCGTCTGGAATGTCGAGCCAGGACCCATCGCCGAGATCGCCCGACTCGACACCGGAGCGCGGCGGGCTCGGCTCGTGGATTACGCTCCATTCCCAGATCAGGTCTTCGTGAGTGACCTCGGCACTCCCGCCGCGGCAAAAATCATCGACGTAGCAACCATGGAGGCCATCATTGACGTTGCCGACCCGATCGTAGGCGCTTCCGGACGTGAGACTCACGTCGTCGGCGATGGTTCCCTTCTTGCCACGATCACAACCGACGGACCGTCCACGTTGCGCGACGTTCGCACCGGTCAGGTGGTGTACGAGGCGCCAGCGGAGATGCTCGTAAGGGCGGCGTCGTACGACAACAGTCTGGCGCTGCTCGAGCACGTCCCGGCCGACGACGCGCCCGTTGGAGGGCACCAGATCATTGATATTGCGACGGGGGCTGTAGTCGCAACGATCGACAAGCCCTCGTTGAACCTTCCGTGGTTCTCCTACGACGGCTCGTGGATCTGGGATTGGGACGACGTCGGCATCAGCCTTTACGACACGCGCAACGGAGAGTCGGCGCTGTCGATCCCGGATGTAATGACGGTGCTGCCCATGCCGGATGGCAAGACCATCTCCATCGTCGACAATAACGGGACACTTTGGCATGCCAGCCTCAACGAGCTCCTAGCCGGCGAAACTCTTGACAATGCCGCACTGTGGAGCGCCTTCGCCACGCAAGGTTTTGTTGTTCCACTGGGCCATGTCGCCAACTCCGACGGAACCCTGGTGTCAACGACGGCTCGTCGCGGCGAACCGGTCAAGATCTGGGATACCGCCACCGGAGTACAGGTTGCCCAGCTAGATCCCGAGCTAACCAACGGTGTCCCTCACGTCTTCTTCCATCCGGATGAACCGTATGTGACCCTACTGAGCGAAGGCGGCATCCTCCTCACCTACACGCTCGATACGGACGAGTTGATAGCGATAGCCCGCAGTCGCATCACAAGGTCTCTCACCGAGCCGGAGTGCATGACCTTCCTTCACCTCGAGGAATGTCCGGTGAACACGACATAATTCCCGGCCAGGTTGTGGAGGCGGTTGGCCTCCAGTGCAGCATCGCAGTCGAGGGCGCTCTGAAGGTCGGGGTGGCCGTCGACAACGACGGGCATTCTCGTCCACTAACAGAGGTTTGTGCATCCGCGAGGTTGTTGCTGAGGCGGCATGGAGTCGCTCCGCAGCGGTCGCCAGGACGCGCATAGGACGCGTCTTGCTGAGAAACGTCGCGAATCGTTGAGCGTCGATGAGTGCCAGAACCCTTATGGCTATTGAGTTTCCGGCGGATAACCCAACCACCGCAGCCCCACCGATTAGCCTTCACACGGCAGAGGTCACTGGTTCGATCCCAGTAGCGCCCACCGAGGAAACCCCCAGGAAATAGGGGGTTTCTTCAATGCTGGCGGGAGCTTTGGGACTGTGCCCGCACTCGTGACGTTTCCCGTCGTTTCCCGCGAATTCCCGTCGTTTCGCGCCCTCCCGCGCCCTATTCGCGCCCTCACCAACCAGTACCAACACCGGACCTGCCCGAATCACAGACTCACTTCCTATGACGACGTAGCACAGGTCGACGATTGCCCGCGTAGGCTCATCGACAAGGTCCACGCTGCGGGCCGCCGAGCGCCTGAAGGGACCGATCATTTCCTCATTGCCGGTCGCCACGCGGAGTCACACATTGCGAAATCACGGTGGGAGTAGCCGGCGGCAACGTTCGCGGACCGTAGCATTGGTGGTCGCCATGGTTCTCGTCGCCGCGGCATGCACTAGCGACAACGCGGACTCGACCACGACATCACTGGAGACAACACCCACAGCGTCGACGACGACATCCACGACAGAGCCGACAAGCATCCCGGGGACCACGGAACCGAGTGAAGATGGGAACGATCGGTAGGCGACCAAAGACACTCGCCACCACTGTCTTCGCAGCGGTGTTCCTCATTGTGCTCGCGCTTGCCTTCAAAACCGACGTGGGCGACGGGTCGCCCAGTGTCACTACTCGGCCCGCTGTGCTGTCGCTGTCCGATGCGGTCGCCATGGGCGATCTTGACCTTGCAAGCTCGCTTCTCGACGACGGCGCCGACCCCAACAAGCCGCTGGTCCATGGATTCACCCCTCTGATGCGGGCAGCAATCCGAAACGACACATCGATGATCAGAATGCTGCTGGACGCCGGGGCAGACCTAAACGCGACAGCGATGGAAGGCCTGACTGCCTGGCATGCCGCCGCTCAAACAGATGCCGCTGCCGCAATCCACGAGTTCATCACGGCGGGAGCGGACCTAAGCATCCGGTCAAACAACGGCATGAACACGCTAGAGCATGCAGCAGCTACGGGCAGCGCCAGCGTGATCGTCACGATTGCTGAGACCGGCGTCGACTTGGACGCCCAGTCGGAGATCGTCACTAAAGGACACGGGTATCCCATCGACATCGGCTCGACCGCGCTTGGAATCGCAGCCAGGGCGGGGCACGTCGAAGCAATCGCAACGTTGCTCGACCTCGGGGCCAGCGTCGATGCGCCATCCGCCGTCGGCCACACGCCCCTCCTGCTGGCGATCTTCTCGGGCCAGCCGCCAGAACTCGTTTCAGTTCTGCTCGAGGCCGGCGCAGACCCCACGGTACGGGCGGCCTGCCGTACAAGATGCTCGTACGAAGAAGGTGACGCGCTCACCTGGGCTCATCGGCTCGGTGACCCCGAAGTCATCCCGCTACTGCAGGTGGCACTCAGCAAGTAGCTAGCCGACGCAAAAGAAAAGAGTGACGCCCCACTAGGGCCCCCAGCTGCGATAGGGGGAGAGAGCCATCGGACAACCGATAGCGTTGCCTACGGCACCTCGCCCGTTGGATAGAGCATCCACTGACGGGTGGGGCCGCTATCGGTGGGCCTGTGAACACTCCGGGGTGGAAACCAGAACCGTTCAATAATGCCGGATCTCGGGCTGTCAAACGTGTGTTGGCATGGATCCGGCACGCGTGATTATGCGTGCCTCGCCCGAGCTGAGCGATCGGCTGACAATCCTCCAGTTGTCGGAGAACTGGCGAGGTTCGACAACGCGTGGAGACT
>CAXMRC010000079.1:0-17301 GCA_964195945.1 uncultured Gemmatimonadales bacterium
GATATGGCAGGCGCGAATGGCTCCCAAACGTCAGAAGGTACCCCCATACACCTCACGACGAAACCCCCGCTCTCGCAGGGGTTTCGGTGGCACGCCCGGGAGAACTCGAATCCCCAACCTTCTGATCCGTAGTCAGAATCATGAGGTCCGAGTAACACTGGCTATTCGTCGGAAACCCTTGTGCCCCTTGGAGTTTCGCCTCTCACTCGCTCGCGCTGTTTATGGTTGTTTCTCATCCTTCCGCGGACTAAATGCGGACCAAACCTGACCGTCAGGAATTGAGATTGGTTTCGTTGATGCGGTCCATCACCGTCCTCCTGACGGATGTTTCTCTCGATCGACGGATCCATACTCTCCCGGACGCCGGTGCGGGGGATCATCCGGAGCTCTATGAAGCTGTTGCGGTGAATCGCGCGCCGATCGTCAAGCGTGTCGAGCACGATGCGGATGCGTCGAGTCTCGATCAGTCGGCGTGGCACATCATGGCGTACGTGCCTCTGCGAACCGCACCGTGGGGTGTGGCCATGGGAGCCAGCGAGGCCGAGGTTCTCGAGCCTGTTTCGCGACTGCGGACTCGATTCGTTGCCATCGGCGCTGCAAGTCTGGTACCTTGCTGGTGGGAGGAGTTTTTGCGGTTGGTGTTCGCAGGAGAATCGAACGACTTGACGACCACACACTCTGACAACTCGCCGCACACCTGTTGTTGCCCGGCCAGATCGCAATGAATGCCGAAAACGTAAGACGACTCCGCGGCCTGAGGCCGCGGAGTCGTCTGGTTTTGTTTCCTCAGGCGTATCAGCCGGTAGAGAAGATGTCGGCCGTCATGGTCGGACCATGCGTCGTGCAGATCAGTTTGTAATGACCGGCCTGGTCGGCATCGAAGCTCACCGAGTATTCCCGCCCTCTGTTGGCCGTGAACGCATCCACAACGGTGGATCCATCCGGTGCTTGGACGAAGATCAAATGCTCGTCGCCGTTCACACCGAACATGCGAAGCGTCACTGAATCGCCCTTTGCAACCGTCATAGCCCCTGGAGCGAACATGTAGGTCGCTACCTGGAACTTGGCAGCGTTCTCAGCGTCGTAGTCGCCTGGCGCCTTGTACCCGTATCCCTGCGACAGGGATGTCGGATCGACATCAGGCGCAGGAATACCGTCTGTTGCTCCCTTGACCTCGATCAGCTCCACATCGAATAGGACGTCCCCGGGCTCGGCTCCGCTACCACTGCTGCACGCAGCGACCACGAGTGCGCTCATCGCGACGATCGTGATCAGGTGTCTGAATCTCATCATTCTCCCTTTCGGTCGGTACGAGACAGGGGCGTCATGACGCTCCTCTCGTCTGCACACACCGTATGGCCTCTTCCGGTTGGCCGGTAGGGTCCTGAGTCGCAGGATCTGTAGTCCCAAGGTCCCCTCGGTTTCCGACCATGGTCCGGTGGCATTCTTCGTACAATGGCCCCGTTCATCACATTGGAGCACCTGTGCGAATCCCAGGCATCAATAGACTCACGTTCGCTGGTCAGTTCCTGCTCTTTGGTCTCGGAATCCTCCTGATGGGCATGGTTACGATCGGACTCTGGTTGCAGTCGAACGTCAGAGAGGCTGTGATTGACAGGACAGCGGGCGTAGCAGCCCTCTACGTCGACAGTCTCGTGAGTCCACTGATCCAGGACTCGCCACTACATGGACCTGTCTCTCCAACAGCCAAGGCCGAACTCGACCTCCTCATTAGGAGAACCTCCCTGGATTCCGAGATCGTCTCCGTCAAGATATGGTCACCGAACGGTGTGATCCTCTATAGCCCCAACGCCGATCTCATCGGCCACACGTTCGATGTCGGGGATCACCTCAGCCGCGCATTCTTCGGAGAGGTTGTATCAGAGCTGAGCGACCTCTCCGAACCGGAGAACGAATACGAGCGGATGACGTGGGACACGCTGATCGAGACCTATGCCCCGGTCCGCAGCGACAGCACCGGTTCGGTGATCGCAGTCACCGAGTTCTACCAGTTGCCTGACGACTTGATAGCGAAGATCCAGAGAGCCCAGCTGGAAAGTTGGGCCATTGTCGGGCTTGCAACGCTGATCATGTACGTTCTCCTGATCGGCATGGTGCGCCGCGCCAGCGGGACGATCGCGATGCAACAGGCCGAGCTCCTCGCGAACGTAGACGAGTTGCAACACGCTCTCGATGAGAATCAACTCCTTCAGACCAAGGTCAACAAAGCGGCAGCGCGCACGACAACACTCAACGAGCGATTCCTCCGTCGGGTGTCCGCAGACATCCACGACGGCCCCGCCCAGGATGTAGCGCTTGCTCTCCTGAGGATCGAGCACATTGCCGAGTTGACGGAAGGAAACGGAAGCGAATCCCATCAAGAGGTGAAGACACTCGCAACCGCCCTGGATTCAGCATTGACGGATCTCAGGGCAATCACCCACGGTCTCAGGGCACCGAGCGTCGAAGGTCTCACTCCGTGCGAAGCCGCCATGCGCGCAGTGTCTGACTTTGGTCGCATTTCGGGTGAACCCGTCGAATTCGATTGCGATGAGGAATTCGGCCCAGGACCGACACCGGTGAATATCACCATATACCGTGTGGTCCAGGAGTCATTGGCGAACAGCTTCAAACACGCGGGTTCCGCCTTCAGACACGTTTTCGTGACCGACTCCGGGGGATTCGTCGATGTTGAGATCAGAGACGACGGGGTAGGCTTCGATGCGAGAGCAGGTACCGGAGTGGCAACTCTCGGTCTCGTCGGAATGCGAGAACGAGTCGAGCTACTCGGCGGAACCTTCTCCGTCCAAAGTGCCGCGAACCAGGGCACCATTGTCAGTGCTCGCCTGCCCCTTGTGATCGAAGGAACAGATGGTTGACACGATCCGCATCTTGGTTGCCGACGATCATCCCCTGTTCCGTGAGGGAGTGGTGAATACGTTGGCGGACGAGCCTGACATTGAGGTGATCGCAGAGGCGAGTAGCGGTGAACGTGCCGTCGAGCTGGCCGTTGATCTTCTGCCTGACGTCGCGATCCTCGACCTGACGATGCCGGGCATCGGTGGGATCGCTGCGACAACACAGATATCGGCGAAGTGTCCTGCGACGGCCGTCCTTGTCCTCACCGTGTCCGAGGACTCTGACGATCTGCTTCAGGCTCTCAAGGCTGGCGCTCGTGGCTACGTTCTCAAGGGTATTTCCGGACAAGGTTTGATTCACGCCGTTCGCTCTGTGACCGCTGGCGAGGTCTACATCACACCCGCGCTTGCATCCGGGATTCTGAGCGAAATGACACGTGATGATCAAGCCGACCCCTTCGAGAGTCTGACGGGGCGAGAGCACGAGATCCTCGAACTTGTGGCGGCGGGACTCACGAATCGTGAAATCGGCGATCGGTTGTATTTGGCTGAGAGGACTGTCAAGCACTACATGACGAACGTCCTCCAGAAGCTCCACGTCCGCAGCCGCGTCCAAGCTGCCTTACTGGCTCAGCGACGAAACTTTGAGAACCGCTCGTGAAGCGAACCCTCGGCCGGCCGACCGACCCGTGGCTGTCAATCGATCAGGTGATATCTGATGGCCAGCGCAACTGCGTGAGCTCTGTGAGAGGCGCCGAGTTTGTCGAACAGAGTCCGCAGATAGGTCTTGACCGTCGACTCGGAGAGGTGGAGCGTGCCAGCAATCTGCTTTGTTGATTTGCCGTCGGCGATCAGTTGGAGCACTTGAAGCTCACGAGGAGCAAGATCGACGTCCACGTCCTGATGCGTTGCTTTGGTCGCGAATCGTTTGAGGACGAGGGGCGTGATCTCGGGTTGAAGGTATCCATCACCGTCATTGGCTGCGTGCACTGCGCGGACGAGTTCATCTCGTGATGCCGTCTTGAGTAGGTAGCCGGCGGCTCCGGATCTGATCGCTCTCTCCACATATCCGGGATCGTCGTACATCCACAGCACAAGAACGGGGAGTTCGGGGTACTGCTCAGAGATGTGAGCGAGCGCCGTGAGTCCGTCCATCTCGGGCATCTTCACATCGATGATCAAGACATCCGGGACGTCTGTTTCGACGATCCTGAGTCTGACGAGTTCACCACGATTGACACTGTCTCCTGTGGCGAGCCACATGACAACGAGGTCTTTGCCATCAAGTCCGTCGGCACTGACCTGGGACCAGACTATCCGGCTCAGTCAGAGATGGAGGTGTTTGGAACCTCCGCCTGTCTTGAGGACTTCGACGGCGACGGTTGGGAGGTTGACCTCGTTGCGACGCTCTTCGTAGCCTTCCTGGGTCCCACATCAGAATCATGGGCTGATAGCGACCGAACGATCACCTGTTTCTTCTATCTGCCCGATCTACGGAAGATGACCGGATCAATGTGGGCTACGAGTGCGAATGCAACGGTTCCGGAGGACGCTCCAGTGGCTCCCGCATCTACAACCACCCCGCCGGGAGATGTGACAATCGACACAGAACCTGCTGATACCAGCTCCATCTGGCCCCTACTGCACCATTGCGGTGGCGTGAACGACCCCTTGCCCTTGATCGAGTAGAGAGGGATAATTGAATCCACATAAGTACTGGGTGGGAGCCTGACCCAATAACCGGCTGACGCATCGTCAGATGCTGTCCTGACAATGACCTGCCGACTCCCACCCACCAACACTCCTCGGGCGGTGTGACCTAATACGAGCCTGCCCACCTCACGGTGTGGCCCTACCCAGTCCTGTCCACCCAACCCACAAGCTCCTTCACAAACCAACGAACATACGAGACTCATTATGTCCGGCGACCAGACAGGCCGTGGCAGCGCTTGTACTTGAGGCCTGACCCGCAAGGGCATCGTTCGTTTCGCCCGATCTTGGTGCGAGCCGTCGAGGCACTTGAGAAGCGCCTTGACGTCGCCTCGGCCCGTTGCTCTCGGGCCTCAAGCTCATCCTCCCAACTTCGCAGTCGCTCACTCCTTTCGCGCATCCGTACCTCGTCGGTATCGACCTTGTGTTCTCGGGCTCCGATCTTGGCTTCTCGGTTCTCGAGCTCTTCGGATGCCTGCTGGGCGAGCACCGGCCACTCACCAGCAGTGTGTTCACCGAACACCCTGATGAGCTCCCTGTCGATGAGTATCGCCACGGCTCGACCCATCGAGACCCCGACAGCGTCGCAGTACCGCTTCCACGTCGACCACTTAGCCCCGGTAGCTGGCACCCGCAACGTCCGAAGGGCCTCATTGCCGCCGAGGCCGGCAAGGAGCTTGCGGTCGATCCTCGCCAGCCTGCCCCTGTCCATGTCCATCAGCGCCACCTGCGATGTGCACATGTACACACCCGCAACTGTGTTGCAGGTGCGTGTGTGTTTTGGGAGTGTCTGCGCGCGAATGCGACGAGGTCGGCTGTGCCACCGTCGTTCTTCGGGTGTCGGCTGTCGTGGGAGGCAATCGCTGTGCTCCGACTCTGTACCGCGGGTTCTCGATTGTGGGACTGCCGTGGCCTCTTGGTGTGCGTTGGATGCGAGGAATGGTCCTGGGCCTGGACCCTGGCCGATCCAGACAGGGACCCCACGTCTTGTTCGGGCCACGAACGGCCAACGGGACCAACGAAGCCGCATTCGACGACGGGATCTCCACTGAGGCAAACGAGCGCTGAGTACTCCATATCCAAGAAATAGACATGCCAACCCTCTCACCAGAGTTTCAGTAACCCTCTCACTAAAGTCTCAGTAGCCCTCTCAGAGGCAACGCCGACACCGCCAGAACCCTTGAGCCACAACGCTTTTCATCACATCGGACAGCGGCAGCGAAGAATCCGCCCAATGGCCGCGTCACACGCGCCGCGGAGTGCTTCGGAGCCGGGTCGACCTGTCTGCTAACACTCTGTTGAAACTCTGTTGAAACTCTGTTGAAACTCTGGTGAGAGGGTACGGCTGGAGAATCGAACCATGGATTCCATTGATCGGCTGCTTACTGTTGAAGATCTCTCTGAATACCTCGAGGTTCCGGTCGCCACGATCTACGCGTGGCGATACCATCGCCAAGGCCCACCAGGATTCCGTGTCGGCAAATATCTCCGCTTTCGATGGAGCGACGTCGAGACCTGGATCGAGGACAGGGTCAAGACAGACGTGCTTTGATTGCCGTAGGTGAACGAGGAGGTATCCGACCGTGGCACATATCCAACACCTATCCGGACGGCGGCGACCCTGGCAGGTCCGGTACAGAGATCCGTCAGGACGAGAGCGAGCCAGGAGCTTCCTCAAAAAGTCTGACGCAAGCCGTTTTGCTGTCACGGTGGAAGCGGACAGAATCCGAGGGGAGTGGACGGACCCTCGGCTCTCGAAGACCACCGTTGCCGAGTGGTCGGATCGGTGGCTGCGCACGAAGTCCCATCTCAAGCCCAAGACTCTGGCTGGCTACGAATCCAATCTTCACGCCCACGTCCTCCCTGCGTTCGGTAGCCAACAGCTCCGCCACGTCGACCGCATGGCCGTCGAGGAGTGGGTAGCCGATCTGCAAGCAGCAGGGCTCGGTCCCTCCGGTGTCCGCCAGGCACGTCAGGTGCTCAACAGCATGATGATGCTCGCCGTCGAGGCCGGCTACCTCATCGTGAATCCCGTGCTCGGTGTGAAGGTTGCCCGCCAGCCCGACACCGAGATGCTCTTCCTGTCTGCCGAGGAAGTGGAGCGACTCGCCGCTGCGATTCGGGATCCCTACGGAACGCTCGTCTATCTGCTCGCATACGGAGGGCTGCGCTGGGGTGAGGCCGTCTCGGTTCGGCGCAAGCGATGCGACCTCCTGCGAACTCGGATCGACGTGACCGAATCGCTCTCAGAGGCTCGCGGGATGCTTCACTTCGGCGCCACGAAGACCTACCGCCATCGAACGGTGATCGTCCCTGCGTTCCTCACTGAGCTGATGGCTGGACACCTCGCTCGAGAGGTAGACGATGATCCCGATGCGTTGGTCTTCACCTCGCTCTTGGGTATGCCTTTGCGGAACTCCAACTTCCGACGTCAGGTTTGGTACAAGGCCGTTGCCGCCGCCGGGCTACCTGAGGGACTCCGCATTCACGACTTGCGACATACCTGCGCTGCCCTGCTCATCGCCGAAGGGGCGCATCCCAAAGCGATCCAGGTGCACCTTGGTCACTCATCGATTTCAGTGACGATGGACCGCTACGGGCACCTTTTCCCGTCCGATATGGAGGCTCTGGCGGTGGCCCTCGACGGGGTGCGCAGGCAAGCTCTCGCGGACCAAATGCGGACCAACCGCGGACCAGACGTCATCGAGCTAACCAGCCAATAGACGGAATCCCTTGTGGCACAAGGGGTTTCGGTGGCACGCCCGGGAGAACTCGAATCCCCAACCTTCTGATCCGTAGTCAGACGCTCTATCCAATTGAGCTACGGGCGCTCGTGCAGGCACATAAGGTACTACCCCGGCGCCTCTACCGAAAGCCCGCAAAGGGACGTTTGGCTCATCACAGAGCGACGAGTGCGGATTCCAGAAAGCACGTCGTTCCAATATGCTGGAGCGGTTGCTTTTTCTAGGAGGCTCTGTTGAACGCTGAACTTCGTGCCCTGAGCGAGAACTACTGGCAGGATGAACTGGCGAACTCGCCAATCCAGGCTTTGATGCTCGGCATCCATGGCTACGACGAGTTGATGGATGACGCCTCCCGTGAAGCAGAGGACGCACGGATCGCACAACTCCGCAGGTACGCCATCACCGCCGCAGCACTAGACCCCGACACCTTGACCTCTGACGAGAAGGTCACCCGAGACGTCATGATCTTCGAAGCTGGAACCAGGGCTGATCTGCTTGAGATGCGGGAAGCAGAACTCGAGGTCAACCATGCAGTCGGTATCCAGGCAATGCTGCCCGTGCTGTTCCCGCAACTTCCCATAGATGAGCCGGAGCATGCGGCCGCCATGATCAAGAAGTACGCGGCAATGGGCCCGTGGTTTGACCAGATGACCGACCGACTGCGCTCCGGTGTCGCCAATGGGCGTACCCCGATGGCAAGCACTGCTGAGAAGGTTGTTGAACAGATCGACGCCCAGCTCAGCGCCGACCCTGAGTCGAGCGTCTTCATGGCTATCCGCACCCCTGGTGCATTCAACGACGACGAAACCGCCGCTTGGAAGACTGAGCTCGCAGGCATCGTACGCGACACTATCTACCCGGCCTATCAACGCTATCGCGACTACATCGCAAAACATGTGTTGCCCGCCGGCCGTGGCGAAGACACCCCCGGTATCTGCCACCTCGAAGGCGGAGACGAGTGGTATCGGCGAGCCATCAAACGTCACACCTCGGTCAATCTGAGCGCCGACGAGATCCACGAGATCGGGCTCGCACAGATCAGCAAGCTCGAAGACGAGTATCGGGAACTAGGCGCCGAAGTGCTCGGTACCTCAGATATTGAAGAGATCTACAGCCGTCTTCGTGACGACCCGGATCTCCACTTCGAGACCGGACCACAAGTTCGCGAGGCCGCTGAGGTAGCTCTGGCCAAGGCCAAGGAAGCCATGGTGAACTGGTTCGGCCGTCTCCCTCAGGCCGACTGCTTTGTGCAGGAGACACCGTCGGGCCCCACCGCTTTCTATTTCCCCCCGGCCACCGACGGTTCCCGTCCCGGTACCTTCTTTGTCAATACCACCGACCCGACGTCGTGGGGTCGCTATGAGGTCGAGGCGATCGCCTATCACGAGGGGATCCCCGGCCATCACCTCCAGCTCGCCATCGCCGGTGAACTCACCGATGTTCCCGAATTCCGCAAGCACGCGGGGGTGACTGCGTACGCCGAGGGTTGGGGTTTGTACACCGAGCGCCTCGCCGACGAGATGGGTCTCTACAGCGGACCGCTAGAGCGAATTGGCATGCTCTCGGCCGATTCGATGCGGGCCGGCCGTCTTGTTGTCGATACCGGCATCCACGCCAAGGGCTGGACCCGGCAACAAGCCATCGACTTCATGGTCAAGAACTCGCCACTGCACCTCGGCACCATCGAGCCCGAGATCGACCGCTACATCGGCATGCCCGGCCAGGCGCTTGCCTACATGATCGGTCGACTCGAGATCGTACGGATGCGGAAAGAAGCGGAAGAAGCCATGGGTGGCCGGTTCGACATCAAGGGGTTCCACGACACGGTGCTGTGTTCAGGTCTCGTTCCACTGGACACGCTCGACCGGATGGTCAAGGAGTGGGCTGCGGCGTAGCCACTAGCTCCAGTGCTGGCCGGCGTAGTCGAAGGCCTCATCTGTCAGCATTTTGCGGGTCGAGTTCCCCATACGCACATACATATCCGCTTCGCGGTTGCCGCCGGGTTCATCGAGAAACACGGGCGCACGGGCGGCTTCGATATCGACGCGACACACCTGACGGTTATTCACGAGTTCGAAAGCGACCGCAACGTTGGCGACGGCTGGCTTGCCAACACAGCTCTCGAGATAGTCGGTCAGCCAGAGCTCATAACGATCCAGGTCCGGTTGTTTCATCAGCTTTAGATCGTCGTCGAGCCCGGTCACCGATCCATCGTCGGCTACGCCGATGAGAAGCGTTCCACCGTCCGCATTGAGGAATCCGGCGACAGTCTTGCCGATGGCCAACTCGATCCTGAGGTCCTTCTGCTGCGAATGCACATTCCAGCGAGCTGTTTGTTTGAACTCGACTTTGCGACTCTCGCCTGCCGCCATCAATTCGCCGATGGTGAGACGTTGCTCTATCGGTTGGCGAATACCGAAGCGGTCCATCACTTGCGAGACCACAACCAACACCAGAACCGCACCGCCGAGAACCCCGAGCACCGTCTCCCCCCTGAAGTCCGTTGTGCCCGCATCCGGTATCGAGGCGTTGACAAGAAGAGCGCCAACTGCGGCACCGGCAATACCGACAAGGGTCGTCTCGGACCAGGTCAGTCGTTGCCCTCCCGGCACAATCAAACGAGCGATAGCCCCCAGAGTGAGACCGCCGACCAGTATTCCGATGATGAGAACCGTCACCTGCATAGGCGACGATTCTATGCGCTGTAGATGTGACCAACTTAAGAACTCGGGCGACACGCCGATCAGCCCGCAGAACATGACTCGGCGCATATCAGCTAGATGTCGTGATAATGGACGATCAGCCGCGCCGAGCGATTTCGGGTTACATAACTCCAGGCCCACTGGAACATCACCAGCAGTCGGTTCTGGAAGCCGATCAAGAACCAGATATGAACCCCCAACCAGGCCACCCAGGCCGAGAATCCAGAGAACCTGACCCGGCCGAAGTCGGCGATCCCCGAGCTACGACCGATGGTCGCCAGACTGCCCTTGTCGCGGTACCGGAACGGTCTTGTGGTCCGCCCCCTCACTACATCCGCGACATACCGTCCCATCTGCATGGCCGCGGGCGCTACCCCTGGCACTTGCTTGCCGTTCTGGACTACTGACGCCAGGTCGCCGATCACGTAGATATCGGGGTGGCCGGGAAGGCTCAGGTCGTCTGCAACTCTGACCCGGCCGGCACTATCCAGTTCTGCCCCCAAATCGGACAGCGTCTCTCCGATTGGCGACGCTTTGACGCCGGCGGCCCACACGGTCGCCGCAGTATCCAGAGTCTGCTTGTCGTTCCCCGAGGAGAGCACTGCTTTGCCGTTGTCGAGGTGCGTCACCTGCCATCCCGTAAGCACCTCCGCACCCAGCCTCGCCAATTGCTTCTCCGCCTTGGAGGAGAGGGTCTCTGGATAGGACGGAAGAATCCGAGGTCCGGCCTCAACCAGCAGCACCCGTGCCGAACTCGGGTCGATGGCGCGAAAGTCACGGCGCAATGTATGCCGTGCCATCTCAGCAATGGCGCCGGCCATTTCGACGCCGGTTGGTCCGCCACCCACAATCAAGAAGGTCAGGTTGTCTTGGCCAACACGCTCAGCTCTCTCGAAGGCCTCAAGGATCGTGGCGCGGAGCCGCGTTGCGTCCGGCAGGGTCTTCAGCCCCGGGGCGTGCTCTTCCCATCCGTCGTTTCCGAAGTAGTGGTGGGTGGCTCCGGTTGCGACGATCAGTGTATCAAAGGGGATTGATCCGGATTTGGTGACAACAGAACCCGGTTGGACCGAGACCACGACGTCCTGAACCACGCGTACGTTGCGCTGACGTCGCAGGATGTACCGAATCGGGGCTGCGATATCAGCCGGGGAAAGACCACCGGTCGCTACCTGGTAGAGCAGCGGCTGAAACAGATGGTGATTCGTTCGGTCGATAAGGGTGATCTCAACATCGGCCCGTTTTAGCCTTTGGGCTGCAGTCAGGCCTGCAAACCCACCCCCAATGATCACTACTCGCTTTGCCATATTCCCAGGCTACGCCGACTACCTGACCACCTGCGACGTACCGCTCAGGACGGAGGCTAGACACGAAAACGGACCCCGGCGGGTCCGTTTGTCGTTGGCGGAGAGGGAGGGATTTGAACCCTCGAGGGAGCTTAAACCCCCTACTCGCTTAGCAGGCGAGCGCCTTCGGCCGCTCGGCCACCTCTCCAAGTAGCCAGAGGTTATCAGGTCCGGAGAAGGGCAGTCATTCGCACAACCATTAACGACTGCGAAACATGAGCGGAACCGGAAACACAAAAGCCCACGGACGTGTTTACTAGAGAGCACACAGAATTGGAGTACTGATGAAGTTCAACGAAATCGACCTGCGCCAGCGTCTCACCCCGCTGCAGTACACCGTTACTCAAGAGGCAGGCACAGAACAAGCCTTCACCGGCGAACACTGGGATAGCAAAGACCCCGGCACCTACCGCTGCATCGTGTGTGATGCTGCTCTGTTCTCCAGCGACACAAAGTACGACTCCGGCTCCGGATGGCCGAGTTTCTATGAATCCCTCGACGAAACCGCGGTCAATCGGCACGAGGATCGCAGCCACGGCATGGTCCGCATTGAGGTGACCTGTGCTAACTGCGACGCCCACCTCGGTCACATCTTCCCCGACGGACCGCAGCCAACCGGTGAGCGCTACTGCATGAACTCGGCATCGATGAAGCTCGAGCAGGAACAGGACTGAGTAAACCAGGCCAAGTCTCTGGTCTGCGTCCTCTGGGATCCCGGTGGTTATGGCCTGGTGTTCCCACGCTGTTCAGCAGTCCCCTCCTAGGAACTGCCAACGGGCCGATTGGCGGCACGCACCTACCCTTGAGCCCATGACCGACACCGTCAATGACGACATCCGCGAAGAGATCAGAAGCCTCTTCGTCGGCGAGCGCACTCTGGGTGACTCGTTTGCCCCACCGTTGTTGTTCGTGTTAGTCAACGCCATCTGGAGCCTCGGCCTTGCGGCCGGGATCGCCATCGCATCCGGTGCGGTCGTTGCGCTGTGGAGGGTTCGCAAGGGTCAGCAGGTCACCTATGCGGTCGCCGGGATCGTAGGTGTCGCGTTCGCCGCCTTTCTTGCCATCCGCTCGGGACGGGCCGAAACCTACTTTCTACCGGGGATCCTTTCCGCCCTCGCCTACGCGTTGGGTACGTTGCTATCAATACTCGTGAAACGCCCGCTCGCCGGCTGGGCCAGTTGGGCCTATCGACAATGGCCTCTCGATTGGTACTGGCGTGATGATGTGCGCCCGGCTTATAGCTATGTGTCGTGGTTCTGGCTCGGATATTTCGTTTTGCGCGGAGGAGTCTCCGGATGGTTGTTCCTCGTCGAGCAGCCCGAACTGCTCGCCATCTACAAGACGATCACATCGTGGCCGACTCTGTTGCCGTTGTTCTACTTCACATATCGGACCGGGGTGCAGCACCGCGACGCTCTCGGTGGGCCGAACGTCGAGGAACACGCCGCCGGAGAGACTCCTCCGTACGCCGGTAGGCAGCGCCGGTTCTAGATCTGTGCCAATGTCGAATAGCATTGCCCTATCCAGCAGAAGGGTCGCTTGAGATGAGTGGTAGCGAAGATCTGATCCGGCAAGCTCGTACGGGTGTCGAGGGTGGTTTCCCTAAGTCGCCTCGCAAAGCGACAGCTGTGATCGCATGTATCGACTCCCGAATCGCTCCGCATCAGATCCTCGGTGGGGAGCAGGGTGACTATCACGTCATCCGCAACGCCGGCGGGTTGGTCACCGATGATGTGCTGCGATCGCTGATGGTTTCACAGTTTCACGGCACTACTCAGGTCATTGTCATGATGCACACCGACTGCGGCGCCATGGCCTACCCCGCCGCCACAGAACGAGCCCGCCTCGAAAGTGGCTTAGGCAAGCGGATCGCCTTCGACATGCACCCGTTTGATGATCTCGAGACGGAGTTGCGGCGCGGGGTTCGCGTCCTGAGGGAGACACCGCTCCTCCCCAACCGGGAGCACATCAAAGGTGTCCTCTTCGACGTTGAGACGCGCCGTCTCCGCACGATCGTGGAGTAATCCCGCGGGTTATCGTGCGATCCACCGGTTCACGTCCGGCGCCACCGTCGACGCCATCCAAACGAAGAGCAGAAGACATGTCCGAACGCTACAAGAGGGAGTCACTTCTTCTTGGAGTCGTCATAGGCGCGATCGCGGCCATCGCGATAGTTGTCCCCTTGAGCCTTCTGGGTCTCGCCGAGGATGACGACACATCCAGCACACAGACCGCGTCGACACCAGCAACGGCTTCGGGACAGCAGGGAGATACCGGACAGGGCAACGGACGTGGCGGACCACCCGAGGGTCGAGGCCCCGGGTCAGGAGCGAACGTCGCAAATGAAAATCCAACCAGCCAAGGAATAGCTAGCCCTGAGGTGCTCAACGCGTTCGATGCAGGCGGATGTGTCGCCTGCCACTTCATCAAAGGCGTGGGTGGAGAATCCGCTGAGGTAGGTCCAAATCTCTCCCGGGTCGGGGTGAACGCAGCGGAGCGTAGACCGGGTGCATCGGCAGAGGCGTACATAGAAGAGTCCATTCGTGACCCCAATGCGTTCATCATGCCGAACTGTCCCAACGGGAGTTGTCCGGAAGGCGTGATGCCCCAGACGTTCCCCGATAGCCTCGCGGATTCGGAGATATCGACGATCGTCAATTATCTCGCCGCCCTCGGTACCGCAGGCGAAGCGGACGTGCTCAACGCACCGTAGGCGCAGGGCGCTCTCGCCGCGGAACCCCCCTACCCCAGTGGCTAAGCCGCTGCGGTACTTTCCCCCCTACGGGGGGACTAATACATCCTCGCGTCATGCGGCGGCGGTATTTTCCCAACCTGCCCGCAGGGCAGGCGGGGACTGATTCACCAACGAGAAGAAGCCCAGCTGATGCTGGGCTTCTGCCGCGGAGGGAGTGGGATTCGAACCCACGGAGGTATTACCTCAACGGTTTTCAAGACCGTTCGGGGCGTTTCTCGGAAGTCGGCGACTAGCTGGGGAATCTGCCGAAAATCACTATGGCACAATGGTTTTCGACTACTCATCATCGTTGGTCATCTCCCAGTTGTTTGCATCCTTTTTCGTTCTCCCGCGCCCCCAGCGCGCCCCGAGATGCGAAAGACTGCTCACCGCGCTTACGCCCCGGCGTCAGTCGCGGAGGGTTCTGAGGATGTCCTTCATGAGCAAGACGAGATGGAGGCCGTCGGTAGGTGACGGCTCGAACTCGGGAATGAGATGGAGGTAGAAGTCGCGAGCTTGCGGTGTCTCGGCGTGAACCAGCAAGACCCGGCATCCTATCTCGGTGCCGAGTTGCGCCGTCCGGCTGATGGCGTCGGCGAGGAGACCGGCGCCGAGCCCGCGACCCTCGTGCTCGCTCGACACCCCGAGAAGAGCCACCAGCGCCACCGGCTGTGGATAGCGGCCGGCGCCCTTGCTAACCCGGGTCGGAACGTCCTCGGCGCACTTCCGGATGGCCACCGACCAACGAGCGCCGACGTGCCAACACCGTGCACTTCCCGGATTGATCGTCATAGCTCCATATTTGGCGGTCGGTGCGGCGTCAGAGCTACGAATGATCCGGACGTGACGCCACTGCGACGCTGCGATCCTCTGTGTCATGATGGGCACATGCCAAGTGCTTCACGAGCCCGTCAGGTTCTCCGCGTCGCAGAGGAGTCGGTGGAGACGATCCGCACGGAACGGCCGATGGGGAATCGCTGGGTGATTCTCTGGGTAGCCTCAGTGGCGTTGCTCCGGGCGGTCGGCCACGCTCTGAAGAAGGTTGACGCTACTTCGGACCGGCGATTAGAGCTGGCTGTCGATGAAGCATGGGAGCGTTGGAGCAGCCAGAGGGATGAACACCACATCTTCTGGGACTTCATCGAAGACGCGAGGAACAACATCCTCAAGGAGTTCGAACTCGGGGCTGGCCAGGGTGTGACCGTTCGCCCTGGAGCCGACCACACCGTCACTTATCCGGTCTATCTGGAGGGGTTCGGCGTACAAGATCAGGCTGAACTCCTCGACCGGGCGCTGGATTGGTGGCAAAAGGAACTGGAGAAGATTGAGGCGCGAGCCTCCGAGATCGATACGGAAATGTGACGCTGAAGGCCTTCTTCGCACAGCAGTGCAACCGCTCGCCGAGGTGCCGGTACTGAGCGGTCGGCGAGATGCTCGTTCCTGCAACGTATCGATTGATCGGGGCGGGGCGGTCAGTGGCGCTGATAGGTCGTGCAGGTCTTCTCTAGACGGTCAACGCCAAACGGGTTCAATGCCCGGTAGTCGTAGCGCGCTGCGGCCGCTTTCGAGCCCGAGGTTGACTTCGATCTCGAAACCCGGAATGTCGGTCAGGAGCGGGAACAGAGGTTCGGTGTAGCGCTTGAATTGGGTAACCCAGGCACGATCATCCTCGGCATCCAACACTCTCGTAAAAGCTGACTGTGCCCGGTCGGTGTCTCCCAGTAAACCTGCCGCAACCCCAGCGTTGTATGAGTCGTAGATGTCTCCCTCGATGGTCATCAGCCTGGCCAAGGCTTCACCGTTGTCCACGCCGTGTTCCCTTCGCCGAGCCATCACGGCGTCAGCGGTGGCCACCACCATGTCCACGAGCTGACTGCGAAAGTGCCCGGGTTCGTCGGGGTCAAAGCCGATCAGCTCGCAGCCTTCGACACGGATTCGCTCCATTCCTCCAAGAGCAAGGTAATCCTTCTCGCACCACAGATGATCTGTTCCGACGTTGCTGTACGTCCCTGTCATCCAAGTAGAGGGTTGAAACTCGACAACGATCAACCACCAACCATGGTCGTCCGGCCACGAGCGCGAACGGCCTCGCTGTGTCAACCCCATAGGCCCCAGATGCTCTCTCGCGACGTCCCGGATCAGCTTGTCGTGGTCATCGGTGTGCTTGTTCCCAGCCATTTGGTCATGATCGCAGAGTCCGCACATCACATACACTCCGTGGCTCGAATGGATACGTCGTCGAGATCAGCGCTGGGACCCCACCGCCTAAAACACCGACCACCACGCACGTAATCGAGCGCCCACCTGCGTCCGGGATCCGGCAGATACGAGTGGGTCGAAGATGACGACAGCCACGGTCAGCGTTCGAGACCCCGCACTCATCAGTGCCGTTCTAGCGCACTCTCGGAAGTGCTCGTTATCGCCGATATTTGTGGATCTGGAGCGGTGACGATGAGTGATGCTCGGGGGGTGTTGGCTAGTTGAGCGTTTCGGGTTCGCATTGGCGAGGGGCGTCGAAGGTGTCGGCGCTTCCGTCGAGGAGGTATTGGAGCTGGCCAGATTCGGGGTCGTCGCGAAGCAGGAGCTGGATGTAGCTGCCGTCGTTTTGCTGTTCCTCGACGATGACGTGCCATCCGACGAGATCCTGCGGGTCATCGCTGCCGAGGAGTGCCGCGATATCGGCGCCGAAGTAGTCAGTCGGTTCGGGATACAGCGTCAGATCAGTCAGCACGTCTGATGGAAACCCGGGTCCTGCCCCACAGGTTAAGAGTTCCTGGTTGAGGTGGCATCCGTCGGCGGGGCGCTGCGCAGCGGAGAGATCGCCCACCTCACAGACTGCAGCGGTCGTCATCCCGGAATCTCGGCGATATCAACGCCTACCGCCCGGTCAGCTACCGCTCTGGCCTGAGCCTATTTGTAGCCGTAACAGGATTTGAATCCGCGACCTTCGGGTTATGAGGGCGGTTCTATCCGGCTGGGCTACTGGCCCCGCGACGTCCCGAGCCAGCGCACGGGCTCGCCGCGGGGACCGCACCGGTCCCGGTGTCGCGGCGAGCCGACGCCTAGGCGGGAATGGCAAGGTCGCGACGCCGGAACGCCGCCACGGCGATCGCCACGAATGCGAGGGTCGAGGCGAGGAGGAGCGCGATCGGCGTGATGGCGAGCACCTCGGCAGGGACGGCGGGCATGTGCGTGAAGGGGGACAGGTTG
>CAXMRC010000080.1:0-19034 GCA_964195945.1 uncultured Gemmatimonadales bacterium
GAGATTCACGAGCAACCGTCGGTTGTTACCGAAACGCTTGGTGGCCGACTTGAAGAGGATGGCTCTGTATGGCTCGAGGATGTCAATTTCGACGACGACTTCGCCCAAAACTTCGACGAGTTGTGGATCACCGCCTGCGGCACCGCCTATCACGCCGGTCTCGTCGGCAAGGAGATTTTTCGGCGGTTGCTGCGAATCCCAACGACGGTCGAGTATGCCCATGAGATGCGGTACAACGATCCTTTGATTTCACCACGGAGTCTGACGGTGGCAATCAGCCAGTCCGGTGAGACTGCCGACACTCTCGCCGCGGCTCGTTTGGCGAAGGAGCGGGGCTCACGGTTGTTGTCTCTGACCAACGTGGTCGGCAGCACGCTGGCTCGTGAGGCCGATGACATCCTCTACACGCGGGCCGGACCGGAAATCTCGGTGGCATCAACGAAGGCCTACCTGGCGATGCTGATAGCCCAGTACCTGTTGGCACTCCGCATCGGCAGAGCACGGGGAGTGGTCGATGAGGCTCTAGCGGCTCGGGTGGCCCACGGGCTCAGCTTGCTACCGGGCCAGATCGAGGAATTGCTTCATCACGAGGACGAGGTCATCGCGGCGGCCGAAGAGATTCTCCACGCTGACGATGTCTACTTCATCGGTCGTGGGCTGGACTATGCAGTCGCAATGGAAGGGTCGCTCAAGCTCAAGGAGATCAGCTATCTGCACTCAGAGGCGATGCCAGCCGGTGAGCTCAAGCACGGCACGCTGGCACTGATCACCAAAGGCACCCCGGTGATAGTGGTGCTGACCCAGCAGGCGCTGTACGAAAAGACCATATCTGCGGTCCAGGAGGTAAAGGCCAGGGGCGGAAAGGTGCTGGCCGTCGCCTACGAAGACGACGACCAGATCCACAAGTTTGCGCACAGCGTCCTCCGGATTCCTCGTGCTGATGATCTGCTGGGACCGGTGGCGGCAGTGGTGCCGTTGCAGCTGCTGGCGTATCACGTGGCCCGACTCCGCGGCCACGACATAGACCAGCCACGGAACCTGGCGAAGTCGGTAACCGTCGAATGAAATTCGCAACCGTCGAATGAAATTCGCAACCGTTGAATGAGATTCGGGATCGTCGAATGAAATTCAGGATCGGCGAATAGCTCTGAAACCGGTAGAGGCCTACTAGGCGTTTAGGTTGCATGAAGTGTGGCGGCCGTGTGCCGCCACATCGGCACGACTAGCCGAAACCGTGGTCGATGTCGAAGGTGAGATCAACGGGGCAACGCAGCTCTACCTTGCCGACGGCAGGATCATCATCGGCGGCAGCTATTACGGCGGTATGGAAGAGTCGTATTACCACGAGGGCCCGGTTGATAGTTCGTTCGTGATCATCATCGGTACCCCGGCGGGCGGGTAGATGGAGTAATCGCATGCGACACTCGGTACGCTTGTCGGATGGACATTGTGGGCATGGGGGTCGACCTCGCCGAGATCAGCCGGGTGCGCCGTCTTCTGGCGAAAGATGCGGTGCGCTTCCGAGCGCGCTGCTTCACTGATCACGAGTGGGCGTATGCGAGCCGATTCAAGGATCCCTCACAACGGTTAGCGGCGCGGTTTGCCGGAAAAGAAGCGGTCATGAAGAGCCTCGGGGTTGGCTGGCGGCACGTTCCGTGGAAAGACATCGAGATCACTGGAGGCGGAGCGCCCCTGGTGAATCTGTCGGGCAAAGCCGCTCGTCGTGCCGAGATGATCGGCGTCCAAAGGGTGCTGGTCACCATCACCCATACCGACAACCAGGCACTAGTTATGGCCCTATCGCTCGGAAACCCCAAGTCTGGCGTCCATGACCGCTGATATAGGCGCTGACGGACGCCAGACTCCGTAGAATCCCCTGATGCGTCTTGTTATTTCACCCGAGGAGTCGAACCGGCTAGATGCTGCCGCGGCGGAGGCGGTCGAGATCTTGATGGAACGGGCCGGTCTCGCGGTTGCGCTTGCCGCCGTCGACATGGGGATCGGATACGGGTCGAGGGTTGTAGTCCTCGCCGGTGCGGGCAACAACGGTGGGGACGGCTATGTGGCCGCCCGCTATCTGCAACGACGGGGTGTCCAGGTCACGGTCCATGCCCTTGGCTATCCGCGTGGTGAGTATTCACCGGCGCGGCTGGCGTCGATTCGTGCGGTCGGCGCCGGCGTAAGGGTGGTCGACTTTGACGCACCGGAACCAGCCGATCTCATTGTCGATGCACTCTTTGGTGTGGGCTTCCGTGGCGAGCTTCCGTCACAAGTGCTGCCCTGGCTGGACCACGATGCACCCGTCCTTTCCGTCGACGTGCCCAGCGGTTTGCAGGCAGGAACCGGTGATGTCGACGGGTCGGCATTTGTCTCGGATGCCACGATTACCTTCCACGCTCTCAAGCCGGGGCATCTGCTCGGGGAAGGCCCAGAGCGCTGCGGCGTCGTCGATGTCGTCGCTATCGGGCTCCACGGCGGCATCCCCGAGCTACGGCTCTGCGAGGTAGAAGATGCCCCGGTGCCGCATCGCTCCCGCACTGCACACAAATGGTCGGTTGGGTCCGTCGCCGTCGTCGGAAGTACCCGAGGCATGGTTGGCGCCGGCGTGCTTGCCGCCCAGTCTGCCCTCAACGCGGGCGCCGGCAGCGCCTCCGTCGTTTGCCCGGCGGCGATGCAACCCGAGGTAGCTGCCATGTCGCCGGGCCTGCTCACCAAAGGCATCGGTGCGACCAATCACTTCTCGACATCCGACGTTGCTGCCGTCCTCGAATACACGGACCGCTTTGATGTACTTGTGCTTGGCCCCGGACTCGGGCCGGATGATGGCTTCGCAAAGGAGATAGTGACACAGCGTGCGGGGAAACTGCTCATTGACGCCGACGGGCTCAACAACCTCGGCGGCATCGAGATTCTTGCTGCTCGGAGTGGTCCGACCATCATCACTCCACATGCCGGAGAGTTCACCAGACTCACCGGTCAGCCCGCCTCCTACACGGCCGCCAAGGGTGTCCCCGATGCGACCGGAACCATCGTGCTACTCAAGGGGAATCCCACTTTCGTTCTCGGAGCAGAGCAATGGGTGATCACAACCGGTGGCCCCGAATTAGCCACCATCGGAACCGGAGACGTGCTTGCCGGCGTTATCTCGGCGTTATGGGCATGTGGCCTCGACGGTGAAACCGCGGCGAGGTCAGGTGCCTTCTGGCACGGTGTTGCCGGCACCCATCTAGCCTCGCAGCGTACCGTTACCGCACAAGAACTTGTCCATACCGTCGGAGAATTCCTTTGAGACCATCACACGTTGAGGTTGATCTCAACGCCATCCGTGACAACACCGCGGTCATCGCGGAGGCGGTCGCTCCCGCGATGCTCTGTGCCGTCGTCAAAGCGGACGGATACGGGCATGGCGACGTCCCTGCCGCGGAGATGGCACTCGAAGGTGGTGCGCAGTGGTTGGCCGTCGCGCTGGTCGAAGAGGGCATTCGGCTCCGTGACGCTGGGATCGAGGTCCCGATCCTGCTCCTGTCCGAACCCACGGCCGAAGAAGCGCCGTTGGCGGTGAAGTGGAGTTTGGTTCCGACGGTATACCGGCAGAGCTTTGTCGATGTGCTGGCCGATACGGTCGAACCGGACACCGTGCTTCCTGTTCATCTCAAAGTCGACACGGGGATGCATCGTGTTGGCGCATCGCCGCAGCAGGCGCTCGACCTTGCGATTGCAATCAGCGAACAACCTCGGCTCGAATTGCAGGGGGTGTGGACTCACTTCTCAGTTGCCGACGAAGATCCTGACTTCACCGAGGAGCAACTCCGCCGCTTCGATACATTTGTGACGGTACTCGCCAGCAACGGTATAGAGCCACCAATGCTCCACGCCGCCAACACCGCCGGTGGCCTCATGTTCCCCAACGCTCGCCTGTCGATGGTGCGAGTCGGCCTCGGGATCTACGGTCTGCGCCCCGCCCCCGACACTGCCCCCTCTCTGCGATTGCAACCGGCGATGCGGGTGATCTCTGCCGTGTCATATCTCCGAGACCTTCCGCAGGGGGCGCGACCGTCTTACGGACGGCGCCGCGCACTGCCCGGCGCCGGCAAGGTGGCGACGGTCCCGATCGGGTATGCCGACGGTGTGTACAGACGGTTGTCGAGTGTCGGGGGAGAGGTTTTGATTCGGGGAAAGCGATACCCGTACGGCGGTACGGTCACGATGGATCAGGTTCTTATTGACGTGGGCGAGGATGAGGTCGCGGTTGGTGATGAAGTCGTGGTCATGGGCACCCAGGGGCTTGGATCCGTGACGGCTGAAGATTGGGCGACATGGATGGACACAATCAACTACGAGGTCGTCTGTAACTTTGGTCCACGGCTTCCCCGCCATTATCGGAGGGGTTGTGGAATCTAACCCGACCATCACTGCTGTTCCCGGCGTCGAAGTCGGTCACTGGACCGATCTCGAAGCAGCGACCGGGGTCACCGTCATCAGCCTCCCCGAGCCCAACCTTGCCGTATTCGAGGCGAGGGGAGGGGCTCCCGGTACCAGGGAAACGGCGCTGCTCGCCCCCAGCATGAAGATCGAAACTATCCAAGCCCTCGTTTTCTCAGGAGGCTCAGCCTTTGGCCTCGCCACCGCAGATGGCGTCATGACCGAACTCGCTGCAGAAGGCAGGGGACACCCAACGCCGGCTGGCCCGGTCCCGATCGTCCCCGCCGCAATCCTCTACGACCTTTTTGTCGGCGAGAACGCCCCACCCGGCGCCGCCGCTGGAGCCGCCGCCTATCGGGCGCGATCTGCCGACCCCGTCCCGCTCGGCACTGTCGGTGCCGGAACCGGAGCAACTGTCTCGAAGTGGAACGGCTTCGACAACATGAGAAAGGCCGGCATCGGGTCGTCTTCTACCCGGGTCGGCACCGCCACCCTTGGAGTCCTTGCCGCGGTCAACGCGGTTGGTGATGTCGTCGACCTCAATGGGAAGTGGATCACCGGTGGTCCGACGCTTTCTCCACCGGAGATCGAGGGCTTCCGCGAGAACACGACGCTGATCGCCATTGTCACCGATGCCAAGCTCAGCAAATCGGACCTGCTACGGCTGGCGGTACGCAGTCACGACGCTATGGCGGTGACACTGCGGCCGGCACATACCCGATACGACGGTGACATTGTCTTTGCGGTTAGTTGTGGTGACGAAGAGGCCGACCTGGATGTTCTTGGCGAGGCAGCCTTCAGCGCGGTATCGGCGGCGATTATCAGTTCTGTGAATGAGGCCACCTCGCTGGCAGGGATTTCAGCGGTAGGCACGATCCGTGGCTGATGTGGCTCCCGCTGCCGAACGAGCGGAGAAGCTAGCCATCCTGGCAGCCGTGGTGCACGACTGCACCGTGTGTCCGCTTGCAGAGACAAGGACCAACGTCGTCTTTGGGGCGGGCAACCCCGATGCTGACGTCATCTTCATCGGAGAGGGCCCGGGGCAACAAGAAGATGAACAAGGCCTTCCCTTTGTGGGACGGTCTGGCCAGTTGCTCGAAAAGCTCCTCGGAGAGATCGGGCTCACCAGAGATGACGTGTTCATTGCCAATGTGGTCAAGTGTCGTCCCCCCAGGAACCGGGACCCCCGACCAGAGGAGATCGAGGCTTGCAAGGGCTACCTGCGGGAACAACTCGAACTGGTCCAACCAAAAGTGGCGGTGACCCTCGGCAATTTCTCATCGAAGCTCCTGTTACGCACCGATACCGGCATCACCCGATTGCGTGGCCAGGCATACGAATGGTGGGGTCGTCTCCTTGTTCCCACTTTCCATCCGGCGGCGGCGCTGCGGGGCAATCCGCGGACTCTCGCCGACATGAGGGAAGACTTTCAGACGATTCAGGCCATCATCGAAGGTAAGCTCCAGAGGCGCCCGTCGGAGCCATCCGTCGAATCGGAAGAGCTGGACACGGCTCCCGACCCCGAGCAATTGGATTTGTTCCCCAACTGATGATCGAGATCGCAACCACCACACCTGCCGATACGCTCGCTTTGGGCCGCCGTCTCGCTGCCATGCTGCGGGCGGGCGACATTGTCCTGCTGGCGGGCCGGCTCGGGGCCGGTAAGACCCTCTTTGCAGCTGGGATCGGCGAAGGTCTCGGCGTTGAAGAGCCGCTGACCAGCCCCTCTTTTATTCTGGCTCGTGCCCATGAGGGTTTTATGCCTGTTGTCCACGCCGACGTCTATCGGCTGGGTACCAGCGCCGAGTTCGAAGACCTCGACCTTCCAGAGCAAGCGAGCGACGGCGTGTTGCTCATCGAATGGGGCGACGTCGTTGCCCAGGGAGTGCCGAAGGACCACCTGATGGTCGAGATCATCGTCGTCGGCGAATCGGAAAGATCTTTCAGGTTCTCCCCGTCCGGTTCGTGGATGGAACGACCGCTTGGAGAGTTGACCCTGTGAAGATTCTGGCTATAGACACTGCAACCAGCGCCTCGTCGGTTGCCCTCGGAGACGAAGATCAACTTGCCGCAATGTCGGTTCGGGTCGACCGCCGCGGACACGGCGGATTTCTCGTACCTGCCATCGACTTCTGCTTTGCGACAGCGGGCTGGAGACCAAGTGATATCGATGTGGTGGCAGTCGACATCGGGCCGGGCCTATTCACCGGGATTCGTGCCGGTATCGCGACGGCACAAGGAATCGCGGCTGCGATCGGCGCCCCCATTGTCACAATCAGCTCGCTAACCGCGCTGGCGGTGCGCGCCGCGACTGGCCGTCGTCGTATCTGGCCGGTGGTCGACGTTCGTCGCGATCAGTACGCCACGAGGCCATTCCAACCGGTTCCCGGCGGTGTCGCCCCAGACGGTCCGCCAGAGATCGTCACAGCTGCTGGCCTGCACAACCTCATAGACAGTGATGCTGAGGAGACCCTGATGGTTGGTGACACCAGCGGGTTACCTGCGAGTGCCTTGCGCGGCCTGCACCGCGTCAAGAAAGGTCGGCCCCGTTATCCCTCCGCGGATGTGTTGCTTGAGATTGCGGCGATGCACGCACGTCACGACAACTTCGTGCGACCGGAAGATGTCCGCCCGATGTACATGCGAGAGCCCGACGCTCAGATCAACTGGAGTGATTTCCGAGATGAGGGCGTGTGGCCGGGAGCGGAAGGATGATGACGATGCCGCTCTCCGTTGCTTTCCGCACCATGACCCTCACCGACATCCCCGGTGTGCTCGAACTGGAACGAGCGACGTATCCCGAACCATGGTCGGAAGGAATCTTCTCCGACGAGCTGAGTCGCACGGACCGCATCTACCTTATTGCCGAACACGACGGGGTGATGGTCGGCTTCGGCGGGCTGATGTTCGTCGACCAAGACGCACATGTAACGACTCTTGCCGTGGATGCCGGGGTTCGGAACAGTGGGCTGGGAACTCGTCTAATGCTCCAGCTGATTGGAGCGGGGATGGAACGTGGTGCGCAGAATCTCACGCTCGAGGTCCGGGCAACCAACGAGAGCGCACTACGTCTTTACAACCGGTTTGGCATGGTGGCGGTTGGAGTTCGCAAGCACTACTACCGCGATGATGACGCAGTAATCATGTGGGCAACGGACATCAATCAGTCCGAGTACACAGCCCGTCTCGACGGTATTCGTAGAGCCCTCGAGGAGCAATCATGAGTAGTCCGCTGATCCTCGGGATCGAAACCAGCTGCGACGAGACCGGGGTTGCCGTTGTCTCTGGCAACGAAATCTTGGCCACGGTGCTTGCCACCCAGATCGATGCACATTCCAGGTTCGGTGGTGTTGTTCCCGAGGTGGCGGCCCGGGCCCACGTCGAGGCGATCCGACCCATGGTTCATTTGGCGCTGCGTCAGGCTGGGGTCCATTCCGACCAGTTGGACGCGGTGGCCGCCACTCGAGGTCCAGGTCTCGTCGGAGCCTTGATGGTCGGATACTCGTTCGCCAAAGCAATGGCGTGGACTCTGGACACTCCATTCATCGGTGTGGATCACATGGAGGGGCATCTGTTTGCCCCACGCCTCGAGCACGGCGATTTCGACCCGCCAGCGATCGTGCTGCTGGCATCCGGGGGGCACAGCCAGATCGTCCATGTGCGTAGCTGGGGCGAATACGAGATTCTGGGTACCACGATTGATGATGCTGCCGGTGAAGCGTTCGATAAGCTTGCCCGCTTTATGGGTTTGGGGTTCCCCGGCGGTCCTGCGATCGACAAGGCTGCTGAAGGTGGAGATCCAACCATTGTGAGATTCCCCAGAGCCCTGCGCGATCGGCCCTATCACTTCTCGTTTTCGGGTCTCAAGACATCGGTGGTCACCTATTTGGAGAAAGCCAAGGCAGCAAACGCGGTGCCTCCGTTGCCAGATGTTGCTGCTGCGATCCAGGAAGCCATCGTCGATGTGCTTGTTCAAAAGACGTTCAACGCAGTGGAGGCTACCGGAGTGCAGCGTGTTGCCGGTGGCGGTGGGGTGCTGGCCAACCGTCGGCTTCGGACGCGGCTTGCCGAAGAGGCGGACCGCCATGGTGTGGCGCTGCATTTGCCGTCACCCGCCCTTTGTACGGACAACGGCGCCATGATCGCGGCAGCCGGTGAGTTTCGTCTGGAACGTGGAGATGTGACTCCATGGAATCACGACGTGAGCTCATCGTTGCGATTGGGCGGCTGATGAGGTTCCTGGACCGCGGGGAACTGTGAGCCGAGGATTCCGGCTCGGGTCGGTAAAAGGCGTTGAAGTAGTCGCTGATATTTCGCTATTCGCAATAGCGGGTCTGCTCACCTGGTCGCTGTATACCGATCTGGATCGAGCCTTCCCAGGCTCGGGTTCGGATGCCATCCTCTTTGCTTCCCTGGTCGGCGGTGTGCTGTTCTTCGGCAGTGTGTTCCTCCATGAATTGAGTCACTCCCTAGTGGCGCTGCGTCGTGGTCTTAGTGTCCGACGGATTCGTTTGTTCATCTTCGGTGGAGTCTCAGAGATTGAGGAAGAGGCGTCGACCCCATCGGATGAACTGGCGATCACACTGGCCGGCCCTGCCGCATCGCTGGTACTGGGAGTCGCCTTCATGACGTTCGGCTGGCCGCTGGCGGAAGCGCTTCCCATGCCGGCCCGGATCTCGCTGATTCTGGGTGTCGCCAATCTTTCGATTGGCGTGTTCAACCTGCTCCCGGGCCTGCCCCTCGACGGCGGGCGGATGCTGCGCGCACTGATGTGGAGACGTAGCGGTGATCGCAGCCGAGCGACACGACTGGCGGTAAACACGGGTCGAGCGCTGGGTGCCGCCCTAATGATTGGTGGGGTCGCGATCGTGTTATTGGTCAGCGAGATCTCGGCCCTCTGGTTTGTTGCTGTCGGGTGGTTCCTGTTCGAAGCTGCTTCGACTTCAGCGGTGCAAGAAGAGTTTGCGGCTCGTATCGAAGGTCTAGCCGTGGGTGACGTCATGCGCAGTACCGGTACGGCCATTGCCGGGGAACTAACTGTTGCCGCTGCGGTTGAGCTTCACGGATGGGGCGACAGGGTACGCACCATGCCGGTGGCCGTTGCGGGTCGAGTCGTTGGGATCTTTGGCACACGTGAGGTCGCCAAGGTGGACCTGTCGGATCGGGCCGGGACAACGGTTCGTGACGCGATGACGGTCATCGGCCCGACCGATGTTGTGGCGTCGGATGTGACCCTGCGTCGTGCCCTCACTCCGGCGGCCGGGGCTGCAGGCGTCCTTGTGGTAGTCGAAAGCGGCGAGGTGGTGGGGCTGCTGACGGCCGAGGAGTTGAGCGGCATTCTTGGCGATCTTCGCCGTAAACGGACCCGTTAGACCAGCCGCCGCAGACGGATTCTTGGATCTAGCAGTCGCCTAGCTCGTCTGCTAGCACTTGTGTTGCGCGAGTGCTAACCTCTGGCACTCGACTTATAAGACTGCTAATCCTCGGAAGGAGGAAGTCGGATGAATCTCAAGCCCCTGGGTGACCGCATCGTGGTCAAGCCTGAGGAAGAGGCCGAGTCTCGCACCGCAAGCGGACTCGTCATTCCCGATACTGCGAAAGAAAAGCCCCAATTGGGTGAAGTACTTGCAGTAGGTCCCGGCGAATATAAGGACGGAGAGCGGATCCCGCTCGATGTCAGCGTCGGTGATGTTGTGTTCTATTCGAAGTACGGCGGCACCGAGGTCAAGGTTGAAGGTACTGACTACCTCATTCTCTCGGCTCGCGACGTACTCGCCATTCTCGCATAGGAGGCTGTTAATAAATGGCTGCAAAAGAACTGAAGTTCAATGAAGAGGCCCGTCGTAGCCTCCAGGCGGGCGTAGACAAGCTCGCAAATACTGTGAAAGTGACGCTGGGGCCAAAGGGCCGCAACGTCGTGTTGGAAAAGAAGTGGGGCGCCCCCACCATCACCAATGACGGTGTCACGATTGCAAAGGAAATCGAGCTTGATGACCCGTATGAGAATATGGGTGCCCAGCTCGCCAAAGAGGTTGCGAATAAGACCAACGATGTTGCCGGTGACGGCACCACCACCGCAACCGTGCTCGCACAGGCAATGGTTCAGGACGGGCTTCGGCTCGTCGCTGCCGGCGCCAACCCGATGGAGCTCAAGGTCGGTATCGAAGAGGCCGTTGCCAACGTCGTCGAGGCAATCGCCGAGGTTTCGATTTCTGTCGACTCCACCAACAAGGAACAGATCTCATATGTTGCTGCGAACTCTGCCGCCGATCGCAATATCGGCGACCGTATCGCGGAGGCCATGAAGAGGGTCGGCAACGAAGGTGTTATCACCGTTGAAGACAGTCAGACTTTCGGAGTCGATCTCGACTTCACCGAAGGTATGCAGTTCGACAAGGGCTACATCTCGCCGTACTTCATCACTGATCCGGATCGTCAAGAGGCTGTTATCGAGGATCCGTATATCCTCATCGCCAACTCGAAGATCACCTCGGTTCAGGATCTGCTGCCCGTGCTCGAAAAGGTCATGCAGACCGGCAAGACCATCCTCATCCTCGCTGAGGATGTCGAAGGTGAGGCTTTGGCCACACTCGTGGTCAACCGTCTTCGTGGCACGTTCAGCTCGGTAGCTGTCAAGGCACCCGGGTTTGGTGAGCGCCGCAAGGCAATGCTGCAGGACATCGCCATCCTTACCGGTGCGACTGTCATCAGCGAAGAGGTCGGGCTCAAGCTCGACGGTGTGACTATCGACATGCTGGGCCGGGCCCGCAAGGTTGTCGTCACCAAGGACGACACAACCATCGTCGAGGGTGCTGGCACCCACGCCGAGGTTGAGGCTCGCGTCAAGCAGATCCGCCAAGAGATCGACAACTCTGACTCCGACTGGGACCGTGAGAAGCTCCAGGAGCGTCTCGCCAAGCTGTCCGGTGGCGTTGCCGTCATCAAGGTTGGAGCGGCGACTGAGGTCGAGCTCAAGGAAAAGAAGCACCGCATCGAGGACGCCATCCAGGCGACCCGTGCAGCTGTCGAAGAGGGCATCGTCGCCGGCGGCGGCGTGACCCTGATTCGTGCAGGCTCTGCGATCAAGAACCGTGGTGGCACAGACGATGTCAAGGCGGGCCGTGCGCTCGTCGGTCGGGCGCTCGAAGCTCCGCTTCGTCAGATCTCCGTCAACGCTGGCCACGAGGGTGGCGTCGTTGTGGAGCACGTTCGCAACGGCGAAGGAAGCTTTGGCTTCAACGCGGCGACCGGTGAGTACATTGACCTGATGGAAGCCGGGATCATCGATCCTGCCAAGGTCACGCGTGCAACGCTTCAGAACGCGGCATCGATTGCTGCTCTTCTCATCACAACCGAGGCGCTTGTCGCCGAGGAGAAGGAAGAAGAGCTCCCAGCCGGTGGCCATGGCCACGACGGCGGCATGGGCGGCATGGGCGGCATGATGTAACAATCGATTCGCCTTCTGCGAAGGCGAACGAGGTAACCAGAAATGGGGCCCAATTGGGCCCCATTTCTTTGCTTTGAGCGGTCTGGCGTCCGTGAGCACGGTATAAGGCGCTCACGGACGCCAGACCGGGGTTTTGGTGGGCGTTACCCACCGACGAGTTGAGACTCCCACTGGGCACGGGTGACCACTTCGCAGCTGGCGCCGAGTTGTTGCCAGAACGCATCGCACGATCCGCCGAGGCGGTATTCGACCTGACTGATCGTGCCGAACTGGAACACGTTGGCGTTGAGCGTTGACAGAAGGATCTGTGCACCCTCTGGAGTGTTGACCCCATCGGGGAATATGTCGATGGTGAACTCCACAAAAGCTGTTTCCTCGCTGAGAGTCAGACCGAGAGACGAACCCTCGGCTGTAGCCGGGAACGGGGACTTGTAGCCAAGCGCCGCCTCGTCGGCGTCTAACCCTTTTACCATCTCGCGCAGAGTCGCAGTCAGCACCAGATCGGTAGGAGCCACTGCCCGGTATACGTACGTTCCGCCGATGGCCAGGTCGCTGCCGCCACATGGGAAGTAGACCTGCAACACCGTGGCCGCTTCGGAAGACGGTTCGTCTTCAATACAGATTGCCGGTGTGGTAACAGCGTCGGTCGTAGTGGTGATCCCACGCGACAAAGTTGTGCTTGTTGTCGTCTCCGGACTAGTTGTGTCCGGGGTGGAGGTCGTCGTGCGCACCGCCACGGTATCGTCCGACGGTTCCAAGACCCTTACAAACGCAGTGACGACTACCAATGCGAGAACCACAGTGACGGCTGCAACAAGTGCGCGTTGAATCAGTTGAAGTGTGCGCGGATCCATATTCCCCGGAACCCTAACGACTATTGGTCTAGATGGAACGCTTTGGAAGGTTGACTTGGTTCCCGATCAACGCACAGCGGAAGCCGAAGACTACGGCTTGACCCACATCTCCGTCTCATAGCGGCGGCGCTCAAACCGCCATTCACGGTCGAGCAAACCCCACACACTGTGATCGAGCCACCGGGTCCCGACTTTGACCTCGTCCCGAAGAGTTCCTTCCTTGAGGAACCCGAGTTTCCGGACGATTCTCTCGGACGGAACGTTGCCGAGCGCGATCCTCGTGGTGATTCGATGCATTTGCAGTTCTTCAAATGCAATCTGAAGTGCGCACGCGGTAGCTTCTGTACCGAACCCTTGATTGGTCACGTCGCTCCGAATCCAATAGCCGACCTCGCCGACCGAGTTGGCGCGCGAAGTGAACCAAACCGAGACATTGCCGAGGTGCCGGTCCTCATCGTCGATGGACCTGATGGCGAAATCGAAGGCCCGCCCGCTAGCCCAGGCACCGATCGAGTCCTTAACGAACTGGGCCGTCACGCTGCGCTGATAGTTGACCGCCCAAGGAAGGAACTCGGCCAAATCAGGCAGCGAGGCCCGTACTGCGTCGTGCACAGCAGAAGTGTCCTTGCGTCGGAATGGGCGAAGAACCAAACGCGGTGTGAACCGCGGTTCGTGGCTAACTAGGTGGGACATCGTCCGCAGCTTATCTTGCCAGTGCGTAAGGTGCGGTCGTGCTCGATGTATGGACCCGTCTTGAGGCATTAGGCCCAGTCCAATACCCACCCGAGGCCAAATCGGCGGTATTGGTTCCGCTCTACCGCGACCAAAATGGCCGGGCCAGGGTGATCCTGACGAAACGGCCGGAGCATATGCGCACCCATCCAGGAGATGTCGTGTTTCCCGGGGGGCGTCTCGAGGCAGGCGAGACCCCAGAGCAGACCGCAAAAAGAGAGGCATGCGAAGAGATCGGATTACCGGAAGACGGTGTCAAAGTGATTGGGGGATTGACGCCACTCAGCACTAGGGATCCCGGGAATCTGATTGTTCCCGTCGTCGCCAAGATCCGACGCCCCGATCGGTTCACTCTTCAGGAAGAAGAGGTCGAGGCGGTCATAGAGCCAACGCTGATCGATTTGCTCGACGAGAACCGATGGCGAACTTCGGACTGGTTCGGTCGAACCCTGTGGTTCTACGAATTCGATGAGGGAATCATGTGGGGTGCCACCGCATTCATGATGAGAGAGTTCCTGAAGGTCCTCCGCGGTGGCTGACGCTGGCTACAGCGTTCCCTGGGTCACTGCATAAACGATGCCGATGAAGCTGGCGGCAACCAGCGCGACAACGGCAAGAACCTGAGTGGGCGACAGACGAGCGAGGACACGAAAGAGCGCGGAGCGCGGTGATCGCTCGGTCGGCTGCGGCACATCTTCATCAGCCCCTGCGATCTCTTTTGCCTCTTCTGCCTGCGACTCCGGCACCATGACCTTGTACCCGCCGGTAATCATCTGCATCATTGGGAAAGAGCCGCCGAGGTTGTCCGCCATGACGTACCCGTCGATCCCGGCCTCGCGCAGCTTGGCCAGGACGAGTTCGGCCTCGAGTGCGGTGTTGTAGGCGGCGATCTCTGCAGTTGGCTCCATCAGGCGAGCTCGTCGATCATTGCCCAAAGCCCGTCGACATGCTCGGCCGTGGTATTGGTCTGACCGATCGAGACCCTGATGGCCGCGGTATCGCCCAACGTCGTTGGGGTGAGCGACACCTTGCCGGACTCGTTGAGGGCAGCAGCCAGCCGGAGTGTTTCGTCATTGCCGGCAATGTGTCTGAAGACGACCAGGGCAAATGGATGCGGCGCCACCAGCTCGAACCGTGGATCGGCAGTGATTTTGGCGCCGAGGTCAGCGGCTAATTGCACATGCTCGCGGATGTGGTGCCGGATTCCAGAGGCACCGTAGTGGCGGAGAACAAACCACAGTTTTAGTGACCGGAAGCGCCGCCCCAGCGGAACGTGCCAGTCGCGATAGTCGATCACGTTGCCAGAAAGGGTCGCCTCATTGCGCAGATATGGGGGCAGGATGCTCATGGCGTCGATGAGCGGTTTCCGGTCTGCAACGTAATAGAGATTGCAGTCGAAATTGGTAAACATCCACTTGTGAGGATTGAAGGTATAGCTATCGACAAGTTCGAGGCCGTCCTGGTGATGGCGGAACTCGGGACAGATCATTGTCGTACCGGCGTAGGCGGCATCGACGTGGCACCACATGCCTTCCTTCTTTGCGATTTCGGCGATGACGCGGACCGGGTCGACTGACGATGTAGCAGTCGTTCCGACGCTCACGGCAATGAACGCCGGTGTGAGACCAGCCGCCCGATCCACGGCGATCTGCTGTTCCAGGGCGGCCGCGTCCATTGCGAAACTTGTATCGGTCTCGATGATCCGTATTTCGGAATAGCCAGCAACTCTGGCGCCTTTCTCAACAGATGAATGCGTTTGATCCGAGGCATATACGACAAGCTTGTCCAGTGGAGCGGTTTCCTTTGCCAGCTCGCGTGCGGTCACCATTGCTACATGCGCCGAGTCTGATGCACTCATCTGGATGACTCCGCCACCGGCACCCGTCGTTTTCCATGACTCGGGGAGCCCGAGCAGGTCGGCCATCCAGTCGACAACGACGGTCTCGAGTTCGGTGGCAGCAGGTGACGTCGACCACAGCATCCCTTGCACTCCGAGACCCGCTGCAGCCATCTCGCCTAGAAGCGACGGTCCCGAGCTGTTTGCTGGAAAATACGAGAACCAGTTGGGCGACTGCCAGTGAGTGATCCCCGGCATGATGATGTTGTTGAGGTCGCTCATGACGTTCTCGAACGGCTCCGGGTCCTCAGGTGCGCTGGCCGGGAGTGCATTGCGAATGGCCCCTGGCTCGACCTGCGAGGTCACCGGGTAGTCCTCGACATGTGCGAGGTAGTCGGCGACCCAATCGACCATTTCGTGACCACGCCGGCGGTACTCCTCGGAATCCATGTGGAAGCTGTCCGTCATGGGGTGACTCCCTTCCCGATGTAACGCTCTAGCCAAGCCGCCACCTCGCCATACCAATGGATGGAGTTCTGTGGCTTCTCGATCCAATGGCCCTCGTCCGGGTAGTAGACGAGCCTGGCGTCGATGCCCTTGTGTTTCAGTATTCCGTACAGGGACAATCCTTGGGTCACGACTACCCGATAGTCGAGTTCGCCGTGGACAACGAGGGTCGGCGTTGTCATTCCTATGGTGTGGGCCAAGGGACTCCACTCGAGTACCGCATCCATGTCTTCCCACGGGGTGCCACCAATGGCGGTCTCGCGACCCGCGGTCAGGTCGCTCGCCCATTGGCCGAGCAGATCAGTGACGCCGGCGTGGCAGACGGCACAGGCGAATCGATCGGTTTGGCTCATGATCCACGACACGAGGTAGCCGCCGTAGGACCCACCGATAATCGCCATGCGGTCCTCGTCGATGAAGCCCTGGGCAAGTAGGTGATCGGTGGCAGCCATGATGTCGCGCATTGGCTTGTCCCCCCACTTGCCGCGGATAGATCTGGTGAACTCGTCCCCGAACGAGTCGGATCCGTGGAAGTTGACCGATACCACCACATAGCCGGCGGCCGCAAAAGCCTGAGTGTTCCACCGCCAATGCCATGAGCCACCGGATGCGTTGTGCGGTCCACCGTGGATGTTGTGGATAAGAGGCCACTTTCGTGACCGGTCGAATCCGGGGGGGTAGACAATATGGGTTTGTACCGGGACCCCTTCAGCGCCTGCAAAACTGAAATCGGCGCTGTCACCGAGGTCGAAACTTGCAAGGGCAGCGTTGTTGAAGTCGCCTACCAACGTGACCACGTCATCGTCGAGGATTGCCACCTCGGCTGGCCGATCCGGTGTCTCGGTACGGAGCCATAGCGGGCCGTGTGTCGGTCGGGGGCCATGGGAGTACTCGCCTGCGGTGACACGGGTGGGAATTGTGGCCCCTTCCGCCAATAGGAACACCGCCATGCTTCCCTCGTCGGTGGTATGCAGCACAAGGTCGCCGTCGTCGGTGTACTCCCATCCGCCTGCCGATCGGTCCCAGCTCGGTGCGAGATCTGTTTCGGTTCCGTTGCCCCTGTCGAATCTGACCAGCTCCACGGGGGCCGCGTAGTAGTCACGTTCCCTTTGGACTCCATAGGTGACATAGCGTCCATCGAGGCTGTAGCGCGGCCTGACTTGTTGGGCGGGGAGACTGCTGGAATCGATCAACCGGTGGGTTGTCCGTTCCTCCAAAGAGACCGTATGCACAGCGAATTGGAAACGATCATGAGGTTCCTCGGCGATATCGGCGGCAAAGGCGATCTCGGTACCGTCGGGAGAGACGTCGTAGGCGGTCTCGGGGTCATCGAGGGCGATTAGTTGCGTCAGGTCAGGGGTCAGGTCGGCAAGCGCCCCAGAAGCAACATCGAAGTGAAATAGATGATGGATCTCGCCCCCGACCAGCCACTTCTTCCAAAAGCGGTAGACGCGGTCCTCAGTAACAACCGGCTCAGTCGGAGAATCACCCCGGCGTTCCACTTCGACCACGGTTTCGTCAAGGCTGGGAAAACCACGTAGGAGGGGGACCGCCAGGATCAGGCCGGTGCCATCTGGAAGCCATTTGGCCGCCGCAACCCCGAGCGGCAGGTCGCTATGGCACTCCGCCTCGCCCCCATCCATAGGCATGATGTGGAGCTGAGGCTTGTCGCAATCCTCCGGTTTCCGCATGAATGCGACGTGGCTGCCGTCTGCGGATAGGACAGGTTTAATGCTCGACGCAGCGGGGCCTGTCAGGGCACGGCGTGACCCGTCGCTTGATACCCGCCAGAGACGGGTTAAGCCCTTGTTGGATTCCCGCTCATAGGTCGTGACCGGGACAACGGCGAACCGCCCGTCGGCGTGGGGCTCAGGTTGGCCAACCCTGGCTAGTTTCCAAAGATCAGTCGCCGTGAGGTGTTGTGAACTCATGGCAGCAAGTTAGCGGCCCCCAAGCGGCCCCCAATCAGTCCCCATTCCGTTGCACATGCCGGAGGAGACCGATCACCAGACCTTCGACGACTGCCTTCCAGGAAGCATCGATGATGTTCTCGTGAACCCCGACGGTTCCCCACGCCGTCTCCACGTCGGCATGCTCGCAAAGGACTCGAACCCTGGCGCTGGTGCCGTCGCTCGAGTCAAGGTCCCGCACCCGGTAGTCAGTGAGATGGATCTCGGCAATCTCGGGATAGGTGTCGACCAGGGCCGCCCGCAGCGCACGGTCAAGGGCGCTGACCGGCCCATCACCTTCACGGGTCGTTACAACACGGTCGCCCCCAACATGGACCTTCACAGTCGCCTCGGCGACGACCTCGTTGTCACGATGCTCGACGTACACCCGGTACGATTCCAGCTCGAAGAAGTCCTGCTTCCAGCCTTGAGTTTCGCGGAGTAGCAGTTCGAACGAGCCATCGGCGGCCTCGAACTGATAGCCGACATGTTCGAGGTCTTTGATTCGGTCGACGACCATCTGGGCGTCCTGGCTGGACAATTCAAGACCCTGGGCCTGTGCCTTGGCCACCACGGTCGATCGGCCCGCCAGCTCGGAGACGACCACACGGGTGGCGTTACCGATGGTGTCGGGGTTGAGATGCTCGTAGGCGTCGCTACGCCGCGCCAGGGCTGATGTATGGAGGCCGGCCTTGTGAGTAAACGCCGAGCTGCCCACATAAGGCATGTGAGGGTCGAGAGTCAGGTTGACGAGTTCCGCCAGATGATGTGAAACGGTAGTGAGACGTGGAAGCCGGTCCTCGGGGATGGTCTCGATGCCCATCTTGAGCGACAGATTCGGGATCAGCGAGCAAAGGTCTGCATTGCCGGTACGTTCGCCATAGCCGTTGATACATCCCTGGACTTGATGGACCCCTTCGAGCACTGCCGTAATCGAGTTGCTAACCGCCATTCCGGAGTCATTGTGGAAGTGACAACCCAGAGTTGCATCGCCAAGCGCCGCTCCGACTTCGCCCACGATCCGCTGCACCTCGTGAGATAAGAAGCCACCGTTAGTGTCACAGAGAACCAGTCGGTCCGCACCTGCGTCATGGGCGACACGGAGGGCCGCCACCGCAAACTCCGGGTTGGACCGGTAGCCATCGAAGAAGTGCTCGGCATCAAAGAAGACCTTTCTTCCCTGGGACCGAAGGTATTGCACCGAATCGCCGATCATGGCGATGGCTTCATCGTTTGTTGTTCGTAGGGCGTGTTCGACGTGATAGTCCCATGTCTTGCCGACGAGG
>CAXMRC010000081.1:0-8568 GCA_964195945.1 uncultured Gemmatimonadales bacterium
CGCACAGGTCACGAAGACAGCCATGGCATCCTCCTCCAACATTGGCTCCGACAGGGAGCAACGCGGCGAACCGTTGTGTAATCGACAACGACTTGTGGGCCCGGCAGGACTCGAACCTGCGACCTACGGATTATGAGTCCGCTGCTCTAACCAACTGAGCTACGAGCCCGCGATGAAATGTGATCCTACCGCAGGACGAACAGCGAACTCATCCGTCCACTTCGGGATACGCTCTAGCTGTCGCTACACCCACCCACAAACGCCACAAAACCCAACGGCTCCGCTCGGCCCAAACCCACCCCGTCTAACCAACTGAGCTACGAGCCCGCACTTCACGAGTCTGGCGTCGCTGAGCGCTATATATAGCGGTGAGGTATGCCAGACTCCATTGGTAGAGGTTTTCGAACTGTCCTAAACCTCTTGACATTTGAGCATATCTATCGTACTGTTCGATATATGTCAAACGCCATCAGAAACATCGCATGACCGATACCAGCCCAAAAGTACGTGACTACACAGCAACCGAACGTGGACTGCAGGTCGCTGTCGAGACCTCCCCCGTCTACGAGCTATTGCTCAGCATGTTTGTGTGGGGAAGCAAGAATCAGTCGGCTGATTACGAGACCGGTTCGACATTCTTCGAACGAGTCGAGACGGGCGCTCCGTCAGGACTGTCTGAAGAACTCAATGCAATGGTGGGGTGCGGAGAGGTATGGCTCGCTCTGGTAGGTCTGGCTCATGCGAGGAAGACCTCACGCTCCGTTGCAGACTTCCTCGCCGATCTCGAGAACATTGACCCGGTTGTATTGCGGACTGTGTTGGTTGAGGGTGCCTGCACCGAAACGGGCCATGACAAACAGCAGGCAGAAGCGGCCGCCCGTGGTGACAAATCAGCCGTGGCCAAAGTCCTCGCCGACCAACACGACACCGACGGGCTACGCAAGCTTCTGGAAGCAGATCCCGTCGACACCCGACGCCAGATCATCGATCTCGTCGCCGGGGTCAACGTTGCCCTGGAATCGTTCATCTCCGACTCGCTCCCCGCCCTCGACCGTGATGCCGACGAGAAGCGTTCGCTGGCACGTTCGATGGAACCACAAAAGCTCGTCGAGACCGCAACCAACGGCGTCACATTCAAAACACAGCCACAGGTCACCGGCATACTGCTCATCCCTAGCAAGATCATTCGGCCGTGGACCGTGATCATCGAGCACGAGGGCATTCAGATCTTCGCCTACTCGGTATCGGACGAACACCTCAACGCTGACCCCGACGCTCCCCCGCACTATCTCGTCGAGCTCTACAAGGCCCTCGGCGACGAGCGACGGCTTCGCATACTCTCGATGCTTGCCGAAGGCGACCTCGGGCTCATGGACATCGCCGAACGTGTCGGACTCGCCAAGTCCACCGCACATCACCACCTGCGACTCCTACGCACCGCGGGGTTGGTTCGAGTGACGGTTGGCGACGCCAAATCCTATAGCTTGCGCCGAGACCGGGTGCCGGAAGCCGCCCGCCTCCTCCACGCATACCTCGCAACCCCAGCCGCGGCGGCATCTGCCGCGACAGCCGATTCACAAAGGAGCTGACATGCAAGGCCCTCATTATCTTGATCTAGCAAGGACACTCTCCGACGAACGCCTCCGTGAGGATGCCCACAAGACCGTCCCCAGAACACCACACACCACCGAGGCGCGCCAGACCGCACGGGAGCGTGTCGGTCGTGCCCTTATCAGTATCGGTGAACGCCTCGCGCCGGCTGATATCCAGTTGAGGGTGAGCACCGGGCCACCCTGCAACTAACAAGAGTCCCCTAGGCCGATCGACCGGCGTTGCCGTTGCCTCCGACGCCGGTCGACTCGCGTCCGGTCCACAAAGCATCCGGTCAGGCGGTCTGACGTCCCATTTCACCGTGCATGGCGGCCGGGTTGGGCTGCGCCTCGCGCATTAGGCCTGCAATCGACGGTTCATCGTTTTCGTATCGGAAAAAGACTCGCCATCCCTCTCCGTACTCGTGGTTGCCGAGTACGAGGCTGTGCATGTTGACGAACTCTGGAGGAATCGGGATGGCTGGTTCGGTGTGGTGCGCATCCCGGTTGCGGTATGCCGCGGTGATCGATTCGCCGACGGTCTCGTCAAATGTCCCTTGCCGTTTGGGGGCGTCACCCTCTGGTTGCCACCACCAATAGACCGACGCGCCTAGCGACAACCGAGGCAGCGCATTGGCAGCGAATCGGATCTGAGGTCCGTAGTAGGCCACGTGCAGATCGTGACCGGCTGTTGCGGCAAGCAAGTCATCGCTGCGATAAATGCGCTCGAGCCGGAAGACGCAAAGCGTGACCCTAAACGTAAGGTTGAGACTTGGTCTGGAGCGGATCCTCCCAACCCAGATCGAGGTGGGTCAACTTGAAATAGAGACATGACCCGGTTGAGGCGACTACGCTCAGCGCGAAACGCTGCGAAGTTCGCAGCCAAGCTTCGAGGGGAGCACAATGGACTTCAGCAAGCTCAGTCAGAATCAGAAGGTCGCGGCAGGTGGGGGCGTCCTGGCGATCATCTCGCTGTTCCTGCCCTGGTACGGCGTTTCTGTCTTCAACATCAGTGCGTTTGATGCCGGATTCTTTGCCTGGGGAGGGCTACTTTTGGCCATCGCCGGCGCCGTGATCCTGCTCCTCAAGGCATTGGAAATCAACGACGTCAAGGTGGGCAACCTCGTCGCTGAGCAACTCGCTCTCCTCCTGGCTGGCATAGGGTTCGTATTCATCGTTCTGCGCTTGCTGACCGAGAGCAGCAACATGAAGTTCGGTCTCTTCGCCGGCTTGATCGCCGCGGCCGCAGTCGCATACGGTGTATTCGGTTCGATGAAGGATGCCGGCATCGAAATGCCAACAGCGGGCGACTTCAAGTCCTCGGGCGACAGCTAACAGACCACGCGTTTCTGATAGAGGGTGCCGCCCATCGGGCGGCACCCTTTTCTGTGTCCACCGTCAGCCTGCCACCGCACCAACACTCCTCAAGTGGCCGCCCCACCCGCTGACTCCCTCGCTAGAGCTCGGGTCCCCTTCGATACCAGTAGCTATAGGTGAGATCGAAACCCAACCGTTCGTATAGCCTGATCGCCGGTTCATTCGTCTCGACGACCTGAACATACGCCCGCGTCGCACCCCGAGATCGACCCCACTCCATAAGCGATCGGGTCAGCTTGCTGCCCCACCCCTGTCTGCGACTGTCGGGGTCGACGACGATCTCGAAGAGTCCCAGCCATTGCCCGTCCCCGACAGCGAAGCCCGCACCCACTCCGTCGATGACGACAAAACCAGTTGGCAGTTCGATCCGGTCGATGATGGCTCTCCATCCCTCGGCTCGTTGTTCGTCGATGCCCAGCAGGCCGGCAGTTGTCTCACACCAGGTTCGAGAAGTTTCGGGCTCGACAAGAGCTTCCCCAGGAAGGGGTTCAAGATCCGCAACCATGACATTGGTCCGGCCTTCGAGGTCAAAGCCGACCGTCTCCAGGACGGCATCGAGACCCGGCTCGGTCGCAGGGGTCTGCCGAACCACAAGATCCAGGCCTCGCTCTGCATACCAATTGCGACACCATTCCAGTTTCTCGAGGCGGTCAACCGTCGAAGTACCCGCCGGGTAGACCGAGTTACCCCGCCTGGAGAAACCATCGGCGAATCGCAGCTCCCAGCCGTCGTACTCTGCCACCTCTCGTGCTGGCCAGCTTCTGTATGCGGCCGTCTCAATCGACTGCACCAGCTCTATGGGACTCGTCACATCGCGCCGAGAGCTTCGGACAGGCCCACGGGGACCCTGGTGGGGCGGCCGGTTGTGGTGACGGTCGCCGCCGTGATCGTCTGCGCAACAAGTGTCTCCTCGCCGCGCAGTATCCGCTGTTTGAACGTCATCGACGCCCGCCGCAATTCGAAGAGTTCCGATTCGATAGTCAGCTGATCACCAGGACCTGCCGATCCCATGTACCTGGTGTTGAGCTCGGTTACCACGATCTGGATGCCCTCACTTTTCAGCTTCTGCAACGAGAAGCCCACATCGGTCAGCCACTGTGCCCGCGCCGCCTCGAAGTACTGGATATACACGGAATGGTTGACGTGCTCATAGGGATCGAGTTCATAGAAACGCACACTGATGGTTGCGGTATGGCTCATGCGGGGACCTCGGGCATCGTGAACCCTTGCTGTCGCCACGCCTCATAGACTCCGATCGCCGCCGCGTTGGCCAGGTTCAAGCTCCGCCCCTGCGGCGCAATCGGAATGCGAACCTGTTCGGTGATCGCGGAGCTATTGAGCACTGAGGATGGCAGGCCGACCGATTCCTTGCCGAAGAGCAGCACGTCTCCGGACCCGTAGAAAACATCGGTGTACACCGTGGTTGCATGCTGACTGAACGCAAAGAGTCGTCTCTCCCCCATCGCATCGAGAAACTCTTGCCAGCTCCGATAGGTCTCGACGCGAGCATATTCGCGGTAATCAAGACCCGCCCGACGGACCTTCGCCTCATCGAGCGAAAAGCCCAGTGGCTCGATGAGATGCAGCCGACACCCGGTGTTGACCGTGAGCCGCATCAGGTTGCCGGTGTTCGGTGCGATTTCGGGTTCGTGTAGGGCAACATGGAACATGTCAAGGACAATAGAGCCCGCGCCGAGTGATTTCAGTCGTCGATGATGAACGCCGGCCTCCACAACCTCACCGAGTTGAGGAGAGCGATGCCATCACACGTCTTGAGGTCCGCAAGGGCGATGCTGTGTTCCGCGATCCGGCCCTCGTCCAGCAATACCCTTCGGTACACACCAGGGAGACACCCCGATTCGACCGGCGGAGTGACCCATCTCCCATCCAGCTTTACCGCGACGTTCGCAATCGTTGACTCAGTGAGTTCCCCCTTCTCATTGATCAGGAGAACATCATCGGCATCCGGATGGCGTCGCCTCCGGTTCTCGTAGATATCTCGTTTCGTGGTCTTGTGGAACAGGAATGGGCTGGTGGTATCGACGGGGTCGTGATCGATGGCGAGGGCAACGGAGGTATTGGTATCGGATGCGAGTGGGGCGAGGGTGACACCGATCTGACCTTGTCGGTCGATCGTAAGCCGCACTCGCACCTCGGCTGATCCCGTGACCGCCTGCTCCAGACGGTCAGCCACGAGCGCACGATCGAAGGGAATACCGAAGTACTGAGCCGACTCTCCGAGACGGTCCAAGTGTTCATTCAGCCAATACCAGCCCGATGCCGGAGCCCATCTCATTGTCTCCAGAAGCTCGAAGTCAGATCCTCCGTAGGTCAGAATGCGGGCCTTGAGCGCAGCCTCCTCGTATTCGGCGGTCGGGTCCGAGTCGAAAGTGATCCCACCCCCTATTCCGTATTCCGCTTCTCCCGATTCTCCATCGATGACAACGGTTCGGATCCCAACGCTGAAAGACGCTCGTGGGCCCGGCACACCCGGCGGGCTCACAAAACCGATCGCTCCGGTGTAGACGCCTCTCGGCTCTGACTCCAGATCTCGGATGATCTCCATTGTGCGGATCTTGGGGGCCCCGGTAATCGATCCGCAAGGGAATAGGCTACGAAGGACCGAATTGAGCGAGACGTCTGCTTCGATCTCGGCGGATATCGTGGAGGTCAGTTGCCACACTGTGTCGTAGCGCTCAACAGCGAGCAGGTCTTCGACAGTCACAGACCCGAATCGGGCGACCCGCCCCAGGTCGTTGCGGAGCAAATCGACGACGATCAGGTTCTCAGCACGGTCCTTCTCCGACTGCTCTAGACGGAGCCTGGAGGTGACATCTTCGGCAGCCCATCGACCCCGCGGCGCCGTGCCTTTCATGGGACGAGTGATGAGCCGATCTCCACCCCTTCCGGTCGGATAGCGGTCGAAAAACAACTCAGGCGACGCGCTGGCGATCTGGAAGCGGCCGGTATCCAAGTAGGTGCCGTAGCCCCCGGACTGAGCCGCGGCAAGGTCGCGGTAGAACGCAACCGGATCGCCTGTGAAGTTGGCGCGCAGCCGGCTTGTGTAGTTCACCTGGTAGGTGTCACCGGCGATGATGAGATCTCGGATCGCATCGACATCCTGTTCAAAGTGGCGCCGAGTGTCGACCCACTCCCAAGGCGTGAGCCGGTAGCTACCAAGATCGGCTGCAAACCCTGGATTCAAGTGTCGCGTCTCGTATAGCCCGAACCACAGCAGAGGCAGGTCACGATGGAACATGCCTCGGGTCCGCACCACCAGGTCTGAGTCGAACGCCGCTGCTGCCTCGTAGCCGATGTATCCCACCGCCCACAGACCCGACCCTGCTGCCGCCTCGACTTGATCGACCGCAGCTACCACCTCTTCGAGACGCACTGCTGAAATCTCTCCGATTTGGTTAGAGAACGCGGCAGACCGGAGGCGATTCGGGCGGAGGTCATCGAGTCGAGCGGTGAAGGCCATTGAGCGAGCGTAACTGATCACCCGGCCGCAGCGGCGGGCTCCCAGTGCCCTGGCTGGCAACGTTTGGGGTGTCGATGTCGAGTCAGGGGCGTCACTCGGAAGGACGCAGGACGACGGCGCAGTCTTGCACTGCGTCTAGGACGAGGACACCGCGAGGGGCGTTCCTGGCCGGCAGAACAGCGCAAAGGTTGTCTGTCGGGGCACTAGATGGCGCGCGGGCGGAAGAGATGCACCATGATGATCGGTTCGGGAGTGTCGGCGGGGATTGCGTTCATCTCCCACACCCGCATCGCACGTACGACGAATGTTGCGGCTTCGCTCCGACTGGCCTCAGCGTCAGGGCAGAACACGCTGGCGCCGCACCCGTAGGTGATCCCTGCCTCAGCCAGAGCGTTGATATCGGTCTGGAACAACGACGCCGCATCGTCGGCAAAATGATCCGTTTGCGCCTTGGGAAGTGCCAGGGCACGATTGATAAAGGCTGCCACCTCGGCCCGGCTCATCACGCGATCCGGGCAGAATATTGCTTCGCCGCAGCCGTTGGTGACACCAAGCGAGGCAAGGATGTTGATCGCGGATTCGAAGGGAGATCCGTCGTCGTCCGTAAAGTGATCGAGTTCGCTTGGCGGCAGCTGCAAAGCACGCACTATCAATTTCGCCATCTCACCACGAGTCACTCCTGCATCGGGGCAAAACGCGTCGCCGTTGGCGTTGCACCCATGTATGACCCCAGCAGTACGCAGTTCGTCGATGGCGCTCTCGTGCACCGAGCCTTCATCGTCGAAGAAACCGCCGTCAAAACCACGCTCCGCGGAATCGTCACACCCCAGACGATCTTGACCGAAAGACAGCGAGTCGAAATCCACCTCATGCCGTTGCGGTGCAGGATCCTGTCCGCCGTAATACACATCAAACCAGAAGCTCTCGATCGCCACCGCGGGTTCGTCCGCTCGTCGATACCGGATTCCGTTCTGGCTGAAGGCCTCTGTGCCATCGACCCATCCTGTAAGAAGACCATCAGCGACACCAGGGGTATTCAAGGCGACATAGCCTTCAACGCAGTACCACCGACCGTGCTCGAGGGTAGCTACCTCCTCGTCCCACAGGAGCAGGTCGCCATGGTTGGCGGTCTGGTCGAGGTGATAGAGATAGAACCCGATCCTGGTGTGATCGACACCTTGATCGCCCGGCGCAAAGAACATACGGGCAGACCAACCAGGGCTCGCAGGTGTCGAGGGTTGGTTGCCACGGGCGCTCGCCGAGTACAAACCCGCCGGACCGGGGATTTTGCCCTTGCCCGTATTGGGGAAGCCTTCGGGAAACCTCAGGTAGTAGCGAAACCACAGTTGCTCGGGATCCTCGAAGTTGTTGTCGGCGAACCGCCACCGCATGGCCGCCCCGAAATGTTCACCTTGATCGATGGTGGCGCGCACCCCGGAACCGATGTGACCGTCGATCGTGGATAGCTCGTTGCGAGGTCCCACAATGTTGTCTCGCCACGGATCATTCCAGTCGGTTGGATCATCCTGGTAGGGATTGGTGAGGTAACTGCCTACCTCACCCGTGGAACTCGGGGAAGCCTCGTCCGCAAAACTCGGCGTGGCACTAAGCAATAGAAAGCCCAATCCGAGGCTGACTATGGGGCGAAAACGTGACACATGGTCATTATCGACGATCCGTGGTTTTAGCTGAAGCACCCGCCCAAACGTACGTAGCCAACCGTGGGCGTCCACCAAGAAGCTACTGCAGATGGTCGCTTGCATGCCTGGTGTGGTTGCGTAACCAACTCGACAACCAATCCGTTCGCGATCATCGAGGTTGACGTCGCCCACACGTCTCGAAGGATGGCCCAGTCGACGTTGTGTACGACGCGGCAAGCATGGCTTGCGTCCCCGATGAGGAACCGTCACCACCAGCCGACAACCTCTAACCCCATCCCCTAACGCGTTTGAACCCCCTCATCCAGGGGGTTCAAACATGATGGCTCCGGGGGCGAGACTTGAACTCGCAACCTTCGGATTAACAGTCCGCTGCTCTGCCGAATTGAGCTACCCCGGAAGGGTTCCCACTGAAGGGCGGCCAGATGGTATCAGACGTGCGACATCACACCTAACCGTGGCA
>CAXMRC010000082.1:0-96187 GCA_964195945.1 uncultured Gemmatimonadales bacterium
CTAATCTCGCCCCATGGAATCACCGGAAGACACACATCGCTCCAGCTCAACGACCTGGCTCGTCTTGGCCGGGGTCTTTGTGGCGGCAATCGCAGTGACGTTGGTGATCGGTTCCCGAGGTACCGCCGAAACAACGTTCCCTGACATGGGCGACCTCATCGAAGGCGACCCGAACGTACCCGGCACTGACGAAGCGGCACCCGCGTTTGTACTGGCTACGTTGGATGGCGCCACATTTTCATTGGCCGACCACATCGCAAGCGATGGTCGGCCCATAGTGCTCAATCTATGGGCGTCATGGTGTGCTCCATGCCGGGCAGAGATGCCAGCCATCGACACCGCCTCCAACCGGAACCCGGAAGTTGCGTTCATTGGCGTGGCGGTTCAAGACGACATCGAGGATGCCACCGAATTCGCCACAGAGATCAACGTCTCATACACGATCGCCTTTGACGACGGGACCGTGGAAGAGGCATACCCCGTGCTCGGTCTCCCCGCCACCTTCTTCATTGACAGCGATGGCACAATTGTGAAGAACCACTTCGGCCTGGTCACCATCGACTCTCTGGACGACGACATCGCAGAGCTCTTCGGGTCCTAACGACCGATCCACTCGGGGTCGCGCTTGTCCTGGAACGCGGACACCCCCTCCACAGCGTCTTCTGTCATGGCCACGCTCGTCAACCCGTTGTGCAGATAGTCAAGAGCAGTGTCAAGCGGCATGTCCTCAGTTGCGTAGAAGGCATCCTTGCCGAACGCCAGGATCGCAGGGGACACAGCCAGCAGCTGTTCGATCGTCTCGTTGACTGCATCGTCCAGGTCGGCCGAAGAGACCACCCTCGATACCACGCCAAGACGAAGTGCTTCGTCGGCACTGATACGCCGCCCCGTGGCCATCAGCTCGAAAGCGGCTCGACTCGGGATCAGTCGTTGCAGAATCGCGGTGATCATCATCGGCCACAGACCAACCCGGATTTCGGGGGTACCGAATGTGGCGTCTTCGACTGCGATCACGATGTCGCACGCCGCCGCCAAACCAAACCCACCCGCTACGGCATGGCCGTTCACTCTTGCAATGACGGGCTTGCCGCAACGTCGCATGGCTCTGAACAGATCGGCCAGCGCTCCTCTGGCGTCGTGATCAGCAAGCGGGGCGTCGACAAACCGGCCGCTGAGGTCTCCGCCAGCGGAGAAAGCCCGATCACCCGCACCGGTGATCACGATGACCCTGATCTGGGGGTCGACCGCTGCATCGTTGATCCCGTTTGTCAGCGCTGCCATCGTTTCCAGAGACATTGGATTGCGCCGCTCCGGATCGTCAATTGTCAGAGTCGCCCGCGGCCCATCACACTCATAGCGCAGCATTCCGACACCTCCCGATCGTCGGTCGAGCTTACCTTGCGCAGCCTGGTGAGACAGTCCGCTGGTTGCTCCGAGACTCAGCTAACGTCGCGACAATGGAGTGGCTGTTTGTAGTTATCGTCGTATCAGTTGCGGTTTCACTCATGAGAGGTGGGAAAATTTCCAACCTCTCTGAGATATACGTCCGCGGCTGGTGGCTGCTATTTGTAGGTTTCGGCATGCAGACGGCTGCTGAGTTCGTCAATACCGAAAACCGAGAACTCGCAGTCTGGCTCGTGCTCTTGTCGTACCTACCTCTGATTGCAGTTGTCGCCCTCAACCAACGCAAGCCGGGCATGTGGATCAGCGGGATCGGAATCCTGATGAATTTCACGGTTATCGCACTCAACAATGGGATGCCAATCCTCCCGGAGGCGTTCGAACTGGCCGGCGGAAACCTCGACAAACTGAGCCTCGATGCCAAGCATGTGATTCTTGACGCCAGCTCCCATCTGCCTTTCCTGGCTGACATCATTCCCATGCCACGCTCGGTCATATCAATGGGTGACGTGCTACTCGCCGTTGGGCTAGGAGTGTTCCTAGAAGACCAGCTCCACCAGCCGCTACGTCTCTTCCGACATCGTGTCCAAGGTTTGCCAGGTTCGGCCGCTGGTAAACGCGGCGAGGTTTGAGCCGAAGCTGACAGCCTTCTAGCGTCCTGCGAGCTCGCCGCGGAATTCGAGCACGCGGCGCAGCGAGCTCGTTATCTCGGGATCGTATTCGTATGCCGAGCCACGGTGCAGTTGTTCGAGCGCATCGATGGGCCGCAATTGCAGCTCGTGAACCGCTTGATCGTATGCGCTGACAATCTTGACAATCTTTGAGGTGGTCGATACCCCGGTATCACGCTCTTGGCCAGGAGAACGGTACGGCAAGCATTGATCGCCCACAATCTGTGCGACCTCGCCGAGGTGCGGGGCCTCCGCAATGATCTGAGAACCCCAGCGGGCGATATCGAGGTCGGTGAAGCCGGCACGCAAGATGGCGGGCTCGTTCAGCGTGATTCGACCGATGTCGTGCATGTATCCCGCGTACTCGAGATCCTCGACCTCTTCAGGGCGAAGCCCCATCTCGCGACCGATGTCGGCGGCGAGGTGGCCAGTGCGAACCGAGTGGCCGAGCGGTGCCAGGCCCGCGACTTCAGGTATCTGTGACAATGCCTGAATGGTCTGTCCATACGTAACTTTGGTGCCCTGATAGCGGGCAAGAGCAGTGTGAGTGAAAGAATAAGGGACCGCAGCCACCAAAATCGCAGTCCAACCCAGAGACTCGTAGGCCGTGCCCACGACGGTTCCAGTGAGGATTAAGACGGTAACCGCAGACCAGTCTTGGAGTCCCGCCAGCCACAAATACCGCACTGAGAGGTCGGCTCGTTCCAGACCGATGAGCGACCGGGATACGGCACGAAGGGCGTGATAGACACCGCCGCCGAGAACGACACAGACGATCGCGGCATAGCCCTCGTTTGGTGCAACCGTCGAGAAATCGAGATTATCGACCCGGAGGATGACAGACGTGACATGGAACGTCCCTCCAAAACCGGCGATGGCGACGACTTCCGCCAGGTACTCCGAGTTCAGTGTCGTCAGGTCAATGGGCCGGAAAACCAGATAGACCAGCCAGGCGATGGTGAGCGAAATTGTGTATATGGCAGCGACCAGTTGCGCATCGCCAACGGCGATGGGAACAGCCGCAGCTGCGGCAATACCCAGGTAGACGCGGTTCCCGCTCATTGCAGGCACATTCAGCATGAGAGACGCGACCATTAGTGCGGACGCGATGCCAACCGGTACCGGGTCATTCTTCACCACCCAGGCGAAGCTGGCGGCAACAATCGCGAGTGCCACGAACACCAGCATTGCAACTCGATACAGACGCGCTTTAGCCACCCGTTGCCTGCGGAGGCTTGGCGGCTGATGTGGTTTTGCCCATCGGTTCACTCCAGGTGTGTCTGTTCAACACGCCTGCCCCAGCGACCCGAAGGGGCCGTCCGCCCAAGGCTCGACCCTTGTCGATGGCAGTACGTTACGCATATAGGGCGCGTCCGGCAAGGAACCGCATCGTCGGCAAGACTATCGACCGTCACCTCGCTAGTGTGCGGCTGAAGCTGCACAGAGCATGAGGAAGGCCGCGGACCGTGTTCGATAACGAGGAATTCGAAGAAACGATCGCTCAGCTCGAAGCCGTCGAGGCGGTGAGAGTTGTACGCAAAGGCGGCCGCATTGTGGAGCTCCATGTCCTTGCGGCGCCATCGAAGTCTCCCAAACAAGTCTCGCGTGACATCCAGTCGCTGGCTATGGCGAGATACGGTGTCAACATTGATCGTCGGGTCATCTCCGTCGTCCAGTTGGCCGCGGACAGCATCAAGCAACGAACGTTGCAGCGCCCGGCTCTCATGCGAATCCGTGAACAGACAGACAGCTCGCGCACAACGCTGACAGTGACGTTGGCTTGGCAGAATGGCGAGCACATCGGTTCGGCCACCGGTCCGGACGCGGCGTCTGCACGTCTCCGCCTCGTTGGCGAGGCGACACTTCAAGCCATCGAGTCCATCTTTGCTGATACGCCACCGCTCGCACTTGACGCTATTGGCACTGCAAGCGTCGGCATGCGCACCGCCCTTATCGCCGTGATCGTCTTTGCAGGCAAACAAGGCGAAGAGCTAGTCGTTGGATCGGCACTGTCGGCTGGCGACGAAGAGGAAACCGCCGTCAAGGCCGTGTTGGACGCGCTCAACAGACGTCTGCCTGCCGTCTCGAAGTGAATCCAAGTCCTCCTGATCGCCTGGCCGAGGCATCCCTTGTCTCCAAAGGACGATCCGCCGCCGTTACGCCACACGTACTGGCATCGCAAGCTGCGATTGACATCCTGGCCCATGGAGGAAACGCCGCTGATGCAGCCATTGCCGCAAACGCCACTCTCGGGGTTGTCGCCCCGGAAACCTGTGGCATCGGCGGCGATCTGTTCGCCCTGATTCATCGACCAGGCGCTGCCGCTCCCGAGGCTCTCAACTCTTCAGGCAGAGCCGGATCGGGGGCCACGGCCGGAGTTCTCCGCGATCGGGGGTACGAGTCCATCCCGATCGGTAGTCCGTTTGCGGTAACAGTCCCCGGTTGTGTCGATGGTTGGGAAGCCATTTCCGACCGTCACGGAAGCCTCCCACTATCCAATCTGCTGCAAAGGGCAGTCGAGCACGCAGCCGATGGTTTCGCAGCAACACCGGAGCTGTCCGGTTCCCTCGTCAAATTCGCCGAAACCCTCGGCCCGCAGGACTCCTCTATAGGTCTATACCCGGAAGGAACTCCCGCGCGGCCCGGCGAGACCGTTCACCGTCCTGCTCTTGCTAAGACACTTGGTGCCATCGGCCGCTCGGGGCGCGACGCGTTCTACTCCGGATCGGTTGGGGATGACATCGTCGCGGCCACCGCAGGCGCTATCCAACCCGATGATCTTGCCCAAATTCAGGCCAGATGGATCAAGCCAATCTCTGCGCAATTCATGGATTGGACCGGATGGACCTTTCCCCCCAACTCTCAGGGTTATCTGACGTTGGCGGCATCCTGGTTGTTCGAACGGCTCGACCCGCCACATGACCCTGAAGACCCAAGATTCACCCACGCCGCCATCGAGGCGTTCCGAGCAGTTGCGTGGGAACGAGATGGTTACGTCGCCGACGCGCGATTCGCACCACTGGCTGCCGATGAACTCCTGGCGCCGGTACGGCTCACCGAACGTCTTGACCGCATCTCGATGGATAAGCGGACCGAATGGCCGGCACCAAGCCCGGCACCGGGGGGTACGGCGTATCTCTGCGTTCGTGACTCCAATGGGATGGGCGTTTCCTTGATCCAATCGAACTATCACGGAATTGGCTCACGCATCGGAGCGGGTCGTTCCGGGTTCTTCCTTCACGACCGGGGATCCGGATTCAATCTTGAACCCGGTCATCCAAACGAACTGGCCCCTGGCAAGCAACCGCTACACACCCTGTCACCTACGCTGTGGACGAACGACGACAATCTCGCGATGCTGCTCGGGACACGCGGTGGTGACTTCCAACCGCAAACACTCCTCCAAATGCTGACGTATATGCGGTGGGGGAACGTGGACGCGGCAACGGCGCAGCGACTCCCACGCTGGACAACCCAAGAATCGCAGGAACCAAACACGACTATTGCGCACGAGCCGCATCTCGGCGAGTGTGTCGTGGCCGGCCTCAACGATCTGGGCCATTCAACAGCACCCACCCAGGGCTGGATGTCCGGGTGGGGTCCCGTTTCAGTCATCACCGGGGACAGAGACGAAGTTCGCGGTGCCGCGGATCCGCGCGTTGCCTCAACAGCCGCAATCGGAATCTGAGACCGGCCCCTCACTCATGCATTGACGTAAACAGGGTTTCATCCGCAGGAGGAGTCGGTCGTCGCTGCGCAGCACGCTTCTTCTGACGTCGCTTTCCCCAGGCGAGCAAAACCGTCAGCAGCAAGAAGGTAACAACGAGGGCGACCCCCCATTCCGCTCCGAACGATCCCCGCGGTAATTCATCTCTCAACGTAATCCGCCACCGGTTCTCTAGATCGGCCCAGGTCTCCTGGCTTGGGTCGCGGACAACGGTCATCCCCTCCACAGACGTCGCATAGTCGATGAAGACACCCATTTGTGATGCTATGAATTGGGGGTCATAAAAGAACGGATCGGCCTTGCCGTCGACGACCCAACTGATCGCGTCTTCGGCCGTCCGCAATTCTGGATTGGGATCGTCGAGGAACATCGCGACGACCAATTCGTTGCGATAGCGATCCAACCGGTCGGTGTCTCGCGCCATGTACCAGTGGGCGATCGTCGATCCCAGCGGTTCGGGGTACCCGGCCTCTAGGTCAAGGTCGGCTGCGATCTGCCATAGCGCGATGTGCGGCAAACCGAACGCGATCGCATCATCAACGGTTCGGATCTCAACGGCGGAGAGTACCAACAGCTTCTCTTCTCCAAACACCCCGACGTGCAGGCGTTGCCCTTCCGCGGCGAATTCAGAAAAGGCAGAAGCCAGCTCTGGAGTGGCCAGGCATGCGGTCGCTCCCTCCAAACCGCCGATTTCTGACTGGATCAGATTGGCATTGCGCTCGACGTCGCCGGCAAACCGTGCTGCCATTTCCGGCGTCATCCCCGCCGTTGCCACCGCCACCGGCGCGTCGATCTCAACCGTTACCCAATCGACTCCTGGGAAATGGTCTGCACATCGGTCCTCGTCAGCTTGTACCGCTCCGGGCAGCAGGAACATGACGAGCGCGACAAGCGCCAACGAAATGGTATGCCTCACACTCCAAACTCTACCGCTCCGCATTACTTGCCATAATATGGCTTGGTTGGGCTTGCCCAACGTGGGTCACTGGCTCTAGCCTTGGAAACGGCGTGCGTTGCGCCCGGTCGGCACACCGACCGAAATCAGGAGCGGACACCACCTCGTGCGGCCTCGTTTTCAGATCTCTGCAGCTGGATCATTGATAGTGATCCTCATTGCCGCGCTCGGTTTCGCCGCGGTGAGCGCCGTAGACCCCACAGAGGAAGTGGTCGAGGCCAACGTGAATGTCCTTCCGTCCTCCTTATCTGCACGAGTTGCCGCCGCCGGGTTCTCCGCTGTGCTGAACCCCGAGATCGAACCATCCGAGCGCCGGCAACAAGACGTGGTGCTAGCACCGGTCGAGCCTGCGCCGGCGCCAAGGGCCGAGCCAACACCGGCCACGACAACAACCGCACCACCCGCAACCACCACCACAACTCCTCCCCCGGCCACCACAACAACCGCACCACCCGCAACCACCACCACAACTCCTCCCCCGGCCACCACAACAACCGCACCACCTGCAACCACCACCACGACAGTGGGGACTACTACAACAACCGTGCCCCCGGTCGAAGGCGGGGCACGCGACGTTGAAGAGTGGCGGTACCTCGTCGAGCGATACTTTCCCGCTGAGTTGGTCGACGATGCCCTCTCCGTCATGAGATGCGAAAGCCTCGGCGATCCCCTTGCGTACAACTCGTACTCCGGCGCGTCAGGGCTCTACCAATTCCTGGCTGGTACCTGGGCGTGGGCTTCTCCCCCCGCAGGTTTTGGTGGCGCTTCGCCATTCGAGCCCGAAGCCAATGTCGGATCCGCCGCCTGGCTGGTGCAGACTTCGCTCAATCAGGGCAACGATGCCTGGGCGCACTGGAGCTGCAAACCCTGAAGCCGCAGCGAGAATCACTGCAGCTCGGCCGGATCTGCGCAGCGGCGTGGACCACGTCCTCAAGTTCTAGAATCAGCTCGTGATTGGAAAACTGTTTCGCCTCGCCGTCCTCGCCGTCCTCGCCGCCGCCATCGTGTGGTTGACCAGGGAACACCTTCTTCCCACCCCCCACGTGTCTCATGAGCCAGCACCGCACTATCGATCTACGCCCCCACCGCCACAGCAAGATCCCGACGACCTCACAGATGTCAAGGGCATCGGTCCCGTTTACGCAGCGAAATTGGCGGACATGGGCATCAAGTCGTTCCGAGGGCTGTCCGAAATGAATCCGCAGACCTTGGCCGAAGCGCTCGGCACATCGCCGCAAACAGCCGCCGATTGGATCGCTCAGGCAATCACCAGGTTGGCTTGAACGGTGATGGAAACACTTGGCCGAAGCGCCTACCAACTTGACCCTGCTGATCTCAGTGAATTGGCGCCCGGTCAACCGTCTTATCGGATCGATCAGCTGCGGGAGTGGCTCTACAAACACCCTGTCCTTGATCCTGCACAGATGACGAATTTGCCCGGCGACCTTCGTGACTCTTTGACCGGACGGCTTTGGCCTTTCCACGTGGAGATCGAGCAATCGGCCGACGACGGCCGTACCCGAAAGTGGCTCTTTCGGACCCCGGACGGGGCTTCAATCGAAGCGGTGCTCATGGGTTACCGGAAGAGGACGACCCTGTGCATCTCATCTCAAGCCGGTTGCGCCATGGGATGCACATTCTGCGCGACAGGCCAGTTTGGGTTCGAGCGTCACCTAGACGCGGGAGAGATCGTCGCCCAAGTCGCATACGCAAACGCGGCGTTGCGCAGCAAGCCCATCGCAGGATCCCCAGGCCGCGTCACCAATGTGGTGTTCATGGGAATGGGCGAGCCGCTAGCCAACTACGAGAACCTACGCGAATCGCTGCATCGCATGATCGACGTGATAGACATGGCAGCACGCTCGGTAACGGTATCAACTGTCGGCGTTGTACCAGGGATACGCAAGCTCGCCGAAGAACCGTGGCAGGTAAGCCTGGCAGTGAGCCTGCACGCGGCTGATGACGAGCTCCGCACCAGCCTCATCCCTTTGAACAAGCGATACCCGCTCGACGAGCTCATAGACGCGACCCTTCACTTCTTCCGCACCACCGGACGTCGTGTCTCAATCGAGTGGACGATGATGGACGGCGTAAACGATTCTCGCGATCAAGCAGCAAAACTTGCTCGCATCGCCCACCGGCTCAGCGCCCATATCAATGTCATCGCTATGAACCCGACCCCGTTGACCACATACCAGCGGCCGGGTCGGATAGGTATCGACGAGTTCATGGCCGAGCTTGCACACCGCGGTGCCAACGCAACCTTCCGGGAAACCAGGGGCCAGGAGATTGACGCCGCATGCGGCCAGCTCCGCGTACGGAGCGCAACCGAAAGAGCCGAAGGAGATTCCCCATGAAGCTGGAACCCGGGATGAGCGCGCCATCCTTCCGCCGCAACGACCACGAAGGCACCGAAAGAACCAATGACGACTTCGCCGGAAAAGGACTTGTCGTCTATTTCTATCCCAAGGCGTTTACCCCCGGCTGCACCGGCGAGTCGTGTGACTTCCGCGATAACCACAATCGTTTCCTGAAAGCTGGCTACAACGTCATAGGAGTGAGCCCCGACCCCTCGCAACGGCTCGCCGATTTCCGCAGCGAGTACGAACTGCCGTTTTCACTGCTGAGCGATGAGGACCATTCGATGGCCACCGATTTCGGTACTTGGGGTATCAAGAAGAACTACGGCAAGGAATACGAGGGCCTCATCCGCTCGACATTTGTGCTCGATGCGGATGGAATTGTCGAACATGCCTGGTACAACGTTAAGGCGAAGGCGCATGTCGGCAGAGTTGGCAAAGCCGTGCTGGACTAGGGCAGGCACCATGACGCACCGGGGCCTATCGCTCAACCTGGTGGCTTGAGTTCCGAAGTACGATCGAGACCAAAAGGGGAGAAATAGTGAAACCTGTCCGCAAAGCGATATTCCCGGTGGGAGGACTCGGTACCCGTTTCCTGCCCGCGACCAAGACCCTCCCAAAGGAGATGTTGCCGGTCGTCGACAAACCGTTGATCCAGTATGCGGTTGAAGAGGCAAGATCCGCCGGTATCGAAGAGTTCATTTTTGTAACCGGGCGCGGCAAGAACGCCATCGAAGACCACTTTGACAACAACTACGAGTTGGAACAGACGCTCGCAGCGCGCGGAAAACAGGACGAACTTGAACTCCTCAATGCGACCAAGCTCGAGCCGGGCCAGGTGGCCTCTGTCCGCCAGATGTCCCCTCTCGGGTTGGGTCATGCGGTTTGGTGCGCCCGCCACCTCATCAATGACGAACCATTCGCGGTACTCCTCGCGGACGACCTGATCCAGGCTGACAAACCGACACTCACCGAAATGGTGGAGGTCTACGAGATCCATGGCGGCAACGTTGTGTCACTGATGGAGGTGCCCGACAACCACACGTCGCGGTACGGAATCGTTGACCCCGGACCGACAGATGGACGTCTGGTTCAGATCAACGGCCTCGTCGAAAAACCGGACCCTGCCGACGCACCATCGAATCTGGCAATCGTGGGTCGCTACATCCTGCAACCATCAGTCATGGACTACCTGGGCCAAGGAAAGTCTGGTGCAGGAAATGAGATCCAACTGACTGATTCGATGCTGGAGCTAATCGGACATAGCCCGTTCAACGGGCTCCGTCTCAGTGGCACCCGATTCGACTGTGGCACCAAGACAGGCTTCCTCGAGGCAAGCGTTGCATACGGTCTCGCCCGCGACGACCTCGGCGAAGACTTGCGTGATCGGCTCCTCAACCTGTTGAGCACTGAGGGTTAACCAAACTCAAGTGCAGTATCTTGTGGAACAGCATCCACCAAGCGATGGTTGCTAACAACAGTCAATTTGAAGAGGATCTCATGGGCAAGCTGCACGATCTGCACAACCAAGGCCAATCAGTGTGGTTGGATTTCATCCGCCGCGACATGCTCGCTGCCGGTGAGCTCGACGCCATGGTCAGCGACGGGATCCGTGGGGTCACCTCCAATCCGACCATTTTCCAGAAGGCGATCGGCGGTTCCGATGCCTACGACGACGCTATCCGGGAGGCCCTGGCAGCGGACCCGGCACTCAGTCCTCTCGAGATGTACGAGATGCTGGCAGTCAGCGACATCCAAGATGCCGCTGATGCGCTCCATCACGTCTACACCGAAAGCGCGGCCGCCGATGGCTACGTCAGCTTTGAAGTCTCACCTCTTCTCTCCGCTGACACAGCTGGAACATTGGCCGAAGCTAACCGGTTGTGGGATCTGGTCGATCGACCCAATCTGATGATCAAAGTCCCGGCGACGCCCGAAGGTATCCCAGCCATTGAGGAACTGATCGCTGCCGGAATCAACGTAAACGCAACACTGATGTTCTCGATGGCTGACTACGAGGCCGTCGCCCAAGCTTACGTTCGTGGCATACGTCGTTCCGAGAATCCGGGCACGATCGCCTCTGTGGCGTCGTTTTTCGTGAGCCGAGTCGATTCCAGCACGGATGCTGCACTTGACAAGAACGGATCTGATGCGGCTCTCAACCACCGCGGCAAAGCGGCGGTCGCCAATGCCAAGCTGACCTACGTCCGGTATCAGGAGATTTTCGAAGGTCCCGAATTCGCCGATCAGCTGGAGCGCGGTGCACGCCCGCAACGGGTGTTGTGGGCCAGCACTGGAGTCAAGAACCCGGCCTATCCCGACGTTCTATATGTGGAACCGCTTATCGGCCCGAATACGGTCAACACGATGCCACCGGCGACAATCGACGCGTTCCTCGACCATGGCGATCCTGCAAACGCAGCTCTTACTGACGACGTCGGCGCGGCCCGTGACGACATCGCCGCCCTCGCGACTCTCGGAGTGGATCTCGACGCCATCACGCAAACGCTTCAGGACGACGGTGTCAGATCGTTCGCAGATTCCTTCGACGATCTACTGACGACAGTCGCGGAGAAGATCAGCGACCTGTCTTAGTAACAGGGGGCCGCGACGTGGCGGACTCCGCCTCTTCCACCAGCGGCAGGAGAACTTCGAAGAAGCTCCCTCCGTCGTACCGGTAAAGAATCTCTCCGTCCATGAGTTCGGTGAGTTTCTGCGAGACGGTCAGACCGAGGCCTACGGAACCAGGGACGCCGCTGCTGGAATGTGCCCGCTCGTATGGAGCAAACACCTTCTCGCGGAGCGGCTCGGGGATCCCTGATCCATCATCAAAAACGGCTACCAACGCATGATGGCGGTGATTCGCCACAGAGATGTGGATGCGAGGCCCTCCGTAGCGAATGGCGTTGGTCACCAGGTTCCTAACCACCTGGCGACACCGCACCGGATCAACCAAACCCCATACGGAATCTCCACTGACCGTCATCCGGGCCCGATCGGCAAGAGAGCAAGAGGCAACAACTTGGTCGATACAGCTGCGAATGTCTACCTGTTCTGGGTAGATAGGCACTCTGCCGATATCCGCTCTCGCTACGACGAGGAGGTCCTCGATGAGGTCGCTCATCTCCCTGCTCTGGTCGGCAATCAACGAAATGAACTCGGCTATCTCTTCGGCGGAAAAGCTTCTCCAACTCTGCTCCAACTCGAGCGCCAGACCGGCTACGACAGTGAGCGGTGTGCGGAGTTCGTGCGATACGGAGGCAACAAACTCGTCTTTGGAGAGCATCAGCTCCCTCATCCTTGCTCTGGCTCTGGCTCGTTCGATTGCTGACCCCAAGGTCAACGCTGTGGTTCGCAGGAAGCTCATGTCCTTAGCCGATATCTCTGATCCAGACCTGGCCACACCGACGACACCGTAAATCTCCGTCGACCCGGAAATGCCCAAGGCAACACCGCTGAGCTCTCTCACGCCTTCGTCGACAGCAATGGCCGGCAAAGCGATCGGCTGCACTGTGCCCATCGCACTCTCTGCATATTCACTCAAGTAGTTGAAGACCTGTTCGCGGCGACGCACCGAGTCAACCCGGTAGGCCACGGCCGTGGTCGATAATCCTTGACCCTCCTGATGCTGTGCGATGGTGACACAATCGGCGTCGAGGACTTCGCACACTTGATCAACGGCCTCATTCAGCAGCTCAGCGATATCGACTGTGCCCAGAGCTACCTGCCCGATGTGGGCGAGCGCTTCTTGTTGAGTTGCTCGCAACTTCAGCTCGCGCGTGGCCCGCTGTTCTTCCGTGACATCGACGAGAGCGCCTTCGAATATCTGCCCGTCCTGCTCGACGATCGTGTGACTCGAATCACGAACCCAAACCGGCCGACCGTCTCTGGCCGAGAGGACTGAGATCTGATCCTCGAGCAAGCCCTGGTCCTGCTGAATCGCAGCAAGACGTTCCCGTTCTCCATCATCCGTATAGAAATCCGCTGCGTCAGTACCGACTAGCGCCGCGGCGTCGGGGACCCCGAGCATCCTGGCCAACGCATGGTTGGCGTGAACGATCGTCCCATCAGGTCGGGTTCTGTACATGGGGACTGGCATGTCGTCGAAGAAACGTCGGAAGCGTTCCTCCGTTTGACGGAGCGCAACAACAGCCTCATGCCCCTCGCCGACGGGGACAAAGGCACCTTGCACTGCACTGATTCCATCGAAATCTACGGGGACCATACTGAGGTCACATCGCGCTACTGCACCATTGCGCCCGGTCACGGGGACGTCCTCGACAAAAAGCGGCTCACCGGACGCGAGCACTTGCTTGTGGATATCGCGTGCGAGCTGTGCCGTTGCTGGGGCCAACACGTCATCTAGTGATCGCCCATTAACGTCGGCCGCATTGCCGGTCCCCACGATCTCTATACCTCGTTGGTTGGCATATAGGACGTGACGATCGTCAAAAACGACCATCGCAGAAGGTGCGCCGTCGGCAAGCAGGCGAAACTGGGCATCATGAGCCTCACCCCGCATCTTCTCTCGAATAAGCAGAGCGATCGAAACAACAGCAAGCGCAAGTGCGGCCCAAACCATCTAGATGTATCGACGGCTGCTGGCCGTTCTTGACGGACTCGCTAGAACGGCACCCCGACCGCTTCGCAGAGGAATTTCATAAACGGCGCCGCACGCTTGCAAGTATCGGCAAAGTCCTCCATCAGATGGTCCGAGACAATGGCTTTCTGCGTGATTCGGGTGGACGCTATGAAGTCTTTCCGCTTCAGGTCTTCGAGCAGCGGATGATCTTCATCGAATCCGCGAGGCGGCCGCTTTAGCGACTCTCCACCGAGTTCCAGAACCTCGGTGAACCGTTGGCTGCGAGATGCCCGCTTCCAACGTGCCGGGTCCTCCGCTATCGCTTCCCGAATCCCGTACGCAAGCTTGGTCTCCGGCCTCCACAGTCCAACTCCGATGAAGGACGCACCGGGCTCGATATGCATATAGAACCCGGGCGCATGCGCATCCTTGCCAGCAATGTGGCGAAACTGCATGCCCGTGTTCAACTTGTACGGCGTCTTGTCCTTGGCGAATCGAGTGTCTCTTTGAATACGAAACAGCGACCCTCCCACGGTTCGCGAGTCAGCAACAAAGTGCTCACTGATCTTCTTGAGCGGCACAGCAAAATCGTTAATGAAATCAAGAGCCGGCTCTCTTACATAGGCCTCGTAGTCATCCTGATGAGCCTTGAACCAGTCCCGATCGTTGTTCTCCGCTAGGTCCTTCAGAAAGGCAAAAAGCTTTGGGGTGAAATGTCTGTTACTCATGCGAACAACCTACATGGTGATGCCGACAGATGGCAGGGGTCTGGCAGGCGACGAACACCCGATGGTCGCGGAGGCGTATTCTCTGTCCATGTCCGTCCTTCGAAAAAGAGCCGACCGTATCCGTGGAATTGCCGGTTCACTCGACGGAACCATGGTTCTAGTCGCCGACGGCACTCAGGGGGCCGGACCCGGAATAGCCAGGGTGTTCGCCACAGCAGGCGCCGCGGTCGTGGTTGCGGGACCCGACTCGCCGACGATCGACGTACAGCTTCATCGGCTTGGCAATACCCCCATCGAGGTCACCGGTATCGTCGCCACAGCAAACACCGACGACGACCGCAACCGCTTGCTCGACTCAATAGGGAGGCAAGTAGACACTGTGGTCCTCAACCCTGGCGACTACTCGTTGGACGAAACGTCGAGGATGGGAGCGCGCTCTTTGGTGGCTCTCGGCAGGATGGTTGCCCGCCAGATGCAAGACCGCGGCCATCCTGGCAACATCATATTTGTCACGGGCATAGAAAGCGCCGGACCGGATACGCCGGCTGTGGCGTTCCTGACAGCCGAGATGAAACAGCTGGCCCGATCCCTTGCCCCAAATGCCATCCGGGTCAACGCCATCGCCCCTGGCCAGATCGGCACCAATAGACGCGGCAATCCGCTCTCGAGCCGTATCTCGCCACTCGGTCACGTCACGGTCCATCCGATCGAGGTCGGCAAGGCAGCCTGGTTTCTTGCCAACGATGACCTGAGCGCAGCTATGACCGGCACTACCCTCAAAATCGATCGGGGGGCAACGCTCTTGCGCCCAGAATGGTGATACATTCCGCAGGCGACAACGGCCCCGCCGGTAACCGCCGGGACACCGTACGGTAGGGCTCAACCAGGCCTCAGGAGACCCCTCGTGACGACCACAGCCAGGTGGCGGCAGTTGCGCTCATTCTTTCCCAGATCGAGCGCCAGTTTGGCAATGGTCGCGGGCTTGTCGGTATTGAGCGCGCTGCTCGTAATCCCGGTGCCTGTTCTCGTCCAATACATTCTCGACGACGCTGTTCCGTCCAAGGCAACGGCTCGCTTTGTAGGAGCAGGCTCCATCTTGATAGCTCTGCTTCTCGCCAATGAAGCGACTGCGCTGCTCCGTAGAACGATGATCGCTCGCGATGGCAAAGCCGGCATCGAGAACCTACGGCACGCCATGATTCAAAAACTGCACAGCGTCCATATCCAGTATCACCGCCGAACGGAGCCTGATCACATACACGACCGGATCGTCCACCAGACTGCAGTCATCGATGCGATGATTCAGGAGGTCTTCGCCACGGTATTGCCAGCCGTCGTTCTAACGGCCGGTATGGCCGGAGTGCTCATCTCTATTCATTGGATAGCGTTTGCGGAATCCCTGCTGTTACTGCCGACCATTTATGCGATCTACCGATTCTTTCAGCCCCGGATCACGAAACAGCAAGCAATACGTGACACCGACTTCGCAGCCATGACCGACGGTGTCATGCATTCGCTCCGTTCCATCGAACTCACTCGCAGCCGTGGAACAGAAGCAGTGGATATGCACCGCAGCGACTATCTGCTCGCAGCCGTTCGGTCTTCCGATGAACGAATCCGGGTCGCCAGGGGCGTCTACAGGGCGACCGAGCGGGCAGCTCTCGCCGTCTTCGCCACTCTGATATTGGTCACGCTTGGGATTGCAACGGCTCATGGCCAGATCACAATCGGCGAGATGTTTGCGTTCTTCGTCGCGCTGGCGATGCTGGTAATCCCAACCGGGATGACTCTTGCCGCTGCACCAATCACCCGCGAAGGAATCTCCGCAGTGGCCGAAGCCACAGACTTCCTGAACTTCGAGATGGATCGGCCGTACCAAGGCACGTCCCAACCCCAGCACCTCGGAACGATATCACTGACAAAGGTTGCGTTCAGCTACGGGACTGAAGCGTTATTGACTGACGTCAGCCTCGAACTACCGCCGGGCACAGTGACCATGATTTCGGGCCCAAATGGCTCTGGAAAGAGCTCGATCATCAGTTTGATACTTGGACTGTTCCGCCCGGACATCGGCCATCTTCTGATGGACGACGTCCCGTACGACGACCTTGACATGGCCGCGATCCGGCAGAAGATCGGACTGGTTTCACAGGAACCGACGATCGTCGCCGGCACCATCGCCGACAACATCAGATACGGGGTGCCCGAGGTCTCCGATGTCGAGCTGTGGCAGGCCGCGCACCTGTCAACTGTTGATGATTTCATCGTGGATTTCGAGGACGGATACGACCACCATGTCGGCTACGACGGCAGAACTCTCTCCGGCGGCCAGCGGCAGCGGATCGCGATTGCACGGGCGCTCATCCGCAGCCCGGAGCTTCTCATTCTCGACGAACCGACCAGGCATCTCGACTCGGGGACGTTGCGCCGGATCATCACGAACATCTCGAGGCTCCCCAGCAAACCGACGGTTGTGATTACAAGCCACCATCCGCGCGCCATCGACAGCGTCGATCGCCTCTTCCGCATCGAAGGTAGGCGACTCATCCAAGACACGACAGTCGGCAATCAACCCACAGACGGCGAGGACGGGTAGGTATGTTGCCCTAGGAGGCCGTCGCCGTAACGTCTCTCCCCTGCACCCATACCCTGGTCACGTTGCGCCGCACACTGTTGTTCAAGATCTTTTGGAGAATGTCCTCAGCAGAATCCAACTCTGGCCAAATCATCAGATCGGTGTCGACAATGTCGCTGTCCACAACTATCGCGTCGAACGAATAGCCGGGCGATAGCAGCCCAATCGGGAGGCCCAACGCCAATCCGCCTCCCGTTGTCGCCATCCAGAACGCTTCAGCGAAGGAGATTCGACTGTTTGGGGTGCCCCTGTCGATGGCGGGAAGGCTGGCATCGACACCGTCTTCTCTGACCCGTGACACAACAACCGCGCTGCTGGCCGCGCTGAACATCGAGGGCCCCGGTCCGCCTGAGATGTCGGTACCCAGACCGACGTGGACACCCGCTCCTAACGCCTCTCGTGCCGGAAACACCGCATTGGCGAAATAGACATTGGAAAGAGGGCAATGGGCGACAGCGGCCCCGGCAGCAGCGACGGCGTCTAGATCTCCACTGCTCATGAAATTTGAATGAGCCAGCACAGTTTTCGATGTCAGCAAACCAAAGTCGCTGTAGGTTGCGGTGTCGCTCTGCCCGAACCTCGTCAATCCGTACGAGTGAGCCCAATCGGACTCGGAGCAGTGCGTCTGGACATGTAAGTCGCCTTCGTTCGCAAGCTCTCCCAGACCTTGCAGCAACTCGTCAGTACAACTCGGAATGAACCGCGGGGTTATGGCGGGGAGTACCAATGAGTCTCGATTTCGCTTATGTCTTGCGATGTAGTCAACAAGCTGTGCAGTTGCGTCGATGCTGGCTGCAGCCGACTCGTCTCTGTAGAAGTCCGGGCAACCGTCAAGGTGGTCCATCGCCACTTTGCCAACAAGCGCACGCTGCCCCTTCCGCAGACAGGTGTCGACGAGACGCTTAGTTGCCGGCAAATGTGTTGTTGCGAAGTACATAGCTGTGGTCGTGCCGTTGCCGACCATCGAGTCAATCAACGACTCGTAGACGGCGGTGGCGAAATCTACATCCGCGTACCTGGCTTCGAGCGGGAAGGTATAGCGATTCAGCCACACTTCCAGCGAGACATCGAGGGCCTTGCCCATCTGCGGCCACTGCGGAGCATGATTGTGCAAGTCGATAAGTCCGGGAAGAAGATATTGTCCGGCTCGCAATTCGGTTAGCAGCCCCCGGCTGGTCAGTTGATCCCTGACCGGCTGGTAGTCAGCATCATCTGGACTGAGGACAGCACCAATCTCGCCCGTGTCCTCGACAACGACCAGAACCCGTTCCCTGCTTCGTAGGTCGCCCCTAACGGGTGCATCTATGACCGATCCTTCGATCCCGATAGCACCGGCTTGGGCCTGAGACACTATTACGCAGCTGGCACGATGCCGGGGAATGGCTCGGTTTCCCACGTTCCGTAGTCGGCGACGACGGTCACGTCTGCCGCTGCGATAGATGAGACGTACCAGTCGTCGATGGCAGCGGAGACGCTTGTGTCATAGAGACCAGTCTGCAGTTCCTCTTCGGTCGCCTCGCTTCTGCTGACAACTCTGATGAGGTGGAACCCGAACTCGCTTTCAACGGGACCGACGACTTCGCCGATTTCAGCGCTCATAGTTGCATCGGCAAAGCTCGCGACATATCCGGAAGGCACAGTGCATGGCAATTCGCCGCCAGCAGCACCACTCCCGGTATCCAACGAGAGCTCAATGGCTATAGTCGCAAAGTCGTCACCTGCTTCGAGACGGTCCAGCACCGAAGTAGCTTCCTCTTGCGTCGCCACGAGGATGTGGGCAGCGCAAACTTCAGTCCAGTTGTAGGGATCGTCGGTTAGCAACTGCTGGGCCTCTTCGGCGGTGGGTGTAGGAAGACCGTCGGTGATCTGGGTCAGCACGCCCTCGCCAATCAACAGTTGGGCGGCGTACAGGGCAAGCCCATCCTCAGAGATGTTTTGCGCCTCCAGGAACTCCTCGAAACTCATTCCAGCGCCCTGCTCGGTATAAATCCGATCCACTTCGGTGTCAATATCCTCGACTGTGGGATCGATCCCGAAATCAGCTTTTGCCGTATCAGCGATAGCCGTCCATTGCACCAGGATGTCGAGGAGTTGAACAAACTCCGCGTCGCTGAGATCCTCGCTCGTCTCGTAAGTCAGACTCTTCACCATCGATGCCTCGATGTCGGAGCCATTCACAGTTGCCGCTACGTCAGACGACCCGGCACACGAACTAGCCAGGAGCGCGACGGCGACCACGACAAATAGGTAGCGTTTCAAAAGGACACCTCAAAGATTCGGAAGATACGAGACGACAGAATACTCGGTCGCCAGATGAACGTTACCTAAGAGCGCGGTTTGTGCGAGGAAGCGCCGTCTGTTGGCACATCGAATGACGCGGAGGGACCGTCGCCATCGGTGTCAGACTCTTCGATGACTTCGTTCCACACCCCTGACATCACAGTTTCGTTGTCGGCGCCGACCTCATCTTGCTCAGCAGTCGTGCGTTGGACAGCATCGTCTTTGGCCTCGGCGAGGGCGGAGTCAAGATGATCAAGAGCTTCCTGAGCGGTTGTCGCCTGGGTCTCTTCGACCTTCTCGGACCCGGATTCTGGCATCGATATCTCGGATGCATGCTCGTGGGCATCGGCGAGGATTTGCTCTGCCTGCTCATGGGTTCGCTCTAGGGCAGTGATACCTTGCTGCTCGACCTCAGCCCACCTCCGCTGCAGCAACGTTCTCTCGGTGACGAAGGCATCTTGTGCCTCGGTAAGAATGCTCTGCTTCCTCTCCAGGATCGACGTCTCGGCATCTGTTTGGGCCCGGCGCTCCTCGATACGCTCCGTGTCGATCTGCATCGAAGCTCGCTCAGCCTCCAACGCCTGCCTGTCCATGTCCAACGCATCCTGTTGCGCCGCAAGGTCGGCACGGGCGCTCAGCACAGAGTCATGCTCTGCAGATGCGGTTGATTGAGCCTGTTCCGAGATCCCTGAAGCCTCGAGCTCGGCTTTGGCAATCAAGTCGACGGCCTTCGCTGCGGCATCCTCACGCTCCGACTTCGCAGCAGCCACCAACTCCTCAGCTTCCGCTTCAGCCTTCTGAATCAGGTCCACAGCCTTGGTCGCCGCATCCTCACGCTCGGTCTCTGCGGCAGCAGTGATCTCTTCAGCCTCCGCCTCAGCCTTCTGAATCAGATCAACGGCCTTCGCCGCCGCATCCTCACGCTCCGACTTCGCAGCAGCCACCAACTCCTCAGCATCCGCCTCAGCCTTGGCAACCAACTCAACGGCCTTTGCGGCGGCGTCTTCGCCTTCGAGTCGAACACGGGCCTCGTCTGCCGAGACGATTTCCGCTGCTTCGGATCTTGCGTTCTCTATAAGTTCAACGGCCGCCAGTTGGGCTGCGTCCCGCTCGCTGCGCACAGTAGCCAGGAGCTCTTCGGCCTCCATCTCGGCCTTCTCGACAAGCTCAATCGACCAGGAAGTGGCTTCCTCCCGATCGGCCTTTGCCGCGGCGGCAAGGTCTGCGGCGTCCGTCTCGGCCTTGGCGACGAGCTCCACAGCCTCAGTTGTGGCAGACTCACGGTCAGCTTCCAGGCCCGCCTGCGCCTTCGCAACCAACTCGGCGGCCTGTGCTTCGGCATGATCTATCAGCTCGCGGGCATCGGCAGCGGCAGCCTCGCTCTCGGCGAGCGAAGCAACAGTTCGACCCTCAGCCTCGGTCGTGGCGTTGGCCACAAGCTCAGCGATCTCCGCCTCAGCCGTAGCCTTGAGCTCAGCGACCTCCGCCTCAGCCGTGGCCTTGAGCTCAGCAGCCTCCGCCTCGGTCTTCTGAAGCAACTCTGCCGCTCGTGAAGCTCGGATATCGGCCGCGGCCACTGCATCCTGGATTGTTCGTTCGGCCTCGGATGTGGCCGAGGCCAACATCGCCTCGGCTTCTTCCTTGGACTCTTCCAAAATCTCGTCCGACAGACGGCGGGAATCGGCAGCAAGACGATCTCGTTCCTGCTCCAGAAGCCGCCTTTCCTGTTCGATAGCTTGGCGATTCTCGACCGCGACCGATTCGGCTTCAGCAACAATCTGATCGGATCTGCTGCGGGCCTCTGCCTCCGTCGCCGCCAGAGCCAGCTTTGATTCTTCTGCGATCTTGTCAGCGCGGGCGAGGGCAGCATCGACCTTGCGACGGGCCTCTCTTCGAGATGCCTCGATGGTGTTGGCTGCCTCTTGACGCTGCTCATCCAATTCGGACTGTGCGGCCGCTATCAGTGCAGTTCGGTCCTCAGAGGCAAGCTGTTCCGCATCGGCCAACAGCTTGGCCGCGGCCGTCTCACCCTCGACAACAAGACCCGCAGCATCGACACGGCGAGTCTCGACGTACTCGTCCGCCAGTTCCCGCCGCCGGTGCTCAATCGTCCCTGCGGTCTCTTCTGCCTTCGCCAGGATGATGGCGGCTTCGGACGTCGCTTCTTCGAGCTCCCTGGCTGCATCGCCCCGGCGCCGTTCCGCGTTGGAAGAAGCTTCGTTGACTATCCGCTTGGCCTCATCAGATGCCCTGAGCCGCGTCAGCCTGGCATCCTCCATCGCCTCCTGGGTGACCTTTTCAACCTCGGTCCTACTGCGCTCTAGCGCGATAGAGGCGAGGTCGGACTCCTGGCGAAGACGCCGCGCTTCTATCTCCGCATCGTCGCGTACCTGCCGGGAGTCGCGCTCGCGCTGCTCGCTCTCACTGTGCTTTCGAGCCGCGCCCTCGAGTTGCGCGTTCGCTCGAGAAACTATCTCGCCCGCATTGACTCGAGCGTCCGCCTCGATTTGTTCGGCAGTCTTGTCTGCGGCTGCAATGATCCTGGTGGCTCGCTGCTCGTTGACGGTGATCTGTTCAGCGGAGCGACGCTCCTGCTCGAGTGCCGCTTCTGAATGAGCCTCTGCGGCGCGCCGTGTCTCTTCAGCTTCCTCGCTCGCGGCGGCGACGGCAGCAGCGGCGTTGACGCGGAGCTTGTCGGATTCTGCTTCAGCAACCGCGGCTCGCTCGACCATCTCGGACTCGCTCTGGGCGACCGCCTCCAGACGCTCATCTGCGCCGCGTTCCATTTCTTCGATCTGCTCACTGGCCGCGGCAAGCTGCATCTGTGCGGTGGCATGATCCTTGGCAGCCTCCGTCCGAAGCTCATCGGCCATGAGCTGAGCGTCGGCGAGAATCGCCTCTGCACTTCTGTTGGCGGCTGCGACGTCGGCCGCCGCCCTAATGAGCGCCTGGTCGAGGTCGGCCCTAGCGCTGTCCACGGCGCTGAAGAGATCAGCCGTTTCTTTTTCGGCAGCGGCGAGCCGTTCTGCAATCTGACGATCGAACGCGGCGCCCTTGCCGGCCGTGGCCTCTGCAGTATCGGTGCGGATGTCGTCGGCACGTCTCTGGGCGATCGCCACGATCTCTGCCGCCTCATGACGTGCGATATCGAGTTGCTCGGACACTCTCAGCTCGGCGTCAAGGTCCGCTCGAGCTACCTTCTTCCGGGTTTCCTTGAGCAGGGCCGTGGCCTCTGTTCGCGCCGATTCCAGAATCTGCGGAACGTCGGTACGAGCTCGGTTCAGAAGCGATTCGGCTTCTTCGCGAGCCTCACGGGCTATCTCCCTTGTGACTTCGGCATCCGAGCTCGCCGATACAAGAGTTTCTCTGACGGATGCCGATAGAGATGCTGCCTCCGAGCGCATCCTCGCGCTTGCCGCCAACGCATCGGAGACCTCAACTTCGGCCCTGGCGCGGATAGAGCTTGCCCTGGCTTCGGCCGCGGCCAGAAGGTCTCGAGTCGTTTCGTCGGCGTTTACGCCAAGCCGGGCGAGGAGACCATCTTCCGCGACACGTTCATCATCCGGCTGTTGTCCACTAGATGCTGCCGTGGGCGGACCGGACGCCGCAGGCCCGGTTGTACCGCTCGCTCGTCGTCGTGCGCTACCGCGAGAACTCGAATCCGTTTCGGAGTGACTGGGTTCCGCATCTGGCTTGCCTTCAGCCGCTTTGCTTCTCTTCATCACACCTATTTCGCAACCAGGTGGAGCCCCGCCTATGCGGAGCTGCCACCACGCTTGCTAGCTCCAATGATCGCGTTACGCAGGCCGCTGCCGACAGAAGATGAGCCTTTGTCGTCCTCGATACGGGGGAGACGCCGTCCCTTGCGGGCATAGCGGCTCTCGCCGTACTCGGAGGACTCACCGGAACCCGAGGCGGTCTCATCGTCATCGTCCTCAGCTTTCTCGCTCTCGGCGACAGCTTCAACGATGACTTCGGAATCGCTCGGTGTACCAGATTCTCCGTCTTCCTCGCTCCACAGCATGTCCCAGTTGCCAACGGCCGCAACCGGATCGTCAGTTCGATCCGTCGAGTCCTTGGCCGTGACGGGCTTGGGGACATCGATGTCCTTTGGTTCCGGTGAGGCTGCGTCAAGACGAGCCAGCTCTTCTTCGAGTTCGGTGAGCGCCTCGCTGATCGTTGCCCCATCGACATCGGCTTGGGCTGCGAGCTGAGCTTCAAGGCTCTCTCGATCCTTTGCCAGCTCAGATCGCCCAAGCTCCAGTTGTGCCTGGCTCTGCTCGAACTCGACCTTCTTCTGCTCAAAGTCGGCCCGCTGCTTCTCCAGCTCAGATCGCAACTCTGTAAGCCGGGCTGCATCGTCGGCACCATCGCTGTCGGTATTGCCGATGACACGGCGGGCTTCGGACCATGCTCGTTCGATAATCGCGTCGGCCTCGAGCTGGGCACCCTCGAGGAGCTGGCTTCCCTTGCGCTCCAACTCGGTCCAACGGTTCTCCGCCTTGACCAACTCTTTGGCGAGGTCGGTACGGTCCAGCTCGACGAGCGACTTGCTGGCATCCAGAGCCGCACGTTCCTTGTCCAGCTGGGCGCGCCAGCCAGCCAGCTCTCCACGCCAGGACTCAATCGCCTCACGCTCCTGGGAGATCTCTTCATGGCGCAGATCGATCTGGGCCTTGTTCTCTGCCGACTGCTTGCGAGTAGCGTCGAGCATCTGGGTCACATCGGCACGAGCCCTGGCTAGGGCGTCCTCTGCCTCACGTTGCGCCAGTTCAGTCTGCGACTTCTGGGCCGCAAGCGAGGCTTGCTCGACTTCGATTTCGGTGCGTTGCGCTTCAAGTTGCTCGGACAGCTTCTCGAGTCGCTCGCTCTCCCCGCGATGCGAGATCGCCAGTGTCGTTGCGTCGCGTTCGGCCTCTGCCCGAATCGACTCGGCATCGGTGCGGGCACGATCGATGACTACCTTGGCCTCAGCGTGCTCGTCACGTGCCTGACGGCGTTCCCGCTCGGCATCGCCGAGGTAGCGTCGCGCCTCGGCCTTCATCATGTCGCATTCCGCGGCTGCAGCGCTGCGCATCTCACCCGCGGCCTCACCGGCTGCCCGCCGGGATTCGACCGCTTCTTGCTGCGCCACGACCAGAGCTGCCTCTGCTTCCTTGGCAAGGTCCGTCCTTGCCGACTCGGCATCCGACAAGATTCCGGTGGCCTGTGACTCTGCCGCGGCGAGACGGTCGGCAATTTCGCCGTCTGCATCGACGAGACGTTGCTTGATCCGGGCGTCCGCGTCAGCGTCCATACGACCGGCTTCTTCTTTGGCGGCCCGGACGATCAAAGCGCTCTCAGCTCTTGTGGCCTCAACCCGAGCTGCAGCTTCCTGGAGCAAGGTGGCGGCCTCCGCTTGGGCTGCTGCGGCCTGGGCGACGATATCTTCGCGCTGTACCTCGAGCTCCTGGAGACTGCCTGCCAGAGTTTCTTCAGTCTCGACAATCACGGCCATTCGAACGGCCGCTTCTTCCTTGGCCTGTACAGCCTGCCGCTCCAGATCAGCATGACGGTTGGTTGCAACCTGCTCAGCAGCTGCAACGATCCCGGCAGCCTTCGCTTCGGCGTCAACGACCGATGCCGCAGCCCGTTCCTCGTCCTTGCGTGCCAGATTGGCTCGGTTCCGGGCCTCCTTCAGGGCTCCCTTGGCCTTGCGTTCCTTGGCCGCAATGTCCTGTTCAGCGTTGGAACGGAGTTCTTCGAGATCCTTGTCGGCTTGATTGCGCAGGTCTTCGACGTACAGGTCGGCGGAAGCCTTGATGTCATCGGCGACAACGGTGGCGTTGCCGACAAGCGATTTCGCTTCAGTCTTGGCGCTGCGGAGCGCTGCCTGGGCAGTCTCTTCAGCCAATGAGGCCGCCACGAGCATGGCCTCAGCCTGTGCCCTGGTTTCGGTAACCTCGGCATCGAGCTGCGCTCTGAGCTTTGTCGAGTCGTCGTCCGCCAGGGTCCTGACCCGCTTTGCCGCCTGGTCTGCTTCCGACCTGACTCGGGCGGAGTAGTTGTCAGCCGTGCGAGTGAGCATCTGCGATCGCGCTTCAGCTTCGGCAGACGTCGTATCTGCTTCGTCACGTGCCGCGGCGATAGTCTGCTGCGCCTTGCTCAGCATGGCATTTGATTCTTCGGTCAGCCGTGCTGACTCTGCACGCGATCCCGCCAGGCTCTCCCGCGCCTGTGCGGTGGCGTTGGCGGCCTCGGAGCGGAGCCGAGCCGCGTCCTGCGACGCTTCGGCGGCCACAGCTTCGGCTTGGGCGACAATCGATTCAGCGCGGGCCCGTGCCGCTTCGAGAGTCCCTCTGGAGAGCTCGTCGATGTCAGCGCCTTCGATTCCGGCCTGTCGGGCCTCCATCTCGACCTGTTTGGCGTCCGAAATTATGGTTGCAGCTCTTTGCTCGGCCCGTGCAAGAACTACCGCAGCTTCCTTTTTGGCAAGAACAACGCTCTCATGCGAGCCTGTGATCTGTTCGACAACAAGGTCCGGGGCTGCAACAGCGCTCACAGCCTGTTCCTGGGCCTTATCGACAATGGTGGTGGCCGCCGCCCGGGCATCATCCTCGATCTGGCGGGCACGTTCCTTGGCTCGATCGATGATGCGCTCTTTGGCGGCAAGCATCGATTTCATGTTTTCGTCGGACTGGTCAGTTGTGACAGGTACCGCTTCTTGGACGGTCTTGACCTCGCCCTCGAGTTCTGCGACACGCGTTGTAGCGTCGTTGAGGCGGGATTCGCTCTCTTCAAGACGCCCAGTCGCGTCCGTTAGCCTTCTTTCGGCAAGAGCCGCCGATGATGCAAGCTTGTCTTGCGTCATCCGCATCTCGTCCAAATAGGCTTCGACCTGATCCTTCTCGAATCCTCTACGAGTCGTAGAGAACTTTGGCCGCTTGGGGCCGCGGGGGGCATTTGCGCTGTTCATAGGGTTTTCTATCGGCCAAAGCAGCTGGTGCTTGATCGCGAAATGCACACCATTGTGTTATTCCCCAGGTGTCTAGTCAGATTCGCCACCGGCTAAATGATCAGAGGCCCCGCACCCCACCAAAACGTCGAGCGCTTCGGTTCAAGTTCTTTGGCGATCTTGCTGCTCCGGCCGTGGCGCTTGTCACCGGCATCAGTCGAGCGGAACCCTCTCGAACACCACCTAGGCTTAACCCTGTTTGACGAGACTCTGCCGATCACAGGAGGATTTGATGACGTCCACGCCAGAACTCATCGCCAGCGAGAGGCGGCTGGGAGCGCACAACTACAAACCTCTTGATGTAGTGCTCGCCAAAGGCAAAGGTGTTTGGGTTTGGGACATTGAAGGCAACAAATATCTCGATTGTCTCGCAGCATATTCGGCCGTCAACCAAGGGCATTGCCACCCCGAGATCATGCAAGCGATGGTCGATCAGGCCTCACGTCTAACACTTACGTCACGCGCCTTCCGCAACGACCAGCTCGCCCTTCTGTACGAGGACCTCGCCGAACTGACCGGCAGTCACAAGATTCTGCCGATGAACAGCGGAGCTGAGGCTGTCGAGTCGGCGATCAAGGCTGTGCGCAAATGGGGATATGAGGTGCGCGGCGTCCCCAAAGATATGGCCGAGATCGTTGTGTGCTCGAACAATTTTCACGGGAGAACAATCGGTATCGTCGGATTCAGTACCGACCCGACGGCGCGTAGAGGATTCGGACCATTTGCCCCCGGGTTCAAGGTGGTGCCCTTCGGTGACTTCGATGCGCTGAAGAAAGCAGTCAATCCGAACACGGTTGCATTCCTCGTCGAGCCTATCCAGGGCGAAGCCGGTGTCATCATCCCTCCCGCCGGGTACTTCAAGAAGGTCAGGGAATTGTGCACGGAACTCGACATCACCCTGATTCTCGACGAGATCCAGACAGGGCTCGGCCGCACCGGCAAGCTGCTCGCCGAGGAGCACGAAGGCATCGAAGCCGACGTGACGTTGATCGGCAAGGCTCTGTCGGGTGGGTTCTACCCGGTCTCCGCAGTACTTTCGAATGTGGAGGTCCTTGGGGTCCTGAAGCCTGGGGAACATGGCAGCACATTTGGAGGCAATCCGCTGGCGGCGGCCGTAGCTCGCCGGGCGCTGCAGGTGTTGGTCGAGGAGGGCATGATCGAGAACTCAGCCCGTCTTGGTGCCTACTTCCTTGAACAGCTGCAGCGCATCGACTCTGTCATCGTCAAGGAAGTTCGCGGCCGCGGTCTGATGCTCGCCATCGAGCTCCATCCTGAGGCCGGCGGAGCTCGTCCGCTCATTGACGCCCTCAAGGATCGCGGGTTACTTGCAAAGGACACCCACGAGCACACGCTGCGAATCGCCCCTCCGCTGGTTATAACGAAGGACGAAGTCGACTGGGCGTTGCAGCAGCTCGAGGCAGTCCTGACGGCTTAGCCAGAGATCCTAGGGATTGACTTCGCTAGACACTCTGTCTAACATTTCTGGACATAACGTCCATTTGTCTGAGGAGCCGCTGTGATTGCAGATTCCACATTGACCAAACTCAAGCCCGTCATCCAAGCCACAGGGCTCCACAAGAGCTACGGCGACACCGTCGCGGTGCGAGATCTCAGCTTTTCAGTTGAGGCCGGCAAGATCATCGGTCTTCTCGGGCCAAATGGGGCGGGTAAAACCACAACGATCAACATGTTGACAACCCTCACCACGATCGATCAGGGTTCCGCTGCGGTGGCCGGGTTCGATGTCGCCTCATCCCCGCATGCCGTTCGGCAGCTCATCGGACTGGCCGGCCAGTCGGCCGCGGTTGACGAGAAATTGACCGCCCGCGAAAACCTGCGCTTGTTCGGTCGTTTCTACAAGATACCCAAGGACATCCTCCAAGATCGCATCGAAGAACTCATCAACGAGTTCCGCATGGCCGAATACGCCGACCGACCAGCTGAGACATACAGTGGCGGGCAACGACGGCGGCTGGATGTCGTCGCTGCGCTCGTCGCCAATCCACCGGCGCTCTTCCTCGACGAGCCGACCACCGGACTTGACCCACGCAGCCGTGCAGACATCTGGGACGCCATCACCAATCTGGCCGCAGCGGGGACAGCCATCGTTCTTACCACTCAGTACCTCGAAGAGGCCGACAGGCTGGCCGACGAGATTCTGTTGATAGACCAGGGAACGGCGGTTGCCCGCGGTACACCGGAGAGCCTCAAGCGTGGACTCGAGAGCGATGTGCTCGACGTCCATTTCCCATCAGAGGAGGAGCTCGAGAGAGCACTCGGTGTCATAGGTGCGACATCGATCTCCACCATCGACCGCGAGTCCGGCCTGATCCAAATCCCCGTCAAGAGCAGCGCACGCAGCTCCCTCGACATCCTGCGCAAGCTTGACGACGCCGACGTTGACCTCGTGGATTTCCAGCTGCGTAGGCCAACCCTGGATGATGTCTTCCTCGCCTTCACCGAGGACGCCGCACCGCCCCAAGCCGAAGGAGCGCAGCAATGACGACCGCCACCACACCGCGATTCGGAACCGAAAACGTGACGGCCCATCCCTCGGTTGCGGAACGGATCAAAGCGACGGCAGCCGACACGAAGACCGTTGCCTGGCGAGACACGATCCGCACCGCACGACAGCCCGAAATGCTGTCGTTCGCAGTCATCATGGGCGTCTTTTTTCTAGTGCTCTTCAATTATGTGTTCGGAGGGGCGATCGGTGCGGGAGCCAACGTCGATTACATCCAGTTTCTCGTCCCCGGTGTGCTCGTCATCACAGCGCTCCAAGGAGCGCAACAGACCGGCACGGGGCTGGCGACCGACATCTCTCAAGGTGTAACCAGCCGCTTCCGCTCCCTCCCCATCAGCCAGGGAGCCATCATCTCTGGCCGAACTCTTGCAGATGCAATGCGCAACCTGATTGGCCTTGTATTGGTTGCGATCGTTGGCATGCTCATGGGGTTCCGCTTCAGTTCCCTTGGTGGAGCGATTGCCGCGGTACTCCTCGCAGTCGCCACAGGATATGGGTTCTCATGGCTGGGAGCCGCCATTGCAGCGAAGGTACAAAGCCCCGAAATGGTCGGCATGCTATCGATGTTCTGGCTATTCCCGCTGATGCTGGCAAGCAGCGCGTTCGCTCCAACGTCATCGATGCCAGGGTGGCTGCAGGGGTTCGCCGAGAACCAGCCTGTTTCGGTCGCGACAGATGCCATCCGGGGGCTCGTCTCAGGAACCGCGGTATCCGGCGACGTCCTCTATGCCCTCGGCTGGGTTGCGGTCATGCTGATCGTATTCGTTCCCGTCGCCTCGCGTCTGTACGCCAAGACATGACCGACGCACCCGCCGCCCGCATCATTCACGCCGCCCTTGGCCTAATCGTCGAGCATGGCATCGGTGGCGTAACCATGTCGGCGGTCGCTCGCCAGGCGGGCGTTGCTCGCCAGACCCTCTACAACCACTACCCCGACATCGAGAGCATCGTCTATGCCGCCGTGGATGCTCATCAACGCGAGAGCCTCGACCAGCTATCAGAGCTCATACGAACAGTCGATTCTCCGTCGGGACGGCTAGAGCATCTCGTGAGGCATACCGCCGCAGTGGCCGCTCACAGCCATCCCAACTTCAAGCACGGCTTTTCGTCAAAGCACCAGGAGCTCCTCGCCCAATACGATCGGGGGTTCCGCACACTTGTTGAAGCTGCCCTGCGGGATGGCGTGAAGACCAGAGAGTTCCGGGCGGACATCGACCCGCGACCCGATGCAGTCTTGCTACAACGGATGATCGAAGGAGCCGGCGAACTCGTGAGCAATGATCCGGACAACGGTGCGGCAACGGTCACGACGGCAGTTAAGACCGTGCTGGCGGCAGTGCGGACGTAGTAGTGAACTGGCCTGGACCGATCTACGGCACCGAACGCAGCCGACGATCGCGGTACCCATGGGCCATGGCGTCCAAATCGAAGATGGCCTCACCAGCTGCTTGCCGCTCCACTAGCTGACGGGCTTGCGCCAACGGAAGAGGCTTGGCGAAATAGAAGCCTTGCCCCGTATCGCAACCGAGCTCGCGAAGCCGTTCGAGCTGTTCCTTGGTCTCAATGCCCTCGACGATGGTCTGCAGCCCGAGGGCTTGCGCCAGCCCGACCATGGTCCCGATGAATGGTGATGAATCATCTTCTTCGTCCGTGATGCCTTGTACAAAGACCTGGTCGATCTTCAACACATCCATCTTGAGCTTGTGCAGCGACGCCAGCGACGAGTACCCGGTACCGAAGTCGTCGATGGCCAGCGGAGTCCCAAGACTACGTAGCTCCTCGAGGCGTTCCGGTGCTGCGTTCATCATCGCCGTTTCCGTGATCTCCAGCGTCAGGAAAACAGGGTCAAACTCCATTTCCGCCAACACCCTTTTCACCTCATCGACGATGGATGCGTCATCAAGCTGACGTGCGGAAAGATTCACCGTAACTTTGAATTCACCTGGTTCGGGAGAAAGTACCTTGAGCCAATCCCGACACTTCCTGGCGGCTTCCCATAGGACCCATCGACCAATGTCGTGAATAAGACCGGTTTCCTCCGCGAACGGAATGAACGAAGAGGGATTCTGCCAGCCCTTCAACGAGTGTTGCCAACGAACCAATGCTTCAAAGCCAACCAATGAGCCATCGGCGAGATTGACGATCGGTTGGTACAACAACCGCAGCTCTTGCCGTGCAATGGCTGCCTCGAGATCGGCACGCAGCTTCAACTGCGCCACCGCTTCAGCGTGCATGCTGGATTCAAAGAGTCGGAACGTGCCCTTGCCGTCGCTCTTTGCCGCATACATAGCTGCGTCGGCGTTACGCATCACCTGGCTGGTGGTGTCCCCGTGCCGACCGAAGGCAACTCCGATACTGACATTGGCCTGGACGGTGCGCCCCCCGATACGAAGAGGGCCCTCAAACGCCGAAAGGATCTTCTGTGCGGCCGAGGTTGCATGCTGGACACCGTCGAGATCCTCGATCAGAATACCGAATTCGTCGCCACCGAGACGGGCGATCGTATCCTCAGGGCTGCACTCTTCACGCAGGAGATTGCTGGCAGCCAACAGCAACTCATCGCCTGCCCCATGGCCGAGACTGTCGTTGATGTTCTTGAAGTCGTCGAGGTCGAGGAAGAGCACGGCGACGCTTCCGCTGGTGCGGCGTGTCATCTGCAGGGCGTGGAATACACTTTCGGTAAACAGCGAACGATTGGCGAGTCCGGTCAGGCCGTCATGCAGCGACTGGTGGGCCAACTCCGCTTTGAGTTCGGTGAGCTCAGCGAGGGAGTCCTCCATCCGGCCATTGTCCACGGCGACCCCTACCTGACCAGCTAGGGCAGTCAGCAGCTTCAGATCAGCTCCCGAAAATAGCGCAGCATCGTTGAGCGGATTGGCAACGACGATGATGCCGGTCTGCTCGATACCGATCCGGATCGGCGCCACCATCGCCGCGGTAATAGGCAACCGACGGTCTCCGGCCGAAGATGCCAGCGAACCAGAACGATCAATAACAAAAGCGGTATCGCTGTCAGCAGCCTGATTCCAGACCATCCGCCAGCGGTCGAGATCCACAGGGTCCATCGCCTGTTTGTGATCGTCGGGACCAACGATGGTCCGGAATCCTTTGCGCTCGCCACCGAGTTCCAAGACGATTTCGCAGAACTCGGACTCGAACATTTCACGGGCGTGACCGGCGGCGGCGGTAAGCGACATCTCGAGCTGGGGAGACGCATGCAGATCGCGGGTCGCTTCGTACAGCGCCTTCAAGCGAACTCTCTCATGCCGGGAAGCGGCATAGGCTCGAAACCCCGCAAACAGCGCCAACCCGGGAATCACCGCGAATACGGCGGCCCGTGGAGCTTCGAGCACCGCCTCTGCGATCAGCATTCCCAGACCGGCGTTGACGACTGTGACAAAAGCACCGAATCCGTAGGCTTCGAGGCTCTCGCTGAGCGGCGATTCGATTCCTTGAATCCAACTCGACAGCGAGAAAAGCCAGTGACCAGCCACATGGGCCGCAACGACGGCGGCCACTACGACGAGCCAACCCGTCGGGTTGAAGACGTCGCCCTCGGGTGCGGCGAGAGCAAACACGGTTATCGCAACGGAGCCTTCGAGCAAACGTCTACCGACAAGAAGAACGAGCATCACGAGCGGCTCACGGCGCCGACTTCCTGCGAAGACCACAGTCGCCATCGACAAAGCGGCTAGCAGTTCAACCGGCGCCAGGGCAAGCAATCCCACCACCAACGGAACCGCTCCCATGGTGAACGTGTGCACCCTGCCGCCGAAGCGCATATTGATGACAAGCCACTCGGACACGATGAAGGCAAGCAGAAGACCCCACCACGCCAGCGGGCGCTCAAGGACGACGGTAGCCGACCATTGCCACCAGCCCACCAGACCGGCGACCACGAACCCGGACACTGCAATAAGCCAGATCCACAGGGCAGCACGGCGCGCTACTCGCCCACGTCTCATTCGGCGTGCAGCTTGCGCAGCCACGCCCAGAGCAGACTTCTTGCTTCTAATGGTCAAGGCACCACCTACCACGCAACAGATAACTAGTGACGGGTCATCCCATCTTCCTGCAAGGTACTACCAAACGCCGTCAGGTCGCGAGCATATCTGCAAATGATTCGATCGGCCCACTGCTCAGCCACGGGAGTCAAGCGAACCAGAACTGGCTATACACGCCGCTCACATGGGTAGAACTGGCTTCGTTGGCGCGGGCAGCCCCGTGGGGGTCAACTCGAACAAGGAATCAGGTCTTTGACCAGCTGCATGTGCTGGGCTATTCTCGATAATCGATTAGCAACTTCTCGATAATCGGAGGAAGTGGACTGCGATGATGCACCGACAACCGCGCTTCTCACAGGCATCGGTCAGAAACCACGGGGAGGACCTTCGGTGACCCAGACACCAGAGGTCTCGCGGCGTGGAGGAGATGAAACAAGAGACGCGTTGATCGTGGTTGACTCGGTAGTGAAGTCCTATCGAGGAAAACGAAGCATCACGCACGCACTCGATACGACCTCTCTCGAGATCGCTCAAGGGGAGTTCGTGTCAGTCATCGGCCCGAGTGGCTGTGGCAAGTCGACGCTTCTGATGATGATCGCTGGCTTGATTCCGCCTACCGAGGGTCGCATATTCGTCGGGGGCGAAGAAGTGACCTCGGCCATTGACGACGTGGGGATTGTGTTCCAGGAGGATCTACTTCTTCAGTGGAAGAGCACACTCGACAATGTTCTCATGCAAGGTGCATTCAGAGATATTTCGCGGGATCAACTTCGCGAACGCGCAGTCGGAATGCTCGAAATGGTCGGGTTGTCAGAGTTCGCGGACTCGTATCCGGATGAATTGTCAGGGGGGATGCGACAACGCGCCTCGATTTGCCGAGCATTGGTGCACAACCCTTCCGTCCTTCTGATGGATGAACCCTTTGGTGCCCTGGATGCGATGACCCGGGACCAAATGGCTCTCGACATTCAAGGAATGTGGGCGGACACCCAGTCGACAGTCCTATTCATCACGCACAGCATTACCGAAGCCGTGATGCTGTCGGACAGAGTCCTGGTGTTTGGTCCGCCTCCAGGCAGGCTCGTTGAGGAGGTCGTCGTCGATCTACCCCGTCCCCGTCATCTCTCGGTGCGCGAGGATCCCGAGTATGCCGCGTTGGTCGGTCGAATCAGGACTCTTCTCGAAGAAATGGGAGTAATTCGTGACTACACGACAGCCGAAGCCTGATTCAAACGGAGTCAGCGAACAGGCGGACACTTTGTCGGGACCCCCTACTCCCCGCCCGCGCATAGAGATATTGAACCCTAAGCCCGATCGCCTCAGAATCGTGCGCGAGCTCTCCTACTACGCAATCCCCGTTCTCCTGATATTTGCCATTTGGTGGCTCGCGATCGAGATCTTCAGCATCAAAGCGTATTTGCTGCCGTACCCCCACGACGTCCTGGCGACTCTTTGGACCGAACGGGTCCAGTTGCTTCAAGAGGGCTGGGTCACGCTACAGGAAACCCTGTTGGGTTTTGGTCTCGCTGTTGTTGTCGCCGTCCCCATCGCGATCCTCGTCACATTCTCGAGGATTGCCGAGCGCACCATTTACCCCCTCTTGGTAATCACGCAGGTTGTCCCGAAGGTGGCGATCGCTCCGCTCCTCATTGTTTGGATGGGGTTTGGGATCTCAGCGAAGATACTCCTGGCCTTCTTGGTGGCCTTCTTCGCCATCGTCGTCAACACGGCAACTGGATTGGGCAGCCTGGACATCAAGATGGTCCACCTTGCTAGATCGATGGGCGCATCGACATGGCAGATCTTCGTTCGCTTCCGGCTGCCCAACTCCCTTCCGATCTTCTTCGCTGGATTGAAGGTCGGAGTCACACTCGCTCTGATTGGAGCGATTGTGGGCGAATTCGTGGCCTCTGGCCAGGGTCTCGGCTTCCTGACGGTTGTCGCCATGGGCAGCCTCAAGACCCAGCTCGTGTTTGCGGCGATCATCGCCATGGCGGTCGTCGGTGTTGGAATGTACGCCGCCGTCGAGGCTCTCGAGCGACTGCTCATCCCATGGAGCCGGACGGGCGCGCGCAGAGGAATGGAGGCATTGAGCTGAGGACAAAGCATCAATTGCACGAAGCGAGACTCGGAAAAAGACTGCCAATGAAAAAGGGAGTGGCCGTGGGACTAGGGACTAGGAAGAATATCTTCAAATTGACAATCGCCTTGGCGACACTATTGCTCGTCGTGGCTGCTTGCGGCGATGACGACACGACAACGACGGTTGCTGCGGAGACAACCGCTGCAACAACGCAGGAACTGACCCCCGTCTCTGTTCGTCTCAACGTCAACGCGACCGGCACCCATGCGCCGTTCGTATTGGCGCGTGACCTGGGCTGGTACGCCGAAGAGGGCCTCGAGGTCACCTTCGGCGAGGGCGGCGGATCAGATGTCGCTGTAGCGACGATCGATGCCGGGGACGATGACATCGGTATCGCATCCTTTGATGCGGTTGCGGTTTTGAGGCCCGAAGGCGCCAACGTGAAGGTCGTAGGGGCCTGGGAGTCGCGGAGCCCTCTGGCAATCATCACGTTAGCGGGCAGCCCGATCACGGAGGCGGCTGATCTCGAAGGAGCCCAGGTCACCATGGACCAGGGAGACTTCGCGATGTTTGAGGCCTTTGCGGCTCGGGCCGGAATCGACGCGGACGCGGTCGAGCTGGTGATCATGTCTGAGGAAGCTCAGGCGCCCGCACTGGCTGAGGGCCTGATTGACGGGATTCTGGGGTGGACCACGTACCACTCTCCTCAGCTTGTGAAAATCACCGGAGACGTGGCCGCCGTGCTGTGGTCGGACTACAACTTCGACCTGATGAACCTGTCGATCATCGCCAGCGACGACCGGATCGAGAACGACCCGGAAACGGTTTGTGCGTTCGTTAGGGCCTCATACCGTGGCCTCGAGTACTCGATCGACAACGCTGACGAGGCGATCGACGCACTGATGGGCGAGTTCGCCAATCTCGACCGCGACATCATGCTCGGCCAACTCGTGAACATGTTCGAGCTCATCGGGACCGACAACACGGAAGGCATGCCGATGGGCTGGGTTGCTGAAGCGGACGTCGCGGGTGCAATCGAAGTTCTTGGAGACGCCGGAGACGAACTCGAGGTGGAGCCCGGAGATCTCTTCGACAATCTCTGTTTCGATTCGTAGCGCACCCTCACTCAGTATCGGCGTAATACGTCGGCTGGGCGGGTAGTTCCAGTGGTGGTCCGGTAGCAGTTCAAATTGCTTTCGGACCACCACTACCCGTAAGTCACCGTGATGACGAGTGGGAACGGTGCATGTCGTCAAGCCTGATTATGAGTACGCCTTTGGATCCAAGCTGGAGTTCAGCGTGTCCACTGGCGTAGAGCTAGGTAGAACTGTTGGGTGGGTGTTCTAGGTGGATTCAATCAAGTTGCACCGGCCGAACGATTTCGCTGCGGTCGCATCGCTGCTAGATGATCTAGGCGAGGATGCTCGGGTTCACGCCGGAGGCACCGACCTGATGGTGCAGATGAGGGCTGGGACCTTGAAGGTCCGCCACGTAGTCGATCTGGGTCGCGTGCCCGATTTGGGACAAATTCGCCAGTTAAGTGACGGGACAGTCCGGATCGGCGCCGCCGTCACAATGAGCCAGGTGCGCATGAGCTGGATCGTCGGTGATCGTTTCCCGGCACTCGCCGAAGGTGCTCGGCACGTCGGCTCACGACAGATACAGAACCGGGCCACGCTCGTCGGGAATGTCTGCAACGCCTCTCCCGCTGCTGACACTGTGCCGCCACTGCACGTCCACGGGGCCCAAGTCAATGTCTCCGGTCCACTCGGGAGTCGAGCTGTTTCGATAGCCGAGTTTGCGACTGGACCGCGGTCCACGTGTCTGGGAGCAGCAGAGTGGGTCACCAGTATTGATCTCCCCGCGGCGGGGGCAGGGTCATCGACCTACGAGAAGCTTGGCCGTACACGGGGTGTCGACATCGCAGTGGTCGGTGTTGCCTGCCGTGTTTCGAATGGCATCGCCACTTTTGCTTTCGCATCGGTCGCACCAACCGTGACGCGGGCGCTTCTGACTGAGGCTGCTCTTGCCGTCACTGGTGAGTGGAACCAAGTCGTTTCCTCAGCGGTGCAGGACGATATCAGCCCGATTGACGACATTCGTGCCTCAGCTCGCTACCGCCGACGGGTCGCACCGCTCCTGGCAGAGCGGGCATGGGTACGGGCTGTCGGGAGGGCCGTACCGTGACGGACAATAGAGTCACATTTCGCCTCGATATCAATGGCCAAAGCCGCGACGTCGAGACCGAGGCAAATGCAACGCTGCTAGATGTGCTGCGCAACGAGTTGGGTCTGACAGGGACGAAGTACAACTGCGAGCAGGGTGAATGCGGCGCGTGCACCGTTCTGGTGGGCGGTGAACCCATGACCTCGTGCATCATCCTCGCTGCGACTATCGAGGGAACACCAGTCACAACGGTTGAGGGTTTGGCCGCTGACGATGGCGAACTCGACCACATTCAGCAGGCGTTCGTAGCTTACGACGCAGCACAGTGCGGCTATTGCACACCCGGGATGCTGATGGCTGCGACAGGCATTTTGTCCGGGAGCACCGCGACATCGGAAGACATCGAAATAGGGTTGGGAGGGAACTACTGCCGGTGCACGGGATATTTGAACATAGTCGAGGCCATCGAGCACGTCGCGGCGAGCGCATGCGAAGGCGGCCGCTGCGATGACTGCGGCTATCAGGATTCTTCTGGTGATGTCTTATCAGAGTCGTTGACGGAGCGGGTAACGGGCCGACTCACCTATGTTGCCGACACCCCTCATTCAGACATGCTTCACGCCACATTTGTAAGGCTTCCGAGCCCGCGCGCCACGATCACGGCAATTGAGACCTCGGTTGCTGAGGCGGTTACCGGAGTAGTGAAGGTGTTTACAGGGGCGGATCTAGAAAGGAACGGGTCAATCCCCCGGTTTGGGCCTCAGGTTGCCGACCAGCCGATACTTGCGGGTGCCGAAACGAGATATGAAGGCGAACCGGTGGCAGTGGTTGTCGCCGAGACAGAGCGGATTTCCCGCGCCGCTGCTGCTCTGGTGCGCGTCACATACGAGGAGCTACCACCGATCACGGACCGGGCTGCCTCCCTCTCCTCACCACCGTTGCATTCGCGGAGTCCTGACGGCCGCAACGCGGGAGTCGATTCCAACGTTATGGGCGAATGGCATTTCGAGGACGGTGATCTGACGGTTGCCCGGGCGGCGTCGTCGGTAATCATCGAAGATGTCTACACAGCACCGCTCGCGCATCATTTCGCCATGGAGGTTCCGGCGTGCATCGCCAGGCCTGAGGGTGCGGGGGTGGTGGTTGAGACACCCGTGCAACATCCATTCAGTCTCCGCCTCGTTCTCGCCACGATGCTGGGACTGCCCGAGTTGTCAGTTCGCGTCAAGTGCACGACGATCGGAGGTAGCTTCGGATCAAAGGGCTACCCCAAGCTCGAGCCAGTCGCCGCGGTCCTGGCTCTAACCCTGGGAGCACCCATCAGAATCCGACTGACCGCAGAAGAGGCGTTCCTCTACGCCCAGCGCGAAGCCTCCGACATCTGGATGAGGACCGGTTTCGACAATGACGGCCTAGTGCAGTTCCATGAGGTCGAAGCGGACTTTCTGGTTGGCGCCTATACCGATATCAGCCCGCGCGTTGTAGCAAAGGCAGGCTTGCACGCTCTTACTCCCTACACAGCGAGGGCCCGAAGAGTGAGAGCGCGCGGGCTATTCACATCGACTCCACCAACGACGGCGTTTCGCGGGTTTGGGGCACCGCACGCAGCTTTTGCGCTCGAGTCCCAGCTGAATGCCGGGGCGGCTCAGCTTGGCCTAGATCCGGTTTCTCTACGTCTCCGTAACGTGCTGGGACGGGGCGATCCAGTGGTAGGTGATAGGCCAGCGGATGGTGACTGGTCCGAACTGCTGACGACGACTGCTACCGCCTTCGGGTGGTCCATGCCGAAGAAGGCGGGCCTTGGCCGAGGCATTGCACTGGGTTTGAAGTCGTGTGTTCCTGCGACCAAGTCGTCAGCGCGCGTGGTACTACATCCTGATCTGGGTGTCTCTCTCCAAATCGGGACGACAGAGATGGGTCAAGGTACGCACGATACGCTCCGCGCACTTGTCGCTGATCTGTTGGGTCTGGAATGTGAGGCAGTTGCCGTCGCGGCGCCAGACACAAGCGTTGTTCCGTACGATGCTCTTACCGCGTCGAGCCGATCCCTGGTCCACATGGGCAACGCGGTTGAACGTGCATGTCAGGACATCATTCGGCAGCTCGCAGACTTGCAACCACCCAACCTTCAGACCACTGCCCCGACAAGTGCTCGCGACCTAATCGGCGCTTGGCACGCATCAGCGGGTGCTGAGATTATTGGCGAAGGCACCTTCGAGGCATCAGCCAACCCGTCGCATGTCCTCGGTGGCTTGACGCCTTTCTACGAGGTTGTTGCAACCGCCGTTGAGCTCGAGGTCGATGCCGATACCGGCATTGTCACGATCCATCGGATCGTCCACACCACCGACGCTGGCAAGGTCCTGAACAGGAAACGGGCGTCCGGACTCGATGAGGGCGGCGTGATCATGGGCCTCGGGCTCGCCATGTCCGAGCAACTTGCTTTCGGCGAAAGCGGCCTTATCGCAAACGGCAGTTCCCTCGACTACCGGATACCAACGGTGCATGACATACCGAGAATGACAAGTCTCTTCATTGAAAATGCCGATGGCCCGGGTCCGTCCGGGTCCAAAGGACTGGCCGAGGGTGGTGTCTTGGCGGTTGCCCCGGCGATTGCGGCAGCTATCTACGACTGCACTGGAGTGCGCCTCACCGACCTACCATTTACTCCGGAGAGGATCACCGACGCCATGCAAGAAGTTTCGCTATGACCGCATCACCAGCCGGGCTGGAGTCAGTAGGATCGGGACCAGTCGTCGATGTTCACGTGCACGCCATCCCTCTAGATCTCGCTACGCGAGTTCGGCAGGGGGTCTTCTCAGAGGTATCCCTCAACGACGACGGTCCCGGGCGCTTCTGCTGTGAGCGAATGGCTCCATCTCCGCCACCACCTGATTCTCTTTTTGATTTCGAGCTGCTGGTGGAGAACACCCATGAGCAGGGAATAGACGTCCGGTTGGTTGGACCGTGGACCGATCTCCTTGGGTACTCCCTGACTGCCGGGGCAGCGGTTGTTTGGTCAAACGCGTACAACGAGTCTCTTGCCGCTTCTTGCGCGCGGTTTCCCGCGCTTGAGGCCCTGGCAACCGTTCCCCTGCAGTGCCCTGATCTTGCAGTTTCGGTCATGCGTGAAGCCCACGGATTGGGATGCAAGGGCATCATGATCGGTTCAGATGTCCCGAATTCGACCTTGGGCGCCGCCGAGTTGGATGTTTTCTGGTCCGCGGCTGAAGATTTGGCGATGCCTATCGTGCTCCATCCAACGTTCTTCCACATCCCAGACATTCTGTTGGAAAGAGGCCTCAAGAACGCTGTTGGCCGGGCGGCGGCAACCGCAGTCGCTCTCACCGAGCTGGTGTACGCCGGCGTGATAGAGCGCCACCCCGAGATAGCACTGGTGATTTCCCACGGAGGCGGAGCGTTTCTTCCGTTAGTCGATCGAGTGCTCCGAAATCAGGAGCTTGGATGGGCCTCCAGCACTGTTGACATCGAAGATTCCATCTCTCGCCTGTATTGGGACAGCGTGGTGCTGGAGCCTCATGCGGTGGCGAGTCTCGCTGCAACTGTCGGGGCCGATCGCGTCTTGTTGGGTTCTGACTATCCGTTTCCGTGGGAGCCGAGCCCAGTCGAGACCGTCATCAACGCGGGACTCAGCGCAGCGGATGAGCGAGCGATTCTTGGCGAAACGGCATCAGCTTTGTTTGGGATCTGAGCAATGCCGGTCTGGCTAGAACACATCTCGAATACCCGGCCAAATACTCGCGACGGACCTAGCCGCGGCCCCATCGAGGCATAGTGTCACCGAGGGTCCGGTGGCCTGGCTATTCCGAGTCGGATCTGCAGCGATTCTCGTGTCTTCAGCGCGTCCTCCTCCAGAATCTGGTCAATGATCAATTGCGCCACATGGAGTTGGTGGTTCCGAGCCGCAATCGCCGCTCCATCTGCATCACGCGCTGCGAGTCGATCAACGATTAAGTCATGTTCGGCAAGCATGACGTCGAGGTCAGGATGAGGCAGGGTGGCAGAGACGTAGCTCTTCGCGAACGGCTCAAGTTGTTTGTAGACACGCATTACCGGACCGTTCAGAGACGCTTGAGCTATCGCCCCATGGAACTGGCTGTTCGCTCTTGCGTACGAATCCGCGTCGCGATTTTGCACATACGTCCTCATCATGTCCTGCAAATCGCGGAGCTTCTTCAGCCCCGTCGGCGTGATACTTGTAGCGGCAAGGCGAGCTGCTAGGGCGTCGATCTCTGCCCTGAGGACCGTAGTGTCGACCAGCTCCTTGGAATCCAGCGTGCGCACATATGCTCCACGCCGAGGATGGATCTCGACGAGGCCGATCGCAGCCAGCTCCCGCAAGGCCTCTCGAACTGGCGATTGACTGGTTCCCAAAGCTTTTGCAAGCCGAATCTCGTAGATTCGTTCGCCGGGAGCCAGCTCTCCGCTGACAATGCTCTCCAACACGTGCCGTTTGATTCGCTCGGGCAGCAATCCATCAGCGAATTCGGCCTGCTCTTGTTTCGGGTCTGTTGTCATTCCAGTGTTCTGTCGTGGTGGCACTGAGTATACGGGCGACGAATATTCGAGAGTACCGCGTTCAACTACAGGTTCCAGTTCGCGGATCCCTTCTTGATCACCCGATGGTTGGGCTGTGAAGTTGAAGGCGTTGACGGTTCACGGGCGGGGACCATCACGACCTCGTCCCTGGGTTCAGGCGTCGTTGCTCGGTCGCTGTGACCTCGATCGGCCCACTGCGGTTGGGTCTGCGTCAACGGCGCCGCGAGGGACCGAGTCTGCGAACATGCTGTGTCAACAGACGAGGAAGCAAACGTGGCAGCGAAGGCAGATATCGGCGTAGTTGGATTGGCGGTCATGGGGCGCAATCTTGCGCTGAACATGGATGATCATGGGGCGGTCGTCGCTGTGTTCAATCGGACCACACGCAAGGTCGAGGAATTCGTCGCAGGCGAAGCAGCGGGTACATCGATTGTTGGGACGCATTCGCTCACCGAACTGGCTGCTGCCCTCAAGCGCCCGCGCCAGATCCTGCTGATGATCAAGGCAGGGTCCACAGTCGATGCGGTGATCGACTCACTACTCCCCGTCCTAGAAGAGGGAGACATCATTATCGACGGAGGCAACTCGCTGTTCACCGACACCATCAGACGCGCCGCTCGGGTCGAGGCCGCCGGTCTGGCGTACGTCGGTGCGGGGATCTCAGGGGGCGAAGAAGGCGCCCGCAACGGACCGTCAATCATGCCGGGAGGAACCGCGGCAGCATGGCAGCATATACGGCCGCTGTTCCAGTCGATCGCCGCCTCAGTAGACGGGGTTCCGTGTTGTGACTGGATCGGTGCCAACGGTGCGGGACACTATGTCAAGACGGTCCATAACGGGATCGAGTATGGGGACATGCAGGTGCTCGCCGAGGCGTATGACATCATGCACCGCGGTCTCGAACTCAGCCATGAGAAGATGGCAAATGTCTTTGCGACATGGAACGCCGGACCGCTTGACTCGTACCTGGTAGAGATCACCGCGGACATCATGGCCAAGCTGGATGAAGACGGCCAGCCGCTTGTTGAGAAGATCGTCGACGCTGCGGGCCAGAAGGGGACGGGAAACTGGACAGTCGTCTCTTCCGTTGAGTTGGGGCAACCGACCACTCTCGTTGCAGAGGCCGTATATTCCAGGGTTCTCTCCGCACTGCTCGATGAACGCATCGCGGCTTCTCGCAAATTGATCGGTCCCGCGGTCACCATTGCCGACTCTCCCGATGAAGTGCTGTCGGACCTTCAGGACGCCGTGTATGGGTCCAAGATCGTTTCGTATGCTCAAGGGTTCATGCTCTTGGGGGCAGCCGCCGATGCGCACAAATGGGAGTTGGACTTCGCGTCGATCGTGTCAATGTGGCGCGGAGGGTGCATTATTCGTTCCCGGTTCCTTGGCGAGCTCATGGATGTCTTCAGCGCTAACCCGGATCTGCCCAACATTCTTATGAGCGACTTCTTCGCCGCCGCCCTCGACAAGGCTCAAGCGGGATGGCGTCGTACCGTGGCGAGGGCAACCGCAGCCGGTATTCCGATTCCTGCGTACAGCTCAGCTCTTTCGTTCTTGGATGGCTATCGATCCAGCCGAACGCCGGCCAACCTTATCCAGGCCCAACGCGACTATTTCGGCGCCCATACATACGAACGCGTTGACCGACCCCGTGGCGATTTCTTCCACAGCGATTGGAAGTAGAAATCCGGCGCGGGCCAATCCTTTAGAATCACAACATGACGTCACTCATCGCGTTCGCCAACCAAAAAGGCGGCGTCGCCAAAACAACGACGGTCCATTCTGTTGGCGACGCGCTCGCCGAGATGGGGAGGTCCGTTCTCCTGGTCGACCTCGATCCTCAGGCTTGCCTCACCTATGCCACCGGCCTGGACCCCGACACCCTCGATGGGACACTTCACGACGTATTCGCCGGCCGAGCCAAGGCCAAAGAGATCGTCAGGGAACGCGACGGTGTACCGGCGATCCTTCCTGCCTCGATCGACCTGGCAGGCGCCGAGGTTCACCTGCTCACCAAGACGGGAAGAGAGTTTGTCCTCGCTAGAGAGTTGAAGCCACTCGTCGGCAACTACGAGTACGTCTTGATCGACTGTGGCCCCTCCCTCGGCATCCTCACCATCAACGGCTTAACAGCCGCAGATTGGGTCGCCATCCCGTTCCAGTGCGACACCTTGAGTCACCGCGGAGTCGGCCAGCTACTCGAAACTGTCGCTGATGTCCGCTCCTTCACTAATGAGAACCTGTCGGTACTCGGCGGGATCGCAACGATGTTCGATGGAAGGACGCTGTTGGCTCATCAGATTCTCAACGATGTGGAGAAGGCTCACCGGCTCAAGATCCTCGACCCGGTGATTCCCAAATCGGTAAGAGTCGCGGAAGCGCCCGGACGTGGTCGCTCTGTGCTCAGTCACGCCAAGTCGTCAAAACCTGCAATGGCATATCGCAAGCTGGCTCGCACCATCGAGGCAGCTGTATGAAGGCGCGCGATCCAATGGGCAAGAGTGCCCTGTTCTCTCCACCGCCGATGGCACCGGCGGATGATCTGCTGAGCGGAACGACCGAAACGAGAGGTGCCTGGATCGGCAAACATGCTCTGTACAGTGCTGGTCCCCGCCGCAAAGGCACCGTCGTGGTGGAGTGCTCGCGCTGCCTCAATCACAGCCGGATGACCACGCTAGAAGCCGGTGTTCGTATCGCTTTCATTTCAGTCTGGATACCGGGCAAGCGATTCAGCCGGTGGATGCAGTGCCCTGAATGCGAGCGTCGGACTTGGTGTCGCATCCATTGGCTGGGATGAAGCTCGCCGCTACCAGTCCAACCGAACGCCAACTGCGGTAACCGCAACCACCACAAGCCCAACACCGATCTGGGTCCAGCCAACTACCCGTGCCTGGACCGGTGGGCGTCGTAGCGAAACGTAGGCGAGCAAGGCGATACCGACGATCGCAACGGTGGAAATCCACGGAACAGCATCGGCAATTGCCGCGACGACAACGATCGTCACTGCGACAACCTGACCACCGTAGATGCGTGGTGCCAGCGTGGGTTTGCCGTGCACCCGACGTATCTGCCCTCTCACCAGCACAATCGCTGCGATGCCTCTTGCAATCAGCACCAGCCAGAGACCGAACGCGGGCAGCACGTCCCAGCCATCGGCCAACGCCATGGCAGTGACGGTGGATCCCATCGCAGCTGAACCAGCCAGTTCGGCAGCCAGGGTGTGACTCCGGCTGCGAGCATCGGCAAGAAGGGCAAAAGCCACCAACGGGAGCGCTACCGCAAACGGCTCCCAGAACGGCGCATCGGCTGTGATGATGGAGCCGGCTATCCCTGCCAGTGCAAGTGATCCATAGATCGCTGCAGCTACGGCGGCGACAGAAGTGCGGGGAAGCCAACGCCTTCGCAGCAAATCCGTCGAAACGATCTTGAATGGGCGCCTTGCCAAAAAGATGGCGAGAGCCGCGACTGCCAACTCCCAGGTCGCAGCGGACGGAACAACTAGTAGCCCGAGGATGATGGGTTCGAGAGTGAAACCCCAGCCGCCGTGCTCGGTAGGTAAAGCGACCGAGCGGAAGGTGGGCTTCTGCCCTGGCGCGTTCAACTGATTCACGGGTACGTCTGACATCGCAGACATCGTATTGCGGTCGTTGGCCCGACACGGTGTCGGGCCTTGCTGTCTCGAATTATGCTCGAAACGCACACCGACCTCGACCGGAGATAGACAGTGCAGCCCAAAACACAGAACAACCCCCCAGGGGCACCGCCGCCATCGGTTCTTTTCCTCTGCGTCCACAACGCCGGTCGATCCCAGATGGCAGCAGGCTGGCTGCGAAAGTTGGCCGGCGATCGAATCGGGGTCTTTTCGGGTGGCTCCAACCCAGGAGCAGAGATCAACAAGGCTGCGGTTGCCGCCATGAACGAGGTCGGGATCGATATCTCCTCGGAGACGCCCAAGCCGTGGACGGATGCGATCGTCCGCGCTGCAGATGTTGTGGTCACTATGGGTTGTGGCGATACGTGTCCTGTCTTCCCTGGGAAACGATATGAAGACTGGGAACTCACCGACCCCGCGGGCCAACCACTTGATGTGGTGCGAGTGGTCCGCGACGACATCAGGGATCGCGTCGTGGGATTGATGGCATCTCTCGAAATTCCCGCCGACGACCAATGACCGCCGATCCGACTACGTAATACAGGCGCCGGCCGGGTCGTTGCGCGGGTCACGTAGCCGCCAGGTGACCACAACGGCCACGGCCATCACCAACGCGGCGGCACCAAAGATCCAGTTAAGCGACACGCTCGACGCCAACACACCCACCACCAGTGGGAGGACCACCAGCGGGGCTAGCAGCGTGTTCTGCAGGGCAACGCAAGTCGCCCGCAGGTGCGCCGGAGCCATCTCGAGAATGAAATTGATATAGCCCAACCGGAATCCGCTCATCGTCGCCCCAGTAAGGAAATAGGTGGCGAATAGCGTGCTCTCACCAATCGATGCTGCACCTAGTGCAGCCAATACTGCGACGAACCCGGTCACGGCCACTCCGATTATGACCGGGCGATTCCCATAGCGATCGCCCATCCAGCCTCACAACAGATTCGATGCCGCCGCCCCTGCCATCTGGGTGCTGAGGTACAGCCCGACCGTTGCTTCCGAGACACCGAACTCGCCAAGAGCGACGACGGTAAAGAACGGTGCGATGGAAAGCATCGAGGCCGTCATCCCATTCCCCACAAGAAGTCGCCGAAAGTTCGGGTTGTCTCTGGCCAGCCGCATTGACGCTCGCAGCATCTCGCCAAGGTTCTTTGTCAGCCTGTCCGCGGTGCCCGCGGGCTCGCTGATCATCGCAAAGCCAGAGAACGCTACGAGCAAACCACCGGAGGCCATGGCAAAGATCAGGGCGTAGTTACTCGGGTAGGGGAAACGGTCCTGGTTGTCGAGGATCCAAGCCACGATCGCCCCGGCCCCGATAGCGAATGCATACCCGATCAGCTGTTTCCATCCGGTGAACCAACCCCTCTTGCGTGTCGGGATCGCCTTGGCAAAAACGTCGGCGTACACAACAGTTCCGACACCGCCGGCTATCGCAAAAACTACGTAGAAGCCGAGAACGACCCACAAAACCAGCAGCGGTTCGTCCGCCGCATACCGAAGAGTCACACCCGCGATGATCGCCCATGCCACCCACCGGATCGTGATGATCCATAGGAGATAGTTCTTCTCATACGCCCGGTCCTGGATGCGATAGGCAGTAAAGAGCTGGGGAAGCACAGAGCCCAGACCAAACAGTGTCGCGAGAAGTCCGACAGCAACCGTCGACGGTGTCAACGTTGCCAGAAAAGAAGGCAATACCGTTTGGATGTGGGAAAACGCCGTCGACGCTTGCAGGAACGTTCCGTGGACGATGCCGGCTGCAAAATTCCTGCGGTAGATGTGCTCGGGAATCTCGTCAAGAGGGCTGGAATGTTGGGAAGCGGGGGTGGCCATCAGACGATCGACACTAGCGGGTGCCGAAGCAGGACCATTCCTGCCGACTGAGTCCAATCACTCCCCAGGCTGGCATGATCTGGAGCCCACCGCGAGCGTGCGGCTTCTACATCGAACCGAAACGGTGGGTGCGGTACCGATCGATCAGCGCGTTGGTCGAAGAGTCGTGCCTCAGGGCCGCGGAATCCGAAGAGATCTCGCCAATGATCTTCGTGGCCAGTACCTTTCCCAGCTCCACTCCCCATTGGTCGAAGGAATTGATACCCCAAATTGTCCCTTGGGTAAACACCTTGTGCTCGTACAGCGCAACAAGCTGGCCGAGAACACTCGGCGTCAGCCGCGGCGCCAGGATCATTGATGTCGGCCGGTTGCCGGAGAAGGTTCGATGGGGCACTAGTTCCGCCTCTACTCCCGAAGCCTCTACCTCTGCTGCCGTCTTGCCAAACCCAAGCGCCTCTGCCTGGGCAAATAGATTGCCCATAAGCAGATCGTGCTGGTCACCCAGATCATCGGTCGAGTCAAGGAACCCGATCAGATCTGCAGGCACGACACTGGTCCCTTGGTGCAACAGTTGATAGAAAGCATGCTGTCCATTCGTGCCAGGTTCTCCCCACACGATCGGCCCCGTGTCGGTGTCGACAGCAGTGCCGTCAAGCCGGACCCCTTTGCCGTTTGACTCCATATCGAGCTGCTGCAGATAGGCAGCGAACCGGTCGAGGTCCTGTGCATAGGGCAGGACCGCATAGGTCGGATACTTCAACACATTCCGGTACCAAACCCCGATGAGCCCGAGCAGAACAGGGACGTTTCTCTCCAGAGGGGTCGTTCGAAAATGCATGTCCATAGTGCGAAACCCGCCAAGCATTTGCCGAAAGGCTTGCGGCCCGACGGCGATCATGAGTGGAAGCCCAATCGCAGAATCAAACGAGTAGCGGCCCCCAACCCAATCCCAGAATCCGAACATGTTTGCAGTGTCGATGCCGAACTCCGCCACTGCATCGACATTGGTCGAGACTGCGACGAAATGCCTTGCGATGGCAGCTTCGTCATGAAAGCGATCGAGTATCCACTGCCGCGCCGCCCGTGCGTTGGTCAGGGTTTCCATGGTGGTGAACGTCTTGGACGCTATAACAAACAGAGTCTCTGCCGGATCGACGCCTTCAAGAGCCGCCACCAGATGGGCCGGGTCGATGTTGGACACAAAGCGCACATCAATCTCGGGATGGCGGTAGTGGCGCAGCGCCTTGTAGGCCATGACCGGTCCCAGATCCGATCCTCCGATGCCAATGTTGACCACCGTTCGGATAGGCATCTGCGAATAGCCCTTCCACTCCCCCGAGCGGACTCGCCGGGAGAATGCGGCCATGGAATCGAGAACGGCATGCACCCCGGCGACCACGTCCTCGCCATCGACGACGAACGTGTCGTCGCGGGCGGCACGCAGTGCGGTGTGGAGCACCGGTCGATTCTCTGTTGTATTGATGCGCTTCCCCGTGAACATCGCTTCGATACGATCTGGAAGGCCAGATGCGGCGGCGAGATTCACCAGCAACTCGATTGTTTCCGCATCGATGAGGTGCTTCGACAGGTCTACCGTCAAGTCGCCGGCTTCGTAGGTGAGGTGGCCGGCCCTCTCTGGGTCGGAGGAGAACAGGCTACGCAGGTCGAATGACTTCTGATCTTTGTGGGACCGAAGCGCGACCCATTCCGACACATCTTGATTCACAGCCATATCTTCTCCAGTAGCCGGCGTGGTGCTAGCAACACTATCAATGGTGACGCCGTTCCTCATCGGTCGGTATTGTCGGAGGATGCATTCAATCCAAGTTCACGCGCCAGGCGGACCGGAAGTACTCAAATGGGAGGAAGTTGCTCCCCTCAAACCGGGTCCGGGGCAGCTGCTCGTCTCAGTAGTTGCCGCCGGAGTCAATTTCATCGACACATATCACCGTCGTGGCGTCTATCCGCTCGGTACCCCCTTTGTTCCGGGGCTCGAAGGTAGCGGGATCGTCGAGAGCGTCGGCGTAGGGGTGGCAGATTTCGATGCCGGTGATCGGGTCGCATGGACCGACCAACTTGGTTCCTATTCCGAGAACGCACTCATTGCCGCAGACCGCGCGGTGCGAGTTGGTGGCGACATTTCGTTGGTGAACGCCGCGGCAATGATGTTGCAGGGCATCACTGCCCACTACCTGTCCACCGACACCTTCAAGCTCGAGTCAGGCCATCGCTGTCTAATCCATGCAGGTGCTGGCGGGGTGGGGCGTCTCCTCATCCAGATGGCACGCCGCGCCGGCGCTGAGGTTTTTGCGACCGTTTCGACAGCAGAGAAGGCAACCCTGGCCAACGAGGCGGGTGCCACGCATGTCATCAACTATGCAGACGAGGACTTCGTTGAAGCCATCGAGGAGATGGCAGGAGATCGCTCGCTCGATGTTGTGTATGACGGAGTCGGTGCCGCAACATTCGAAAAGGGTCTCATGCTGCTCAAGCCACGGGGTCTGATGGCACTCTTTGGCCAATCCAGCGGCGTTGTTCCGCCATTCGATCTTGGGGCTCTCGCCAGACTCGGATCGCTCTATGTAACTCGCCCCACGATGGGTTCATACATCGCCACTCGCGAAGACCTTCAAAAGCGAACCGACGAGCTGTTCGGTTGGGTGGAGAACGGCGAGATTGAGCTTCGCATCGACAGGACAATGCCGATGCACGAAGCAGCCAACGCCCATCGAGCGCTCGAGGGTCGCCACACAGCAGGAAAAATCCTGCTGGTACCGTAGCCAGCATGAATTCGCAACCAGTTGGAACTTTCCTGGCCGATCTTGCAGCCGAAGTAGAGATCCCCGCCAACGGAACCCTGAGCCGTGTCGTATACAAGGACGAACACGTTCGGCTCGTAGTCTTTGCGTTCGACACTGGACAGGAACTCACCGATCACACTGCCGGTGTTCCGGCAATAGTTCAGGTGGTATCGGGGAGGCTTGAGATCTCGCTCAATAGCGAAGTTGCCGAAATCGGTCCCACGTCGTGGGTCCACATGGAGGCAGGGCTAACCCACGCAGTGAAGGCACTAGAACCGAGCGTGATGGTGTTGACCCTGTTGAAGGTGTCCTGAAGCAGGCTGAACCAACCTCTATCCGACGATGATGAGTACGCCACCGATGGTCATCGCAATCGCACCGGCGATAATGACCGTCGCCTCCGAAAGATCCCCTGGTACCCAGCCATAGGCGGTCAAATCATCGCTAACCGCCAGCGCGGCAACGATTAGGGCAACCATGCCGAGCAACACGAGGATCATGCCAAGAGTGTTCGTGGCGAAGAGGGCGAGTAGCGCAAAGAGCACGACACCGGCTGAGGCAATGAACCACCTCACTGTCGTATCGGACAGCCACTCGCTCCAATTGTCTTTGCTGAAGAGTTCCTTGGCGCTGGCCAGTCTTGCAACAAGACTCTTGGTGGCTTTGCGACTCTTCTGTTCTTTGGGTTTGCGACTCTTCTGTTCTTTGGGTTCGCGACTCTTCTGTTCTTTGGGTTCGCGATTCTTGCGATCCGGTCGCAGATTCTTCTTGGCGTGACTCGGCTTGCGCCGCCGTGACCTGGCGGGTGCTATTGCCGACACGAAGGCGTCCAAATCTGACACCGTGGCTACGACGTCTTCACCGTCCAATACCAGGTGGATTCCATCACCCCGGCGCTCTACGTGTAGGTCGCCGATCGCCCATGATCCAAGCTGATCCTCGCCGCTGTGAACCTCGAGTCGACCTTCGTCCACATGAAACGAAGCATCGATAACATCTGCGGTGGCAGCGATCTTTAGCCCGCCTTCGAAAGAACTCATAGGCATGTGATTCGGCTGCTCAGACCGAATCTTGAGCAATCCTGGGAGACGGATCTGAACCGGCGATTGCCGTCATCCGGCGGTGACGCCGATCTCGGTCGCCTTGATCGACACCCAAACGGGGTCGCCTTCGTTCAGGTTGAGGTCAATCACTGCGGCCGGAGTCAGTTCTGCCGTCAACGGGAGCGGATCGGTTGTTTGGAGCCGAACCCGGTCACCGTAGTGCTCGATCCGGGAAATCGTTGTCTGCCAGGTGTTGCGCGGGCTTCCCTCGGGTTGCCTGCGGTGTATCGAGATGGCGCGGGGGTGAATTGTTGCCAGGATTCGACCCGCCGCGGCGGTATCTGCAACGTTCAGCACATGGGATTGCAGCGTCACCACACCATGCTCGGCGATCCCGGGGAGCAGATTGGAACCGGCGAGATCGGCGATATAGGAAGTCCGTGGTCGCAGCCGGATGTCGTCCGGCGACCCGATCTGGGTGATCTCTCCGTCCTCGAGCACGTGGATGGTGTCTGCAAGCAGAAACGCTTCCGTCGGGTCGTGGGTGATGACCAGTCGTGGTCCCGCAAAGCTCTCCAGATGATCGGCAAGTGTGTGGCGCAGCCGGGCGCGTGTCGTTACATCAAGCGCGGCCAGCGGCTCATCGAGGAGAAGCAGATCCGGGTTAGCAATCAATGCGCGGGCCAGGGCGACACGTTGCGCCTCCCCTCCGGAGAGATCGCCTGGTTTGCGACTCCCCAACTCATCGAGTCCGAGTCGCGTCACCCAGCTCCTGGCACTATCTCTGGCCACGGAGCGGGTCTCCCCCCGGCTACGCAGGCCAAATGCCACGTTGTCGACGACAGAAAGGTGCGGAAACAGGACATAGTCTTGGAATACGACACCCGTTCGTCTTCGCTCTGCAGGAACGAACTGACCCTGCTGCGGATCATCAAGAGTCCTGCCGTTGAGAACGATGTGCCCGCGGTCGAGCGGAAGTAGGCCCGCCAGCGCCGACACAGCCGTCGACTTGCCTGCCCCATTCGGTCCGAGGAGAGCGACTGTCCGACCAGGAGCAATCGACAGCTCGACATCCAGGAGAAACCCATCGCGCCGTTGGATAACCAGATGGGCGTCTAGACCGGTGCTCACAGGGACCTCCACCATCGATCTCGCAACAGGACCAGTACCGACAACGAGACAACGACCATGACAAGGCTCACAGCCACTGCTGTGTCTCGATCGCTCTCCAGGGCGACAAAGATCGCAAGAGGGAGCGTTTGGGTCCGACCCTGAAGGTTGCCGGCGAACGTGACCGTTGCGCCAAACTCGCCGAGAGCACGGGCCCAGGTCAGGACAACACCCGAGATCAATGAGGGTGCAATCATGGGAAGAGTCACTCGACGCAACACAGTCCATCTGCTGGCGCCAAGCGTTGCCGCCGCTCCTTCGTATCTGTCGTCGAGGTTGTGCAGAGCGCCTTCAACTGTGATCACCAGAAACGGCATCGCCACAAAAGTCGCGGCGATCACTACACCCCAAGTTGAGAATGGAAGCACCAGACCGGTCAGTTCGTGGAGGGGCTCACCAATCACACCGCGGCGTCCAAGCGCAAAGAGCAACGCCGCTCCCCCAACAACCGGTGGTAGAACCAGCGGAAGAAGGACCAAACCGCGGAGTATCGCCTTGCCGGGAAATTCGACCCGGGCCAGCACCCACGCCAGCGGCACACCAAGAACAAGCGCTATCGCAGTGGCTGCGAGTGAAGATACAAGTGAAAGCCGCACCGCATCGGCGACAATCTCGCTGCTTAGGAGATCGAGCAAATTGGTCCAAGGAGTTTTTGCCACAAGACCGACCAACGGGATGACGAAGAAGGCCATTCCAAGGGCCGCAAGAAAAACCAACAGCACCGGGGGACGGTTGACTCTCACCGGCGATGTTCGCTTGCTGCTCACGGTGCCGAGAATCCATGTTTGACAAGAATGGCCCGGCCGTCATCGGACAAGACAAAGGCTGCGAAGGTCTCGCCATCCTTCCGGTTTTCGCCACCAGTCAGCACCGCGATCGGGTATTCAGCAGCGACGTTAAAAGCATCGGGAATCTCGATACCGATGACAATGCCCGCTCTCGCCGCGACATCGGTGGCATACACAATGCCGGCATCAAGTTCGCCAACTTCGATTTTCGTCAACAGGGCACGCACGTCCGGCTCGTTGGTGTCGGGGATGGGCTCAACCCCGGCGCTGGAAAGGGCATGCCTGGCAAAGTCCCCGCAGGGCACACCTTGCGCGCAGAGACCGATCAGCAGGCCCGAATCGGCGAAGTCCTCGAGACCTGTCACGTCGGCAGGGTTGCCGATGGGAACTGCAATCTCCAGTCGGTTGATTGCGAAAATCGCTGCCGTTCCGGCTACGACTCCCTGCTCTACGACTATGGCCATATTGGCTGAGTTGGCGGATGCAAAGACATCCACCGGAGCGCCGGCCAGGATCTGCTCTCGCAACATGGAGCTTCCGCCAAGGTTGATGACCACGTCGATATCGGGATGGGCGTCTTCAAAAGCTGCCTCCAATTCAAGGAAGGCTTCGGTCAGCGATGAGGCCGAGGAGACCAGCACCTCGCGACGGTCATCAGATGCGTCGCCTCCTCCGCAGGCGCCGAGCGATACAGCCGTCGTGACAATGAGCAACATCAGCCTGTTCATCACGCCACTCGCGATCCGGAGCCGGTCATGTCGTAGCCGCCGACCGAGTCCAGCCGCAACTGGAACCGTCTGCTCAGGATCAGATTCATCGCCGCATTGGCAGATCGTTCGTTCACCCACACGTTCGCTACCCAGAGCTCCACCTCGTGTGTATCAAGTGGCTCGAACGCAGCTCCGAGGGCGAGCGCGGCCGGTTCGATCGTCACCGCTGGCATCCCGGTCAGCAAGGCTCGCTCCGCGGCCTCCATATGGCTTCCGACTCGCGGTCCCGGGACCGAACTTCCTGCCCTGTGCTCGAAGGTCTTTTGCACACCGGCCCCTTGTTCTCTCTGCACCACAGGGATCCGGCCCGATGAGGCCTTCTTAAACCAACCGGGGCTGGCATCAGGGGATGCGGCGAGACCGACCTGCCAACTGGTCAGGCGGAATCGGGCAACATCCATAGCGTCCGAGTATCGGACCAAGGCAGGTCCGTGAACGACAGCTGCATGCACCCGTTCGTCGGCGAGCGCTTCGATAGCGGCAACACTTGAAGCCATGACCGATAACGCCGCCATCCCGGATTCGCGTAGCATCCGTTCCAGGACTTCGAGTCCCGGTTCGCAGCCGGCAACGACCAATCCGTCTGCGTGGGGTGAGAACTGAGCAAACGAGCCTTGGTCAACGAAGCCGTCGGCAGCGCCCCAACCACCGATGCCTGATTGCAGCGGTGCGGTCACGATGTGCTCACCGACACGGGCGGCACGCACGAGGGTTCCATCTTGTGGGGGGATCCCGGTCAGGACATCGGTCGGTGCTGGTGCGGCGGAGAAGAGTTGTTCAACCCTGACGCCGAGGGCGGCAGCCAACGCCAGGCCAGCATCGACACGGGGCAGATGCCGTCCAGCTTCGGCGGCACCGACCAGCTGTCGGCTCACACCGGCCTGTTCGGCAAGCTCAGCCTGGGTCAGCCCGGCCGCTTGACGATATTTCTTGAGATTCGACATATATGCCAGAAATCTAGCATGGACGCTAGTTCTCTGGCGTCTGATCTAGTTGTAGTCGCTACACACTGACAAAAAGCGCCGAGCCACTCCGGACCCTCGATGCAATCCAGCTCACGTCAGCAAGGCCAACGCGTCCTGTGTCGCCCCAACGTAGGGACCGCCAAACTTGATCGAGTGGACGACCAACGGTGCCAGTTGGTGCAACGGAATCCGTTCCGCCCAACCATCGGCTAGAGGAGCCACCTCGTCATAGGCGGCAAAGCATTCTGGACCGAACCCGCCAAACAACCTCATCATCGATAGGTCGAACTCACGATGGCCGCCGTGAGCCGCGGGGTCGATGATCCAGCTCACTCCCCCATCGCCAATGAGCCGGTTGCCTGCCCAGAGATCACCGTGAAGACGCGCCGCCGGTTCGGACGGGCCGCACAAGTCGTCGATCCGAAAGGCAACAGCCTTGAGCTGGCGAATCGCGGGCTCGGGAAGAGCTGCGGCGTCATAAGCAAGACGGGCGAGAGGTAGCAGGCGTTGAGTTGCATAGAACTCGGCCCAGGTCTCACAGGGTTCGTTGGGCAGACCTCGCGATCCTGTGCTCCGTCGATCTTCCCTGCCAAACGTTGCTGCTCCTGCCCGATGCAACGCAGCCAGCGATCGACCGAAAGTGGCTTCGCTGTCGATGCTCGGATTCCCAGGCGGGATCCACTCCTGGACCAGGACGGCGGGGCTATCCGAAACAGCGATGACTTGTGGCACCGCAACCGCACCGGCCTCTCGAAGCCAGGTCAGCCCGGCGGCCTCTGTGACAAAGAACCCGGGAGGTGCGTCCGTCTTCGTCTTGGCAAACACAGTCGTGTTGTCGGCCAGCATCACCCGGTAGGAGTCGGCAACGTCTCCGCCACCGAGAGGGACCATCGCAACAACGTCTTCGGCGAGAGCTTCCGAGAGATAGGTGTGGAGATCGGTCATCGTTCGGCAATTATGCCTGATCCACAGGCCTCAGTCGGAGGGTGTGGCCGCCGGGTACAACCACACCCTCCTCAGAGCTACGACGTTATGACACGGTGCATGAAGATCCCGCCGGCCAAAGCCAGAGACGCAGCCGCATAGGCCAGAGCCAGCGCCACCGCCGTTACGTAGGCCAGCGATTCTGTCCCACCCGAAGTCACCGCCGACAACACCGAGCCAGGAAGATATGTTGTGGCGTCTTCGAGGACCATGCCAAGCAATCCCTCGACCACCATCATGTAACCAATCCCGCCGGCGATAGCGACGACGACAGAACGGGTTGCGGTTGCTACGGCGAGACCGATGACACCCCAGATCAATACCGCGAGAGTCAGGTTCCCCCAGGCACCGACGATGGTGGCGACGGCTCCCGACGACCAGGCAGCAGTCGAAACATCGGTTGCTCCTGCAAGCACGGGGGCGATTGCAACGCTGATCCCGGCAGCAACAACAGTGCCAATCACGGTGTATCCGGTCAATGCCAGCAATTTGCCACCAAAGAGACGCCAGCGTCGTGGCTCTGCTTGGACCAATACGCGGACCCAGCCGGTCGAATAGTCGCTGGCGGCGGCAGCTGCCCAAAGCGAAAGAGCGACGATGCCAAGCAAGTCGCCAGATGTTGAGAGACCAGCCACCAGTCCCTCTGACGATGCGAGATCAATCTGCTCGCCGAATCTCGAGCCGGGCCCGTCTCCTTCGCCGGCCAGGAACGTAATGACCGACGCCAACAGCGAGAAGAACACCATCAAGGCGAGTCCCACACCCGCAAATGATCTCCGCTTGAGACGTTTCGCTTCCGACCGCGTAGAGCGCAGCCAGCTGCGCTCCTTTTGCGTGGCGACGGTTCCTGCCTGCGCCGACGTACTCTCTGCTAATTCGGTTGTCATTTCTTGGTTCCCCTGGTCTTCAGCCTGTTCTTCAGTTGTCACGATGCTCGTCATGCTGCAGCCTCCTTGGTGCCAGGTTCAGCCGCGGTCATTCGGAGGAACACGTCTTCGAGATTCTCAGCACTCGGTACCAATCTGCGAAGGATGACGCCATGCTCGATAGCGAGACGATTCAGATTGGCGGATTCGGCAGGGTCCACAATGACCCTGACCAGATCGTCATATGCGGCTGCCGAATAGCCCGCGTCGCGATACAGCTTGACGAGGTCATCGATGCCGGACGGAACTTCCGGCTCGAGGTCGACATAACGCTCCTCTTGCTCAAGCAACTCTGATAGGGGGCCGGCAAAAAGAATCTCACCAAAGCGGATCACAACTACATAGTCCGATGCCGCCTCAATCTCGCTAAGTAGGTGGCTAGACACGATCACGGTTCGTCCCTCGTCGCCAAGTTGACGGATCAGCCCGCGCACTTCGACGATTCCGGCGGGGTCCAGCCCGTTGGTTGGTTCGTCAAGCATCAGCAGGTCAGGGTCGGGAAGGAGGGCGATAGCGATGCCGAGCCGTTGCTTCATGCCAAGCGAGTACTCCGACACCTTGTTGTCTGCACGGTCAGACAGCCCGACGATGGAGAGAACTTCATCCACCCTTTCCATGGGAACGCTGCGGAGTATTGCCATCGACTCGACGTTGGCCCGAGCAGTGATATTGGGGAGGAATGCCGGGTTCTCGATGAGAGCGCCGACTCTTGACGCGTATCGTTCCGGGTGACTGATCGGTTCGCCGAAGACCGTGCCATCGCCCTCAGTCGGCTTTATCAAGCCGAGGAGCATACGGATGGTTGTCGACTTTCCGGCACCGTTGGGACCAACGATCCCGATGACCTGCCCCGCCGGAATGTCAAGGTCGATGTTGTTCACCGCGGTGAGGTCACCGAACCTTCTTGTTAGTCCTCGTGTTGTGATTGCGGTGCTCATGTCGGCTCCCCGGTCGAAAGTGTCTTGCAGAGCCAGAAGTACTCTGATACATTCTGTCTCAGATAGAGTATGAGACATGTCGTCTCACAAATCCCGAAGAACGACATGAGTATTGACTAAGAATCGGAACGATCATGGATCCTCGTATTCAACGAACCAGGACAAGAGTCATGGACGCGTTGCAGACGCTTCTGTTGGAGGGCGGCCCCAACGCCATCACCTACTCGGCATTAGCGGAGCGCTCCGGCGTCGGCAGAGCGACGCTCTATCGACACTGGCCCAGCCTCGACGCTCTACTCCAGGAGCTCGTCGCCAAGAAAGCAGCAGCGGCACAGGTCGCCACGGTCGGCGATGTGGCAACAGATCTGCGCAACGCACTCAATGAAATGAGACGCAACCTTGCGTCCGCCGACAGACGAGTGGCTCTGCTGACAATGATTGAACGGGCAGGTTGGGACGACTCAGCGCGCGCACTTCTAAACACAATGGAGCAGCTGTTGCCCGTTCGCCTTGCGCTCAACACGGCAGTCAAAGGCGGGCAGCTGCCGGGCGAGCTTGACGTAGAAGTCGCCACCTCGCTGCTCATTGGCCCGCTGCTGCACAGGGGATTGATGAGCCAACGCCGGCTAACCGCCAGGTTCACCGACACCGTAGTTGACGCCTTCCTGGCGACCTACGCCGCCGATTCGACCACACCATGAGTACGGAGCGTGCGGTGATAGCCACAGTGACCGGCAGGGTTCATGGCGTAGGGTTCCGCTACTCGACCCAACACGCGGGCCAGCAGCGCGGGCTGACTGGATGGGTAAGAAACCGGCCCGACGGCACCGTCGAGACGTGGGCACAAGGACCACAACAATCAATCAGCAGCTTCATTGCATACCTCGAGCAGGGCCCACCAGCCGCCAGGGTCACCTCGGTCACCGTTTCCGACGTTGATCCCGACCCGGCAATACAGAGCTTCAGAGTCCGGTACTAGACCCATCGTCCCACCCATCCAGGCTGCCTGGATCGGGGGGCACATCTACCGCATGTTCTTGGAGCGCCTCCAGCGGAACAATGGCTAGAACACCGACGTGCGTTGCGGCCAGAACCACGGGAGCGGCGAAGCCAGCTTCATGTGCCAACAACCAATTCGGAGCCGTAACACACCACCGATCCCCCGGCACCAATCCAGGAAACCCGTATTGCGGCATCGGCGTTGTCAGATCGTTCCCGATGCTTCGCTGATGCTCCAGGAAGTCTTGGGTCATCACCGCACAGATCGTGTGACTGCCGCGGTCGTCGGGACCCGTCCTGCACGACCCGTCCCGGAACCAGCCGGTAAGCGGATCGTTGCTGCATACTTCGAGCGGCCCATCCAACACGTTTCTTTCCATCGGACGATTATGACGGAATCGAGCCGACGATCAACCGCACTTCCGATCGACATACACCCCCTAGCGCTCACAACGACCGTGGCACCAGCGTCGCAACCCAGCCCCCAGTGCAACGGGTGGGTCGTATAATGATTTGGAGCAAGACCGCGCCAACAGCGAAATCCGGTGTGAATCCGGTGCTGTCCCGCAACTGTGAATCCCCTCGGGGTAAGCCAGGACGCCTGTCGGAACGGTGACGAACGAGCCTCGGATGAAGGTATACGTCGTCGGCATCGGCCGACCCCCAAACCTTCATCCTCCGCAACGGAGGATGATTTTCTTGTTGAAGACCAGATTGGCGATTGCGCTTGCGGCGCTGGCACTACTTGCGACGGCGTGCGGCGACTCCGCCGGCGCCGCGACAACAAGCGCCCCATCAACCACACAGGCGGCGGTCGCAGTCACGACCAGCACGGTCACACCAACCACCACCGAGGCACCTTCGGGTTTTCCAGTCACCGTCTCAGCTTCCAACGGCGACATCGCACTTCCGGCAATGCCGACGAAGATCGTTTCGTTGTCGGCGTCGCACACCGAGATGCTCTTCGCCATCGGTGCCGGGGGGCAGGTTTTGGCAGTCGATGCGTTCTCGAACTACCCGGCCGAGGCCCCCATGACCGATCTCACCGGGTTTGCTCCCAACATCGAAGCAATCGTTGGCTATGAAACAGATCTCGTCGTCACCGACGGTGACTGGGACGGGGCCAGTATGGGGGCGCTCAGCAACCTGGGCGTTCCCGTTTTGATTCTCCCCGCGGCAGCAGGTCTCGACGACGTCTACACGCAGATCGAGCAACTCGGTGCGGCGACCGGCCACATCGCCGAGGCAGCCGCGCTGGTCGGGCAAATGCAGGAGGAAGTCGAGGGAATCCTCAGCTCGCTCCCCGATCTTGATGAACCGCTTACGTTTTATCACGAGCTCGACGCGACGTATTACTCGGTGACAAGCGAGACGTTCATCGGCCAGTTGTACGCATCGATGGGCTTGATCAATATTGCTGATGCCGTTGGAGACGGCAGCTTTGGCTATCCCCAACTGTCGGAGGAGTACATCCTCGAACAGAACCCTGACCTCATCCTTCTCGCTGATACCGTCTGTTGTGCAATGTCTGTTGGCTCACTGGCACAGCGACCCGGATGGGCTGCGCTCGCCGCAGTCCAGAACAGAGCAGTGGTCGAGCTCAACGATGACACCGCGTCGCGGTGGGGGCCCCGCATCGTTGACCACATGCAGGCCATCGCAGACGCAATCGCTTCTTTCTCTGTGACGCTTGATGACTGATCGCACCGAGCTCGCAGCTCCCCGCGTTGGCTGGAAGTGGTGGTTCGGTGCGACGGCTGTCCTCTTGGCCTCGATACTCGCCGGGGCGATGATCGGTCCTGCAGACATCGGTTTTGTCGATGCGACCAAAGCCCTGATCGACCTGCTGCCGGGCATCGAAGTCGGCACCGACCTGTCGGAGCTTGAACTCGGGATCCTGCAGATAGTGCGATTCCCCCGAGTGATTCTCGGGGTACTAGTCGGCGCGGCGCTGGCAGTTAGTGGCGCTGCCTATCAGGGCGTCTTTCGTAATCCGCTTGCCGACCCCTATCTGCTTGGGGTGGCGGCGGGCGCGGGGCTGGGGGCCACCCTCGCCATCGTGTCGGTCGGTGCGGGAGCCGACAGCGTTGTCCCCATCATCCCGGCCGCCGCGTTTGCCGGAGCGATCGTCGGCGTTCTCCTCAGTTACGGTCTGGGCCGCACCGTTGGGGGCACCCGCACTGTCACCTCTTTGATCCTTGCCGGGGTCGCAGTTGCAGCATTTCTCACCGCAATCCAGACTTTCGTTCAACAGCGCAACGCCGAAACATTGCGAGAGGTGTACGACTGGATCTTGGGTCGTTTAGCAACGACAGGATGGGACGATGTTCGGCTGATTCTTCCCTATATGGTTGTGAGCGCCGTCGGCATCTTCGTGCACAGACGGGCTCTGGATGTCATGGCGGTTGGTGACGAAGAAGCCGCCTCTCTGGGACTCCAGGTAGGCCGCACCCGTCTCTTGGTTGTGTTCTCGGCGACGCTTGGGGCCGCGGCCGCGGTGGCTGTCGCAGGTCTCATCGGATTCGTCGGCATCATCGTCCCTCACGCGGTGCGACTCGTGGCCGGCACCTCCTACCGTCGGGTTCTGCCGCTATCGGCCCTACTGGGTGGAGCATTCCTCGTGCTCGCCGACATCATCGCCAGGTCCATTCTCGCCCCGGCCGAGATACCTATCGGCGTCGTGACGGCATTCCTCGGCGCACCATTCTTCGTTCTCGTCCTCCGTACCTCCAGGAGGGTCGCATGACAACGCGGCTCGCTGTTCGCAGCCTTGGGGTCAGTATCGACAAGGCAATTCTGCTCACAGGCATCGATCTCACAGTCGACCCTGGAGAGTGGCTGGGATTGATCGGACCGAATGGGGCAGGGAAGACTACGTTCCTGCGCGCCGTGGCAGGCGTTATCGATTCGTTCGGAGCGGCGACTCTCGACGGCGATGATCTCGACGAACTATCCGCTGTGCAGAGGGCCCGTCGGGTGGCTCTGGTTCCGCAGCGCCCGATCATTCCGCCGGGGATGGATGCGTTCTCCTACGTCTTGTTGGGTCGCACGCCACACCTCGGATACTTCGCATCCGAAGGACAACATGACGTCGAACTCGCCAGCGCCGCTCTCATCGAACTCGGCGTCGGCGATCTCAGCCACCGCGATATCACGACACTGTCCGGCGGCGAGCTGCAGCGAGTTGTCCTGGCAAGAGCCCTGGCCCAGGAACCAGAGATGCTGCTCCTCGACGAACCCACCTCGGCGCTCGACGTCGGCAACCAACAGCAGGTTCTCGAGGTCATCGATGGCCTGCGCTCCGCCCGCGGCCTTACCGTGGTGTCTGCGATCCACGACCTCACGCTCGCTGCCCAGTTTTGCGACCGGCTTGCGTTACTCGCAGATGGGAAGCTCGTGGCGACAGGAACACCCCACCAAGTACTCACAGAAGAAACCATTCGTGTTCACTACGACGCCAACGTGAATGTCATCTGGATCGATGACCAACTGGCTGTGATCCCAACCAGACAGCCTGCCATCGGCGAGGGCTAGCGATCGAGCCCGAGCATTGGCTAGCCTCGCGTCGATGAAAGACTGGGATCGCCTCACCGAGGCCGGACAGATCCGCCGCATTCGTCCGCTGGCGATGACCGCTCTAGAGCGCTTCCCGATAGAACCGATCCGGCTCAGTCTTGTTGGTGGGTTTACCAACGTGATATTTCGCGTCGATACCGCAACAGGGCCGTATGCGCTGCGTGTCGATCTTCACCAAGAACACTCCGACGACGACATCGCCATCGAACTGGCATGGCTGGCGTCGATCAACCGCGACACAGATCTCGATGTCTGTCGGTCTATCCCTACCCGCGACGGCAGCCCCTACGTCTACGCCGTTGCCGATAACGTGCCGGGCGTGCGCAGATGCGTGCTCTTTGACTGGGTGCCGGGGCACCCTCTCGCCGACAATCCCACCGAGCAGGCGTACCACCGGCTCGGGCTGCTCGCGGCGGGTCTACACCTGCACGGGAGTAGCTTCTCGCCACCTCATAGCCCGCTGACTTGGGACCGCGTCTTCTATTGGCCTGAAGAGGTCGACCCTGTGGTCATCTACAAACCGGAGATGGCTCACCACTTCACCAACGGCAGGAAAGAAACACTCGAGAGCGCTATCGCGGCAGCTGAGGCTGCCTTCGCCCGCCTCGACGCCGCGGCGGCCCAGGTGATCCACGGGGACCTGCATCCCTGGAACGTGCACGTCAGTCGATCACGCGTAGTCGCGTTCGACTTCGAGGATGTCACGTGGGGCCACGCGGTTCAGGACATCGCCACCACGCTTTTCTACGACCGCACCAATCCCGCCTACAACGACCTGCGGACTGCGTTCGAGGAGGGTTACCGAAGCGTCGCACCTTGGCCCGTGTCGTACGACGGTGAGTTGGAGCACTTCATGGCGGCGCGAACTCTGATGTTTATCAACTATGTCGCCAACCTCAGATCTGATCCCACCGAGTACTACACGACGGCATTCCCCCGGTTGGAGAACTTCCTCGCGCAGTGGGTTACCTAGTCGATGTCCGCGGCCTCTTCCCAATTCTCGCGGGCCTCGTTGAGCGCCGCGACCGCTACCACGACAGCCGCCGCCGGGTCAGCCCACCACCATCCGACGTAAGCGTTGAGGGCAAGACCGACCAGAGTTGCCGTCGACAATATCCCGTCGAGAAACGTCATCGTTGCCTCTGACCGCAGCGGCGCCGAGTCGAGATCCTCAGCCGTCTGCCGTTTCACCCAGGCGAGGCCGAACATCACGACCGCGGTAACGGCAAGATACGCGATACCCCATGGCGACTCCCCAGGGCGGCGACCGCTGATGAGGTCATTGGCTGCCGCGACCGCCAACACAACACCCAGCACAAGAAATGCCGTCGCGGTGAGCCGTAAGGCGAGCCTGGTTCGACCAGGGTGATCCTCGGCGTGGCCGGGCAACAGGTGCCAGACGACCACGACTGAGGCAAAGACCTCGACTACCGAGACGGTTCCAAAGCCGATGAGCGCCAGTGATCCGGCCGCCGCTCCGAGAGCGATGGTCAGTACTGCCTCGCCAACGTTCCAACCAATAGTTCCGTATTCAAGACGGAGCGCTCGCCGCTGTAGCGCGGCGCGATTGGGGATGGGATCAGACACGGCCGCATCATGCCATGGCATTGGCTCAGCTCCCAAGCCGAAACGAACGGACCGCCACGCGACCAGCGCCTTGACGCCATCTCGATGGGTCAGTCGCTTCCGGGTTGACGATTTCGGTTGGGACCATCTATCATCGATTATCAATTACCGGGGCAATGCGAAGTCTTCAAGAAGGGCGTGCGTGTGAGGACCAAGAGAGGGACTCGGCTGGATTGCTACGAATCCAGACCCACTGACCCCACCGCCCGATTGCACCACATCGGCATCGAAGCGAAGCCCCCAGCACATCTCGTGCCCCTCCCCCGGATAGTCGCAACAAACAGACCATCGTCGCCCCGCTCGCATAGAGACCATCCCTCTACTTACCGCGGGAGCCGAGCCTGATGGACCTGGATTTCTTCAGCAAGGCGCTCGTAATCGGCCTGACCGAACATGCGCCGCTCGTGCTGGCCGCGATCGGCTTCTCCCTGCTGTATCGCCTCACCGGCCTGATCAACGTTGCGTACTCCGAGACCATCACGCTCGGGGCCTATTTCGGGATGTGGCTCAACACCACGTTCAACCTGAACTTCTATGCGGTCCTGTTACCGGCAGGTCTAATGGCCGGACTGGTCAGCGTTGGCACTTACTTTGCCATCTTCCGTCCCGCAAAGCGGCGAAACGTGGGGAACCTGGAGTTGATCATCATCTCGTTCGGGCTGTCGATCTTGCTCCGCCACGCCCTCCAGTTCGTCTTCGGCTACCCGGTTCGATTCTTCGACGTACCGCCCCCACACACCATCTTCGTGCTCGGTGTGGGAGTGGGCACGTTCCGTCTCCTTGCGGTCGCCAGTGTCGCCGTCCTTGCTCTCGCGCTCTATTGGTTCATCCAGCGATCGAGCTTCGGTCTCCAGATCAGGGCTCTTGCGAGCGACGAAGATCTCGCCCAAGCGAGCGGCATTCGCCCACTGTTCGTAACGGTGTTGATCTGGTTCATCGCCGGCATCGCTGGCGGCATGGCCGGCGCCTTCTACGGAGTCGGCTCGTCTGTCGCCCCACTGCTCGGCTGGCGACAGTTCCTGTTCATCTTCCTGGTGGTTGTGGTCGGCGGAAGAAAGGGCCTCGGAGGGGTCATCGTCACCGGTGTCCTGACCGGTATCGGGCTCGCCGCAATGACGCTCCAATTCGGTCAAGTGCTGTACGCCCAACTCGCACTCATCGTGGCCTTCGTGGTCCTGTTGAAGTGGCGCAGTAAGCGCACTGCGGAAACGGTGAAGGTGTAGTCATGAACCTCGACTGGCTACACGCATTTCTCATCTCCGGCCTCTTTTCGGTTGTCGTGATCGTTGGCCTCGGCCTGCTGCTCCACCTTCAGCTGGGGCTGACCCGTATCGCCAACTTCGGTGTCGTCGGGTTCTTTGGCATCGGGATGTATTCGTTCGGTGTCCTCTTCACCAAGGTCGACTGGCCGTTCGGTGACTTGTGGGCATTCCTCATCTCGCTGGCGTTCGGAACTCTCGTCGCTGGCATAGCCGGCCTCCTCATTGGCTGGCTGATCGCCGATCTCGACGAGGACGGAGTCCTCGTTGGAACCCTCGGTTTCGCCACCGCCGTGTTCATCCTGGCGACAACCGAGCAGGACCTCACCGGTGGCGCCCTCGGTCTCGGCGGGCTCAAGTTCCCCTATGACATCGGATCGGTCAAGGCCAACGAATTCCTCTGGCTTGTGATAGTCAGCATCGTCGTGGCACTGATACTCCTGTACGTGCAGCGGATCCACCGCACACCATACGGCCGGTTACTCATCGCCATCGGCGCCAACGAACCGCTGGCCCGCAGCCTTGGAAAGGCGACGTTCCGTAACAAGATTTGGCTGTTTGCCGTCGGGTCTGCCGGCATGGGCCTCATCGGTGCGCTGTTCGGAGTGATGAAGCGCTTCCTTTCGCCGGAGAGTCTCGGTATCGATGTCACCTTGGCGGCAATGGTCGCATTGGTAATCGGCGGAACCGCGCGAGTCTGGGGTGCAGTGGTCGGTGGCTTCCTCGTCATTGGCTTCTTCGACATCGTCGTGCAGAGTTATCTGCCCCTCCCCAAGGAGTGGTATGGACAGGCGATCCCAAATCTGAAACAAATCGTCTTTGGGGGGGTCTTGATCATGGTCCTTCTCTTCCGCCCCCTCGGGATCCTCGGCGACATGCGAAGAGACAAGCTGATGCGGAGGGTGCATGGTGAGTGAAACGCAAACGGCGACCTTGACTCGCCCCCAAATCCATGTCCAGAATGCTGTCAAGAGCTTCAACGGCCGTGTCGTCGTCAAGATCGACGATCTGGTCCTGGGAGATCAGCCTATCGAGGGCTTGATCGGCCCGAACGGTGCAGGCAAGACAACGCTGATGCGGATGATCATGCACTCGACCTCACTCGACACGGGAACCATCTCATTCCGCAATGAAAGTGTCGGCGACGTAGTCCTATCCGATCTGCCGACACACTGGATGGCGCCGCACGGGGTGGTCAAGAGCAACCAGGTCATTATGGATTTCGACAAGCTCACGATCCTCGATTCGATGCTGCTTTCGGTTTCGCAAGCCAAGTACGAGCACCCACATCGAATCTTCGACGAGAAGACCGTATACAACAGCAGCATCGAGCACATCCACGAGTACATGGAGTTCTTCGAGCTTGGCGACCCGTACCGCTTCGCCGGCTCAGCTGGCGAGAAGAAGCTCCTCGACATCATCCGCTGTCTGCTTCTCCAGCCAAGATTCCTCCTTCTCGACGAGCCAACCGCCGGTCTTCCCGAGGAAGTGACTAGCAAAGTCGTCGAGATCGTCCGTGAACTGGCCACAGCAGGCACGGCAATCGTGATCGTCGAGCACGATTTGAACGTCATCTGGAACCTCTGCGATGAAGTCCACTTCATGGCAGAGGGATCAGTGGTACTGCATGGCAGTCCTGAGGAAATCCGACAGCACAAGACCGTTGTCGAGAAGTACCTGGGAGAGGGCCATGTCTGAAACCACGAACTCGGTGCTCGAGGTTCATGGCCTGCGCAGCGGTTATCACGGCGTCAACGTTCTCAAAGACATCGACCTAGAAGTCGGCAACGAGGTGTTCGCGATTCTCGGCGCCAACGGTGCCGGCAAGACCACGTTACTGGCGACACTCGCCCGGCTCATCCCCTCGACGGCCGGAAGCATTCTCTTCCGCGGTGACGATGCCACTCGCATCCCGGCTTTTGAGACTGCGGCGCGGGGCATGGGTTACGTTCCGCAGGAGCGTGGCGTGTTCGCCGAACTCACGGTTATGGAGAACCTCAGCATCGGGGCAATGGTCGGTAGCCGCTCCCGGGAGGAGCGCATGGAAGAGGTCTTCGAACTCTTCCCCGATCTGTCCAACCTCCACAACCAGCTGGCCGGAACCCTCTCGGGCGGCGAGTCCCGCATGGTCGCCTGCGGCCGTGCCCTCATGCAGGACCCGGCCCTGCTGTTGCTCGACGAGCCGACGGCAGGCCTGTCACCACTGTATGTAGACATGTTCTTCGAGAAGATCACCGAAATCCACGAGACCAAGGGCGTAAGCATCATCCTCGCCGAGCAGAACGCCACCAAGGCGCTCCAAGTGGCAGATCGGGTCATGGTGCTGAGCCTGGGAGAAGCGTTCGCTGTGGTGGACGCGGCCAACTTGACGACCGACCAGCTCAAGGAGGGGTACCGGATCTAGACGGCAACCCGAGCAAAGAGAACAAAGCAAAGGGAGAAATGTATGCAGAGAAGTAAGAAATTAATGCCACTCCTGGCAGTGCTATTTGCATTTGCGCTTATTGCTTCGGCCTGCGGAGGCGATGATGTCGCCGACGCGACCGCAGCACCTAGCGCAACCGAAGCACCTAGCGCAACCGAAGCACCTGCCGCAACCGAAGCACCTGCCGCGACCGAAGCACCGATGTCCACCGAACCTGTGGCAGTTTGCGAACTTGCTTACTTCACAGGCGACTTTGCGGCCTACGGGCCGTCGCTAACGGCAGACGTCGTCTTCCCGATCGAGCAGGTGATCAACCTAGATCCACCTCTCGGCCGTACCTGGGAGACCTATCACGAGGATCTCGGAGCACCCGGCGAGGCCCAAGCAGCTCGTACTTGTCTCGAACAGCACAATGCCGAGATCATAGTGAGCATCGCACACGGGTACCGGACCTACCGCGACTTCATGATCGAGCAATGGGCCGAGAACGACTCGCCATTAGGACCAACGGTTCACGGTGGATCTATTCCCGGCAATCTCGGTGGCGCGGCCTCGGAGCCGCTGTTCCGTGCACAGGGCCTCGATGAGGGTCTGGGCATATCGGGAGTCATGTATGCCGAAGGTATTGGTGCCAACTCGATCGTCATTTTCGCCACCCAGGTTGAGGGCTTCCAGCTCGCTGCCGGAGCGGCGGAACTGGCCGCGGAGGCCATCGGGATGGACCTCCTAGCCCGCATCGATGTGCCGGCCGAGCAACCGTCATATACGGCTGAAGCGCAACGGATCGCCGACCTCGCACCGGACGCAGTCATCGTTCAGGCCGGTTCGGTTGAGTCGGCAACGCTGATCAAGGCGGCCGCCGAGGCCGGTCTTTCGCTGAATTGGATCGGTGAGACCGGCTGGATCCAGCCCGAGTTCATCGGAACGATGGGAGCCGCGACCGTCGCAACGCAAGCCAGCATCGGCTTTGCCGCATTCTCAGCCAACGAAGAGTCGCCCGCATGGGCCTTCTTCCAGCCGCTGTGGGATTCGGTCAACGAGGCAGAGTTCGGTCCGGCAGCGGACCTGTATCACTTCTCGACATACGACCTGATGATCCAGACGGCGTTAGCCGTCGAGTACGGAGGGTCGTACGGCGCAAGTGCCTGGGCACCAGCCATGCATGCGGTTGGAGAAGCCCCTGGAGAGGTCTGCTACACCTACGCTGACTGTCTCGCACTGATCAGGGCGGGCAACGACATCGACTACGAAGGTATCACCGGTTCGGGTGTGTACAGCGAAGGTGGCGTTAACGACGTCGCCAGGGCTTACACGCCGTTCAACAGCGACGGCTCAGTCGGCACACCGGTACTTCTCGATGGAGACCGTGCCTTCGAGATCATCGAGCAGATCGCCGTTCAGGCCAACTGCGACGCCGACAACGTGTGCGAGTGGTAACAGCTAGCTAGACAGACATCCTGTCGATGAGGACGGTGGCAGCGATTCGCTGCCACCGTCTCTCTTTTCCATACTGAGGACTCATGCTGACAGCACCGAGCCACGTTGACACAACACCGACAAAACGATTACCTTCACGGCTATTGGAACGTTCCAAGGAGATCACATGACGTCCTACCGAATCGCCCTCGTTCCCGGAGACGGCGTCGGCGCCGAAATCACAGAAGAGGCAGTGCGGGTCCTCGACGCTGCGGCCGACATCCACGGTTTCGAGGTTGAAACCGAATTGTTCGACTGGTCCTGCGATCGGTACCTCGAAAAGGGCGAGATGATGCCCGATGACGCACTCGATACCCTCGCCGGATTCGACTCTATCTTCCTGGGTTGTATTGGTGATGCCAACAAGGTCCCCGACCACATATCCCTGCAAATGCTGCTCAAGATCCGCAAGGGATTCGACCAGTACGTCAATCTGCGCCCCATCAAGCTCTACCCGGGTGTGTCGTCTCCCATCTCGACCGCCACCCCCGAGACCGTTGACATGTTGGTCATCCGCGAGAACACCGAGGGCGAATACTCGGGCAACGGTGGCTTCTTCAAACGGGGAACACCCGACGCTTTTGCCCTCCAGACCGGCATCTTCACCTGGAAGGGCTGCGAACGCGCCATCCGCTACGGGTTCGAACAGGCGCGGAAACGAAGCAAACTGGGCACGTCGTCGCCGGTGGGCAGGGTCACCAACTGCACCAAGTCCAATGCGCTCAACTACTCAATGGTCTTCTGGGACGAGGCGTTCGATGCGGTCGCCTCCGATTTCCCCGACGTAGAGACAGACATGGCGTTGGTCGATGCCCTCACAATGTGGTTCGTCAAGAACCCGGACTACTTCGACGTCGTGGTCGCCTCCAATCTCTTCGGTGACATCATCACCGACTTGGGCGCCATGCTCCAAGGAGGTATGGGTTTTGCTGCAGGCGGAAACGTCAACCCGGAGGGCGACTACCCGTCGATGTTCGAACCAATCCATGGCTCGGCCCCCAAGTACACCGGCAAACGCGTGGTCAATCCCGTTGCCACTATCGAAGCGGTACGGATGATGCTCGACAATCTCAACCAAACCGAAGCGGCCCACCACATCCAAGCCGCCGTAGCGGCAACGCTGAGCGCAGGCGAGACTCGCACCAAGGACATGGGCGGATCGGCGACCACCGATGAGATGGGTGTCGCGGTCGTCGCCGCGATGCGTGCCTTGGCCTGAGAGACGGAGACAACGTGAAGATCACATCACTAGATGATGTAGAAGTGCGCGGCCGCACGGTTCTGCTCCGACCCGACATCAACTCCCCGATCGATCGCACGACGGGCAAGATCGCAGACGAGAACCGACTCGACAAGAGCCTCCCGACGATCGCCGATCTTGCCGGCGCCGGTGCCCGCCTCGTGATCATCGCCCACCAGGGCGACACCCTCGATTACCACAATCTCGTGTCGCTGGAGGAACATGCCGGCAAACTGTCGGCCAAGCTCGGGCGTGAGGTCAAATTCATCGACGATGTTGCCGGGCCGGCGGCGCGGGAGGCAATTGGTGAATTGAAGGACGGCGAGATTCTGCTGCTCGACAACATCCGCTTCCTCACCGAAGAAGTCTCTACGTTTGAGAACGCGGTCAAGCTGACCCCACAGGAGATGACCAAGACGTATCTCGTTCGCAATCTCGCTCCCCTTGTGGATCTGTATGTGAACGACGCGTTCGCCGCCGCGCATCGCAACGCACCGTCACTGGTTGGGTTTCAGGAAATGGTGCCAGCAGCAGGAGGCCGACTACTCGTCGACGAGGTGAATACGCTTTCCAGCATCGCTGAAGACCCGGAGCGACCATGCCTGTTCGTTCTCGGCGGCCTCAAGATCTCTGACGCTTTTGCGATGATGGCCAAGGTGCTGCGCGACGGTACGGCCGACACCATCATCACGTCGGGGATAACCGCCAATGTGATGCTGTGGGCCAAGGGAATCAACATCGGGGCCCCGTCGAAGACCTTCATCACCGATCGCTCGCTCGACAGCTTTCTCCCCCAAGCTACCGGGTGGCTAACAGAGTTCGGAGAGCGGATCCAAGTGCCCACGGACCTCGCAGTGGCAGCCGACGACGGGAGCAGGGTCGAGATCCAGGTTGCCAATCTGCCGACAGACCGCCTGCTCATCGACATCGGATCGGACACGATTGCTCACTACCGAACCCTCATCCAAGAGGCGGCAACGATCTTCGTCAACGGTCCGGCAGGCGTGTATGAGTCGGCTGCGGGCGAGCCGGGGACGAGATCGCTCTGGGAAGCGGTCGCCGGATCGACAGGCAAATCGGTGATCGGGGGCGGAGATACCGTGGCCAGCGCCCGGCGCTTCATCGACCTCGACGACATCGGCTTTGTCAGCACAGGTGGAGGTGCGTTGGTTCGCTTTCTGAGCGGACAACCGTTGCCGATGCTCGAAGCGATGCAACGCGCCGCCGAACGAGAGGCTGGGATATGACTGAGCCTTCCGCAACGAACCAGCCGCTCGAAATAGCCAGGGCCTTGTTCCTGCGTGATGACAACTACTACGGATGCGCCGAAACCTCGCTCGTCGCCCTGCAGACAATCTACGAATTGCCCGAATCCGCCGACTCATCGGCGGCGATGGTTCTCAACGGAGGTGTGGCATACAGCGGGGGCATCTGTGGCGCCATCTCTGGGGCTGCGATGGCAGTCGGCCGCCTCGCCGAGGGACGAATTGCCGACCATCAGGAGGCCAAGCGAACTGCTCGGAAGATCATCCAGCAGGTGATGGTCGAGTTCGATGCAGAATTTGGTTCGCACAATTGCTCCGACCTTCTCGAGTACGACATCTCGACGCAGGAGGGCCACGATCAGTTCATCGAGAGCGGGGTCTGGCGTGACACTTGCATGAAACAGCTGGAGTTCTCGGTTGGCCGGTTAGCGGCGCTTGCGGACCCGGCGACCTGGGACAAAGTCGTCTCCTCGCTGTAGGCGGCGACCGCGGCGAAACCGCAATCAGGACAAGGACAAATGGGAAATCGGACACAGGTTGACCGGACTCCCCACAACCAACTATCCTGAATATTCGATAATCGATGATCCGACGGTTCAAGCCGGCGGAGGGCTAGGGAGGCACCAGTGGAACTCAAGGCCGTGAAGAAAGAGGAAGCCCGGGTGTTCAACCTGCCGGGCCGCGTTTGGTTGCACTACATCGGACCCGAGATCAACGGCGCCAAGAACATCACCGTTGGCTACTCCGAATTTCCGGGCGGGTCGGCCCCCGAGGGGCATGTCCATCCGACGCAAGAAGAAGTCATCTACATCATTTCAGGTGAAGGCGAACTGGTCACCCCGGAAGGCACCGCGGTGCTCGAGCCGGGAACCGTTGTCTACATCCCGGTCGGTCTCCACCATCAGACCGTTGCCCACGGCACCGAGCCGCTGGCAATGGTCACCTCGTTCTCTCCCCCGGTTGTTCCGGGCTCATACGAAGAGGACGACGAGTAAGAATCCCCAAGGAGGACAGCCTTCATGACCCAAGCAACGAAGACATACACCCCGGAGGACATGGCGGAGTACGCCCGTCAGGCCAGGGTTCGCATTCTGGAGGCAGTCAAGCACGCGGGCGGAGGCCACGTTGGCGGACCGTTCTCGGCGTCGGACATGCTGGCTGCGCTCTATTTCGGCGTCATGAACATCGATCCCGACCGGCCCGATTGGCCGGAACGCGACCGGTTCGTCCTCTCCAAGGGACACAGTTCGATCGCTCTCTACACCATGCTCGCCCTGCGGGGTTACTTCCCCGTCCCAGAACTGCTCACCTTCGACTCAGTTGATTCGAGACTCCAGGGCCACCCCGACCAGACGATCACCCCTGGCGTCGATATGTCCTCGGGCTCGCTGGGATTGGGATTCGCCGGCGCACTCGGGATTGCGCTGGGAGCCAAGGCCGACGGCCGCGACTTCACGACATACGTCATCGTTGGTGACGGCGAATGCAACGAAGGCATCATCTGGGAAGGCGCTCACGTCGCCGCCAGGTACAAACTGGACAACATCATCGCCATCATCGACCACAACAAGCTTCAACAAACCGGCTGGACCGGTGCCTCATACGAAGAGCGCATCTCGCCGTACCTCGGCAATCAGTTGGCAGATCGCTGGCGTGCGTTCGACTGGCATGTCATCGAGGTCGACGGTCACGATATCCCCGCCTTCCTGGAAGCGGCCGAAGCCGCCAAGCAGGTCGAAGGCAAGCCGGTCGCCATCGTCGCTCACACGATCAAGGGCAAGGGTGTCTCTTTCATGGAGGGCGACTACCTGTGGCACAGCAAGGTGCCCAATGACGAGCAGTTTGCGCAGGCAATGGAAGAGCTTGGCGAGACTGAAGGAGGTGTGGCATGACCGCGTTGACAATGGGCAAGCCACTCCGCGTTGCAATGGGCGAGACGATCACTGAGCTTGCCAAGACAAACGACCGCATCGTCGTTCTCGACGGTGACACCGCAGGGTCAACGCGTGTTGACATCTTCCAGAAGGCCTATCCGGAGCGATTCTTCCAGACCGGCATCGCCGAGATGAACATGCTCGGCATGGCGGCAGGGATGGCTACGGTCAACGGATTGATCCCCATCGTCAGTACCTTCTCCGCCTTTATTGCTTCGCGGGCACACGACTCGATTCGTGTTCTCATCGCACAGCCCAAAGCGAACGTGAAGCTGATGAGCGGCTACGCCGGCCTTCTTGCGGGCATGACCGGCAAGACCCACCTTCTGTTCGATGACATCTCGATCATGCGGGCGATGGCCAATATGGTCGTGGTCGCACCGGCCGACGAGGTTGAGACCCGATCGGCCCTCAAAGCAATCATCGAATACGACGGGCCCGTGTACTTCCGGCTCAACCGGGGAGACACTCCCATCATCTTTGATGACGACTACGAGTTTGAGATCGGCAAGGCCGTCACCCTTCGCGAGGGAACCGACGTGACGGTCTTCGCCACCGGTAATCACACCTCGCGGGCATACGAGGCAGCTGAGCTGTTGGTCACCGATGGCATCGATGTGCATCTCGTCCATGTCCCGACAATCAAGCCAATCGACGTTGCCGCCGTAGTCGCCGCAGCCAAGAAAACGGGCCTGGTCCTAACCACCGAAGAAGGGACCATCATCGGTGGCCTCGGCGGTGCAGTTGCGGAGACTCTTTCGGAGTTCGCACCGGTTCCTGTCAAGCGACATGGTCTCCAGGACGTATTTGGAGAATCCGGCCCCGATGGTGCCCTGCTCGAGAAATACGGCCTTTCGGCGACGCACATCGCAACCGCCGTGAAAGACCTGATTTCAGCCAATAAGTGAACCACGGCTGTGACCCAGCTGGATAGGAGTGCGAACAGATGAGCGTTACCGACATGTTCAGGTTGGATGGAAAGGTCGCCTTCATACCTGGTGGAAGCGGCGCCATCGGATCGGCCCTGGCCATCGGGCTGTGTGAGGCAGGAGCCCAGGTCGCCGTCGTCGATCGAGATGGCGATGGGCTGGCACGAACCTGCAGCACAATGCGTGCCGCTGGCAAGGAGCCGCTTGCCATCGCCGCTGACCTGACCAGTCGCGAGGACTCCGACCGCGCCGTCGCCGAGACCGTCGACAAGTTCGGCCGGCTCGACATCATCGTCAACGCAGTCGGCGGTGGAGCCGGCAAGGTGCTATTTGAGGCTCAAGACTATCCGGCCGAAGAATGGGACTGGATCATGGGTATCAACCTCACGGCCACCGTCCTTCCGACGCAAGCAGCCGTCAAGGCGATGATCACGGGCGGCGCAGGCGGCAGAGTGATCAATATCTCCTCGGTTCGGGCCAACCTGGGCATCAACGCCGGCTATTCGGCGTATGTGGCTGCAAAGGGCGCCGTCAGCTCGCTTACGCGGCAGTGGGCCACGGAGTGGGCCAAGTACGGCATCAACGTCAACGCCATTGCGCCGACGTTTGTCGATACCCCACAGGTGGCGATGCTGCTTGACGATCCCGACTTCAAGGCAGGCGTTGAAGCGCGCATCCCGCTCCATCGGATCGGTCAGACCGATGATCTGGTGGGACCGGTCATCATGTTTGCGTCCGATGCCTCGGCCTTTGTCACCGGCCAGATTCTCGGCATCGACGGCGGGCTAACTGCCACCCAGTAGACCTTTCAACAACAGGAGCACCGATGGAGAACGTCACTAGCAACATCTTCACTGAAACCAAGGTCCGCGGCTGCAATCCCAGCTTTGTGACGACATCAGATGGGGTCGTCGTCATTGACACGCCCCAGTTGCCGACCCGAGCCGTACAGATGCGCAAGGATGCAGAACAGCACGGTCCCATCCGCTACATCATCAACACCGAGCATCACGTCGACCACATCTTCGGCAACTACTACTTCAAGGGTGCCGGCGCTGTCGTGCACCATCAAGGTGTTTACGACAACTTCATGGTGGTTGGGCCCGAACTGGATCCCTTTGCCTACGCAAAAGAGGCGCTGCCGACAGACGACCCCGAAGGTGAGGCAATCTTCCCGGATCGTGACGAGTACTACGCAGACCCGAACAAGGGCCAGATTGTCTTCACAGGAGATCTCACCCTGCGGGTTGGCGGCCACACCTTTGAACTTATTCACACTCCAGGTCACACGCCTGGACAGGTTGCGGTCCATGTCCCCGAAGAGCGAACGGTCTTCACTGGGGACACCATCTTCAGCGATTGCCAAACCTGGTTGATGGCGTCAAACGTCGACGAGTGGCTGATCGCACTGGACATCATCAACGAGCTTGATGTTGACCATGTTGTGCCCGGCCACGGTCCGGTAACCACGAAGAAGTATCTCGCTACGCAGCGTGCAATGCTGATGGAATGGAAGACCGCGGTAGCCGTAGCCGTCGCCAAGGGCTGGTCACGAGAGGAAACTATCGAGCGGGTCCACTTCAAGGACCGCTATCCGGTCGATATCGGCCAGGAGTACATGATGGACTACATCAACTCCTACAACGCCGGATCTTTGTACGACAAGCTCACCACCACGTAGGTCAGAGAGCGTGTCCGGGAGTCGTCCCCCCTGCTCCCGGGCACGCGATCTGTGAGATGCCAACTGATCCGAATGCGTAGGTAAGCCATCCGATGACCGCCACCAGATCTGGGTATACCTCCGCGGATTCGGACCCAACCCGTCTCGTGTCGTGGCGTGCGGTTGTGCCCGCGTTCATCGCCACAACGGCGGGAATGATGCCCGGGTTCCTTATCGCAGGGTTCGCCATCCAGATCCGCGCCGACATCGGCCTGACCCTCACCGCTCTTGGCGCCCTAATCGGTGTCTTTTTTGGCACTGCGGCGGTGGTATCCCCAGCCATGGGGCGGCTCAGCGAAAGGATCGGATGGGCCAACGCTCTGCGACTCGCCACGATCCTGACGACCATCACCCTCGCAGGCGTTGGTTGGCTGGCCGACACGACAGCGGTTATCGCTGTGTTCTTCGTTGCGGGTGGTGTCGCTAGTTCGCTTGGCCAAATCGCATCCAATCTCGCAGTCGCCCGTTGTGTTGCGCCCAGTCGCCAGGGACTGGTGTTTGGTCTCCGTCACGCCTCGGTCCCCGCGGCCGCATTTCTTGCGGGAATTGCGGTACCCACGATCGCACTGGCCGTCGGTTGGCGGTGGGGGTTTCGCGGGGCCGTTCTGCTTGCTGTGATTGCTGCGGTCTCAATCCCACGGCACGAGGCGCGATTCGTCATCAACCCTCCCCCGCCACCGGATGCGGGGGCGACCGGCAGACCAGCAACACCGATGCGTCTCTTGGTCCTGCTCGCCATCGCCGTAGGACTCGGAACCGGTGGTGTCGACACAGTGGCTGCCTTCATTGTGAGCTACTCGGTAGAGGTCGGCGTTGGTGAACACACCGCAGGACTGGTGCTAGCAGTTGGAAGCCTCGCCGGTGTCATCGCTCGGGTGGTCGCCGGATGGCTTATAGACCGAATTCAACATGCGGATCTGACCGCGGTCGCCGCGATGATCACCACCGGTGCAGCCGGGGTGACGCTACTGAATCTCGGGGGCGGCCCCGGCTTCTACATCGGCGCAATGCTAGCGTTCGGTGCTGGTTGGGGGTGGGCAGGGCTATTCACCTTTTCTGTGGTCAAGGACAACCCTGCGGCACCCGCGGCCGCGTCGGGAGTCACCCAGACCGGCAAGTACATCGGTGCCGCGCTGGGGGCGCCAATCTTCGGCATGATCGCGGATAGAGTCTCGTTCACGGCGGCGTGGTGGTTCACCACGACGGTGCTGCTGACCGCTGCCGGCCTGATCCTTTATGTCCGCAAACAAAGACCACAATGAGCGACTACCACCTACACCTCCACCCGCATCACCCGACGCCTGATGCTCCGCCTCCCGGGGTCTATCCACCGGGATACATCGATCGCTATGTCGAACTCGGGCTGGAACGCGGATGCACGGAGATTGGCTTCACCGAGCACCTTTACCGATGTGTCGAGTCCGAACCCATCCTGGGTCGGTGGTGGGAGACAGACCCGAACCCGGTCTTGGCCGCCGAGATCGAAGAGATTGTTCGACTCGAGAGGAACCTGTCCCTCGCCCGCTACGTCGATGTTGTGTTGGATGCAAAAGATCGCGGCCTCCCCGTCAAGCTAGGTCTCGAAGTCGACTTTCAGCCGGGGACCGAAGACAAGATCATCGCCCTGTTGTCCCAATACCCGTTTGACTACCTCATCGGCTCGGTGCACTGGGTGGGGGCTTGGTGGCCAGATCGTAAGTGGGGACTCAAGGAATATGAACGACTCGGCGATCGGCCCGCTTACGAGAAGTACTTTGCGGCCGAGACTGAGCTCGCAGCCTCAGGTCTTGTAGATGTCCTCGCCCATGCGGACTTCGTCAAGCGAACCGGCGGCAAGCCATACCACCCGCCGCTCGACCTCTACGAGTCGGTAGTCAACGCCGCGGCGGCAAGCGGAACTGCAGTGGAGGTGTCCAGTGCTGGTCTCCGCCAGGCTCCGCAGGAGATCTACCCGGCACCAGCGTTTCTGGAGATGTTCAACAAGGCCGATGTTCCCATCACCCTCGCCTCCGATGCCCATCGACCTGAGGACACCGCATGGGGGTTTGGCGAGGCTATTGCGGCCGCTCGTCACGCCGGCTACACCCATCATCTCCAATTCGATTCGAAAAAGAGAATCTATGTCCCCCTGCCAGATACGGGAGCACCATCTTGAGAGTGTCATTCAAAACCAGGCCGCAGCACACCGAGTGGGCCTCCCTACGCGACTTCTGGATTGAGGCCGACCAGATTGAGCTCTACTCCTCCGGCTGGACCTTCGACCACTTCTACCCCATTTTCAGCGACCCGACCGGACCCTGCTTCGAAGGGTGGACGATGCTGTCATATCTGGCTGCGGTCACCAAGCGAATCCGACTTGGTGTCCTGGTAACCGGCAACACCCACCGTCATCCCGCGGTGCTCGCCAACATGGCGGCAACTGTCGACATCGCCTCCGGCGGGAGACTCGAACTCGGCCTTGGCGCCGGGTGGAGCGAAGAGGAGCACGCTGCGTATGGCATCCCGCTGCCCGGCTGGGGCGAGCGATTTGACCGGCTCGAGGAGGCCTGTGCGGTAATCGATGGGCTGCTCACTCAAGAGTGGTTCGACTTCGACGGAACCCACTATCAGGTGACCAATGCCAGGTGCGAACCCAAGCCGCTGCAGACGCCCCGCCCTCCGATCATCATCGGCGGCAAGGGCGAGAAACGAACGCTGCGCATTGCAGCCCGTTGGGCCGACGAGTGGAACTTTCCGTTTGGCGAGCCAAGCGAACTGGAACACCTCATCGGTGTTCTGCATCAGCATTGCGCAGACATCGGGCGCGATCCCGCTGAGATTTCGATATCCGTCAAAGCGGAGGCAGACATAGCCCCTGGGGCCTTCGCCGAGATGACCGCCGCCTATCGAGCCGCCGGCGCCCAACACATAATTGCCCATTTCCCGGCACCGCACGACCCCGCTGATCTCGGCGCATTTGCCGAGCATCTAGCCCCGGTAGTTGCCTAGATCGCCGGCCAGCCGGATGCGGCGAACCGCGGGGCGGCCAGCCTCAAGTGAGAAGTGGGTTCGGCTAGAGGTTCGGCTCGCCCTCGTCGAACCACCAGCGGTCAACATCGGCCGCCCGCACCGGGTCGGCGTCTGCGATGACGTCTCGGATCCCAGTGCGCGGTGGCGAAAAGATGTCGATCAGCCGGCACGATTTGTCGAGCGTGCGCCCCGCATGGGGTACGTTCGACGGAAAGTGGATGACATCTCCCGCCTTCACATGGTGGGTAAGCCCGCCGATCGTGATCTCCATCTCACCGTCACGGACAATGCTGATCTGTTCCTCGGGATGGACATGGGCAGGAAAACCGCTGCCGGGAGGGAACGAGACAAAGTTCAACGACATATTCTCCGCAAAAAGTGGCCGGAAGAATAGACCCTCGGCGATCTCATAGCTGGCGAGGTCATCAATGGGAGTAACCGAGCCGCCACCCATGTCACCAGGACCACTCAGAGCGAAATACGACTCCGCATCCGGGTCCGGATCCTGGGGGCCTATCGTCGCCATCAGGCGCGGCCGGCAGCGGCCTCTTCCTCCCTGGTACGTCCGGCCAACAAGATGAGGTCCTCATGCAACTCGAACCAGATGTTGTGAAAACTGTCGATCCGGGGTGAAGCCAGATAGGCGGTGTCGCCGCCGGCGACTTGGGCAGCCGCCCGATCGAGACGTGCCACATATCGACTGAGCCGGGCCAGCCCTAAGGACTGAGTGCCGAGCCACTCCACCGCTTCGGCGTGCATCGCGGTGAACTCGGCAAGCACCGCAAAGTCGTGGGCTTCATCGGAGTGATCGTTGAGAACTTGCTGTCCGTCGACCTCACGCATCTGCCAATCGGTCATGATCGCTTTCATCCGGTGGTCGAGTGGCAGCAGATCATCGAGCGCCCCGGTGGCATTCTCCGTACCCCATTGCTCCCGGCCCGATGAGATACCCTCGGCGCCGACCGCCTTGCCGTCGTCTGATAGCTGGAACATGCCGGCAAGGGCGCTCCCCCCGATCAGCAACGCCAGTCCATTGGCAACAAGATCATCGAGAAGACCGCTCACCTGGTCCGGTGTCGTCATGAGAATCGGGGCTAGATCGTTAGGAGTCACGAACCCCTTGATAAGCATGACATGGATCAGATCCTCGCGACTGACCTCAGCAGCGACTCCGTCATCGTTCACGGCTCCATCTCCCTTCTCAACACTTTCGGACGACCCGATCTCGATCCCGAGTTCAACTGCCCACGCCAACAGCTTGGTGGCCTCAGGGACGATCTCAGCACTGCTAGAGACCGCTCCCTCCAACACCTCGCCGGTGCCGCCGTCGATGGTGAGCACGTCGCCTGAGGAGTAGCTGGTACTCCCGATCGTCACGGTGTCACCTGCAACCTGCACCGCAGTGGCGCCAACCACCGCAGGAATCCCCCACCCGCGGGCCACCACGGCCGCGTGACTGGCAAGCCCGCCCGTCGACGTGAGAATGCCCGCCGCCTTCGCCATCCCGTGGACGTCGTTGGGCGACGTCTCGGTTCGGACCAGAAGCACCGTATTTCCGGCCTCCGCCATGGCGACCGCGGCCTCCGGTGTGGTGGCGATCTCGCCGGATGCCAGACCAGGGGAAGCACCGAGTCCAACCGCTACGACCGGGGCATCACCGTTGCGCTCCGCTGCTGCCAGTGGTGGATCGGCGAGGTGTCGAGCAACCCGCGCGACCGCCTCTGCCCTATCCAGCGGGAAATCTTGGTCCTCGGCCATTTCAACCGCGATACGAAGCGCCGCCTGTGGACTTCGCTTCCCGATCCGGGTTTGCAACATCCAGAGCTTGCCTTGTTCGATGGTGAATTCGATATCGCACACATCGGCGTAGTAGTTCTCCAAGATGCTGGAATAGGTGCGGAGCTCGGCCCCTAGCTTCGGCATGCGCTCGTCAAGGACCGCGACCGGCTCAGTCTGATGAGTTCCCGCCACCACATCTTCGCCCTGGGCATTGAACATCACATCGCCGTACGGATTGGCTTCACCAGTGGCAGGGTTCCTGGTGAAGAGCACGCCCGTTGCGGAATCCTCACCGAGATTGCCAAAGACCATGGTCTGGACAATGACCGCCGTGCCCAGGTCGTCGGATATGCCTTCGCGGGCGCGGTAGCTCTGCGCGCGCGGGCTATTCCAAGAGCGGAACACTGCCTCAACGGCCCCCCGTAGCTGTGCTGCGGGGTCCTCCGGAGCGCTTTCGCCGACGATGTCGTCGTAGCTTTCGAGCAAGCGAGTTCGGCACGCCTGCACAAAGCCGCCATTGCCGCGGAGCTCTCTCAGCCCTTGGGCGGTCTCGGTATTGAGACCCAGATTGAGAATCGTATCCATCATCCCCGGCATGGAAATCGGAGCCCCGGAGCGAACGCTTACGAGCAGCGGATTACTGGGATCGCCAAATCCCTTGCCGACTTCTTCTTCCAGCTGCTCTATATGTTCACGAATCTCGGCGTCTAGACCGTATGGCCATCCGTTGGCGAGGTATTGACGACAGGCCGCAGTCGAGATCGCAAAGCCGGGAGGCACGGGCAACCCGAGCTCGTTGGTCATAACCCCGAGGTTTGCTGCTTTGCCCCCAATCAGGGAGGCAACTTCCGGCAGGGGCAGCCCATGCGAGTAGTTGAAGGCGAAAACGTACGTCACGGTCTCTCCATCCTCGATAATCGATTATATGAGAATACGGCTTCCGGTGCCTCTGGTCAACCTGCGGCCTGACTCTCGAACACAACATCCAGCCGCGCCCACGAAGCGGCTCACACGCCACCTCTCTGGGCGATCATCGCCACCACTTCTGCGGTTCGCACCGGTAACGCCTCATGGATCTGAGAGAAGACATCGCGGAAGAATTCGTCGCTCTGGTGATGAGGATCGGCGATCTCGCCACCCTCCCCTGCCCACAACACAGTCTTGGCGACTGCGTCTGGCGACGTTTCTGAAACTGCGATGAGCTGGTCGTTGTCCATGCCGTAGACCCGATCAGCCTCATCAAGAGCCGCCTTAGTCAACAATGTGGCCTTGTGGCCGGTCAGATCGAGCTCCAAGTCGGCGGCAATGGCTATCCCCCGAACCGAGGCGGGGTGACCCTCTGGAGCTGAAGTACCCGCCGAGGCAATCGCAACGCCCGCCGTTCTGAGACCCGCTACCGCGACACCGAGACGGTCCGCAACAGCATCTCGCAGCATGACCTCAGCAAGCGGCGACCGACCAATGTTGCCGGCGCACAGGATCAGAACCCTCACCGCTGTGTCTCGCTTCACGGCAATCACGGCTCGACAATCACCTTCATCGCGCCATCCTTGCGCTCGTTGAAAGTGCTCAACGCGTCGGCAAAGTCGTCGAGGCTAAATCGGTGCGTGACCAGGTCCTTCGCCCGAATCCGGCCATCGGCGACCAGGGGAAGAACATGACGCATCTCTCCAGCGCTGGCCCGAACGCCTACAAGCTCCTTCTCATAGAGCACCAACTCTTGGAAATTGAGATCGACCCCACCGACCGGAATACCAACGGCAGCCATCCGACCGCCCTTCCGCAGAGCTGTAATCCCCCACGTGAACGTTTCAGCAACACCGGCGCAATCCAAGATGACATCCGCACCCAAGCCTCCGGTGGCCTCCCTGATCGCGGCGATAGGTTCAGTCTTGGTGAAGTCGATGGTCTCATTGCCCATCTCGGCAGCCAGCTCCAGACGTTGGCCCCTACCGACAACGATCACGCGGCCGGCACCACGGACCCGTGCCGCGTCTGCCGCCAGCAGACCGACGGGTCCCGGGCCGAAGACAACGACAGTATCGCCCGGCTGGTTGCCGCCACGATTGGCGGTGTGGAGTGCGATCGAGGAGGGATCGACAACGGCTCCGGTTGCGTAATCCATATCGTCTGGCAACCGAAAGATCGACTTCACCCCGTGCAATACGTACTCGGCATAACAGCCTTGATAGTTGTGACCGTATTGGCGATGCACATCCATGTTGCCGTAGTTCTCACAGAGGTTGTAGCGGCCTTCGACACACTTCTGACAGAATCCGCAGGCGTCATGCGACGTGCCACAGACACGATCACCGACCGACCACCCCAGTGCGGCCGCACCTTCGCTCACCTCGACCAGGTCACCTGCCCATTCGTGGCCAGGCGTGAATGGATAGCCGGGCGGCCAAAACCCCGGATAGTCTCCGGCGATGAGATGGGCATCGGTGCCACAGATCGAAACTGCGCGAACCCTGGCCACGACCTCGTTTTCACCCGCTACCGGCATGGGCAACTCTTCGATTGCAAACGTGTTTGGCTCTGAAACGACCAGGGCTTTCATTGTTTCTCCGGTGATTGCTAGCTAGATCATCGCAAGAGGATCGACCATCGATCCTGTCGCACCGTTGATCTTCAAAGGCAGCATCACAAACAGGAATTCATATACCTTGTCGCGTGCGATCTCTTCGAGATAGATACTCTCGAGGAGATAGATGCCATTCTCGATCAGAAGCTTGGTATGCACCGGCTGTGGATTGGCCGGAGAGCCGCGGTCCGGTGTCGGCATGACCTCATACGTCTCGGTGTCGGTGCCCGTTGCCACCACACCGCTCTCCAACAGCCACTCAGCAGCGGACAGATTCGGACCGGCCGTTAGATGCTCATTCATCTTCTCACGATCCGGCCAGTACTTGAGATAGCCGGTCCGGATGAGCACAACATCCCATGGCCGAATCTCAACACCTTGCGCTTCGGCAACGGCCTTCAGCTCATCGGCTCCCACCGGCTCGTGAGCCGGCAGAGCGTCGACGCCACGGTAGGTGGGCGGATCCAGCAGAACACCACGGGTGAAGAATGGTGGCAGCTTGGAGGCGTCACCAAAGTTCGGTCCATGATCGGTCATGTGGTCCTTGGTATTCCCACCGCCGTACCAATGGTTGTCCTCCCCGATGGTCATGTGTGCCAGCCCATCGATGTGAGCGCCGGAGTGAGAGCACGCCATCAAGTATTCGGCCATGTAGCCAAGATTGACCTCGTTGGGCGGTCCCCACGGCTCCACGTTGCCCGCGATGATGCCAGGCGGTGTCCGATAGTTGAGGACCTGGAACGGTGGGTGGCCGGGGAACAGTGGCATACCGGTGAACCGGGGAACCGATAGCGAGTAGTTCTTGCCGGTCTTGACCATCTGGGCGGCTTCGACGACCTTCGCCGCCGGCATGTCACGGACAGGTCCGACTTCTTTTTCAGGATTCATTTCTTCTCCTGGAGTGCTTCCCAAACCCGCTGTGGTGTAAGGGGTAGGTCACGGATTACGGTGCCGGTCGCTTCGCGTATCGCCGCTCCAACTGCGGGAGCGGTCACAAGGAGACTGCCCTCGGATACTCCTTTGATCCCGTAGGGTCCGGGGCCGTCGGCGTTCTCGATGCTCTCGCTGTGCAGCTCGAGCGGCAGATCCATGCTGGTGAGAATTCGATAGTCGATCGCACCGAGGTTCCGGATTCGGCCCTGGTCATCAAAGATGTAGTGCTCCATCAATGTGTGGCCGAGGCCCATGATGGCGGCGCCGTCATCCTGCGACTTCACCTGTAGCGGATTGAGAGAACGACCGACGTCGCCTACGGTCACATGTTTGATCAGCGTTGTGGCTCCGGTCTCCATATCGACTTCGACTTCAGAGGCGGTGCAGTTGAACTCGAAGAACGCTGCTGTCCCGCCTAGTGGATGCGAGGGATCCTTGTCCTTGCGCATCTCGCCATTGCCGACGACTTCGCCACCGAGCGGTGCCAAAGCCTCCTGCATCACATCGATCAATGAAAGCTCGCGATCTGGAAGGACCACGAGGCTGCTATCGATCTTGATTGCGTCCTCGTCAAGGTTGTAGAGCTTGGCCGCCATCGTCAGTGCCTTGCCCTGAATATCTTGGCAAGCCCGCAGCACTGCGGTTCCCATCAGCACCGACGAACGGCTCGCAGATGTTTGTTGATCGTATGGCACAACCGCGGTATCGCCCATCACGACCGTGATCTCGTCGAGCGGCACACCCAACTCGTCCGCCGCGATCTGAGCAAAGATGGTCCGGGCGCCCTGTCCCATGTCGGACGTGCCGGAATAGATCATCGCGCTGCCGTCGTACAGCAGGCGCACCGTGGCGTACGACAGGCCAGTGGTTGGCCCTGACTTGAGCCCGATCGCAATGCCACGGCCACGGTTGGGTTCAAGAGGGTCGCCCCATCCGATCCGTTTTGCGGCGGTACGAACTGTCTGTTCCCAGTCGCCGTCGGCTTCCTCACCGGGGATAAACGCTTCTTTGTAACGGGGAAGGTTGCGCAGTCGAATCTCGAGGCGATCGATTCCCAGTTGCAGCGCGGCCTCGTCGATCACGGACTCGCGAGCCCAGCTGATCTGCGGTATCCCGAAGCCACGGAAGGCCGTCGACGGAGTCGTGTGCGACAGAATCGTTCTACCGATGATCTTGACTGCCGGAACCCGATACGGGCCGGCAGCGGAGTAACTCGACTTTGAGACGACCCGGTCGGCGATATCGACATACGCACCGACCAAGAAATTGGTCTCGATGTCTTGAAACTGGATATAGCCTTCCGAGTCAAATCCAGTGCGAACTCGTATCTCAGCAGAAGAGCGGCGCACCGCCTGAAACGTTTCGTCGAGGGTCAGCACTAGCCGGACCGGCCGACCTGCTCGCAACGCCATATATGCGATGAGCGGCTCGAACTTGGCTATCTGTTTTCCGCCGAAACCACCGCCGGGATCCGGGGCATGGACTCGCACCTTCGACAGCGGCATGTCCAACATCTTGGCCATCATCTTTTGCAGCAAGTACGGATGCTGGATAGTGCTCCAGATGACGATGCCGTCCCCGTCGGGTACCGCCATAAACCCATGCGGCTCGATAGCGAAATGAGTCACCATCGGGAACTGGTAGTTGTCTTCAACGATAAGGTCGACTGGCTGATCGTCGATGTTTCCCCAGCCGAAGTTCTTTTCATCGATGATGTTGGTATCGGCCAGCGGATCGTTCGGGCGCAGTGATGGGTCTTGGACCAAAAGCGCGTCGGCGGCCAACGCATCGGTCACGCAGTAGACACCGCCCTCGAGTACCTCGTGCTCTACCTTGACCAATCGGGCGCCTTCCTCGGCCGCTTCTTTGGTTTCGGCAGCGACGGCGGCGACCGGTTCTCCGAAGTACTTAGTCTCGCCAACGGCAAGGATCGGACGGTCTTGGAATTGAGGCCCAAAGCGTGGCATAGGTTGCGGCAGATCCGCTGGTGTCATAACGAACTGCACGCCGGGAACCTTGTCTGCTTCGGTTGTATCGATCGAGATGATCTTGGCCCGAGCACAATCGAGTGTCACCAGCTTCACTTGCAAGGTATCCGGCAGATGGATGTCCGCCATGTATTCCTGGTGTCCGGTTACCCGCCCATAACCTCCGCCGCGGCGTGGGGACTCTCCGACGCTCTTCATCATGTCACCGCCTTGGCGGCAGCCAATACTGCCTTAGTGATCTGTTCGTATCCAGCACAGCGGCATAGGTTGCCGGCGAGCCCCTCTTGGATCTCTTCGACAGTGGGGTCCTGGTTGTGTTCGAGAAGCGCCGCGGCCGACATCAGCTGCCCTGGGATACAGAAACCACACTGTGCTGCGCCTTCGTCGAGGAACGCAGCCTGAAGGGGGCTGAGGCCGTCTTCGGTCTCGAGACCTTCGACCGTCGTGAGCTCAGCTCCGTCGACTTCGACGGCAAGCATCAGACACGAATTCACTGAACGCCCATCAACTATAACTGTGCATGCCCCGCACTCCCCGACCACGCAGCACTCCTTAGTGCCGGTGAGGTCGATTTCGTTGCGCAATACATCAAGCAAGGTCTGGTTGACCGCCACATTGATGGTGCGCGGTCGACCGTTGACTGTCACATTGATGTCGAGAGTGTCGTCCATTAGACCAATTCCTTCGTCAGCCGGCCGATTGCGGTGTCAAGGGCGCGGGCACCCAGCACGCGCAACATTGCCAGCCGGTAATCCGGGCTCGCCCGCATTGATTTCAGCGACGGGCTGGCCAGGTGGAACATCGCATCAAGCGGCTCGACCTTGTCCTCAATCGCCACGTTTGGATCTGCCAGTACTCCGCTGTCGTCGATAACAAGAAACGCCCGCGGGCCGACACTGCCGTATGCAAGGCGTGTGTTTCCGGCCGCGTCCACACCGCAGCACAGCGTGATCGACGCCAGGTCGGTGCCGCGCCGTCGGGTCAGCCTGGTGTACGCCGCCCCGTATGCCCATTCCGGAATCGGTAGCTCAATCGCAGTCACCAGCTCACCACGCTCTAGCGCGGTTTTGCCGGGACCGACGATGAAGTCATTGGTCGCGATCCGTCTCGTTCCCTTGGGCCCGGCAACCACAACGACGGCGTCGTAAACAAGCAACGGAGGAGCAGTGTCGGCGGCCGGAGAACCGTTGCAGATATTGCCGGCGAGAGTCGCCCTGGCGCGAATCTGCACCGATCCAACCACGACGGCGGACTCGGCAAGCGCCGGGAAGTATCGCTGGACCTGCTCGTTCTCGACGATGTCGGTCATTGCCGTCGTGGCGCTTATCGACAGGTAACCGTCGCGCTCGGTGATGGCCGGCGCCAACTCGGGGATACGCTTCAGGTCGATCACGACCTTTGGCTCCACCCAGTGATTTCGCAGTTCGATGACCAGGTCGGTCCCGCCGGCGAGGAGACGGGCATCGGGCCCGTGCTCCTCGAGGAGGGCAACAGCCTCAGCCACTGTCTCTGGCCGGGCATATTGGAAGTTGTTCATTGCAAACGACCTCTCAAATCACCTTGTCAACTTCGTCCATCAGCACCTGCGGGGTGGCAGCACGGATGAAAAAGAACGGCCGGTCTGCGCTAAACCGTTCAATAAACCCAGCCCGGGTCTTGCGTAGCTCTTCGGTATCGACCATCGGCATCACATGCCCAGGGGCAAGCAACTCGTTGAGCAGGAAATAGTTCTGCAAGCTGTGAACCGCCTGGAACTGGGACTCGAACTCACCCATCTCTACGGTGTTCCCGTCGTAGTTCCCATCGATGGCAGGCACGATTATCACGTCAACATTAGTCGGACCTTCAAAGGCATCCCACGTCGGCATTGACCCGAAGAACTTCTCGACGCCCTTGTTTGGCGAAGCCTTGTCTGCACGCTCGGTGCCCTTGGCACGCTTCTTTAGGAAGACATCTTCGGAGCCCATCACGGCGACACCGTCTTCGTTGATCACTGTCGTCTCGGTAGCAACTAGGAGACCGCCACGTCTGCAAGCCTCAATCTGGCCCATACTCTTGCCATGGTTCGACTCACCGCCGAGGAACAGAAGGGTCTTGCCTTTGTAGTTCACGGCCGCGGAATGGAAGGGATGCAGACCTTCGGCCTCCATCTTCAGCGCCAGCATGGTGACGACCACCTTCTGCAGCGGTCCGGCATCCCAGTCGCCGACGAAGGTCATCTGCTTGCCGTCGTATGAAATCGACTTGTCACCTTCCTGATGCCACACGATGTCAGGCTCGGCCAGCGTCACCTCGGGCTCAACGTTGACAGCGGCGAGGCGGTAGTTGAGAAAATTCATGTCCGACAGGACATGCTCCCGCGGATTCGGTCCGTACACATCAACGCGGAGTCGGGCGCTACCACCGGACAGTTCCTCTGAGAGTTGCAACATTTGCATTTCCTTTCCATGGCTGACGCAGCAGCCGTTTCCGTTTACTTCCTAAGTTGGTGATCGAGCAGTAGGTCACCGACCCTGACTCTTTGCTCGATCACCTATTGATTTGCGCCTCAGCGGCGGCGGCGACATCGGCTTCTGGGAACACCGACTCATCCATCGCCAAAACCAGTGCTTCTGCCTCCCTAGCGTGGGTTCGCATCGTCTCGCTCGCCGCCTCAGGATCACCGGCGCGGAGCGCTTCGAGAATCGCACCATGGCGATCACCAAGCCAGACAAGGTCGGTGCCGGGCACCATTGCCGTCACGTAAGTCCTGGCATATGGCTCGAGCATCGACCAGGTGCGCTCCAGCGTCTGGTTGCCGGACGCCCGAACCACGATTGCATGGAACGCGGTGTTGTTCATTGCGTGCCGGTGCGCGTCACCAGCTTCGGCCAATCCGTGCATCTCGTCGATTAGCGTCGCCAACTCGTCGAGGTCGGCTGCGCTGATCTTGGTGGCAGCCTGGCGGGCGGCGAGGGCCTCCAGCTCGGCCCGAACCTCCATCGCCTCGACAAGGTCGGTCTTGCTGGGATGGCGGACGCTGGCGCCCCGATAGGGTCTCATCTCGACAATGCCGAGCGTCGCGAGATCACGCAGCGCCTCCCGCACCGGTGCCTGGCTGACGCCAAGTTCCTTGGCGACACGGGTCTCGATGATGCGAGACCCAGGAGCCATCTCGCCTTCGAGGATCCATTGCAGGATGCGGTCCTTGACTTGTTCGCTCAGCACATTGCGGGCGAGAGGATCGGAGCTTCGCGTCGTTCGATCGGTCATGGTGTGAAAAATCCCCCTCTTAGAGCACATTTGATTGGAAAGCCCGCAGCGCCGTGGAATCTCTTTGCGGTCGTGTCTTTGTCAACCATCGAAGGGCTTCCTTTCTAGCTGCCTAGTCGCTTCAGGCTTTTGAACCGTCGCATGTTATCGATGATTGCCGTAAGCCCGGTTCCCGCTCCTGACGCGACGATGAATCCACCGTCGTCGAACGTCTGGCGGAGTCGGCGCAGTGCTTCGTTACCTGTCATGCCGGTCTGTCTTCCGCAAGCGTTCGATTGGCGTCTGCCCAGTCTCGGTATTGCTGATCGAGCTTCTTCGCCATGGCGATGGCGAATTCAGGATCGTTGATGTCAGTGTCCATCTCGATGAGGTCGATGCTGTCATCGAGATTGGTGCGAAGCGCCTCGAAGAGCGCCTCGTCGGCGTCGGGATCGTAAAAGACCCCGCCCTCCACACCATATTCCGACACGCCACGCAGCGGTACAAAGACGGTCACCGACCCAGTCGCCCGGTTCAGCTTTTCGCTGAGAACCCGGCCGAAGCGACCCATCTCCTTCTCATTGGATCGGACCAAGGTCACGGCGGGATTGTGTTGGTAAGAGGTTCGGTCTCTGAATTCGTCCGGTACTGCGGAAGGGGGCCGAAACGTGATTTGGTCGGCTGCCCCCACCGAGACGACCTGTGGCAAGCCAAGTGCGCCTGCCATTTCGAGCCGATCCGGGCCTGCCGTCGTAGTCCCGCCGGTCAATTCATCCATCAACTCTGTGGTAGTCGTGTCGAGAGCGGCCACGATATGGCCACTCTGCATAAGCGCTTCCATGGAACGACCACCGGGGCCCGTGGCGTGAAACACAAGCACCTCGTAGCCGGCGTTATCAAGCCACCGTCGCGCCGCATCGACACAAGGGGTGGTTGTCCCATACATTGTTGCGCCGATGAGAGGCCGCCCACTTCCGATCGAGTGGTATGCCTCGTAGCCGCGAGCCATCCCCGCGATACCGCTGGCGGCGTTGGTGAGAATCTGGGCTGACAGTTCATTGATACCGGCGAAATCGACCACCGAGTACATCATCGTGATGTCGGAGGTGTCCACATATGGTGTCGTGTCCCCGGACGCCATGGTCGAGACAAGCAACTTCGGCACACCGATCGGCAACTGGCGCATCGCCCGGCTGATGATTGCCGTGCCTCCGGAGCCACCGATGCCAAGGATTCCGTCCAGGCGGTCTTCCTTGTAGAGCTGGTCAATGATGGCGGCCGCTCCTTCGGCTTGAGTTTTAACCGCTTGACCCCGGTCCGAAGCCGCCACGAGGCTTTCAACGTCGGCACCGGCAGCCGCCGCCACATCGGCTCGGCTGTAGTGGACCCTGTAGTCGGGATCGGCCATCACGCCCGCGTTGATCATGATTACCGCACACCCGGCCGTTTCGACTCGGCTGCGCAAGAAGGCATACTCGGCCCCCTTGGTGTCAAGAGTTCCAAGCAATACGACGGTCGCCACGGTTACACCACCAGACCAGGGGCACCGGCGGTCCGATCAGCATGAGGAGCGGAAATCAGGTTGTTGCCCACTCAGCCTCCCAGTCTTGGCTCTTTGGATGGAGCTCTGCAGTTTGCCGCTCAGGGTGCATTTCGACGTCGGATCCGCTATCTTCGATAATCGATTACTTAAGGATAGCATGATCTACCGGACAGGCCCGCAAAGGAGACCCTGACATGGAAATCACTGTTGATACCCGCCTATCGCTATATGAAGCAATGGTGCGGGCCCGGTATTTCGAAAAGCGTGCCTACGACCTCTTCATGCAGGGCCTGGTCAAGGGCACCACTCACCTGGGTCTCGGACAAGAGGCCGTGGCCGCGGGATTCGCTGTTGGCATGCGCCCTGACGACATGACCTATTGCACTTATCGCGGCCACAACCACACTTTGTTGCGAGGTGCACCGATGGGGCCGCTCATGGGTGAACTGATGGGCCGCTCCAACGGTATTTGTGGTGGCAAGGGCGGCTCGATGCACCTAACCGACGTCAGCAAGGGAGCGATGGGCTCATACGCAATAGTGGGAGCGCATCTACCGATCGCCGCCGGAGCCGCCTGGGCGGCTCAAATCCGTGGCACCGAGCAGGTTTCTGTCTGCTTTTTTGGCGATGGCACCACCAACATCGGCGCATTCCATGAGGCGTTGAACATCGCCGCCGTCTGGAACCTGCCCGTTGTCTTTGTCTGTGAGAACAACCTCTACATGGAGTACACCGCAATCAGCGACGTTATAGCCGTCGAGTATCCGGCCGCCGACCGCGCCTCGGCCTACGGGCTTGATCGAATCATCGTTGACGGCAATGATGCCGACGCCGTCTACGAAGTGGCGCAAACCGCCTATGAACGGGCCCGGCGTGGCGACGGGCCGTCACTGATCGAAGCCCTGACGTATCGGCACAAGGGTCACTCTCGGGCCGACCCCGGCAAATACCGACCCGACGAAGAGGTCGAGGAGTGGCTCAAGCGAGACCCCATCGACATTTACCGGGAGCGGCTCGAGTCGCAGGGAATTGCACCAGACACTCTCGATACGATCGAAGCCAAAGCGCACGCCGAGGTGGATGCGGCAACGGAAGCATCAAAGAACTCTCCCCCACCGGATCCGTCCGTTCTTATGACCGATGTGTGGGCCGACGGAGGTTCGTCATGGCGGAACTGACCTATCGCGATGCCGTGGCACGCGGCCTGGCCCAGGAGATGGAGCGAGACGAAAGTGTCGTGCTGATTGGTGAAGACGTCGCTAAAGCCGGTGGCGTCTTCAAGACGACGGTTGGGCTTTACGAGCGATTCGGTCCGCAACGAGTCAGGGACACCCCGATCTCCGAGGAAGCCATTACCGGCATGATCATGGGGGCCGCGATGAACGGGCTCCGGCCTGTCGGCGAGCTCATGTTCAGCGACTTCCTGGCGACGTGCTGGGACATCGTCACCAACCAGATCGCCAAGACCCGCTACATGACTGCCGGGCAGGTTGAGCTCCCCTTGGTGATTCGGACCGCCAACGGTGGGGGCGCCCGCTTTGGCGGACAGCACTCGCAAAGCCTGGAGAATTGGGCGATGGCGGTGCCCGGTCTCAAGGTCGTGGCTCCGTCTAATTCTGCCGATGTTGTCGGGTTGATGGCGGCAGCGATCCGCGATCAGGATCCTGTCATCGTGTTCGAGCACAAGGCGTTGTTTGCTGAAAAGAGCGAGGTTCCCGACGGCGAGATCCTCGACACTTTGGGAACGGCCCGCGTGGTCCGCAAGGGCACAGACGTCACGATCGTTGCCCTCGCCGCCATGGTGGGGAGAGCCACAGGGGCTGCCGAAGAGCTGGCCCGGGTTGGGATTTCGGCCGAAGTCATCGATCTCCGCTCGTTGGTGCCGCTCGACACCAAGACCATCCTCGAGTCGGTCGCCAAGACGACACGGCTGGCCACGGTTGAAGAGAATCCCCGGCTGGTTGGCTGGGGCGCCGAGATCTCGTCGCTGGTCGCAGAAGAAGCGTTCTGGGATCTCGACGGGCCGATTGTGCGCATCACGACTCCACACATCCCGCTCCCCGCTGCGGGTGAGCTCGAAGATCTAGCCATCCCGTCGGTGAGAAAAGTTGTTGACGGAATCACGATGATGCTCGGGTAGACGCGCAGACTACGTGCAAAAACCACGGTGAAGACGAAAGAATGCCGGGCCACGCATTGCGTGGCCCGGCATCTGAACCACGGGGAGGGGGACTACCGTGGCTTCGGCCGGCAAGCCGGCCAGACTGTGAGACTTAGCTTCGGGTGATGGTGCCTTCCCAGGTACCGACCTTCTCACCCTTCATGGCTTCCTCGTCAAACCAGAAGCTGGTTACGGCTTTGGTCTCGGTATAGAACATGACACCGTCGCGTCCCATGACATGAAGGTCACCAAAGAAGCTCTTCTTGTGTCCACTGAAGGGGAATACCGAGATTGGCACAGGGATCCCGACGTTTATCCCGACCATGCCGGCGTCGATACGACGGGCGAATTCCCTTCCGTAGTACCCACTCTGAGTGAAGATGGTCGCTCCATTGGCGAATTCGCTGGAGTTTATGAGCTCGACGCCCTCGTCAAAGTCGGCAACCCGCTTGACGTAAAGCACCGGCCCAAATACCTCTTGTTGACCACAGGCCATCTCCGGGGTCACCTTGTCAAAGACTGTTGGTCCCATATAGAACCCACCCTCGTGTCCCTCGACATCGACCGTGCGGCCGTCAAGCACCAGATCGGCGCCTTCGTCGATCGATTTCTCGATCCATCCGGATACGAACTCGCGATGTTCGGCGTTGACCAGAGGACCCATATCCGTTGATTCGTCGTATGCCGGCCCGATCTTCCGCTGTTGGACCAGTTCACTGATCGTTGCGACAAGCTCATCAGCGATCGACTCCTCAACCGCGATGACGGGCAATGCCATGCAACGTTCGCCGGCACAACCAAACGCCGAGTTGATGATTCGTTGTGCGGTCGCCTTAATGGGGGCATCACGCAACACGAGAGCATGGTTCTTGGCCTCGGTAAGAGCTTGGACCCGCTTGCCGTTGGCAGCAGCAGTCGAATAGATGTGGTGACCGACCGCGGTCGAGCCAACAAAGCTGACGCCTTCGACCTTGGGGTGCGTTAGCAGCCGCTCTGCTTCATGCCGTGAGCACGTGACGACATTGATAACGCCAGGGGGAAGCCCGGCTTCTTCGAACAGTTCGGCCATCCTGAATGCGGTCTGCGGAACATACGACGCCGCTTTCAGTACGAACGTATTACCGGTGGTGATCGCGAGGGGTGCCATCCAACCCATCGGGATCATGGCGGGGAAGTTCCAGGGCACGATGCCGGCGAAGACACCAAGAGGCTCACGGAAAGTGACCGTGTCATAGCCCTCGGCGACGTTCATCAGCGAGTCGCCCATCATGGTCACAGGCGTTGCACACGCCAGTTCCACTACCTCGATTGCTTTAAGGACGTCTCCGCGAGCCTCGCTATAGGTCTTGCCCATCTCTGTAGCGAGCAGCATGGCCAGATCGTGCAGGTTTGCCTCGAACAAGCCTTTGAGACGGAACATCACCTGGACTCGTTTGGTGAGTGGTGTGTCCCTCCAGCCCGGGAACGCTGCTGCCGCAGCTTCGACCGCGGCATCAACCTCGTCGGCGGTGCACCGTGGCGCCTCGGCCATCACTTCACCGGTGCTGCTGTTGGTGATGTCGTAGTAGACACCGCTCGTGGTGTCCTTCCACTCGCCTCCGACTAGGTACTTCAGGCGCTTCGCCATGTCGCTACTCCTCAAATAGCTGCACTCGCACGAGGCAGTTCACCGAATAATCGATTATCGAAGATACCATGGTTGGGCTGGTAAGTCGAGCGAGAGCCACAACTCAGTCATCTCCATGGAAACGCGACAACATATTGACAGTCATCTATATATATGAGATGATCCTGACATATAGACAGACGTCGATATGGAGTAGAAGCGATGGATCAGCTAGTCGATCTGCTGGGGCGGGTGCTCGGGGATGTGCTTGGCACGTTCACTCGTGTGTGGCCATTCCTGCTGATCTCCATCGTGGCCGCCGCGGCGGTCTCCGTATATGTGGGCACCGAACGCGCTTCCAGAATGCTGGAGCGTCGCAGCGTGGTGGCGACCGGAGGCGCGGTACTACTGGCCGCACTCACACCTTTTTGCTCCTGCGGCACTATGGCCGTGATGCTGGGAATGCTGGCAACCTCAGCACCATGGGCGCCCTTAGTGGCATTTATGGTCGCATCTCCGCTGACCAGCCCTTCGGAGTTGGTGTTCTCAGCAGGGCTGTTCGGGTGGCCGTTCGCCATCATCTTCTTCGTTGGCACCATTGTGCTCGGCATCGTCGCCGGTTTGGTGGCCGGAGCCCTCGACAAGACCGGCTGGCTGCGCGATCAAGCTCGGGTTCAACCAGACAACGATGGATGCTCCTCTGGAACCTGTACGGCGGCGCAGCCGGTCACGCTGAGTCTCGGGCCGGGCACGGCGTCCGTAACCGAACTGCCGAGCAGACGACAACGTTGGAAGCTGGACAGATTTGTCCTTGAATTATTGACCGTTGGACGCAAACTGTCCCTGTTCTTTCTCGGGTTCACCGCAGTCGGATATCTCGCCATCGAGGCGATTCCAACCGCTTGGCTCACCGATCACCTCGGCGAAGGTTCGGTCTTGGCGGTCCCGCTCGCCGCGATCCTGGGAATCCCGGCGTACATCAACACCGAAGCCTCGCTCCCCCTCGTGGCCGCGCTGATGGATGGGGGCATGGGTCCCGGTCCAGCGATGGCTTTCCTTGTGACGGGCGCCGGTACCAGTGTCGGGGCTATAAGCGGACTATTCATCATCGCCCGCAAGCGGGTTGTCGGCCTCGTGGTTGGCCTTCTCTTTGTGGGAGCGCTGGCCATGGGGTGGTTCGGTCAATTCGTCCTCTGAGCGCCGTCATGTGGGAGGATCAAGGCATGAAGCCTGTAGTCGAATGTTGTGCCCCGCTCCTCGATGAGCCACTTGCCGCACAAGAGGCCGGGATGATGGCCGAGTGGTACGGAGTATTGGCTGATCCCACCCGACTCCGGCTGCTCAGCCTCATCGCCACAGCA
>CAXMRC010000083.1:0-8186 GCA_964195945.1 uncultured Gemmatimonadales bacterium
AAAAGGACGGAACGTGCCGTGGCACAAACCGTCCTGGTGCGCTGATCACGAAGGCGACATGACGCGTGAGGGGATACTCCCGTCGCATATAATCCGTTCTCCTTCGTCCAGCGCACCGACCACCCTACCCAATATCGGACCACGCTGTGTGGCCAATCTTTTCGGTAGCAGATCGATGGTCGACCCCGTCAGACTGCGAATCAGACTCTCTCGATCAGCCGGCGTCGCTCGATGTAGCCCAGAGATTCAGACCTCCGTCAACTGCGAATCCATCGATCTCGCTGAGCTCCGCTTCGGTGAAGTCGAGGTTGTCGAGTGCTCCGAGGCTGTCTGCAATCTGGGACCATCGGCTGGCACCGATCACCGCTGAGGTCACTCGCGGGTCACGCAGCACCCAGGCCAACGCCATCTGCGCAAGAGTCTGACCCCGCCGCTCCGCAATGGCATTCAAGCCTCGAACGTTGGCGAGGTTGTCCTCGGTGAGGAAACCCGAGCTGAACGATTCCTCCTCAGCAGCGCGCGACGAAGAAGGCATCCCTCCCAGGTATTTCTTGGTCAACAATCCCTGCGCCAAAGGCGAGAACACGATGCACCCCATGCCTTCTTCTTCGAGAACATCCAACAAGCCACCTTCGATCCAGCGGTTGAGCATGGAATACGACGGTTGGTGGATGAGACAAGGTGTGCCCAGGTCCCGCAAGATCGCTGCAGCCTCTCTGGTTTTCTCCGGGCCGTATGACGAAATACCGACGTACAAGGCCTTGCCCTGTCGCACCGCCGTGTCGAGCGCACCCATGGTCTCTTCGAGAGGTGTAGTCGGGTCGTAGCGGTGCGAGTAAAAGATGTCGACATAGTCAAGCTGCATCCGGGCCAGACTCTGATCGAGGCTGGCGAGGGTGTACTTACGCGATCCCCCGCCTTGGCCGTAGGGGCCCGGCCACATGTCGTAGCCGGCCTTGGTCGAGATGATCAGCTCATCGCGATACGGGGCGAGATCGGACTTCATCAGGTTGCCAAAAGTGACCTCTGCCGAACCGTAGGGGGGCCCGTAGTTGTTCGCCAGGTCGAAGTGGGTGATACCCCTATCGAAAGAGTTGAGCACCATCTCGCGGGAACTCTCGAAGGGCTCAGCGCCGCCGAAGTTCTGCCAGAGACCAAGCGATAGCCTGGGCAGATCGAGGCCACCGCGCCCGGTTCGAGCGTATGACATCTTGGAATAGCGATCTTCAGCTGGAACGTACATCGTTGCCTGGCCTTTCTTCGTCCCCCGCACCGTAGCCCGCTGCGGCCACGGAGAATCTCAGGGAGTGGATGCGTGTCAGAATGGTGGTGTCACAGCAGCCAACGAAGGAGCTGAGGTGGATACGAAAGCCGGGCTTCGTCTCTATCGCCGTCTGGATGACTACGAGGCGGTTAGCCGCTTTCTAATCGAGGTGTACGAAGGCGGTGACACTCTGCTCAACTGGATGCAGCCGCGCTGGGAGTACATGCACGCCCATCCGCTCATCGAGAAGTGCCCACTGGAACGCATCGCCGTCTTTGAAGATGACGGCAACATCGTCGGCGTCGCTCATCCTGAAGAGAAGCCCACGTTTGTGTATTTCCAGCGACGGCCCGGCTACGACCACATCCTGCCCGCGATGTTTGATCATGCGGACGAGTTCTTTGGTGGCCCCTCGATAGTGCTGCATCGAAAGATCATCGGGTTGTTCATCAGCGACTTCGACAAGCCGCTGGAGACCGAGGCAGTCACTCGTGGCTACGAACTCCTCCCTGGATACCACGAGGGCTATTCGAAGTACTCGCTCAGCAACCCCATCCCGCCAGTACCTCTCCCCGATGGCTTTCGGATTCAGAGTCTCGCTGACGAGAACGATCACCAAAAGATCAACCGCTGTCTGTGGCGTGGCTTCAACCACGAAGGCGAGGTACCGGTTGAGGAGGCTGCGGATACCGGTCTCGCTCAGGGGGCCCCAAACTTCCGCAAGGATCTCACCATCGTCGCCGTCGCCCCAGACGGCGAATACGTCTCATACGGTGGCATGTGGCACGAAACGACAAACCGGTTTGGCTATGTAGAACCGGTGGCGACGGACCCTGGCTACCGACGTCTCGGCTTGGCTCGTGCAGTTGTTCTCGAGACCCTGCGGCGGGTCAGGGCCGACGGTGCCGAAGTTGCATGGGTGGGTTCAGACCAGGAGTTCTACAAGGCGATCGGGTTCAAGAAGAAGTTCCAGCGCAACCTGTGGGTCAAGCACCTGGACTGACTGGCGCAAACGTGTAGCTCGCCCCTGCGGCGACTCGTTTGTAACCGATCCGCTCGTATATGGCGTTTGATGTCGGGTTGGCAGCATCAGTGAACAGGAAACAAGACTCGTAACCATTGTCAAGCAGCCAACCCGATTGCGCCGCCACCAATGCCGACGCACAACCATGACCCCGCAAAGGAGGAGGCGTGTACACCGCACCGATGCGGATGCCCGAACCTGTAGGACTGCCATAGCTACTCATCGACTTCGGTTCGCCGTTCACATCCCACAGCCAGAAGTCCCCCGAGCCCTCACCAGCCAGTCTCTTGTCGACCATTTCTCGGAGCCGGGCGTCGTCCCTCGGTTCGTCGGGTAACGCCTCGGCAGCGAACTCGTTGAGCCATTGCAGCAACAGGTCCGCGTCAGCAAGCCTGGCCGGACGTGCGCTTCCCTGGATGATCCGGGCCGGGATGACTCGCTCGATGGCGAACACGCCTTGTTCCATCCCGAGCTTGGCGCTTTCGCCTGTCACCTTCTCCCACTCGGCTACGAACCAGTCGACAGTCGGACGGTTGCCAATGATGCCGGGCACTTCCACACCGTTTGCAACAAGTCCCGCGACCAACTCAGCCACAGCCCTCTCCTCACGGGTGTCGGCAACTATGAGGTTGTACGGCTTGGTCATCAGCGCCGTAGCCACGACCTCCGAATCCAGCAACACGGTGAACAGCCGGAACTCTTCGTAGGCGTTCCGGTCTCTGACAAGGTTCCCCAGGATGCCGCGGATGAGGTTGTGCCGAGCCTCGTCGGCAAGCACCGCCACAGTGCGCCGCTGGAACTCGGCCGGGTCGGTTAACGACTCGAATCTCATCACCAGAGTGTAGGGATCGACTATTCAATCGACCCCAGGACGCCAGACATGTGGGCCCGGTACTCCTGTAGCGCCGTAGCTCCCTCCCCGGTGAGCCGATAGATCGTTCTCGGAATCTTTCCGACGAACGCCTTCTCTATCTCGATGTACCCGGCACCCTCCAGCTTGGATGTGTGCGATGACAGGTTGCCCTTGGTCAGCCCGGTCTGGTCCATTAGAAATAGAAAATCCGCTTCCTCCACCGCGTTGAGAACTGCCAGCAGCGCAAGACGGCCCGGCTCGTGCACGAGCCGGTTCGGGTCGATCGGCGGAGGCAGGTCACCCATCGGTAGGACCGTCCTGGAGAGGGTGCGTGCGGAGGAAATGAACCAGACCCCAGGTTCCAATAGCCCCCAGCGGAATGGCGAGGCCGAGAAGATGCCAGACAACGCCCTCGTAGGATTCCCCCGTCGCGATCAGCCACAGCAGTACACCGGTAGCTGCCGAATAGACCGCCACAACTCGATGGCGGAGAAAACCGGAACGATCGGCGGTGTACCAGAACCCACCCGCAAGGCTGATCCCCGACATGACGGGGGCCGCCCGCCGCCATTCAGAAGCGTCTCCGATGTCACCGGATACGACGACGGCACCCACCATCAAGCCGAGGCTGATTGCGAGGAAAGTGAGCATGCCGCGGGCAGTGGTATCAGGTGCGTCGGGTCGTTCTTGGAAGTAACCGATACGCGGATAGGTGACTCTCTGTTTGACCCGCTCCACGACCCGCCATCCGTACAGCACGATAAGAGCAGCCACGATGCCGATCAAAGCTGGAGTCACGATCCACATCAACGCGATTGACAAGAGAACAAAGGCGGCAAAAAGCTCAATAAGTCCGTCTTGGTATCCGGCGGTTCTGGCACGTCGTTCCACGTCAGCTACATCAAATCCGTTGCTCACTGGAACCTCTCTCATATTTTGCAAACTGGTTTGTTCTACAAACTAGAATACCGAAGACACGCTCGAATGTCTAGGCGAAACTCCGTGACCGATTCGTCGGCCGCCTCATTTCGAGGCGAGCTCGATCAGCCTCTCCAGCGCTGGTCGCGGGTTGTAGCGACGGTCGATGAGACCGTTGCGCGGGTAGTAGCTACGGTCATGGTCGACAAAGCTATCCAGGAACACCGGCACCTGGGGATGCCGGAGTGCGGCACGGACGGCCTCTTCGACCCGATCGGCAACGGCGTCATCATCAACAAGACGGGTGCTCTCCCCCCGCCGTGGCAACTCAACGGTGACGACTGCTCGCCGGTTTTGCGCTTCGGCCAAATGTTGCGCAGCCACCATCCCAGGTTCAATTTCATCTCCGGGGGCGACACGGAACCCAATCTCATCGACAAGGCCCTCGGAATCGGCCGCGGCGAGTCCGGCCACCTCCGCCACTGCGTCTGTTGAGAATCCAGCGGTGACAAAGTGGTGCACGACCGCACCCGGATCACCGAGAGGCACCACCGGACTGATTGTCACGGTGAGGGCGCTCGAGATGCCGGCGAGGCGTCGAACGGCCGTTTCGAACTGGGCGGGCCACAGGACGAGCTCCCACCGCTCGATACGGTCCTGCACCGCTGCCACCCTCTCGATGATGCGCTCATCGGGAATGCCAGCAGACCGCACGCTGAACCTGAGTCCCCGCCCTTCCAGTTGCCCGATACGGGCCAACTGTTCAACGGTGGCGATGTCCTCGATCGGGATCCGCACTCGGCCAATACGAGCCTCCCACAGAGCAAGCAGCAGAGCATCGTTTCTGATCGTCTTGCGACGGAACTCATCCAGGCCTGCAGTCGGGAAATCAGTCGCCGACATCCAGCCGTGCCGCAGGGTCACCCCGATCGGGGAACGCCACTCCGGCCGCACCGCCGCCTCGATTGACTTCGGCATCGGCGACCCCACATCCACCGCCCCATTAGTGCGGACCGGCATGATCCGGTGACCACCCGCGTCAATGTCCACAACGAGGAAACCGAGCTTGGCCGGGTCATCCCTGCCTCCCTCGCTCTCGGGGGCGACAGCAGCTAATTCGGAGTAATCCGGCCTCACAAAACCCGTCGACGGCAGCACATACAGCTCTGTTCCTTTGTGGTGGTTGTAGAGGAAGTTGTGGACATGACCGGAGAACACAGCCTCGACCCCGTGGCGTTCCAAGAGGTCGAGAAACCAGGTACGACCTGGTTCTCCCAGGTTGTCGTAGTGCTCGTCCTCACGATGCTCTCGGACAAACGGCGGGTAGTGGCTGAACATATAGATTCGCTGTCCGGCCTGTGACGCCCGTTCCAGGTCCTGCTCGATCCAAACCCTTTGTTTGGCCTCCCGCTCCAGGCCTGAATTGAGCACCGGGGTGTCCACAATCACGAAATGGCACCCGGCCACATCGAACGACTGGAATGCCGGACCCCAGTAGCGCTCGAAAACGGCATAGTTCTCATCGGAGACCGCGGGTACCGCCACCATGGCGTCTGGCTTGTCCCCAATGTCGTGATTTCCGGGTACGCAGTAGATGGGTAGGTCAAGCTCGTTATACACACTGGCTGCGAGCTCAACCGCCGGCTCGTGTCCTTGTTCTACCGGCAGCGGGTGGACGATGTCCCCGAGATGCACTACGAAGGAGGCCTCCAACCGGCTGCAAAGCTCCACCACGCGCTGATTCCGATCCAGCATGAGCGCATTCGATGGATAAGTGGCAACGTCGTCGTCCGGGAACCGAATGTGGGAATCCGCAACCACAATGAATCGCAGTTCGCTCACACCCTGTCGTCCCAGTCCGTCATGACCACCGGTAGCTGCAGTGCCTCGTTGACGTGGAGTTGGAAGACATCGGGGCGGGCGTAGTGCCCTATGACATCGAGGTCGTAGGACGCCCTGACGATCTCGCCGAGATCAATGTCGGCGTACAAGATGGTCTCGCCATCCCGAGCCGGTTCCGCAAGAAACGTACCGTGGGGATCGATGATGCAACTGCCGCCGCCGATGAGCACAGCTGCGGGGTCGTCGCCATATCCGGTGTCATAGTCATCTGGATAGTCCGACCGGACCGAATACTGGTTCGACGAGATCACAAAGCATCGGCCTTCCAACGCAATGTGCTGCATCGTGGCGGACCATCGTTCCCTGTCATCAACAGTCGGCGCACACCAAACCTGGACCCCTTTGGCGTATAGCGTCGTGCGGTACAGCGGCAGGTAGTTCTCCCAACAGATGGCGGCACCAACCTTGCCAGCGGGCGTATCGACAACCGGCATGGTCGAACCATCGCCGAATCCCCACACCAGACGCTCCGCTGCCGTCGGCATCAGTTTGCGGTGCTTACCCAGCATGGATCCGTCTGGTCCGTAGAAGGCAACGGTGCAATAGAGAGTCCCACCATCACGTTCGATGAGACCGACAGACAGCGTCACTGCGTGTTCTTTGGCTAGTCGGCCAAGCCGGTCCGACTCTGGACCGGGAAGATCAATGGCGGCTTCGTAGTAACGACGGAACCAATCGCGCCCCGCTTCGGTCCGTGAACCAACGACTGCCCCAAAGCCGTGGCCTTTTGGGTACCCACCAACAAAGGCCTCTGGGAAAACGACAAGTGAAGCTCCGGAGGAAGTTGCCGCGACCACCAAATCTTCGAGCTTGGCCATCGTGGCGGCTGTGTCAAAGGCAATTGAGCCCGCCTGCACTGCAGCTACCCGAATCATGCCGACTCCTCCCATCGCAGGAAGCCCACGCTAGTCAACGCAAGAACCAGGCCTGGAGCTTTCGGAAACCTTCATCCAGACTCACCGCAGGGACCCAGTCGAGAGCATGCCGCGTTTCTCGCTGATCAAACCAGTGCGCCGTAGCCAGTTGCTCGGCGAGAAAACTTGTGATCGGCGGGTCGCCATCCCGTTCGGTCCTATCCCAGACCTGTTCTGCGGCGAGGCCACCAAGTTTGGCTAGTGCATAGGGAACCTTAAGGCGAGGCGGTTCAAGACCGGCAGCCCGCAGGATCCGGCTTACTAACTCGGCGACCGGCCGTGGTTGCCCATTGGAGACAACGAAAGCCCGACCCTCGAGCTCAGGGGCTCTGTCTAGCCCGGCGACAATGGCGTCTGCGGCATTGGATACATACGTGGTGTCGATCAGCGCCATTCCCGTGCCGATGGTGGCCAATCTCCCCTGCCGGGAGCGAGCAACGATGCGACCCACAAGTTGGTCGTCACCAGGACCCCAGATGAGATGAGGGCGCAACGCCACAACAGGAAACGATGGGCGGCTTACCTCGAGCGCCAGTAGCTCAGCCTGGGCTTTGCTGCGGGCGTAGTGGCCTCGAGCTCCGGACGGATCAGCAGATCCCGCCCCGGCCCCAACGAGAGAATCGCCGGTGTGGGCCACCGATGGTGACGACACCTGGACGAAGCGGCTAACACCTTCTGCCCAACTAGCCGCAATAACGTTGGCGGTCCCAGTCACATTTGTCTCTTCGAACGTCGCCCAGGAACCAGTGATCCCAACCCGGGCGGCCATATGAACGACGGCGTCGACACCGGCGACCGCCGCGGTGACCGCCGCCGCATCAGCTACATCACCGAGGCGCTGCTCAAATCCCGCCGGACCCTGCTGGCGCTGGAACAGCACCACATCATCGCCACGGTCGCGGAGCCGCCGGGCCACATGAGATCCCACGAGACTGGTCCCGCCGGTAACCAGGACTCTCATAGGCGCCCTACCTTCCCGCCGGCCAAAATCCCTTCCGCCCAGATGCTGATCTTGGTTCTGTTGATCTTGGAGTTGTGTCGTTTGTCGACCGGCAACTCGGGGACAGTGAGGACGGCGGCCACGTCTACACCAGCGACGTCGCGGATCCGGTCCGTAAGTTCATCGGACGCGAGAGCGGGTGAGCGCGGTCCTTCGTCCAACTCAACGACGAGGACAACCTGCCGCGTGCCAGCAGGACCGACCCCAACCGCGGCGGCTCTGGCCACCCCGGACACGGCCGCCGTCGCATGTTCGATCCCGACCGGAGTGACAACTCCGGCGGCGGTCGTAATGAGGTGGACCATCCTGCC
>CAXMRC010000084.1:0-9017 GCA_964195945.1 uncultured Gemmatimonadales bacterium
GCCGGCTGCGTACCTCGAGGGATGGGATAACGTCCGCGATATCGCCAAGCACGCCGTCCTACCGATTGTGACGCTGACTGTGCTGTCGATACCTGGCGTGTATCTGACGATGCGGTACTCCATGCTCGAGGTACTCGGGGACGATTTCATTCGCACCGCCAGGGCTAAGGGCGCATCGGAAACTCGGATTCTGTTCGGTCATGTGGCGCGCAATGCCATTGCACCGGTGGTGACCTTCCTTGCGATTCGATTTGCCTTTGCATTTGGCGGTTCGGTGATCATTGAGACGGTGTTTTCGTATCCGGGTCTGGGTCGGTTGGTCTTTGAGGCAGTGTCGGGCCGGGATTACCCCGTTATGCAGGCGGCATTCTTGGTGTTCACCGTTGCGGTCCTGTTGGCCAACCTGTTTGCGGACCTCCTGTATCCGATCCTTGATCCGAGGATGCGAGAGCAATGAAGACATTTTCGATTTCGCGCAGCGAGAAGAAGTCCAAACGCTCCACCCTTGCCGATCGGCTGGGATGGGTTGGTGGTGGGATCGTTGTTTCCCTGATTGTGATGGCGATCGGCGCACCGTGGATCGCACCGTACGACCCAACCGAAAGAGTGGGCATACCTTTCTCAGCGCCAAGCTCAGAGCACCTGCTTGGCACGAATGACGTCGGGCAAGATCTGCTCTCGGAGTTGATCTTCGGAGCCCGGGTTTCGTTGACGGTGGGCATCGTTGCCGCCATCGTGGCGCTGTTCCTGGGTACAACGATCGGTGTCCTGGCCGGGTACTATCCGAAGCGTCTCGGCAAGTTCCTGATGCGTGCCGTCGATGTTGTTCTGATCCTGCCGTTTCTTCCTCTGCTCATCATCCTTGCCGCATATTTGGGCCGGAGCCTCATCAACACGATTGTCGTCATAGGAGTGTTGATCTGGGCAGGCCCCGCTCGTGTCATCAGGTCGCAGGTGTTATCACTGAGATCGCGCGAATACGTGCTTGCCTCGCGAACCATGGGCGCCCCCGACCGGTGGGCGATCGTCCGTCACGTGCTTCCGAGAACAGCCTTGCTGGCCACGGGCACGTTCGTTCGTGCCGTTTCCACGGCGATCCTGCTTGAGGCGGCCCTAAGCTTCCTGGGGCTTGGTGACCCCATTCAGAAGAGTTGGGGATCGATCCTGTTTTGGGCGCAGGCTCGCGGCGCATTTCTCACACCAGCGTGGAAATGGTGGGTGCTGCCTCCTGGTCTGATGATCATGGCGGCTTCGTTGGGATTTGCTCTAATTGCATTTGCAATGGAGGAACGAATCAATCCTCGTTTGTGAGGTACGCAAGGATGATGAATCGGTCACGAGGTGTGCGTCTATGAATCAGATTGTTCTTGATGGTGGCCCGCTAACCAGAGCTCAGGTGGTCGCCGTTTCGCGGAAGGCCGTGTCTGTGGTTCTCGGTGACGCGGCCCGCGACCGCATGGCTCCGGCCCGCGCTGTTGTGGAGGAAGCCGTTGCCAGCGATTCGGTTGTATATGGCGTGACCACCGGGTTTGGCGCTCTCGCCACAGTTCACATTGGTAGGGACGAGGTTGACGAGCTACAACATCGGCTGCTGCGTTCGCATGCGGCCGCTGTTGGCGACCCGCTCGACGCCCCGATCGTCAGGGCGATGCTTGTCTTGCGCGCCCGCACGCTTGCCCAAGGCCATTCCGGTGTTCGGCCCGTGGTGGTCGAACGACTTCTGGACCTGCTGCGTCACGATGTGCTTCCTGTGGTTCCCAGCCAGGGCTCGGTAGGGGCGAGCGGAGACTTGGCGCAGTTTGCCCACCTGGCCTTGCCTCTCATCGGTGAGGGGACGGTCAAATACAACGACGAGGTGCGCCCTGCCGGCGACGTGCTCAGCGATCTCGGCATCGAGCCTCTTCAGTTGTCCGCAAAGGAGGGTCTGAGCCTGCTCAACGGCACTGAGGGGATGCTTGCCATCGGCATTCTTGCTCTCGATCAGGCCGAAACGCTTGTCGCTTCTGCCGACGCAGCTTGTGCGTTGAGTGTTGAGGCGTTGCTGGGGTCTGCCGCTCCGTTCCAGGCCCGGATCCACGCGCTTCGGGCCCATCCGGGTCAGGGTGAGTCGGCGGCGCGGATTGGGAGTCTGCTGGCGGGCTCAGCAATTGTCGAGTCGCACGCAGCCGATTTCGATCACGCGGTGCAGGACGCCTATAGCCTTCGTTGTGCTCCCCAGGTCCACGGCGCGGTGCGTGACGTTATTGAGTACGCCGCCCGTGTTTTCGATACCGAGGCGGGCTCGGTTGTTGACAACCCGATCGTGTTCCCCGACACGGGCGATGTCGTTTCGGCGGGCAATTTTCACGGTCAGCCGTTGGCATTTGCTCTCGACTTTCTTGCCATAGCGGTCGCTGAGCTGGGTTCGATTTCGGAGCGACGCACCGACCGACTACTTGATCCGTCGCGGTCGGCGGGGTTGACTTCGTTTCTTGCGACTCGACCGGGGGTCGATTCCGGGTACATGCTCTCTCAGTACACGGCCGCAGCGATCGTTGCGGAGAACAGGGTGTTGGCTCATCCTGCCTCAATTGACTCGATTCCCACGTCCGGTCTCCAGGAGGACCATGTTTCGATGGGTTTTGGTGCGGCCACGAAGTTGTTGCGTGTGCTTGCCGGGGTGGGGCGGGTTCTTGCGGTTGAGTTTATGTGTGCCGCACAAGGCGTTGACCAGAGGGCGCCGCTGACACCAGCACCCGGGACTGCCGGCTTGTATCGGGCGGTGCGATCGGTTGTTCCGAAGCTCGAGCATGACAGGCCGATTGGCGGGGACATTGAAAAGATCGCCGAACTGGTTCGAGCCGGTGCATTCGAGTGAATCTGGTCTGGCCAGTCAAAAGATAGATAACCGATCTGGCATGTGCCGGACTGAGAAGGAGATGAGACCTTGACATCTGAGAGCGGTAGTGGCGGCCAACTTCGCCCGCTGAACCTGGAACCGATTGGGGAGTGCCGGGTCCTGCGCGACGTAAATGCACAGCCAGGTGTCAAGACGATCGAAGGCACTCTTGTGCCGTTGTTGTCTGGCGCCAGGATCAAATCCCACATGATCGTGATGCATCCAGGCCAGTATTGCTTCGCGCACCCCCATGACACCGAGAGCATCATCTACACAGTCTCGGGTCGATGGGTGTTCTGCACCACAGAGGATGGTGAAGAGGTGCGGACGGTCATCGGCGAGGGCGATCTGTTCCACTTCCCTGGAGGCGTGCCAACAGGATTCGAGACACCGTTTGCTGAGGGCGCTTCGATCCTCATTCTCAAAGAGGGGACCGCACCGTACGAGGAGATGGTGGCTGACATGGTCAGGGCGAAGACCGATCTGGACAAAGAGGCGGCTGCCGGCGAACCGTTCTCCTACCGAGAACTGCCGGAAGATCATGCAGCACGGGTCTATGGCCGCGAGGTCAGCGGCCTGGATCCTGCGAGCCTGGGGGAATGATGGGCAATTCCATGACTGAGTGGGCGCATGATGCGGCGGTCGATCTCGAATCCATCAACGCTGGTCTCAATGAGCAAACACCAACTGTCGATGTTGCGATCTACCACCCGCAGAACCTCGATTCCGCTCACAGCGCCAAGGTGACGCCGGCGCTCCTACTCGAGGGGTTCGATGCGGCGAAGAGAATCTTTGGCGATGTTGGCGTCCAGCTCAAGCTGGTTGCTTTGAAAACGGGTTCTCTGGATCCGAGACTGTTCGGTGTGGGTTCGACCAAGCCAGGAAGTGAGATTCCTTCGGGTCGCTTCGCAAACATGTATGTGGAGGCGGAGCGGCACCCGTCGGTCATGTCCGACGAAGCTGCACTGGCGTTCGAGACGATGGTGGGCGACGAGCCGGGCAGCGATTTGGTGGTTCACCTGGTGACCCTGCAGGACGTCTTCATGGACTTCCATGAGCAACTGGACTTCCGCACCTGGCAACTGAAGACGATCTCGACAGGTGGGTTGTCTTTCCCCGGATACATGTATGGAGCGACCATGCCCCGTCACCTGCGAGGCGTTATCTCGATCACCGATCTGACCAAAGACGACAACTCGTGGAAAACCGTCGCTCATGAAATTGGGCACAAGCTGATGAACGTCAGCCACGAGTACCGGGACGTGAGCCCGCAGCACGAGGTCAGGGCGGACGGGGGATTGATGCTCTACGGGCGCGGTACCGAAATCCCAGGCGGCGCGGAGGGGCGATTCCACTATGAGCGGCTGCACCGCTCGCCGTATATCTACCGGACAGATTCTGACGGGGTGCGGCAATACAACTCTGACTACCGGAGTGGTGGCTTCTACTACGACGAGATTTACGAAGGGATCTGCATCGATCTCGACGTCTAAGCGGGGTTGCCGATCGTGCCACCGCGCGCCTTCTATAGATCGCGGCTGATGGTCAGACCTAGCCCTGAGCGGCTCGACGTAGAGCCCTTGTGAAAACGGCCGAACACGTGTTCCGGCTCGCCCGGATCGATACCGGTGTCTGCAACCCGAATCCGGATTGACTGTACGAGAGCAGCCATGTTGCACCTGTGTGCGATCGATGGGAACCTCTGTAGCTTGTGGTACGTCTAACCGGCGAGGAGGTGGTGCGACGATGTCAGTTGGCAGAATGCTCGGATCGATAATGGTGGTCGGCGCAGTCGCGTTGTCCGCCTGTAGTGGGAATGCCGAAGATGCCGAAACGGAACCATTGACGACGGAGGCTGGCGTAGCGCCCGCGTCTAGCGTGGCACCCACGTCTACCTCCCAGCCCGTGAACCTCGAGACCGGAGAAGTACCAATGAGTGAGACTCTCGACCCCGCAGGGTCCATCGTCGGTGGCAGCGTTGGCCGGTCATACGTCGCTGCCGCCTACCCGACCGAGCTCACCGGCATTGTCGGAGTCGCTATCACCGATCTGGCGGGCAGGCTCGCCATCGATGAGTTGGCCATCACCGTTGTGCTGGTCGAAGAAGTCGTGTGGAGCGATGGGAGCCACGGATGCCCCCAGCCGGGGATGTCATATACCCAGGCGCTCACCGATGGATTGCGGATTGTCCTCGAGGCGGACGGGGTTCTGTACGACTACCGCAGCGGTGGGTCGTCAGATCCGGCTCTCTGTGTGCAATCGGTCGATAAGGACGAGACCAGGGCCGGAATGTTTGAGTTGACCCCGGAAGGTGAGGTCATCCCCGTGCCGATCCCTGACAAAGAGACTGGCACACCCACCGAGGGCATCAACCCGCCAGACGAATAGGCCTCACGAGACTGAGATTCTGTTCAGGGACATCGCAGATGAGGGGCGCCCGGCGGCGCCCCTCATCAATCGTTTCACTTTCCGGTCTTGCTCAGCCGGTTACATCCACGAGCGTAAGGCCAAAGATGCCCCCGGCGTCATTGTGGGATACCGCGCCGAGGTAGCCGACTCCGCCGGTCAGGCCACTCCAGCTGATATCGATGGTGCCCGTCGTGCCGATGACGGCAGAGGCCGGGGCGCTGTCAACGCTCAGGCTGCCGCCCGGAGTCGCCGACACATCCCAGAATGACAGCGTATACGCCAACGGTTGGCTTGGTACCGACCAACCGTGCACGACCATCGTGTAGGTATCGTCGGCGGGCAGGACGAGTTCGATGAGTTCGTCGGTTCCACCGTTGGTGCTCGCCGCGATGATGTTGCCGCCCGAGTCCTCGAGGAACAGATCGATGTCATCGGGCCCAGGGATCACCAGCGACCATCTGACGAGCGCAGAGCCGCTCACCACGAAGTCGATTTTGTCAACGCCGACGCCGTCGTCGCCGCTGGGATACGCCTGATCCGGATCCTGGCTGATGTCGCCGATCACTGGAGCATCGGCGACCAAGCCATGAGGCGCAGCCGCGTAGTCACCCGAGTAGCCGAACTGTACGTCGAAGCTCGCCGTACCGGACGTCCCGGTACCGGTGATTTCCGGTGGTGCACTGAACAATGCACCGCGTACCGCAATGGGGCTGTACGCCTTGTATCCGTCGCCCTTCCACTGGAGTGAGCCAAAGCTCCATGCACCGGCGGCGCCGCCACCGTTGTTGGTAATGGTCACCTCATAGGTAGCCCACTCGCCCGGTAGCAAGGTGATCTCGTTCGGCGTGACGGTTACGTCGTAACCCGCTGGCGCATCGACCTTGACCTTCCACTTGACCTTCTTGTCCGCAACGCTGGTGACCGTGCGGACCACTGTCTGTGAGCCCGCCAACTCAGCGATGCCGATCGACGCCAAGTTCAGGTCGCTTGCATCCGTCGGTATCCCCAGGCCCTCCAGGAAGGTGCACGACCCGGGCGTGAACACGCCAAGATCTGCGCCACAGGTGAAGGCGGCGTACTCGAACAGGCCGGCGTCATAAACGAGACCAGGATTGAAGGCAGAGCCCTTCTTATCTACCTTGCCGGGGTCGACGTGGCCGGAGCCCATGTCGAACGGATCGGCCTGGCTGACCCTGTCGTTGTCACGCACCTTCTGATCGGCGGTCGTCATGATCGCCGACTTAGCCATAGCCGCGGACCAGTCAGGGTGTGCCTGCTTGATCAGGGCGAAGATGCCCGCAATATGCGGACTCGACATCGATGTACCGGAGATGGCCTGGAACAACTCACCCGATACCGCGCCCGGACCCGGGAACGGCGAAGCGCCGGCCAGGATCTGCACCCCTGGTGCCGTGATATCCGGCTTGATCAGGTCCTCGGCGACGGGGTCCGCTCCGCGTGACGAGAAGATCGCCATTGTCGGAGCGTGCTTCCATTTGCTGGTCTCGCCGGTCTCGATTTCGGCCATTGGATTGCTCGACGAAGCGATGTAATCCTTGACTTTGAGACCCTCGGTGAGGTCAACATGTACTGACGGCACCCAATGGGTGTCGGTGAACAGGTTGTCGTCGTCACTGTTGTTGTACAGGACCATTCCGGCGCCGCCAGCCTGGTACACCGCAAGGCTCTTGTCAGCCCTGGCGATGGCGCCCCGGCGACAGAGGACGATATTGCCCTCCACGAGGGTCTGGTCAAGCGTGCCAGGGATACAGAGGTCGCCACCGGCGAATTCCGCATCGACCATTGGCAGCTCGTCGTCGGTACCTAGTGTGATCGAGGCACCTTTGACCTTGCCGCCCTTGTCGAGGTCAACTTCTCCCTCGAAGAAACGGTCCTGGGTGCTAGCGCCCACAGAGGTGAGCCATGGCACTGATGCCGGTCCACCGATGGTGCTGGCGCCCGGCCCACTGTTGCCAGCCGAGGTCGCCACGAATACGCCTGCATCGGCGGCAAACAGGAACGCAATGTCATCGGCGCCGGCGAGGCTTGGGCCACCGCCAACGGAGTAGTTGATGACATCGACGCCGTCTGCAACCGCCTGATCAATGGCCGCCGCCAGGTCGGATCCGAAACCGCCCAGGTTGCCAAGGGCCTTGTATGCAATGACGTGAGCTCGGGGTGCGACGCCCGAGATCGTGCCAAGCTCTTCGCCGAAGATCTCGGCTTCCACACCTGCGTTGCCGGCTGCCGTGGAGGCAGTGTGCGTTCCGTGACCGTCGTCGTCCCGAGCGGAGTCAAACTCATCCGGGTCGGCGCCGATCAGCGCTCGGTAGGTCGGCATGACCTGACGGGCTCCGATGAGCTTGTTGTTGCACGTAAATGGTGTGTCGTCGGAGTTGTGTGCAGTATTGCCGAAGTCACAGGCGGCACCGCCGAGCGGGAGGATCGACGGGGTCGCATAGCTGCCGTCGTCGGCGAAGCTCGGATGCTCCGGCCAGATCCCGGTGTCGATCACACCAACGACAACACCTTCACCGGTTATGCCGCTGGCCCAGGCCTCGCCGCTCTCGGTGAGGCCGAGGAACTCGCCGCTGGAGTCGGTGGTCAGTTGCTGCAATTCATCGGGAATCACGCGTAGGACGTTCTTTAGTGCCGCCACATCTTGGGCTGTCTCGTACGACATGATCGCCGAGAAACCGTTGAGGGCATTGGTGAAGTCCTGCACCTTGTCGTCACTATCGGCGCCGACATCTGCCAGTACCTCTTCGTGGCTGTCTACGAGTTCGGCTGCGTCGGCTTCTGCCTGCGGCGAGTCCAATTCGTCAGCGTCGTACGAGGTGATCAGTGGATCGCCTTCCATTACGACGATATAGCTACCCGTCGTGCTCTCGATAACGTCGTCGACAGAAGGTGCTGCCGCACCGCCGTCGTCTTGTGCTGCGCCGGCGGCGACGGGTGAGAGTGATCCCACCACGAGTGCCAACAGCGCGAACAGAATCAACAGTCTTCGTGACATGTCGGAGTTTCCCCTTATTCTCGATTGTGCCTGAAGAGGCAATTGCCAGGGCAAGCACACAGACAAACAAGGGTCTCCACCCGGGTTTGTTCCCTACTCGCTCCCTCCTTGGGAAACCTAGTTGGCGAAACGCGGAAATGGGCGAGTGGTTTAGAGAGGGTTTTCGCGGTCTGTGCGCCGAGCGAGGGGCGTGCGGCTGCGAAGACGGTCGATCGGATCTGGCGTGGGCGTCGAGCATTCATCGCAGATCGAGGCGAACGCGACCTGATGCTTCAGAGACACGATTCATGCACCGATGTACTTCACATTGTTGTCGTCTCAGAAGAGGGTCTGCATGAGGCATTGGCTTCCTGCGCACAAGGGATAGTCGTGACCAACATCGACAACGGCTACGGCGCTGCCTGTGCTGTGACCCGGATGCTCGGACGGCACGAGCGCGGTTCTGAGCTCAGACGGGACGGTCGATAGCCATCGACGCCAAACGGTCCGTGACACCTGGAGAGCCTGTGGGCGAATGCAAGGATCTCTCGACAGGTGGCAGCTGGGTGAGGATTCGGCGTTTCGGCCAAAATACAGCGGGCGAGGCGAGGCCGATTGGCGGCTATTCGGTTGCGCGACCCTGGTCAGAGATGGGGGGCAGGGATTCGTCGGTCAATGAGTAGACGGTGACGCCCTCGCTCTTGCCCTTCAGTTCGACGACCCTTGCCTCCAGCG
>CAXMRC010000085.1:0-8412 GCA_964195945.1 uncultured Gemmatimonadales bacterium
TGGCCGAGTTCCCTTTCGATGAGTTTGCCCAACGTGATCGAGCTGCCCTCGAGGAGCTTCGTCTGCTTGCTGTCGAGGGCCGGATTGCGGCCGATCTGGAATCCGGCGCCGGTGCCGAGTTGGTGCCGGAGCTGGAGGAGCTGGTTGCGGCCCATCCGCTGCGGGAGAGCCTGCGTGCCAGCCAGATGCTGGCCCTGTACCGGGCGGGTCGTCAGGCCGACGCGTTGCGGGCTTATACCGCCGCCCGCGAGGTGCTTGGAGAAGAGCTCGGGATTGAGCCGGGGCCCGAGCTTCGGGCGATGGAAGAGTCGATCTTGATGCAGGACCCGATTCTGCAAGGCCCGACCAGCCTGCCGGCGACGCCACGTTCGACGTTGCCTGCCCGTCTTGCCAGCTTTGTGGGTCGTGAGACCGAGATGGCCGAGGTCACCGACGCATTTGCCACCAGCCGTTTGGTCACACTGACCGGTGCCGGGGGTGCGGGCAAGACCAGCCTGGCCATCGAAGTCGGCCGTGCGATGGAGACCGAGTACCCCGATGGGGTGTGGCTGGTGGAGCTGGCTCCGGTGGTGGACCCGTCCCGAGTTACCGATGCGGTGGTGAGCGCTCTTCATCTGGAACAAGTGGTCGGGTTGGGCAGTTCGTCCGCTGCCGATGTTGACCCGGCGACGACGGTTGTCGAGTATCTGCGGACGCGCCGGGTGTTGTTGATTCTGGACAACTGCGAGCATGTGGTCGAGGCGGCCGCGACCCTGGCGGAGACGGTCTTGCTGGCGTGTCCTGAGGTTGAGGTGCTGGCTACGAGCCGGGATCGGCTCGGGATACCGGGGGAGCTGTTGTGGCGGGTCCCGTCGCTAGATACGGCGTCGACGGCGGTTGAGTTGTTTGTGGAACGGGCCCGGGCGGTCAACCCGTCGTTTTCCCCCGACCCCGACGAGCTTGCGGTCATCGGCGACATCTGCGCCAGGGTTGATGGCATGCCACTGGCGATCGAACTAGCGGCGGCCCGGGTGCGTTCGCTTCCCGTCGTCGAGATCGGGCGCCGGCTGGAGAGCGACATAGGGGTGCTGAGCGGGGGTCCCCGCAGTGCGACCCATCGTCAGCAGACGCGGCGAGGGACCATTGATTGGAGCTATCAACTCTTGGAACCGCAGGAGGCGGATCTGTTTGCGACGCTGTCGGTGTTTCACGGCAGCTTTGCGTTGCAGGCTGCGGAGGCGGCGGCAGCGGACAAGGTGGATGACGTCTTGGAGTCGCTGGAGCGGCTGATTGATTCGTCGATGGTGACGCCGATCGCCGCCGGTAGGTATCGGATGTTGGAGACACTGCGGCTCTATGCAGGCGACAAGCTGAGCGACAACGTCGATGCAACGATGAGTCGGTTGTTGGAGTACTTCATCGAGACGATGGAACCCGCCCAGGATGGACTCCGCGGGCGCGAGCAGCTGGAGTGGCTGGACCGGATCGAGGCCGACCACGACACGATGCGCGGCGTCCTCGATTGGGCGATCAACCATGCGCCCGACGATGGTCTGAAACTGGCTGGGCTGCTGGGCTGGTTCTGGTATTTGCGGGGGAGCAGCGCCGAGGCACGGGAACGGTTCGGTGCGCTACTGGCAGTCGCCGGACCCGATGCAGAGGCGCGGGCGCGTGGTGATGCCCACTTCTTTCACAGCTTGTGTGACCCGGCACCGGAGCATGTCCGGGCTGGGTTTGAGGTGGCCAGGGGTTGGTATGCCGAGGCCGGGTTCATTCCTGGTCTGGCGAATGCGAGGGCGATGATCGCGGCGTGGGGTTTTGAGGTGGCCGAGTCGATTGCGTTGTTGGATGAAGCTGCGGATCTGGCAGCGGAGGCCGGGTATGAGTGGGGGGTGGCGCTGATCCGGTTCCTGCAGGCGGGGGTTGCCTCGAACGGTCAGGACATTGCGGCGGCGGCCCGTCTCTCGGATGAGGCGGTGTCACGGTTTGCGGCACTCGGCGATAGTTGGGGGCAGGGTTACAGCCTGTATTTCGGGGGAGTGATTCAGCGTCAGCTTGGCGATTACGAGCAGGCGGAGGCGGCGTTCCGTGCCGCGCTGGACCATGCCCGCCCGATGCGGCTGCGCCGGGAGATGGCACCGGTGATGAGCGAGCTGGCCAGCATTGCAATGAATCAGGGCGATTTTGACGAGGCGGAGCGTTTGCTGGCCGATGCGCAGCGTTATGCCGATGAGGTGCCGTTTGCGGGTTCGCAGGGAATGGTCCGCAATGCCCGAGGTCGGCTGGCCCGGCTCCAGGGCGACCTGACCGAAGCCCACGGGCTGCATCGCGAGGCGCTCAGTCTCTATGAGGCGGGCGACGCCCACGGTGGTTTGGCGTATTCGCATTCGTGTCTTGGTTTCACCGCCGAGATGGCGGGCGAACTGGACGAGGGGAAGACGCACCATCAGGCGGCGCTGCAACATGGGCAGGCGACCGGCGACGTGTTTGCGATTGCGTTGGCTCTGGAAGGCATGGGGGCGACGCTGATTGCGGCTGGCGAGCCGGAGCAAGGGGTCGAGCTGATCAGCGCCGGTCTGGCGGCACGGGAGCGAGCGGGTGCCCCGCTTCCTGGTGGCGAGCGGTTTGATGTGGATCGGGCGCTGGCGGCGACCGTGGCCGAGATCGGCGACACCGCTCTCGAGGCAGCGATCGACCAGGGGCGACAGCTGGATCTGGACGTTGCGATCGGGTCGGCCGGTCGGGTGTAGGCGGAACGTCTGACCGAGCGTTCCGCATCGTCCCAGTGGGTGCAGCCGGCCGGTGCGGCTACACCAATTCGAGCGGGAAGCGAGTTCGCGTGCGCTTCTTCTTGGTGTCGCCTTCGGCATAGGTGATAAGAGCGGGGTCAGGCTGAGGAGCCGGAGGTGTCGGAACGTCCGATCTTCGCAGTTGTGTCGGGTATTTGGGCTTGTCGCTCATGCTCACCTCACGATCTCCCCGAGTGCAGATGCGAACCCCGCGAGCCCGAGGAGGACCATTGCGTACTTCAGGCTACGGGAGATGGTCCCCAACAGGGTCCTCGCCCCATCGGGCATTGCGCGTTCGATCTCAATCAGATCGGCACCGGCTACGAGTCGATCAGCCAGGCAAGTAGTGGCGTCGGTATCGCCAAGAACTCGGGATCGTCGGTGTTGATTTCCGTACGCGTGGCAATGATGCCACGCCATCGCGAAGCTCTCAGGGTTTGTGCTTCGCCTCGCCACCTACCGTCGACGTATTTCGATTCAATGGCGACGCCACCAAACCCGGCTCCGACGAAGTCGATCTCTTTCCTCGTCTTCGTTCTATGGTGCAAAACACGGTCGAAATCGAGGAATCCTCCTGGCTTGTCTCTCCAACAGGGTGCTCTGCGGCCATGACAGGATCGGACCAGTGTTGCCGTGAGGCGCATTCTGTAGAGATGACGACCCAACGGGGTGGGTATAACTGAACAGATTGACCGAATTTCCTTGCCCACGGCGCAGAAACGTGCAGTATGCTCCTGCACCATGCTGGGGACACCTGCACCGGATCCCCGGCATAGGAAAGTACGGACACATGGGCGCTCATCGTCGGGCGCATCCTGAAGGGGAACCTGTTGACTGTGGACTCCCGGGTTCTTCTCTCGGGGAACGAGGCAATTGCACGGGGCGTCGTCGAAGCCGGCGTCCGGGTCGCCGCCGCCTATCCGGGCACTCCCAGCACCGAGATCCTCGAGACTCTCAGCCGATCCGACACCATGGACGTTCGCTGGTCTCCCAACGAGAAGGTGGCCCTCGATGTCGCTCTGGGCGCGTCGCTGGGGGGTGCCCGTTCCCTTGCTGCGATGAAGCACGTCGGGCTCAACGTCGCTGCCGATACCTTCATGACTGCGGCTTACACCGGTGTCGGTGCCGGTCTTGTCGTCGTCAGCGCCGGGGACCCCGGCATGCACAGCTCGCAGAACGAACAGGACAACCGCTACTACGCCCGTCTCGCCGGCGTTCCGGTGCTCGAGCCGAGCGACAGCACCGAGGCCAGGGATTTCACCAAGACGGCATTTGAGATCTCCGAGGAGTTCGACACTCCGGTGCTGCTGCTCACCACGACGCGGGTTAGCCACAACCGGGGCCTCGTCGAGCTGGGTGATGTCGAGGACCACCCCGCGACGGGGTTCAGCAGCGACCCGGCCAAGTATGTGATGATCCCGACCCATGCCAGGATGCGCCACCCCATCGTCATCGACCGGCTCGATCGTCTCACCAAGTACGTCGAGGCCAGCCCGCTGACATCCATCGAGCCGGGTGATCCCCGCATCGGGGTGATCACGGTCGGCGTCGCCCACCACTACGTCAATGAAGTGCTGCCCGACGCCTCCATCCTCAAGCTGGGGATGTCCCATCCGTTGCCCCTCGACACCATCAGGGCATTTGCCGCCACCGTGGAACGCCTCTTCGTCGTCGAAGAACTCGAGCCGTTCGTCGAGGATGCCCTGCTGACAGCCGGGATTACCGTCGAGGGCAAGCAGCATTTCCCCCGCACCGGGGAGCTGGGACCGGATGCGGTTTATGACGGGTTTGCCGGGGCCGGTGTCCTCGATCCGAGACCTCCCCCCGAGCCGGGACCGGAAACCGTCGTCAGACGTCCCCTGTTGTGCGCCGGCTGCCCCCACACCGGTCCGTTCAGCATTCTCAAGCGTCTTGGGGCGATCGTCGCCGGCGACATCGGCTGTTACACGCTGGCCGCCCTGCCGCCCCTGTCGACCATGGACACGTGTGTGGCCATGGGGTCGAGCATCGGCATGGCTGCCGGGCTCGCCGCCTCCGGGGGCGCAGCCGGGCCCGTGGTGGCCACCATCGGCGATTCGACGTTCCTCCACGGCGGCATCCCCGGTCTCATGGATGCGGTGTACTCCAAGGCCGACATCACCGTCCTCATTCTCGACAACGGGACCGTTGCCATGACCGGCGGCCAGGAGCACCCTGGCACCGGCGTCACCCTCCAGGGGGACGACAGCCCGTCGGTCGATCTGGTTGCGTTGTGCCGCTCTGTCGGTGTCGATGACGTCGTCGTTGTCGACCCCTACGACCTGGCCGCCACCCATCGGGTGCTCGCCGCCGCCACCAGCCGGCCGGGCCCTTCTGTCGTGATCACCAATCGTCCCTGTGTCGAAGCACCCGTCAAGATCCGGGACAACCCGTTCGAGGTGGTCACCGACGACTGCACCGCATGCCAGCTGTGTATGAATCTTGGCTGCCCGGCCATCGTATGGACCACCGAGACACTCGAGGGTCGGCCCAAGGTGACCATCGATCCCGATATCTGCACGGGATGCACGCTGTGCGCCCAGCTGTGTGCCCCGGCCGCCATCGTGCCGATGGGCGGTCCGTCATGAGTGACGACGTGAGAAGCGTGTTGCTGTCTGGTGTCGGTGGCCAGGGCGTTGTGCTGGCGAGCCGGATTGTTGCTGATGTCTTGATCTGTGCCGGCTATGACGTCAAGCAGAGCGAAGTCCACGGCATGGCGCAGCGGGGCGGTTCGGTGTCGAGCCATATCCGGTTCGGGTCTAAGGTAGCGAGCCCGCTGGTGCCCCTGGGGTCCGCCGAGGTGCTGGCAGCTTTCGAGTGGGCCGAGGCGCTGCGCTGGCTGCCGTTTGTTCGGCCCGGCGGGGCCGTGGTTGCCGACGTCCGCCGCATCGTGCCCCCCGGGGCATGTGGTGACCGCAAGGACTGGTTGACCTCATACCCGGCACTCAACGCCGAGGTCATCGGCCCACAAACCGTCAAGCAGCGCTTCGTCGATGCCACCGCCGTCGCCACGGAACTCGGCAACGCCAAGGCCGCCAACAGTGTCATTCTCGGTGTGATCGCCGGCTTCATTGGTGTCCCCGATCACATCTGGGAGACATCCATCGCCAGGTTTGTCCCACCGCGGACTGTCGACCTCAACCTCGCCGCGTTCCGGGAGGGACGGGAGGCCCCGCCGGTCGACCTCAAACCCGAGCCAACCCGGGAAGACGTGGCAACGGTTGGACCGCCTCGTATCGAACTTGAACAATCGTGGTGCAAGGACTGTGGCATCTGCCCCAGGGTATGTCCGGAGTTCTGTCTGGCGATGGATGCTCGAGGCAAGCTCCAGATCGTCGACGCCGATGCCTGTACCGGCTGCCGGCTCTGTGAGATGTTGTGCCCCGACTTCGCCATCACCATTCACCGGGATGAGCCGGCGTTAGCCCCCGGAGGGGTGACGTGACTGGACCCGAGCTGGTGCAGGGCAATGAGGCTTGTGCCCGCGGGGCGATCGCCGCCGGGTGCCGTTTCTTCGGCGGTTACCCCATCACCCCGTCGTCTGAGATCGCCGAGGTGTTGGCCCGGCTGCTTCCCGGCCACGACGGCACGTTCGTCCAGATGGAGGATGAGATCGCATCGCTGGCTGTGGTCATCGGCGCCTCCCTTGCCGGGGCCAAGGCCATGACGGCCACCAGCGGTCCCGGGTTCTCGCTGATGCAGGAGAACCTCGGCTATGCCGTCATCGCCGAAGTCCCGTGTGTGATCGTCAACGTCATGCGCGGCGGACCGAGCACCGGGCTGCCGACTTCGCCGGCCCAGGGCGACGTCATGCAGGCGAGATGGGGCACCCACGGCGACCATCCGATCATCGTGCTCGCCCCGGCATCGGTGCGGGAGGTGTTCGACCTCACGGTGCGGGCGTTCAACCTGGCCGAGCAGTTTCGCACCCCGGTCATCGTCCTGTATGACGAGGTGATCGGCCATACCCACGAGACCGTGGTGTTGCCTGAGGAAGTCACCGTTGTCGACCGGTCCGTTCCCGACGGCCCCCCGGCCGAGTTCCTCCCCAAGGCGGCGCCACCAAACGGGGTGCCGCCGCTGCCGGCGTTCGGAGACGGCTACCGCTTCCATGTCACCGGGCTTGCCCACGACGAGCGCGGGTTTCCCACCACCGACTCCGCTACCGCCGGGGGCCTCATCGAGCGGATTCATAGCAAGATCGATGCCCATCTTGACGAGATCGTCGAGGTCGAGTCCTACGAGGTCGACGACGCCGATGTCGTTGTTTTTGCATACGGGATTGTTGCTCGGGCGGCCCGCGACGCCGTGCAACAGGCTCGTGCCATCGGGCTGCGGGTGGGTCTCATCCGCCCGGTAACGCTGTGGCCGTTCCCCGAGGAGGCCATTGCCGAGATCGCGGCCAGGGTCGACACGATCATCGTTGCCGAGATGAACCTCGGCCAGATGGTGGGTGAGGTGGAACGGGTCGTCGCCGGAAACGCTCGTGTTGTCGGTTGTCATCGTGCCGACGGTGAGCCGATCCTGCCGTCGGAGATCTTTGCCGCACTCGAGCAACATCTGCCCGATCTCGCCGGAGACACCGTATGACCGATGTGCGCCCCTACCTGCGTGAGTGGGCCATGCCCCATGTTCTGTGTCCCGGCTGTGCCCACGGCATCGTGCTGCGCAGCCTCCTGGAGGCGATCGACCGTCTCGAACTTGACCAGGACCAGGTGGCGATGGTTGCCGGCATTGGATGTAGTAGCCGGCTTGTCGGGTATGTGGATTTCTGCACGCTGCACACCACTCATGGGCGGGCCCCGGCGTTCGCTACCGGGCTCAAGCTGGTGCGGCCCGAGTTAGAGGTGATCGTCCTCACCGGTGACGGCGACGGGCTGGCGATCGGCGGCAACCACCTGATCCATGCGGCACGGCGCAACATCGACATGACATGTCTTTTGTTCAACAACGCCACCTACGGGATGACCGGCGGCCAGATCGCCCCGACGACCCCGCAACAGGCGAATGCGTCGACGGCGCCGTTTGGTAATTCGGAGCCACCGTTCGATGCCTGCAAGCTGCTGACCGGCGCCGGGGCCAGCTTCGTCGCCAGGGTGTCGGCCGCCGAGCCACCGACCATGGTCAAGACCATCGCTGCCGGTATCGAGCACCAGGGCTTCTCGTTTATCGAGGTGGTCAGCAACTGCCCGTCGTACTACGCCCGCTACAACGCACTTGGGGAAGCACCGGATCTGCTGGCTCTGATGGCCCGAGACGACGGGGAAGTGTCCGCGGCGCTCGATGGGAAACGGTTTGTTCCCACCATCGAGGTGTCGCCAACCCCGACCGGGATCCCCACCGGGATCTTCCACCAGGAGCAGCGCCCCGTGTTCACCGGATCGTCGATTCCGCGAGGGTCACAATGAATGGGCGAATGGACATTCGCATTGCAGGCGCCGGTGGCCAGGGTGTTGCCCTTGCCGGCCGGATCCTGGCCGAGGCGGCGATCATGTCCGGGCATCAAGCAGTTCACTCCCAGGCCTACGGACCCCTGGCCAGGGGCGGTGCCAGCCGTTCCGATGTCGTCATATCCTCGAGCAGCATCGGCTTCCCGCTGGCCGAATCCCTCGACATGCTGGTCATG
>CAXMRC010000086.1:0-5657 GCA_964195945.1 uncultured Gemmatimonadales bacterium
TAACCTGCTTTTCCGGCTCCCTTGGCAATCCTTCTCATCATGGGACCGAAGATCAGACCGTGGGCCGGTTTCATGATGTACCAATAGAGACGGCCCGCTAATCCACGCGGGTAGAAACGAGCTATCTGGGTGAGGGTCCGCGACTCCTCATCATCTGTGATGTTCCACTCGAGCCACGCCTCACCCGGGACCTTCATCTCCGCACGCAACAGCAGGTGGCGGTCCTTCTCGATAGCAGCCACCCGCCAGAAATCGAGGGCTTCACCCGTTCTGAGTTCGGCCGGGTGCCGCCGATTGCGCCCCAGGCCGAAGCCGCCGACCAGTCGGTCGAGCCAACCCCGGATGTGCCACGCCCAACCCGCCGAGTAGTACCCAACGTCTCCGCCGATGCGGGTGAAGGCTTGGAACAGATCGCCGGCAGTCGCAAGGGTGGTTACTTGTCGCTCGTCCGTGTACACCTTCCCGCCCGTCCACTGGGGATCGGTCGGGAGAGGAGCCGCGGGATACATGACAGCGTCGGACCATCTGGTCTCAACTTCGAGATGGCTGGTGCGATAGAGCGCCCTTCGCACGGCTTCTTCATAGGCGAACGGTTTGAAGTCTGGAAGGATGTCCCTAATCGTGTCTTGTTCGACGATCGTATGATCGCCGAGAGAATCGATCAGCGTTTTGGTAATCGATATGGGCAGCGGCGTGACCGATGCCACCCACCACGCTGAAACAGCCGCACCGACCGGAGGAAACCGAACCATACGCCGGTTGGTGAGCCCGGCTTCCTGAGCATAGATCCGCATCATCTGCTCATAAGTGAGCACCTCGGGGCCGCCGAGTTCGATGATCCGGTCACCTTCGTCCGGAAAGTCGATGATGTCGGTCAATACCTCGAGTAAATTGCGAACCGCAATCGGCTGGGTTGGTGTTTGTGTCCATGAGGGAGTGACCATCACCGGAAGAACTTCCGCAAGATAGCGAATCATCTCGAAAGTGACTGATCCGGAACCGATGACCGCAGAAGTGCGGATCTCCGTGACAGGTGTGTCTCCGGTCCTCAAAACGTGTCCGATTTCATGTCGAACGGCGAGATATCGGGAGATACGCCCAGAAGCCGAGCCGAGGCCGGAAAGATAGACGACACGTCCAACTCCGGCTTGGGACGCAGCGTCTCGCATGTTCGTCGCGGCGGTCCTGTCTCTATCGGCCGCTTGGCCAATGCTTATTGGGCGTGCGAGGTTGTAGACGACGTCGCACCCTTCGTGGGCAAGGGCCAATGCATCTGGGTCCAACATTGAACCCTGCATCGCGGTTACCCGATCGCGCCAGCGATAACCGTCGAGGCGAGAAAGTTGGTGGGTGAGGCACCGGACTTCGTGCCCTGCGTCGAGAAGGTGGGAAACGAGTCTTCCGCCCACGTAGCCAGTTGCGCCTGTTACCAGTACCTGCATCGTGCGTCAGCGGGTTCTGTTCGTGCAGCGGGTCGAATACTGGTTCATCAACCGAACAAGGTAGCGACGATTCTCAGAAAGGAGAAGTCAATCATGGCAGGCCACGGTTCTGCCGGGTTCTATTCCGGCTAGTCCGGCACATTGAGCAACAACATCTAGCGTCGCACCAAGGCGGAATGCTGGCACCCCGAAGCAATTCAGGATTGTCCCGGAGCTAGGACCGAGGTGCACAGCGTCGCCTCGACACTCCTGACGTGCCCCTCAGTCCAAGAGGATCGGCCTGCGAGTAGGAGGTTGAGGGCCTGGTGGGACATTGTCCCGTGGAAGTTCGAGTCTTCTCTCCGACACCGCACCTCGAGTGCCTTCCGGTGCCTTCGAGTGCACCGGAAGGCCTGTACTGCGGGGTTTCCGTGATCTTGAGCCTGGGCAGACGCGTTCGCGTTCCGATGTCGTCATGTGCACCCTTGTGGTCCTGGATGTCGTCAGGGGGACTGGTCTCCGGGCACCCCGGCGGCACCTCGTAGCCCTGATTGACAACCGCGGAGCTTGACCGGTCCTCACCGTTATCAATAGCGTGGCCCTCGCACCTGTTCCAGTACCATTGCCGTTCGGTGGTCCGCGTCCGACTTGTGGTTAGGTCGCGGCAAGCTGTGGTAGCGGCATTCGTGGCATAGACGGATCGTACGAAGATGGTCATAGGCGAACTGAAGTCGAGGATTGATTCGGTCTGGAACGACTTCTGGTCAGGGGGGATCTCCAATCCGCTGGAGGTCATGGAGCAGCTCACCTATCTGTTGTTCATCAAGGGGCTCGACGAGCGGCAAACGCTTGCCGAGAACAAGGCGAACCGTACCGGCCAACCGATCGACGATCCGATCTTTCCCGACGGCGAGGACTTCAAGCCCGACGGCATAGCGGTCGGCATCGGCGCTGATGGACGAGAAGTCGTCAGTCGGTCCCAGCGCGATGATGAACACGGCGGCCAAGAGGCGCCGCTTTCCTCTCGGTCGGCGTGATTGCGGCTCTTTGACCCATCCTCCGGCGGCCCGTTTGCTCGACCAGCAGAACTACGCGACGGGTTATCTGGCCGCCTATCCTGATGCTAGGCCGTGGGGCCGATGTCCCCGGGAGGCTCATCTGCCTCGGATGTGAACGGCTGTGGCATATCCGGAAGTGGACGCAGCGGAGGCGGCGGGATCGCGCTGTCCGCGTCGACGGAGTCACCTCGCGAGGCAGCGATCTCCCGGTCGCGGAGAATGTCCCGCAGTCTTCGCTGGCAGCTTTTGAAGTGCTGAGCAATATCGCTCATCGCTTCCTGACGCTTGCTAATCCTGTCGTCTCTCGCGTCCTTCTCGTCCAACAACAGGCGAATTGGCGCGTCCTCGATCGACGCGCGGAGTTGCCCTCCACCAGAGTTGCGGACCGCGAAGTAATAACCAACAACCGCCATGTTCGGTCCCCGCTTCTTGAGGCGCTTACGCGACTTGCGATCGAGTGCGGGTAGCTCGTCCTTGAGTGGACCGGCTTCGACGCTCACGATGTGGCGATATGGCCACTCCTCCCAATCACCCTCGTCGACCTCGTCGGTGATCATGTTCCATGTTGCTGTGTGTGTGCTCAGGTGGTTGCGCGTCACGAATACGTGATGAAACGCGTACGAACTGAACCGAAAGTGACCATCCCGGCCGAACTTCACGTAGATATCATCTCGTCCCACGTTGGGCGTCATCGCTAGGTTCGGATAACGAACCGAGATGACGTCGCTCACATCGGTGGTGTGGCGTAGAGCGAGCTCGCGCCGAGCTACTTCCTCCAGCTTCCCCTCGGTCGTATCAACCATGCGGTCGATATCGGCGTCCGAGAGACTCGAAGTCCGAAACGCCTTCGGATGGAAGTACTTCCGGATCTCTTTGTTGCCGGGGCGCTTGCTCATGGGCGACTCACCGCCTCCTTAAACCGGTCTACGCCAGCCGATCCACGGAACGAAGGCATGCGCAGCAGGGCTGCGATCTCGGGATCGTCTTCGTTTGCTCGCACTGCTTCTCTGAAGTCGATGTCGGCTTGCTGGGTGTTCCGGCCGCGAGGCTCGTAATAATCCCACTTTACGAGGCCCAGGAGCAGTCTGTGGTGCGGTTCTTGGTCTGGTGCCTGCCCGTTGGGCGCAAGGACATCCAGGATTGAGCTGACCTCCGCATCAGACAGGTCACACGGAGGACGCCCTGCGAGGCGGGCCAGCCCGTAGAGGTGCCTCGACTCAGGGTCCGACGGGTCAATCTGGAGCGCGCGAGTGGCGGCCGGAAGGGCTGTGTCGTAGTCGAATCGGGCGAGGCCACAGGCTGCCAGAGTTCTGAATGCGATGGCGTCAGTGACATCTCGCCGGGCAGCTAGGAGTGCGGTTGCCATGACGTCGCCAGCTTGGCCTGACGACACCGCCCTTCCAAGCGTGAATGATTTCAGTGCTGCTCGCCGGCCGGGGACAACTACATCGACCAGCTCTAGCACCAAGGCGTCTAGCTCCCCGCGGACGGGTGGCGAAGAGACCTCGATCACCTGGTAGTCGAGGAGCTCTGCGATGTCCCCGGGTAGGGGTTCTTCGTGCAACCGGGCACGCACCTGCGTCGCTACGACCGGAAACATGCGCAGGTTATAGCTGAGACCCAAGCTGATCTCGTGGTGCACTGCATCGTCAGGTTGGTGGATCCGGGAGCCGCCGGCGTCGGCAAGCCAGCACGGGCCAATCGCTACCACCATCGCCACGCTCTCACGGATGGCCTTGTCGACGTTGGCTTGCCACTTGGCTCCAATCGGAAGGGACCGCGGATCCTTGTCCCAGAAGAGGTCGCCGAGCACAAGCTCCTCGTAGATGTCTTTGGCTATGCGTTCAACCCAGTCGTGGTCGGCATGCCGGTAGGAGAGGAAGACACGTTTCATGCTGCACCTGTTGCTCGTGTGCCCCGGGCGGACATCGTACCGACTCTAGTTCCTAGGCAGTCGGGAAAGGGAGCCGCAGCGGAGAAGTGTCTCCCGACTTCAAATCCTCCCCAGCCGGCTGTCAAATGACAGCCATAAACTCGCGCGAGGTCTTCTGAGTGTGACAGATGCTCCAGTGTCGTTGCCGTCGACGCCTGCCGGGAATGTCGTGGTCTTTCGCTTGCCACGGGGAAGCTCCGGAGGTACCTCGGAGACACGTCCGCGACTTCGCCGGTATCCGGAGGCCAGCGGCCGACGGCCGCTCAGGCAAGACCCAGGGCTAGTGTTCGAGCGTCAACTCGTACGATCCCGGGTCGAAACTGCCGACGACGATGACATACGCGCCGTCGAAGGGCACTGTTCCATCGACAGTCAATCGGTGAGTCTGTCCAAGGTCCAAGTAGGCCGCGATCTCATTAGCCGGGTAGACCCCTTCACATGCGACGGCGTCGATCTCCCCCGAATCCCGGTACACATACAGAACTGCATCAGCGTAGGGGAGACCCCTCCCGAGGACGTCGCTGCAGGAGAGCCCGGCCTCGACCTCGGCGACGCGGTCAAACGCCGAAGCAAAGATCTCGAGTACACCATCGGGCGCAACCACGTAAAGCGAGGATGGGGGCGACTCGCCGACCCAATCCAACGTGACGGTATACGCGTCCCCTTCTTCAGCGGCGAACACGTGGGCAGATTCCTGTGCGGACGCCTCCACGACGCCAAAAAGTATCTCCCCGAAAACGAGTTCGGTTAGCTCAGGTTGCGTGACCGTCACTGTGAGATCTTCGGGGGACAATGGCTCCAGGAGAACCAAGTAGTTGCCGTCGAATGGCGCCACGAACGTGGTGGTGAAGATCTGGACGCCGCCGCCCGGTGCGAATACCGTCGCCTGAATCTCGGACGACGATGTTGTTATGGAATAGACCTGGCCTCCGGTGCCATCGAACGTGTAGTAGTTGCCACGATCAATCCGTCCAGTGTCCTCGACCACCTCTCCCAATGCGATCGGCATTGTCCGTGCCCGATGCAGCGTCAGGGCATAGCTGCCGGTAGAGCCGTCGAACCCCGCGACCCGGACTGTGTACGACCCTGCCGGCAGGATTCCAACGAAGTACTCAGGCTGCCCCTCACCCGACATATCCGAGTAGCCGACCGAATTGCCGTCTGCATCGAGGACATTCAACGCGCCGTCGAACGTGCCTTGGGAGTCCAACACCAGTTCGAGTGCGTCTCCGCCGCCGGCAAAGC
>CAXMRC010000087.1:0-5514 GCA_964195945.1 uncultured Gemmatimonadales bacterium
GACGGGGGCGTGATCGTCGAAGACGGCCCACCTCGCGAGATCCTGGTAAATCCAGTCCACGAAAGAACCAGGCGTTTTCTGCGAGCCATCGAAGTCGAATAGCCCGCGAAAACGCGTCTGGCGTCCGTGAGCGCCTTATACCGTGCGTGGTGAGGGACGCCAGACTGCGCCGGGTACCGGGGTTACCCGAACGCTCGCTCCATTTCGGCGATGGCGGAGACTGAGACGTTGCCGCCGCACAGAAGTAACACCACGCGATCATCGGGGTCGAATTGCTCGGCGACGGATTCGGCGGCGGTCAGAGTGCAGGACGCGGCCAGCTCGGGTACCACCTTGGTGCGTTCCATGATTGTCCGCATAGCTCGGTAGGCGGCTTCGTCCGACACGACTATTGGTGGTTGTTCCAGTTGCGCGGCCAGGGCGATAGCCGTCTCAGCCGCATAGGGTGAGCCGAGTGTCTTAGCCCGCGACGTTGGCGTCATGTGGACTTGCTTGCCGGTCTCTAGCGACTGGGAGAGGACGTCTGCCCCTTCGGTCTCGACCGCCCACATTCGAGCTGCGGGGCGGAGTCCTTTGACTGCGGTGATGACACCCGAAAGGAGCCCTCCGCCACCAACACTGACAAATACGTCGGTTACGTCGGGAACATCCTCGACGATCTCGAGGCCGACGGTGCCGTTGCCAGCCATCATGTTGGAATGGTCGAAGGGATGCATCAGGGTGCGGCCCTGCTCGGCTTTCGCCTGGGCGGCTGCAAAAAGCGTTGCGATGGTTGGCTCGAACTCGACGGTGGCGCCGTATTCACGGGTCGCGTCTACATAGTTGGCCGGTGTTGTCTCCGGCATCAGCACAAGCGTGTCGACACCAAGGGTTTGCCCGGCGTATGCCATCCCTTGGGCGAAGTTGCCGCCGCTGACGCCGACCACTCCGGCGTCCCGCTCGTCGTCGGTCAGGGAGAGCATGGTGTTGAACGCCCCGCGGGGCTTGAAGGAGCCGGTCTTCTGAAACAGTTCGTACTTGAGATAGACGTTGGTACCGAGCCTCCGGCTCAGCGTCTCGCTGAGTTCGAGGGGAGTGCGCCGAACGTACGGGGTAATACGGGTCCGCGCTTGTTGAATATCGGTCAGTGTGAGCATTGCCACCTCAAGTCGAGATGGGTCGGATGTTACGGCGTCGCCGGATCGGCGACGACACTGAGTCTGGCGTCCCCCACCACGGTATAAGGCGCTCACGGACGCCAGACGCGGGTTTCTTGTCACACCGGCCCGATATGTTGCGGGTATGAACACGTCAAAGAACACAAGCATCGAAGAACTGCTCGAAGCCGCCGGTTTCGACTTCGACGTTGTCGAGCGGTGTCCGCACCCATTGTGTGATGTCTGCTCCGACACTGAGTCGGCGGTTGCTGCCTAGCCCGCTGGCAAACGCAGGTTCCCCACCGTCCTTTTTCGCATCGACGACACCAGCCAGGTCCTGAGCCGTGGCTATGTTCATTTGAGTATTTCGATAACCTTCCCACTTATTGGGCAGAAGATATCCAACCCGGCAACGCCGATGGCGGGGTATGTTCAAGCGATGGAATTTACTAACGGAACACAGAGTCCTCAAGACCAGTCGAGCACTGTCCGATTCGGTATTCGTGCATGTAATGTATTGGTAATCACTGACAGGAAGATGGGACACGGTGGCTCGGAGACGTTCACGACGGCGCAAGAACTCGTACACCGATGACAGCGGTGCGGTAGAGGCAGCGCAGGACATTGCGGTGGACGGGTTTTCGCCACGGGCCAGAAGGCTCGTCGAGAGTGGTGTCATCGACCTCGGGTTGATCGCAGGATCGGGCGAGGACGGCAAGATCACAAGTGGTGACATCCTGCATGCAGCTCGTGTCATGGAGATGGAGCAAGCTGTCCCCCGCATCGAGCGGGCCGGCCAGGCTGAGTCCGCCTTCTCCCAACCCGACACTGCAGAATCCCATGAGTCTCCCCTGCCCGGTGAACTACTCGAAGCCCCAGAACCCATTGTCGAGATAGAGATGCCGGCTTCCGGGACCTCCACCACGGCACAAGTCGGCGGCGAGCCCATTTCGGTGGCCCCCGACCCGTGGGAGGATTACAACGGATCGTCGGAGGGGCTCTCCGAAAGCGCTCTTCCGGGTGCTGAGCAGTCATGGGGCGAAGCCGAGGCAAATATCGCAGCCATCGCCGAAGAGGCTGCGGCCCTGACCGGCTCGGACACAGACTCTGACGATCTATCGATTTCTGCGACGGGTATCGGGCCAGACGACCCCGATACAGAACCACTTGGCCCCGATTTGGATCCAGTCGAGCGTCTCGTCGCCGAGAGCGTCGAGCCAGAGCAGGAGGATCGTGCGCAACCCGAGGTTCAGCGCGAGTCAATCACCGATCTCGTCGCGGCGGCCAACGAGGCCGTGGTGGCGACGTCCCCACATGAGATTCCGTCTGATGAGGCGCCCATGCCCGATGATGGCGTATTCACTGAGCACCGCGATGTCGAAGAGCCAATGGTTTCAGCATCGCAAGGAGAGGTAATGATGGATTTCGGTACGCTCGAATTGGTCGATCCCGAGAGTGTCTGGGCGCAAGGTGCTGAGGATTTTGCACCCTGGTTCCTGGCGCACTCTCAACAGCTGGGGGATGTATTGGGACTTGACGCCGGTCTGTCCGATGCCCGCCAGTTCACTACGAAGAGCGCCACCGGTGTCGTGGGACGCGACGACAACGGTGACGACGTCGTTGTTGTGTCGTCTAAGAACGCCACTGCCGACGACTCTGACCTGGGGCGGGCCTTGGGTATGGCCGCGTCTTCCGGCGCCGCGTCCGTAGCGCTTGTCTCGGCTGCTCTGCACGAAGACCAGCTAAAGGCTCTCTCCTGGCTCAACAGCCAGACCAAGAGCGGGGTCAAGTGGTACGGCATAGAGATGCGGGTAGTCAGAATCGCCGATTCGCCGGCCGCGATGTTGTTTGACCTGGTGGCCTCGCCGCTCGCCGACTAGGCAGCGCCAACAACCTGCCAACACTTCGTAACATGATGGTCAGGGTCAGACGACCTTGCGGTCTCCGTCGTCGGCAGACTTAGCTCGCAGGTCAGACATCTGCGACAGCACGCTGGTTGCGCCTTCTCCGATGCGAGGCAGCTTGCGCCCTCCCCGCTTGGAATAGATGCTGGGGTTGTCGTTGTCCGCCGCCAACCGACGGGCGTCGTCGCGGAGTTGGTCTGCTTCGGCTTCCGCCCCGGCGCGCATCTGCTCGGCTTCGATCATCGCTCTTTCCGTTGCCGACTGAGCAATCTCATAGGATTCGGCCTTTTCGCCTTCCGCCATGCCAAGAAGTCGCATAGCCTCTTCCCTGATCTGGCGTGCTTCGCTATCGGCTCTCTCGATAATCTGCGCGGCTTCGGCTTGTGCCTCGCCGATCAGACCAGGAGCATCGGTGGTAACGATTTGTGGCGGTGGGGTTGGAGGGGGAGGGGCAACAATTGCGGTCGCCGCGGCCTGCTGTTCAGCCTTGAGCAGCTTGGCCCACCGCGCCGTCATCTCTTCTTCTCGGGCCGCTATCCGTTTGACCCGGGCCCGGGCGTCCTCGAGTTCATGGACGGCCTCGGCTCGAGCCTTCTTGGCAAGCTCACGCGCTGATTTCAGCTGCGCGGCAGCTTCGGCCCGCATCTCGGCAACGGCCGGCTGGGTTTCAATGTCGTTTACTGCTTCGACGTCCATCCCATCGCTTTTCAACTATGCGCGAGATCGGAGTGGTTATCCGATTGCCTTCTCATACTTGCCTATCGGCATCATCGAAGCGCGCTTAACAACCAGCCGCAGAACCAATTCAATGACTAGTGCCTGATGCGGGAACGCAGATGGTGTCGATGTCGAGACAGGGCGTCGTTCTTGGCCCCGGTCTACAAGACGGCGAGCAGCGCCATCAGAAGAACAAACACGGCAAAACCGGTTGTAGCACGCAGTTGACGGGCGTTGGTTCGGCCGGCGGCGATCTGTTCCCAAAGGAAGGCAACGACCATTCCGGTTGCGAGACCACCGAGGTGAGCACGCCAATCGATGTTGGGTATAAACAGCGGCAGGGCCATATTGATCAACAGAATCCCACCGAGTTGGTTGAACATGGCGCTACCGGCCGCCGAGCCACGCTGGCGATAGGCCGCATATAGCCATGCTCCGAATAAGCCGAATAACGCACCAGAAGCGCCGACACTGAATGTGGCCGCCGGTCCGAACAAATAGGTTGCGAGGCTGCCACCGGCGGCGCTAGCCAGATAGATACCGGAAAAGGCCATAGAACCGACCTGGCGTTCGAGGCGGGGTCCGAAGATGTACAAGAAGTACATGTTGAACAAGATGTGCATCATGCCGCCGTGGAGGAATGCCGCGGTTAGGCCTCTCCACCACTCGCCAGCCTCGATACCGATCAGCTCTCCGCCATAGCTCCCCAGCCGGATTGCTCCGAAGTCGACGATGAGCGAGTTCTCCAGCTCGCTTGAAGCAAGCCCGAGCAGAAATATCGCGACATTGATGGCGATCAGCGACAAAACAACAGGACTTGTCTGGAAGGTCGGATTACCGGTTATCGAGCGGGCGTGTACGACACGCTGGCTGCCGGCAGCGCGGACACACTCCGGGCACTTCTGACCAACCGGCGCATCATGCGAGCAGTCGGGGCAAATCGGTCTCCCACACTCGCTACAAGAGAGGTAGGTAGGCCGGTCGGGGTGCCGGTAACAAACAGGCATTGTTCTTGCGTCGCTCATGAGAGATATAACCTACTTCATGGTGTCCTTTAATCCCGAAGTGTGTGGGTGATTCGCACCCCGGTATCCGGTAGATTCCAATGGTGGGAGGTCCAGATGAGTGACAATCAGTCTCAGGAACCGCAGACCCATCGCCAAGTCGCTGTGGAGTTGTTCAACCGAACTTGGGAACTGCTCGACAAACAACCTCGCTCCGAGGACGACGAGGCTGAGATGTTGACCGCCGCGTTTGCGTCGCGGTACCACTGGCGCCAGGTTGGTGACGCTGAAAACCTCGGCGCCAGCGATTGGCAGGTCTCTCGGGTGGCCGCCGTGCTCGGGTATCCGGATCTGGCTGAGGAGTACGGCCGACGGTCTCTGCATGTGGCATCCGTTGCGGGTCTAGGTCCTTTCTACATCGGATATGCGCACGAGGCTATGGCCAGGGCAGCCCGTCTTGCTGGCAATCGTGACGACGTAGTGGCACAGTTGGAAGCGGCGCACGACATGCTCGCTCAAATCGAAGATACTAGGGAGAGAGATCTGCTTGGCGCCGACTTGAAAGAGAGCGCAGGACGATGACGCTGTTTCCCGGAGCCGCCTCCGCCAGCACCCACCCCTGGGGCGACGAGGCCACGCCATACGAGCAGCTTGGCGGCGAGACGGTCCTCAAGGATCTTGTCGATCACTTCTACGACCTGATGAATGCTGAGTCGCCGGCGCTGCGGGCTATGCATCCGGTCGATGACGGGA
>CAXMRC010000088.1:0-22941 GCA_964195945.1 uncultured Gemmatimonadales bacterium
ACCACTGACCGGTGATCTCATCGTAGGTGCCATTGGTCGCGGCGGCCGACTGGAACGTGAATCCTGAAGGAAGAACGTCAGTTACAGCTACACCTGTGGTGTCACCAGGGCCGTTGTTGGTGATGGTGATGGTGAACTCGACAGCAGTGCCCAAGAGGGCCGAGCCGCTGTTCGCTGACTTGGTTATCGACAGGTCGGCGTCACCGGGGGCGGCAGCTGCGGGGGTGGCGGGAAGCGTACCAAAGGTGACTGTGGTTAGCACCAACGCATACGCAGCAATCGTTGCCATGCTGCGTTGCGGGGAAACGCCAAAGCGACTTGCGCCTCGACCTTGCAGAATCTTCATCATCTTGTCCAATACGCTCGGTCTTCTATGACCTGTCCCGGTCCCGCCCTCGACGGATCCAAGCTTGCCCTCGACTTCACTAACCTCTTTTCGGCCAGTGCGGAGCTATCTCAAGTTGGGTTTCGATGACGCGACAAATGACTAGTTACCGAATCTGAGGTTATGGAACAGCCCAAAACAGGGCTATCGGCGACCCTCAACTACTACTTGAGAGTTGCGACACACCCCTAGCTGAAGCCGTTTTCAGCCATCCAGGTATCGCTGTAGATCTTCGAGATGTAGTTGCGCCCCGAGTCCGGCAAGATGACGACAACAAGGTCGTCGGGTCGACGGCGTGCCACCCGGAGTGCGCCCTCGACTGCCATCCCGGACGAGCCACCCGAGAAGATCCCCTCGGCCTCCATCAGGAGTCGGGTCATAGCGAACGTCTCGGCGTCGGTGACCATCTCGAACTCATCGACAATGGAGGTGTCGTAGGTGGCCGGCCAGAAGTCCTCACCGACCCCCTCGGTGAGGTAGGTGGTCACCGCATCTTCCGATTCCGCGGTGTAGATGGAACCTTGAGGGTCAACGCCCACGACCAGAAGCTCTGGATTCATCTCTTTGAGATACCGGCCGGCTCCGGTGATAGTCCCCCCGGTTCCAAGTCCGATCGCCAGCACTCCGATCTCACCATCGGTCTGCTCCCATATCTCTGGGCCGGTCTGGTCGTAGTGAGCCTGCGGGTTCTCCGGGTTTGAGTATTGATCCGGGCGATAGGCGTTCGGAGTCTCCGCGGTAAGACGATCGGCCACTGAGTAGTAGGAACTTGGGTCGTCGGGATCAACATCAGTCGGGCACACCACAACTTCGGCCCCGTGCGCCCGCAGCAAGGCGCGCTTTTCCTCAGACTGCTTGTCCGCCATGACGGCGATAAGACGGTAGCCGCGTAGTGCAGCCACCATCGCCAGACCAACACCGGTATTGCCGCTCGTCGGCTCAACGATCGTTCCACCCGGCTTTAGCCACCCGTTGCGTTCTGCTCGCTCGATCATCCCGAGAGCGATCCGGTCCTTTATCGAGCCACCCGGATTCATGTACTCGATCTTGGCCACGAGATTTCCCGGGGGATGGAGACGGGACAGACGAACCAAAGGAGTATCGCCGATGGCTGCAACAATGTTTTCACGGATATCCATAGGCGGGCAACGTTAACGCCTTCCTACCGTCCGGATGGCGGGGATTCGCCATAGGCACCGGACCGCCCCCTGAAGTTCGCCCAGCGAAACTGCCAAGGGACTCGCCATGGGCGAATCCCCCCCCTCCTGGGGTGGGGTCATGCTATAGTGGTGGCATGAAGGCAGAACACATGAAATCGGCGCTCAACCGTCTCAAGACCGCCCGCGGTCATCTCGAAGCCGTGATCACCATGGTCGAGAAAGAACGCTACTGCCCGGAGGTCATGAAACAGGTCTCTGCAGTTCAGGGTTCACTCGAGAAGGTGAATCGGGTTCTCCTGCAGAACCACGTCGAGACCTGTGTGATGCATGCGGTTGAAGAAGGCCGCTCCGAGCAGATCGTCGACGAACTACTCGAGTCTCTTCGGTATGCGCCCGGGGTAACCGGGCCATAGCTTGTTCGAACTAACAGATAGGAACCTCCCATGACCCAGATAGTTCTCAACGTCCCCGACATCTCCTGCAACCACTGCAAAATGTCTATCGAAGGCGCCGTCAACGAACTCGACGGCATTGAGTCGGCGATCGTCGACATCGAAGGCCGCAGCGTCGCCGTGTCGTTTGACGACGCCAACCTGAATCGTGACGTCATTGTCTCCGCCATCGAGGCGCAGGGCTACGAAGTCGCGGTCGGATAACACCATGGCCATATCGACCCAGGAGACAGTCACCCTCGACGTAGAGGGCATGACGTGTGCGTCATGCGCACTGCGCATCGAGCGCGTGCTCGGCAAACAAGACGGTGTCACCGATGCCGTGATCAACTTCGCCGGACAAGAGGCTCGGGTAACGGTCTCCCCCGGTGTCGATGTCGACCACCTCTCTGCTGCGGTTGCCAAGCTTGGGTATACCGTCACTGAAATCGGTGAGGGTGACGAGCGAGAGTCGCCTGTGGTCCGCTACTCGAAGGAAGTTGTCTACCAGAGACGCAACGTCCTCCTTGCCGCCCTATTCACGATTCCGTTGATGGCGCTGGCGATGCTGGGTGACGACACCACCACACAACGAATCATCCAGGCAGCACTCGCCGCCCCGGTTGTGTTCGTCTTCGGCGCCCAGTTCCACCGTATCGCCTGGAAACGGCTCCGTACTCTTGATGCGACGATGGATACATTGGTCTCCGTCGGAACCCTTGCCGCCTTTGGCTACTCGCTGTGGGCGCTCTTTTCCGACAACCCGGTGTTCTTTGAAACCTCCGCCATGATCGTGACGCTGATTCTCCTGGGTCGCTTCTTCGAAGCACGGGCCAAAGGACAAGCCTCGCAGGCGGTCACAAAACTCCTCGAGTTAAGTGCGCGCGAGGCACGCGTGGTTCGTAACGACACTCAAATAATGGTTGACCCCCTCGACTTACGACCGGGTGAGATCATGATCGTCCTCCCCGGGGAGAAAATCCCGACGGATGGAACGGTGGTCGCCGGCAAGTCCTCAGTTGACGAAAGCATGCTGACCGGCGAATCGATGCCGGCCGATCGCCAGACAGGCGACGATGTATTTGGTGCCACCGTCAACCAGCAAGGTCGACTCGAAATCGAGGTACGTCATGTCGGGCCCAACACCGCGCTAGCCCGGATCGTGAAACTGGTGGAAGACGCGCAGGCTACGAAGGCACCGGTACAACACCTCGCCGACAAGATCGCCGGAGTGTTCGTCCCCATCGTCATCATGATCGCCATCGCTGTATTTGTCGGTTGGCTCATCGCCAGCGGAGAAGTAGCAACTGCGTTGCGTAACAGCGTGGCGGTCCTCATCATCGCCTGTCCCTGCGCTCTAGGGCTCGCAACTCCGACCGCGATCATGGTCGGCTCGGGCCGCGGGGCCGAGCTGGGGGTGCTGTTCAAGAACGCAGGGGTGTTCGAGAGAGCTCGCGACATCGACACTGTCATCTTCGACAAGACGGGCACCCTGACTCGGGGCGCAATGACTCTCTCCGATGTCACGGCGATTTCGGACGAGGCAACCTTCCTCTACCGGGTGGGAACGGTCGAAGCAGCCAGCGGGCATCCCATCGGAATGGCGGTTGCTCTCGGTGCCGAGGAAAGGGGCGTCACGCTTGGCGAACCGACCAACATCGAGGCCATCTCCGGCGCTGGCGTTGTCGGAGAAGTGGACGGTGTCGAAGTCGCCATAGGAAAACTGACACTCCTCTCAGATCGGGACATGGTCGTGCCCAATGACGTTGCAGAAGAACTGGAACGTCTCGAGCAACAGGGCAAGACGGCGTTCGTCGCCGGCTGGGAGGGCGCCGCACAAGGCGTAATCGCTGTTGCCGACACCATCAGACCGACGGCCGCTGCAACCATTGCCGACCTCGCCACCTTTGGTGCAACCAGCACGATGATCACTGGTGACAACCGAACAACCGCGGCCGCCATCGGAGCCGAAGTCGGGATCACCGACATCATCGCCGAGGTGCTGCCCGGCGACAAAGCCGCCGAGGTTGCCAAACTGCAGCGAGCGGGGAAAACGGTGGCGTTCGTCGGTGACGGCATAAACGACGCCCCTGCACTAACCCAGGCCGATCTAGGTATGGCAGTTGGTAGCGGTACCGACGTCGCCATCGAGGCTGGAGATCTTGTGCTCGTGTCGGGGGACCCGCGACTGGCAGCTACTGCGCTCAATTTGGCCAAAGCTACGTTCCGCACCATCCGTCAGAACCTTGGTTGGGCGTTTGGCTACAACGTCGCCGCTATCCCGCTTGCCGCGGCCGGGCTACTCAACCCGATGATCGCGGCAGCGGCCATGGCCTTCTCGAGCGTGTCGGTGGTCTCGAACTCGCTGAGGCTGCGCCGCTTCGGAAAGTGACACAGCCAGACGTGCAACTAGAATCGCACTATGAGTTCAAACGCCGACCGCAATCGTGACCTGCTGATAAAGCGCATCCAGGGTGATCCTCGCATAGGCGAAGACACGGTTGTCGCTGCCACCGCGTTGATGAGGGTAAGCATCTTCACGATGATGGGCTCCGGCGTGATCGGACTCGTTGTTGCCCAAGTGATCTTCGGTGAAGGCATGGGCCAGTTCCTCCTCGGGATGGCGCTCGGGTATCTCGTCTACTTCGGATACCTCGCCAGGACGATGGGCCAGCCCCGTGTCCTTGGTGTAATGGCAGTGCTCACAGACAAGAAGATCGTGCTTCTCGGATCTCGCAAGGCAGGCATTGTCGGCGAGTGGCCGGTCACACAGATCGAAAGCCTCGACCTGGTCCGCAAGGGGAACTTACTGGTCATGGGCAAAATTGCGCTCACCCCTATCGGCGAAGACCGCATCAATTTCTTCACCTCCAACCGCCGTCTCGGACGAGAATTCGTCGCGAAGTTCCAAGAGCTCCACCGCCACGGTGCGTAGCCCGCAGCGGAGAGTGCAGGACTTCTACGCAGGTCATCTGCACAACGACGAGCAAGCGCTGACAACCACGACTGCAGTCGCTGGCAGTACCGGGACCTCATCGCACGAGCAACGGTGCCCGGTGTCCTCGTCGGATGGCTCTATGCAATCTACGTCCACGCCCCCCTCCTCTCCGCGCTGGCCCTTGGTGGCCTGCTGGGAGTGATCGTCGGATATGCACTCGCCGAAAGAGCTGCCAGGGAACCCGATGGCCCAGGGGCGGTTCATCTCATCTTGGTCAAGACAACCGAACGAGTCATGACGGTGCGCCGCTGTCCCACCTTCCGTCAGAGACCGCTACGCAGCTACCCGCTCGGCAAGATCTCATCGACAGCGTCAACACGACTTCCGGTCGGCATGTATGAGCGACTAACCGTTCACATGTCCGACGGGACGAATGTCGACTTCATCGTGACCAGCGGGTTGGACACTGTGATCAACCCCGGTGAACACAAGGGTGACTTCAGGGTAGATTGAGCGTATGGATGCGATTCATCGTTTCTCGAGACCGCGGCTACGCCGACCCCGCGCCGTCATTGCCTTCGAAGGATGGGGCGATGCCTGCGAAGCAGCATCAGGTGCAGCCAACTACCTCATCGGGACTCTCGACGCCGGTGAACCATTCGCAGCCATTGATCCCGAGGAGTTCTTCGACTTCCAGGCTCATCGGCCGACGGTGAGTATCGGGCAAGGGGAAACTAGAAGACTCTCCTGGCCGACGACACGCTTCCATGAGGTGTCACTCCCAGAATTAGATCGCGATCTGGTGATCGTCGCCGGCGATGAACCGTCATACCGTTGGAAAACCTTCAGCCGCTACCTCACCCAGGTGTTGTGCGAAAACGATGTCGAGGAGGTCATCCTTCTCGGCTCGTTCATTGGCCAGGTAGCCCACACTCAATCCGTTCCCTTGGTCGGCGTGGCCACGGATCCTTCGCTGGTTATCCGCAACGGCCTCCTCGCCTCCGAATACGAGGGACCGACCGGCATCGTCGGCGTCGTGCTCGAAGCGTGCCGCGAAGCCGGCATACCCGCGTTGGCCCTATGGGCGGCTACCCCTCACTATTTGGCGGCGAACCCGAATCCAAAGGCCATGCTGGCGTTAGCGGCGCGGGCCACTTCTATCTTCAACATCAACGCTGACTTGTCCGAGTTGGAGACAGTTACTGACGAGTACATGGGCAGAGTGAACGCCGCACTCAAGGCCTCCGACGAATTCTCCGCATACGTATCGGAGCTCGAGCAGTCCGAGCCGACCGCGATCAACCTGGACCCAGACGAGGCAGCCGGATTGATGACCGAGATAGAGGACTACCTCCGGTACAATGGATAGGGCTGGCGGAATCGCGAATTGCACCATCCATAACATGGCAACTGTATGTGCAAAAGGCGAAGCTACCCGTTAGCGTTAGTCCACGAATCGGCGACGTCATGGGCACGTCGCCCTTCCTACCTAGAACTGGAGAGGTCAAATAATGCGTAAACAGCTCTGGCTGTTCAGCGTCGTTCTTGCTTTCGCTCTTATAGCTGCTGCGTGCGGTGGCGACAGTGACGACGATACAACAACTACGGCAGCAGCAACTGCCACAACCGCAGCAGCGGTTACCGAAGCACCGGTCGACGCGGCCACTGTTGGCCTTGTCTATGACATTGGTGGCCGTGGCGACCAATCGTTCAACGACTCGGCAGCAGCCGGTCTTGACAAGGCGACAGCCGAGCTGGGGATCGCCCCATCGGAGGCTTCGGCCAACAATGATGGTTCCAACCGTGAAGAGTTACTGAATCTGCAAGCAGACGAATCGGACATCGTGTTCGGTATCGGCTTCTTGTTCGGTGATCCGATGCTTGCGGCCGCAACTGCGAGCCCCAACGTCAACTTCGCAATCGTCGATGGCTTCATCGCGGATGCTCCTGGCAACATTGCCATGCTGCTCTTCGCCGAGCATGAGGGTTCGTTCCTCGTCGGTGCGGCTGCGGCACTCAAGAGCGAAACCGGTCATGTCGGTTTCATCGGTGGCGTCAATATGGAGTTGATCCAGAAGTTCGAGGCCGGATTTGTCGCAGGTGCGACTGCGGTCAACCCCGATATCGAGATCGACCTCCAGTACATCACCGAGCCGCCCGACTTTGCGGGCTTCAATGACCCCGCGTCCGGCAAGGTAATTGCCCAGTCGATGTTCGAGGGTGGCGCTGATGTCGTTTACCACGCAGCAGGCGGATCGGGCTCCGGCCTCTTCCAGGCCGCCAAGGAATACTCCGAGGCCGAGGGTTCCAAGGTGTGGGCCATCGGTGTCGACTCAGACCAGTACCTCAGCGCAAGCCCCGACGTCCAGGAGTACATCCTGACTTCGATGCTGAAGCGGGTTGACGTGTCCGTGTTCAACACCATCAAGGAACAAGCTGATGGCATGTTCGCCGGTGGAGTCAAGAACTTCGACCTCTCGGTCGATGGTGTTGGCTACTCAACCAGCGGCGGCTTCGTCGATGACATCATCGACCAGTTGGATGCCTTCAAGGCACAGATCATTGCCGGCGACATCGTGGTGCCTTCCACCCCGTAGCTCAGCAAGACATCTGAATCGAAAAGAGTGTGGGATCGGACTATTGTCCGGTCCCACACTCTCTTTCGTTAGGCGGGCGCATGGCATCAGCTGTAGTACTAGAGGGAATCACAAAGAGATTCCCTGGAGTCATCGCTAACGACGGTGTGAATCTCGATGTCGCCGACGGTGAGATTCACGCCATCTGTGGCGAGAACGGGGCCGGCAAATCCACCCTGATGAAGATCCTCTACGGGATGCAGCCGGCCGACGAGGGCCGCATGTTGATCCACGGTGAAGAGGTCAAGTTCGCCTCGCCGAAGGAAGCAATCGCACTCGGGATCGGGATGGTCCACCAACACTTCATGCTGGCCGACAATCTCAGCGTGCTCGAGAACGTCGTGCTCGGGGCAGAGCCCACAAAGTGGGGAGCAATCAACTTCCCTGAAGCAAGGACTCGCATACTCGCTATCGGCGAAACCTACGGTCTCAAGGTGGGGACCCGCGATCTCGTCGAGACCCTGGAGATCGGCGAACGGCAACGACTAGAGATCATCAAGGTCTTGTTCCGCGGGGCCAGGATCCTCATCCTCGACGAGCCAACGGCAGTGTTGGTCCCCCAGGAAGTCGAAGAGCTCTTCCGCAACATGCGTGAGCTCAAGGCGCAGGGTCACACGATCATCTTCATCGACCACAAACTCGACGAGGTACTCGAAATCGCCGACACCATCACCGTGATCCGTGCCGGCAAGACCATTGACACCGTCAAGCCGGAGGATGTCACGGCCCGGGATCTTGCCGAGCTGATGGTCGGGTCCGAGTTGCCAACGCCGGAGACCCGCGAATCAACCGTCACCGACCACGTCGTGATTGAGGCGATCGATGCCACAGCTAATGACGATGCGGGAAGCCCGAAGCTCCGCGGCGTCAGCCTGAAGGTGCACAAGGGGGAGATCCTCGGTATCGCCGGGGTTGAGGGCAACGGACAGGCCGAACTGGTCGAAGCAATCATCGGCATGCGCCCCCTTACGGGCGGAGTGATTTCGCTCGAGGGCGAACGCATGAAGGGGTGGGGTGTCCGCAAGCGCCGCGAGGCCGGCATCGGGTACATACCCGAGGACCGGACGAAACGCGGTCTTCTTTCTGGCTTTCCGTTGTGGGAAAACGCCATGCTCGGGCACCAGAGCATGGAGCCATACGTCAAGAACGCTTTTTGGATTCAAAGTGATGATGCACGAGAACAAACTAAGACGGTGGTCGAGCAGTTTGACGTCAGAACACCGGGGGTCGAAGTTGCAGCCCATGCGCTATCCGGTGGCAACCAACAGAAGCTGATTGTTGGAAAGGAGATGTCTGCGGATCTTGTAGCTCTCATTGCCGCTCACCCCACGCGCGGCATCGATGTTGGTGCGCAGGCCGCGGTCTGGGAAGAACTCCGCCACGCCCGTGCCGCAGGTCTAGCAGTCATCCTCATCTCAGCCGACCTCGAAGAGCTCATCGGTCTCTCCGACCGTCTCGTGGTCATATTGCGAGGCGACCTCGTTGCTGAGCTCGACCCGGCGTCGGTCACCCCGCGTGACCTTGGTTCCTATATGACCGGGGCTTCGGTTCAGGAGAGGAGCACCTAATGGGTAAGAAACTGATGTACGTCCTCGCCGCGCCGCTCATCGCGATCGGGGTGGCGATGGTGGTCACCTCGGTTGTGCTCCTCATCGCAGGTGCCGACCCGTTGAGCGCCTACTCGAATATGTGGGAGTTTGGTACCCGTCTCGAGACTCTCATCGAAACGTTGAACCGGGCAACCCCTCTGTACCTGTCAGGTATCGCCGTTGCCATCGGCTTCCGGATGAACCTGTTCAACATTGGCGTTGAAGGGCAATATATTCTGGCGGCGATCATTGCAGCCAAGGTCGGTGCCGAAATCAACCTGCCCCCTGTCCTTCATGTGACAGTGATCATTCTCACCGCCATGGCGGTTGGCGCCTTCTGGTCCGGCCTGGCCGGCTTCCTAAAGGTCTCCCGCAATGTGCATGAGGTGGTTTCGACAATCATGCTCAATGCCATCGCGGTAGCCGGAATCACGTCCTACCTGTTGAGCATCTGGGATGTTCCGGACGAGAGCCTCGATACTGCCCTGAAATCGATCCCCGAATCCGGCTGGATGCCTTCCCTGAACGGCTGGGTTGAGGTGTTTACCCGGGACATCAAACGTGTCGAGCTGTGGGGTTTCATCCTCGTCGCCATTGCCGTCGGCATCGCCTATCACGTGTTGATCAACCGGACCCGCATCGGTTTCGACCTGCGGGCCTCCGGAGAGAACGCCAGCGCAGCCGAAGCAAGCGGCACGGACCCGAAGCGGATGATCATCACCGCCATGGTCATCGGTGGGGCGGTGGCCGGTCTGGTGGGACTCCCGGAATTGCTCGGTAACTCCCACGCCTACAACCTCCGCTTCACGCAACAGCTCGGGTTCGCCGGAATCGCGGTGGCTCTTCTTGGTCGCAACCACGCGGTCGGTGTTGCGATCGGTGCCCTGGTGTTCGGATGGCTGGATCGAGCCTCCGGGGTTCTAGAAGTCAGAGGTGACGCCCCACGCGAGATCGTTGCCATCATGCAGGGCGTCATCATCCTTGCTGCTGTCGTCGCATACGCAGTGGTGGAACGCAAGCGTCGTGCGGAAGAGGCAAGTGCAGCGGCTGCGGCCACCGCTGCAGCAATACCTATTGCCCAAGTGGGCGACGATGAGGGAGGTGCGTCATGAGTAACCGCAACTCACCACTGCCGGACCTAACCAGCGCCTACCGTCGCCTGGTCGGAACACCCGGTGAGGGCAAGAAGAAGCTCAATTGGAGAGTCTGGGTACTGGGCGTCTTCGGAATCGTGATGATGCTGTCGCTGACCCAACAGTTTGCGAAACTGGAGACCAGCGACCTCACGTCAAGCGGCACCTGGTTGATTGCTTTGGCGTGGTCGGTGCCCATCCTCATGGCAGGCCTTGGCGGTATCTTCTCCGAGAGAGTCGGCATCGTGAACATCGGTCTCGAGGGAATGCTGGTGCTCGGCACCTTCTTCGGGGCGCTCGGCACCTTGCTCTACGGCCCGTGGTGGGGAATGGTCATCGCCGCCATCGCCGGTGCTTTCGGCGGTCTGCTGCTCGCTGTGGCCACAGTGACCTTCAATGTCGATCACATCATTGCCGGTGTGGCGATCAACATCATGGCGCCGGGGATTGCCCGCTTCATGGCAAGCATTCATTTCCCGGAGCGTGGCGGTTCGATCACGCAGTCACCGACCATCGTCGGCGTAAGCACCTTCAACATCCCTTTCCTTGCCGGCGGCAGTATCGGTGGGTGGAGAAGCCCCGACATGCTGGGAGCGATCGAAGATTGGGATTGGTTCTTCGTGTCCGACCTGGCTGGCATTATGCGTGGGTTCTCCTCAGGGATGTCGTGGCTCGGGTTGGTGGCAATACTGATCGTGCCTGCAGCGACTCTGTTGTTATGGAAGACCGCGTTCGGCCTCAGATTGCGGAGCTGCGGCGAAAACCCACATGCGGCTGACTCGCTGGGTGTCAACGTGTACAAGTACAAGTACTACGGCGTCACCATCGGTGGTGCTCTAGCCGGTTTTGGTGGCGGCTTCCTCGCCGTCCAGCTTTCCGGGCTGTATCGCGAAGGCCAGACGCTGAGCAAAGGCTTCATCGGTCTGGCGACGATGATCTTCGGTAACTGGCGACCGGTCGGCACCGCTCTTGGCGGGTTGCTCTTTGGTTTCGCCGAGACTCTACGGCTGCGGGATCCGAACGCCGCCCACGGTCTGCTCCTCCTCGTCGGGTTGAGCCTGGCGATCCTGATGCTGCGGGCGTTGTACAAGAGAAAGACACGAGTGGCCGGTTGGTTGGGTCTTGCCACCGCCGGGATGCTCTATTGGTATCTGAGTACCGATTCGGTACCAAACCAACTGCCAAAGATCACCCCGTTCATCGCGGTTCTCGTAATGCTGATCTTTGCCACCCAACGGCTACGGATGCCGGCAGCAGATGGGATGCGCTATCGCAAGGGCGAAGGCGGGTAGTACCGGGCGACCATTGTGCAAGTGGGCCCTTCCATTCGGGAGGGCCCACTTGCGTTTAGAAGAAACCCCCGGTCTTTGACCGGGGGTTTCTTGTTACTTCTTCTTGTGCCTATTGGCTTTTTGCCGCTTGCGATACTTGTGCTTCGACATCTTCTTGCGGCGCTTCTTGATCAATGAGCCCAATTCAAACCTCAAACTTTGGAGTGGCGACCGAACGGCTGCGAAACGTACCCGACGGCCGCAGTACCTACAGGTTCGCAAATTGGAGACAAAACCGCAAGCTGAGCCGCTCCTAGAACCGTTTCACAATGAATCCAATCATCGGTATCACGCCAAGACAACCGTTGACTCGGACATCTGGAGGTGAGCTCCGCACGTATGCCGTCAACGGGGTTCCGGTCCTTAGGACCAGCCTGACTCGGCCACCTCGAGTACTTCGACACGGCCGCGGCTACCGAGAATTTCCTTCATCGCAGCAACGACTGGCTCGGTATCTAAGGCGATCGCCATCGCAGTCGGACCGGCACCGCTCCATGCGGCATGAAGCGCTCCACCGGCGCGGGCTGCTTCCATCATGTGCTCCGTGAGCGGTGAAAGCTCAGCACGATGCGCCTCGTGGATCTCGTCTCCCCCGGCCTTGGCCAGGGCCTCCGCGTCTCCGCAGCGCAGCCCCTCAATTAGAAAGACAACCCTGGCCACGTTGCGCGCCGCGGCACGCCGTGAGATCTCCTCGGGTAAAACTGATCTTGCCAGCTCCGTCTTGAGCGGATCATCGGGAATCCCGAACACAAAACTCAACTCCGGCGACAACTCCAATCGCCGTAGCGATCCCTCCGCCACTGCAACCAACCCCCCGTACACAGCCGCACCGGCGTTGTCTCCGTGCCCCTCGATATCGGTCACCATCTCATATAGATCACGCGACTCAGGCTCCGTTCCGACTGCCCGCAACGCAGCTGCGGCCGCAGCCACCATCACCGCCGAACTCGACCCCAATCCTCTTGAGCGAGGTACCTGATTGTTGATGACAAGCCGCATCGGCCGACCAATCGCTGCCTCCACGGCTCGACGCACGTAATCTGAAGCTCGCGGCTGGTACGAAGTACCGAGCTCTTCAATGATCCAGTTGTCGGCAAGAGACGCTTGCACGTGGCAGCGCAACTCAAACGCCAGACCAAGGCAATCAAAGCCAGGACCCAGGTTCGCTGAGGATGCCGGTGCTGTTGCAGATGCAGTACTCACTTCGGGGATTCTACGAGATTGAGCCGCCCCTCCGTCTGTGCACGTCCTCGAATCACGCCTGCGGCGGTCTGGCTAGCCTGAATCGCTCATGGCGTCACCACTTATTCTCGAAAACCTGACCAAGTACTACGGATCGGTGCGCGGCATCGACTCTTTGGACCTCGAGGTCAACCAAGGGGAGATCTTTGGCTTTCTCGGCCCCAACGGCGCCGGTAAGAGCACGACGATATCAACAGTTCTCGACTTCATTCGGCCGACTCGAGGAACCGCCACCGTGCTCGGCATGGATAGCAAACGGCACAGTGCGGAGATTCACCGTCGCGTCGGTTACCTCCCCGGCGAACTCGCCATGTACGAGAAGATGACAGGCCAAGAGTTGCTCGGCTACCTGGCAGCCCTGCGCGGAGTACAGGCCGATGTCGAGATTGCTTCGCTTGCAGATCGGTTCGACCTGGATCTCAGTCGGAAGATACGGACCTACAGCAGCGGCAACCGACAGAAGGTCGGCCTCGTACAGGCATTCATGCATCGACCCCAGTTGCTCATTCTTGACGAACCGACCAACGGTCTTGATCCAATCGTGCAGCAGGAGTTCTATTCACTATTGCGAGAGGTGAGCGATGAAGGCCGGACTGTGTTCCTCTCTTCACACATACTCCCTGAAGTCGAACGCATCACGGATCGCGCTGCCATCATCCGCAGGGGCCGGCTGATGGTCGTGGCCGAGATCGAACAACTCAAGCAACAGGCGCAGCGCCGTCTCGAGCTAACTTTCTCCACCGTGGTCGACCCTGCGATATTCGAAACGTTGGAAACCGTTAGAGACGCAAGAGCTGATAACGGCGGGTACACCCTGGTCATCACCGTCACGGGATCGGTCGACCCCGTCATCAAGATGGCGGCCCAATACCAGGTCGAGCGCCTGGTCAGCCATGACGGAGACCTCGAGTCCGCCTTCCTTGCCTACTACTCGGAGACCGACGATGTTGCGTAGCATCTACGGTGAGATGATCTGGAGCCGCCGCAGCAGCCTCTTGTGGTACGTCGTCGGTCTGGCCGCACTCGTTGGAATCACCGTTGGTGTCTACCCCACAGTCCGCGAGGGAGCGGACACCATCACCCGGCTGCTTGAAGAGATGCCGCAAGGCATGATGTCCTTCTTCGGGGCGGCAGAAGTCTCCGAGTTGCTGACTCCATCCGGGTTCGTCAACAGCCGGGTCAACGCAAGCGTCGGAGCAATCGTATTGGCCGTTTTCGCCATCAGCATCGGCACAGCCGCCATCGCCGGCGAAGAGGACCGCCACACCATGGACTTGATACTCGCCACTCCAACCCCCCGCTTTCGGATTGTGCTGGAACGCTTCGCCGCAATGGCGACGCTCGTCTCGGTGGTTGCATTCGCCGTATTGGTCGTCATGGCAGTGGCCAATCCGATCGTCGACTTGGAATTCTCCATGGCCAACATGGTGGCTTCCAATTTCGAGCTTGCGCTACTCGCTCTCGTCTTTGGTTCTCTCGCTTTTGCCGTTGGCGGACTCACAGGGAAGCGGGGTGTGACTATCGGGATCGCCTCTGGCACGACGGTGGCGACCTTCTTTGTCAACGGGCTGGCTGACCTCGTCGATTGGTTGCAAGGCGCTCAGAAGATAACGCCGTTCTACTGGCTCCAGCGCTCCGACCCACTCAGCAACGGTCTATCCGCTGAGGACACACTGCTCATGCTTGCGGTGATTTGTGTGTTTCTCGGGATCGCAGTCTGGGGCTTCGCGCGGCGCGACATCTCGGTGTAACTGAGTCTACGGACCGCGCTAGAAATCCCAGTCTGGCCGGGGGGTCGGCAAGCGGAGTACGCCATCAAGCCTGTTGAGTAGACCGGCAGGAGCGGCAAGGCTATCGGTAACCGTAAGCCCGGTGGCGGGACGAACGCCCAACCACAGCCGGGTGAACGCCCCCACACCTGCTTCTAGAGTCTGTAGCGAAGAATCTTCGCCCACAACGGCCGAGGACTCGGGTCCAAAGGTGACCACGTAGTTGCCGGCAACACCCCGCCACGACGAATCCGAATCGAGCAGGTCTTCAATCGGATCGGTCAACGCCAGATTGAACCGGACAGAGTCTCCGGCGACCTTCGTCGCCGCCACACACGCGGCGACGTCGCACATCCGCATCTGCCAGTAAGCCGCGGCTCTGGTTCGATTCTCGTAACTCGACTTCTGAGAGATTCGATTGCGACGGAAGGGTTGATCGACCAGGTCCTGGATCTGTATCCCCACCGGTTCTCGCATCCGTACCAGGTGGATCGAGTCGCCAAGGTTGCCGATAAGCGCCATCAGTTCGAGGAATTGTTCCGGGGTCTGATAGGCGATCCACCAGGCATTAAGTGGGCCGTACTCCATTTCTTTGGCGCTGAACCACACGTGGTGTGTTATTGCACCGTCGGGGCCATCAGCGTATCCGAGCCCAAAACCATTGGATGCCCAGTGCATTTCAGCCTGCGTCGCCGCGGGGCTATCGATGTTGCACGAACCATGACCACGATGCCGACGGAGTCGTGACTCATGGATAATCGCCCAATCGTCCATGCTCAGCCGCTGCGGAGGTCGCGCAACAGCCGATACGCGGAGAGCAGCCGGATCAAAGGAATGCCAGTACTCGTAGGGCCCGGTGCCAAACCCGAGCTTGTTGTAAAAGCCCTGGTCAAACATGCCGAGGGCACTGACCGCGGCTCCGGAGACGGCGGCGTTTGCAATCGACTGCGCCGTTAGACGCTTGGCAAGACCCTGGCGGCGTGCCACATGGCTGGTCGTGACGGCCGTAACTACAGACAGCGGCAGCTCCTGTGTGGTGTAGGAGATTGTGCCCGCACCCGTCGCAACGTAACACTCTGGAGTGCCGCCGAGGTCCGCAACCAGTCCGGTGTACTGCTCTGCAAACACGCGCAGGCCTTCTTCGTGCTTGTCGTCTCCGGCATCGATCCATCCGACTTCACGCCAGATGCGCGCCACAGCGTCAAAGTCAAGATCGGGGTCGTATGCGCGTGTCTCCACCTCGGCTCCTTCCATGGTCACCCGATTCTACGCTCGGACTAGCCGGACCCCCGACACTGTGCTGCGAGATCAAATAGCGAATGACTCTGGACCGATGGGCTGTTCTTCGCGACAATGGTGACGGCGACTCAGGGAGGTACGAGTGACAACTGAAGAATCATTGGCAGGAGTGGCTCGACAACGGTCGCAGCTAAGCGAGGCCATGCAGGAGGTCGAAAGCGCGACGGCGGCACCCGCAGCCAGAGAGTCTTGGGCCCTGGATCTTCTGACGCGTCTCCGCGAACTTGAGATCGCCTTCAAAGAACACATCAACGACGTGCAGTCACCGGACGGTCTTCTTGACGGCATCGTCGATCAAGCTCCACGATTACAACGCGCAGTCGAGAACAGAAAACTCGAACACGCCAGGCTTGCCGAATCGATTGAGGAAGTGATCGAGAAAGCGGCAGGGGAAGGAACAGTTGACATCGTTGTCGACATGAGGGAGTCGGCAATGGATTTGATTGTTGATCTTTCTCGACACCGCCAGCAGGGTGCAGACCTGATCTACGACGCTTACGCCGTCGATATCGGCGGGTACTAGCGCCTGCTTGCGAGTGCACGATCAAGGTCATCGATCAGCGCCTCGGCGCTCTCGAGACCCACGGACAACCTGATCAGACCGGGCGGGGCCCCGGGGTCGCTACGCAAACGGTAGTCGGCGAGTGATTCCACACCACCAAGAGAAGTCGCATCCGTGAACACTCTCAACTTACTCAACACTTGTGTGGCCCTCTCACCGTCCGCCACCTCGAATGCAAGCACTCCCCCGAAGGCAGACATCTGACGCTTGGCCAAGTCATGGCCAGGATGTGATTCCAAACCCGGGTACCAAACCGTTGGGACCCGCTCGTCGAGGAACTGAGCGATAGCAAGCGCTGTTTGGCTTTGCCGACTCACACGCAACGGCAGTGTGCGAAGTCCGCGCAGGGTCAGCCAGGCCTCCAACGTACCCGGAATGGCTCCGTCGATCATCCGGGCGGCCCGCAGGCCGTCTGCTATTTCAGAACGCAGTGTCGAGACAACACCACCCATGGCATCTGAATGACCGGCGATGAACTTTGTTGTCGCATGAACTGAGAAGTCCACACCAAAAGCAAGCGTCTGCTGCAGAACGGGCGTGGCAAACGTTGCATCCGCGACTGTTACGACCCCGCGTTCTCGCGCCTCTCTTGCCGCGGCAGCGAGATCGGTGATGAGACACTTCGGGTTGGAGGGGGTCTCCAACCACCGCACGTCTCCACTCTCCAGATCGGCGGAGCCCGAGACTCGCCAACTACCCCGCTCGACCCCCAGCTTCACAAAATCCCGAACTCCGTGATAAACATCGTCTGGCAATGCAATCCGGTTCGGTCGGACATGGCGGAGTACGGCGGCCACCGCAGCCATCCCCGACGGATAGGCCACGCTATGCCCACCCTCAAGAGCACCGAGCACCGCTTCAAGACGTTCGGTGGTCTCGTCGCCGGCTCGTCTGTATATCCGGCCATCTGTGCCGTACTCAAATGTCGTGCTAGGGCGCAACGCCGGAGCTACGTCCGGCAATTCCGCAATGTCATCATCCGCATGCAAGGCGGCGGTGAAGAAGTCGTGTTCCATCCGAGCCACAATACAAGTTCGTTGCAGACGGATTCTTGCACCACCCGCGACTTCTATACGAGTTCAGCTTCGCTCGGCGTCGCCCGCCGGCGTCTGAAGAACTTCTCCACTTCCACGGCCCAGAACACGATGGTTGCGGCACCCAGCGCGATACCGAGTTCCAACGTCGAGAGCGCCTCGGTGCCAAAGACCGTCTGCAGGGGACCCCAATAGACAACCAGCAATTGCAGCGCCAGTGTCAGCAATACCGCACCCAGCAGCGGCTTGTTGGTGCGGAAGCCAAGGCTGAAGAGCGACTCGCTGTCGGACCGCACCGCCATCGCGTGACCCATCTGCGACATCGTGAGCACCGTAAATAACATCGTTTGCCATGCCACATTGTCAGCCTCGTAGTACACAAGACCGGCGAGGATCGACACGCCACCCATGAGGAGACCAACCCACAGAATGTGCTTCCCCATGCCACGCCCGAAGATGTTCTCATCCGGTGCGTATGGCTCCCGATCCATCACATTGGCCTCGGAGGGCTCAAAGGAGAGCGCAAGGCCAGGGAGACCATCCGTCACAAGATTGACCCACAAGATCTGAATCGCCGTGAGAGGAAGAGGCAGCCCAAGAAACGGTGCCAAGAGCATCGTATAGATCTCGCCGCTGTTGCTGGTCATCGTGTACTTGATGAACTTCCGAATATTGTCGTAGATCGTTCGACCCTCTTGAACCGCCTTGACAATGGTCGCGAAGTTGTCGTCGAGTAGCACCATGCCGCCCGCTTCCTTCGACACATCAGTCCCGGTAATCCCCATGGCGACGCCGATGTCGGCCTTGCGAAGTGCCGGCGCGTCGTTAACGCCGTCACCGGTCATGGCCACAACTTCGCCCTGGTCTTGGAGTGCGCCAACGATGCGGAGCTTGTGCTCTGGCGACACTCTCGCGTACACAGACACGTCAGCGACCATTACCGCCAGCTCTGCATCGTCCACCCGAGCGAGCTCAGCACCAGTGACAACTCGTCCCTTCGTATCGATGCCGACGTCTGCGGCGATGCGGCGTGCGGTGAGGGGGTGGTCGCCAGTGATCATCACGGGACGGATACCGGCGCGCCGGCAAGCGCGCACAGCTGCCGGTACCTCGGGCCGCGGCGGATCGACCATTGTGATCATCCCCAACAGCGTCAGGTCGCACTCAAGCGCCTCGACATCCTCATCGCCCGGCAGAGACTCCAATGGCCGTAGAGCGACTCCAAGAACCCTCCTGCCGGCGTTGGCGAGATTCGAGTTGGTTTCTAGGGCGCTCGATCTGAGCCCATCGGTCAACTCGACCGCAGCGCCACCACTCCACATGGTGGTAGCAAGATCGACCAGCCCATCGGGGGCTCCTTTTGTCATCGCCACCCAACGAGATCCGATGGACGCCTGATAACCACGGGGCACTTCATGAACGGTCGTCATGCGCTTCCGTTCCGATGTAAACGGAGCTTCCGCGACCCTGGGCCAGGCGTGGCCGATGCTGTCAGCATCGAGACCTCCGTGCACCGCGGCGACGGCCAGCGCTATCTCGGTCGGATCGCCGATGTGCTTATCTTCACCGCTGTGGTCAAGCACGGTGTCGTTACACAACAGCGCGCCTAGCAATGCAAGCCTCGTCGCAGTGGCCGGTCCGTCGGCTTCGAGGTGCACGTCAACCAGCTCAACGACTCCTTCGTCTGCTGCGATCTCGGTGGCGACCATCCGGTTCTGGGTGATCGTCCCTGTCTTGTCAGAGCAGATAACCGTCACCGACCCAAGGGTCTCGACCGCGGGGAGTTTGCGGATTAGCACCCGGCGCTTCAGCATTCGTTGCGCCCCAAGGGACAACGCAATGGTCACCACTGCAGGAAGACCCTCGGGGACTGCGGCAACGGCAAGGGCAATCGCCGTAAGGAACATGTCCCGGAGATCTTCGCCACGCAGCAACCCGAGTACGAAGACGACCGCAACGATACCGACCGCCGCTATAGCGAGTCCTTTGCCCAACTGTGCCATACGTTTCTGCAGGGGCGTCGTAGACCTGTCAATGGTCTGCAGGAGCTCGGCGATGTGGCCGAGCTCTGTTGACATTCCGGTACCGACCACGACGGCCGCACCTTTGCCGTGGGTGACGGCGGTGCCCATATAGACCATGTTGTGACGATCCCCGATATTGAGTTCGTCGACGGTGAGAGTCTTGGTTGTCTTCTCGGTTGGGTACGACTCACCGGTAAGCGCCGCCTCTGCAACCTGGAGACTTGTGGCCTCAACCAGTCTTCCGTCAGCCGGTACCGCGGAACCGGCCTCGAGCAGAACAATGTCGCCGGGGACGATCTCGCCGGCCGGTACATCCTTGACCTCTCCATCATCCCTGCGAACCCGCACGCTAGGAACCGCAAGCTGTTTCAAAGCCTGGATCGCTCGCTCAGCTCGATACTCCTGGACAAACCCCAAGGCTGCGTTCAGCACGACGATGACGAGGATCACGACCGCGTCTTTGATGTCACCAATCGCCGCCGCGATAGCTGCCGCGACGATTAGCACGATGACCATCACATCGGTGAACTGGCCAACAAAAATGAGCCACGGCGTTGGGCCCCCATGTTCGACCAGCTCATTCGGGCCGAATTGATCCACGCGACGTTGCGCTTCCCCGGTATCCAGCCCAGCCGCAGCTGCAACATCGAATTCTTCAAGGATGGCTGATGTGTCACGGGTATGAAACACCGTGCTCCGTTCTGTACTGGTCGAGATGGGCTCACTCACCTCTGAACGTTACCCAGGTTGCGATGCTTGCCACAGCTCAGTTAACGAGCTCAAATGCGTCGGGGTAGGTAACAGGGCCAATCGGGGCTGAAGCGGGATCTCCGAGCACCAGGGCCATGAAGTAGGGGCCGCTGTAGAAGCTCGGGTAACGCTCGCCAACGGCGGCCGAGAAGCCAAACCTCGAGTAATAGGTGGGATTCCCAACCACGAGAATCACCGGCTCACCCGCCAGCAGCTCGATGCCCGCTTCTATCAGCGTAGATCCGACGCCCTCGTTTTGAAAGGCTGGGAGGACTCCTACCGGTGCCAGCGCTGCGGCGCCGACCGGACCGCCCACGGTGTCAACAATCACACGAGAGAAGGCGACGTGACCAACAAGAGTTCCGTCAATTCGGGCGACCAATGACAGGAGAAGATCTCCGTGGCGTCGCAACTCGTCGACGAGATCAGCTTCCTCGGTGCGACCGTCAAAAGCAATAACGTTGAGCTCATAGATCGCGGCGGCGTCTTGCGGCGCCTCGGTTTCGACGATCGGATTCAAATTGACTCAACTCCCACGGGCCATCAACGCCTACGCTGCCCGGCGCGGGCAAATACACGTAACAAGGGGCCGGGACAGGACAAGGAACAAGACTACTTGATACCCATATCGACGAACGCATCACGGAGCGTCGATAGGGTCCCATCCCGTGGCAAGACCTTCATCGAGAGCATCCAGCTGTGCCATGTCTTCGCCGCTAAGCGAGAAGTCAAACACTTCGTAGTTCTCGGCAATGCGGGCGGCCCGGACCGACTTGGGAAGAACGACGAATCCTCGCTCCAGCGCCCATCTGATCAACACCTGTGCGGGTGTCTTGCCATGAGAAGCGCCTATCTCCGCAAGCACAGGATCGTCCAGTCTTCTGCCCTTGGTCAGCGGGCTGTACGCCTCGACAACGATCCCGTGCTCGTTGCACGTCTCGATGGTCTCGAGCCGACTCCGGTAGTTGTAGGGAGACAGTTCGATCTGGTTTACCGCAGGGACCACAGAGGCGTACTCCAGAATCTCGCTGATGTGTCGTGTCATGTAGTTACTCACGCCAATGTCCCTCACCCTGCCATCGAGCGTGAGACGCTCCAATGCCCGCCATGTGTCCAGCCGCAACAAAGGAACAGGCCAGTGGATGAGATACAGATCTACATAGTCGAGTCCGAGCAGGTCAAGCGAGCGATCAAAAGCAGTGAGCGTTGTGTCGTATCCCTGGTCTTCGTTCCACAGCTTGGTGGTGACGAATACGTCGCGTCGATCTAGCCCGCTCTCGACGATGGCGTCGCCAACGTCTGCCTCGTTGTTGTAGATCGACGCGGTATCGATATGGCGGTAGCCGATCTCCAACGCGTTGAGGACCGCATCCTTGGTGACCTGCCCCGGTTCGCTCTTGTACACACCAAGACCAATTGCCGGGATCGCCCTCTTTGTCCGCATGGTCAACGTTGTCACAACACCCTCATTTGCACGTCTCCTCCTGACTCTATCCGGATTCACCAATCGTCGATGTCGGCACTAGCGTCAGGGATCGCAATGACGATCACAGAACTTCTCGGACTCGACGATCTTCTCGCCCAAATGATCCTGGCGGTTGGGGCTGCCATGGTTCTGGGCAACGGCTTTGCGATCTATCAGCACCACCATGGGAAGCATCCCAAAGGCGCATCAGGTGAGTTCCGTGCCAGTCGGGCCTGGTGGCTCCTCGCCGTCGGGTTGTTGATCACAGTGTGGGGCACAGCCAGCCTGGTCACGGGTTGAGATCGCAGCCGTATCAGGCGGTACAATCGACGTACTCGCGGGTGTAGTTCAATGGTAGAACATCAGCTTCCCAAGCTGAATACGGGGGTTCGATTCCCCTCACCCGCTCCACAGACCGCTTGTTCGAGCGCGGCGAGCCATCACCAGGGAGACGCCATGGATACCTTTGCAACAGTGAAACACGTCGGCGACTCCAAGTTCGACGTCGCAACATCGTCCGGCCACACTGTGCGACTTGAAGGCGGTGCAAAAGAGACCGGCCCCGGCCCGATGGAGATGGTTCTGGCAGCTCTGGGCGGTTGCAGCACAATCACGATCGTTGAGTTTCTCAACAAGATGCGCCAGCCGTTCACATCACTCGAGGTTGAACTCTCCGCAGAACGGGCCGACGAGCACCCCAAGGTGTACACCAAGATCCACGCCCACTACCGCGTCGGAGGTGATGTAGATGAAGGACGCGTCAGGCGCGCCATCGACCTCACCGAGACCAAGTACTGCTCCGCCCACACCATGCTCTCCAAGACCGCCGAGATGACGAACACCATAGAGTTCACCGGATAACCCCCTACACCAATCCGGCCTCTTATGGGGAGCTCGAGGGGCGGGCATTGCCCCGGCCCCTCGACCACGGTCGGGAGGGCTTCGCCTGACTGACCGGGAAAGAGCGCGGCGGAACGCCGCACCGCTGACTCGGTCGAAACCTGTTTCGACCGAAGCTCCCGGCAGCTACGATCGCGGCCATGATCTTTTCGGACCGCACCATCAAACAAGCAGTCGCCGAAGGGCGTATCTTTATCGACCCCTATGACGTTTCCATGGTGCAGCCATCGAGCATCGACCTTCGTTGCGACTCGGTGTTCAGGGTCTTTGAGAACCACAAGTACGCAGTCATC
>CAXMRC010000089.1:0-10394 GCA_964195945.1 uncultured Gemmatimonadales bacterium
ACGGCGATTCTCAACGCGGTGGTCGCCGAAGACCTTCCCGGCCCCGGCACCGTCTTCCTCAATGTCGATTGGAGTTTCCGCGCCCCGGTGCGCCCCGGCGACGTGATCACGGGACGGGTCGAGGTGACGGAGGTGCGCACCGACAAACCGATCACGAAGTTGGCAACCACCGTGATCAGAGCTGATGGCATAGTTGCGGTTGAAGGCAAGGCGCTTTGCTACACGATGCCGGTGGCCCGACAGTCCGGAGCGTCGAGTATCTGACAATTGGGGGACGTTGCCGAAGCAAAGCGAGTTATCCGTGTATGAATCGATTCGTCATTGCGCTGGGTACGCTTGCCCTGGCGGCCCTTACGTTCTGGGCGTTCGCACCATCTCCGTCGCAATCAAGTGAACCGGGGATACGGGTCGGTGCGGGCGATGCTTATAACCCCGTTGCCGCGGGAGAGCGGCTCCCCGAGGGTTTCCGGCAACTGTTGCCGCGCGATGCCATCGCCCCGGTGTATGACCCTGAGTTTCTTTCCGGCGCCGCGGTCGATTGGCCGGCCAGCGCACAGGTCATCGGGGTCGTATCTGGCGATTTCGCCAAGGCCTATCCGGTCTCCTTCCTCAACCGTCGCGAGATGGTGATCGACGAAATCGACGGGATCCCAATACTGGTTAGCTGGTGACCGCTTTGCGGTACGGCGATGGTCCATCGCCGCGAATTCGAAGGGCAGACCCTTGTCTTCGGCAACCATGGGGCACTGTGGGGCAATGCCATGACCTGGTGGGATCACGACACCGGCAGTATCTGGAGCCAGCCGCTCGGTGAGGCGATTGCCGGGCCCCGCACGGGAGCCAGGCTCGAACAGTTTCCAGTGAGCTTCACAACATGGGGGGCCTGGGCAGAATCCCATCCGGGGACGTTGGCCCTCGACGTTCCCGCCGGCTCAGGTGGGCTCGTCCTCGAGGAGTTGGTGATCGTCGTCGATTTCGGAACAGAGACCGCTGCCTATCCCGTGCCTGATCTGCAACGTCTTGGTGTGATCAACGACGTGGTCGCGGGGGTGGCGATCGCCGTGATTAGCGACCCGGAAGATCCCCAACGATGGTCTGTGTTGTCACGACGTCTCGATGCCGAAGTGGTCGAGCTGCAAAGAGTCGACAACGAGATTGTCGATGTGAGAACCGGATCGGTATGGGACCCGGTGCGGGGACTGGCACGCAGTGGATCCCTGCAGGGCGAGGTCCTCAACGCCTTGCCGGGCTTCACCTCTTTCCCCGGCGACTTCGATACCTTCTGGCCCGAGGGCAGGGTGTGGCAACCGTGACGTGGGGATCCGAGCTGCTGCGCATAGATCGGGGCACCTGGGAGCGATATGACCGTGCCGGTACCGTCCGCTCGGCTGCCGTCGTCGCCATCGGGGCATACGCAGTCTTGGCGTTTGATCGGTTTGGATTTCCAGCCATTATTGAGCCAAGACCGTCCGTCCGGCTGATCCTGGTTGGCTTCTACGGCTGGTTGGGGCTGGCGGGTACCCGCTCAGCGATGTGAACATCGCTCTGAATCGACTCAAGACGGGTGAAGTCGATGGTGCTGCCGTGCTGACGATGTAGCCACGGGTCAAACGAGACCCCCGGGAACGGGGGTCTCTCGCGTCAATGGGTCATCTAGCTATTACGTCATATCAAAGGCGCCGATTTCACGGCGATAGGCCGGCGTTCGCGTTTTCTTCTTCCGGAACTCCGGCACCAGCGTCTCGACGGTCGTGTTGCCGGCCTCGTCCTCGCAGGTGACGGTCATTAAGAACGTGAAGTCCCAGATCGTCAGCTTGCCATCTTCATTGCGTTGCCACCTGGGTGTTCCATTCGGATTCAGCTTGATGAGGTGGATCTGCTCGTCGCTGTTGACCGGAACCCCGTTGATGTCCGCCGCAACAGTTCGTACGCGCCGGCACGCTGAAGGTTCCGCTCGCAAGATCGTGCGACGAGGTGACGATCACCGGGTCGCTCGAAGCCTGCTGCACTGGATGCAGTTCCCACTCCCTGCCGGCCGACGCCGGTATCACGAAGCTCTGCGGATCATCGGTGGCGTTGAACACCACCACGATCTCCTCGAACGCCGGATCGAGATCATCGCCGACCAGATCCGACAGCGACATCACAATCAGGCCTTGAACCTGGGTCGGGCCTGTATTGTGGAACGACACCCGGTCCTGGACGTCAGTCGCGGTCGCCAGGCTGAACAGCGGCGAGCTGTCCCGTATCTCGAGGATCTCGATGGATCTCCGGACCGGTCGGCAGCACTCTGGCTGCTGCCATCGAAAGCACGTGCAGGACTGTCGGCGGGTTCACTCCAGATGTGGTCCACCGTGTCGTCGATGCGGCGGTCACGATCAGTCTTGCTGAGCATGGTCTGGGTGTCGGTCTCTTGCCACGGCTCGCAACCCGTGGTGCTCCCGACCGCCTTATTCATCCCGCTCCGGGATCGGTCGCCCGTTCAATCACTGCGGTCTGCCTACCCGAATCTTTCGATGATCGGCCCGTACGCAAATTGTGGGAGGCGCTGGGTCTTGCCTCCTGAGGCGAGGGCGGTCGCCCCATTCTGACTATGCCCGCGTATGCTTTGACGGTGTGGTTGCGCAGTCGCAGCCCAATATATGAGCGCTAGCGACAGGAGGGGACCATGACGCAGCTAAGAGTCGAGCTACATACCGAAAGGCGCGACCAGATCGTTCCGGGTGAATTCGGGGTCGTTGCCGAGTTCACCAATACCAGCGACACCGTCGCCCATCTCAACACCGCACAAGCCGAACGTCCCGCACTGGCCCTCGAGATCCGGGATGCCCAGGGAAAGACCGTGCTCCTCCGTCCGCCGCACGCCCCCGAGAAGGGCGAAGGCGGCCCGGGAGAACCGATAGAGCCCGGTGCGACACTGACCATCGAGTACGTAGGCTTTCTGGATCGAAGCCTCGCTCCCGGTCGATACGAAGTCCGATATTTCAGCCAGTATGAACCACTTGGCGGCACCCGAGAGGAGCCGCTTGCCGCTGAATGGTTGAGCTTCGAGGTTGCCGCTCCCTCCGATAAGTTCGAGATTGCCGAGCCATTACTGGAACCGACCATCTTCATCGAGCCGCGGGGTTTTCGATTCTATTGGAACTGGATAAAGAGATACTGGCACTACTTCTGGTGCTACATCCTTCGACTGTTCGGTCGTGAGAGCTGTGGTCGGGTCGTCACTCGAAACGTGGACGAGCCGCGGACCGAGGTCATGACGGATGCGCCGCCCGGGTTTGAGGCCTGGAACGGCACCTACGGCTGGAGAGCGCGTTTCCGTCTTCAGGTCGACCAAACCAGATGCCGGGTGACCGTGACGATCCGGGTCCGTCTGGTCGGGGCGATAACCGCGGCGCAACGCACCGCTTGGGAGAACGCAATCGAAGCAGGGTGGAGCAATGGCTTCAAGTTCTGCTGCTATTGCTGCTGCTGTCGCACCGGATACACGATTGTCTCCAACATCGAGTTTGTCGATAGCGGCGAGGACCAGGTTGTGAACGTTGGCAACACCACAACCAACATGGGCAACTGGGGTCGCAACGACACCACTGCGGTAAGTCACGAGTTCGGCCACATGCTCGGGGCCCTCGACGAGTACTACACGGTCGACGGAACCGCTTGGGGTCAGCCCTGGCAGGTAGGCGCCGGCATAATGAACAATCCGAATGAAGGGCCGCTGGCTCGCCACTTCGGAGTTGTCGAGCGAGCCGTAGAAGCGGCTCTTGGCACGTCGTGTAGCACCAGGGCGACGTCGGCAGATTGTTAGGAGAATCGGTGCCGGTCCACATCAGATTTGATGTCTCGCCGACCGAAGGTCTTCCCGAGGCCATCTTCGGTCACGCGACCTTTGCCAACCAGGGTGACGGGCCGATCGCCGTCCTCCCGATTCAGATGGACTCGGCTTCGTTAGCTTTGGAGATCCGGGACGGCGCGGGGAATCCCGTAGGGCTTCCTCCGCCACCGGTTCCCAATCCTGAGGCTCATCCGATCGAACTGGCCCCCGGCGCCGTCTACGAGGTCGAATACCCGGGCTTCATGCCGCAATGGTCGGAACCCGGGCGTTATCAGGCGCGAGCGCGACTGGTCGGATCCGATGCCCACTCCGACTGGGTGGGTCTGGATATCACCGCGGCACCGCCGGGTGCTGGTCGCTGAAGCCGTCTAGCGTGGACAGCGTCGGAGGCTGCGCTGGTTGCCACGCTGCGGATTCGAATCTCAGGCAGCGACAACCGGGTCATGCCCTGAAGGTGCCCGGTCTTGGTTGCATCCTGGGAGCGGCGTACCCGTCCTCGAACGGAAAGACGCCGGCGGGGTCGTCGTAGCTGAGTTGGAGGACCGGAACCGAGAACTCGTCGGGTCGACGGTAAAAGTCGTTGGCCGCAAACACGATCTCGCCAGGATTAGGAACCGGTTCGGGGACGATACGGTGCGGCCAACCATCGAACGTGATGACCTGGCCGGGGAGTAGAGCCTCGCCACTGCGAACACGTTCGCCAAGATCGTTAAGGACCCCCACCGCAGTTTCCGGATCAATCCCGAGGATCAGCAGCTCCGGATGACCTAAGCCAAACAACCCTACGGTGTAGGCAAAAGGAGGCTCGTCTCCCTGCGAGCACTCACAACCGGGCTTCGAGCAGGTGCTTCCGCCGATGTACTCGATCGACCAGCCATTTTTGCGGATCGTTGCAGTAAGCCGAGCCGAGTCCTGGTTTATCCATGCCTGAGTGTCCACGCTTACTCCTTCGTTCACCATCGAACGTACCGCGCCGCGCTGACATGAAATGAGGGTCTGTATTGATGGTCGTCGGCAGCGCGGCCCCCGAGGTCGGCCGAAGCGTGGCCCGATGGATCAAGCCTCCGGCACGACGTACTGGATCAGACCCCACTCGCCGCTGGATATCCAGCCGCGGTCGATTCGGGCCGCCCTGTCGACAACGTCCTGTGTCAGCCCGGCGACCACTTCCGCTTTTGCAGTGCGCAGCGCCAGCAACGGCTTGGGTGGGCGGACGATTCGGCCTATCGGTGTCGTTGGATCCCAATGAAGGTCCCCGAGAAGACGGCGATAGTTGGCGTCGCCCTTGAAGATGATCAAGTCGGCCTCGGTGAGATGTTCGACAAGATCGGGCGGGCACAGCCACCCGGCACCGGGGGATACCCAGAACGGGTGCGTGGCTATCTGCAACGTCCCCTCTCCGAGAGCCGTCGTCAGGGTCCGGGCAATCTGCTGAGCCGGTGTGTCTTCGGCTGCGAGCCGTTGCATCGTGGCATCCAAGTCGGGCAATGTCACGTCCGAGACAAACGTCGGATGGGGCTTGGCATGGACCGTGACCCGACCCTGGTTCCTCAGGATGTTTGCAGCCAAAGCAAGGTCGGCGATTAGCTCAGCCCCGGCATTGTCCAGAACGATATGAACGTTGACCAGCGGAGCAGCAAGGACTTTGAGCACAGGAGCGGTGTCGTCAACTAGCAACCGCGATTGGTTTTGCGATCCCAGTACAGCCTGGGTTCTTACGTCGGCGTCGGCTTCCCCCGCCGGCCACAAACTCAGGTCAACTCGGTTTGCCCACAGCGACGCTCCGATGAGGGCCTGGGTGTCGTCAAGGACCTCGCCCAATAGGGCCGCCAGCTCGACAGCGCCGTCGAGGCCTTTCTGCTTTTGCTGTTGGAACGGGTCGGTCCCAAGACGGGAGCCCGGCTGCGAGTAGGCGGTTGCCGCCAGTAGTCGTCGATAGAAGTAGGTCTCAACAAAGAACCAGGGAGCATCCACCCACCGCAGACCCAGATACGGGGCGACATACTTGTCCCACGTTGCCGCGTCGTCGGCGGCGGGCTCATCGACACTGACCACGGTCCCGCTGCCAATCTCAGTCGCAAGCGCTTCGACCAGCGCAGTCTGTTTCGCGTCGAGACGGTTCTCCGCAATAGTGCGGCGAGCGATCTCGGGCAGGCGTCGCACCACTGAGTCTTCGGTGAACGTACCGGTCTCGTTCCCACGCAAGGAGTCGGGGAGCGGAACTGTTGGGGGGAGCATTGGCTTTGCCTCGTTGGGGCGCTAGACGATACAGCTATGGGCGCAACCGTCGATCGGGTGTCTTGGTGCTGAGCCGCGGACCTGTCGGCTGTGGTGTCCTTGTCGAATTGCATCACCCAATCCCGATTTTGACCGGTACGGTTGAACAGACGCGAATCTTGAGAGACCTGGGGGGTAACCATGTCCGACACCAAGCGTTACATCGTGACTTTCGTCAAAGAACGGGTCACCAGCGCATCTGCAGCTCGAACGATCGGCGTGCCAAAGACGCGATTCCACGAAGGCCAAGTGCTACTCGAGTCGGCAGCCGAACTGGACGAGATGGACGTGCTGCACTTCGAAGAAATCGGGGCCACCGTGGCCAGCCTGTCCGAGGAGAAGGCCGAAGAACTCAGGACCAAGGCTGGAGTGGCCGAGGTCGTAGAGGACTTCGAAGTGTTCGCCTGGGAGGACCATCCACCCCGAGCCGAAATCAATTCTGACCCAAACGATGGTGTGCCCGCAGTTCCCGGCTATCCGCAGGCGTACTGGGCCGACCATGTCGCATCCGAGGCGCTTACTTCGGCACAGGACACTTGTGCCCCGGGATCTCGCCGAGTCTGTATCCGCCTCAGTCCGTGGACTCCGCCTATCTGTTTCTGCCTGCCGGTATGGCCCAGTCCGACGCCACCAGCCCCGCCGCCGACACCGCCTCCGGTGCCGCCTCCAGTTCCTCCCCCTCCAACCCAGGCGATACCGTGGAATATCACCATGGTGGGTGCCGATCGGGTATGGGGTCGAGTCACCGGGAGCGGGGTCAAAGTTGCCATTCTCGACACCGGTATCGACGATGATCATCCCGATCTCAGCGTGACCGATGGTGTCTCGATGGTGCCGGGAACCACAAGCTGGGATGACGACAACGGGCATGGAACACACTGTGCGGGAATCGTCGGCGCCCGTAACAACGCAACCGGCGTCGTTGGAGTAGCACCAGGGTGTGAGCTCCACGCAGTCAAGGTTCTCGACGGCAACGGCTCAGGCCGTCTCAGCTGGATCCTTGCCGGCATGGGATGGGCCGAAAACAACGGCATGGGCGTGGTTTCAATGAGCCTCGGCAGCAACGTCACCAGCCCTGATGCTCCCTGCACGCTCGCCTATCAGCGAGCCGCGGCACGGCTCGAGACCGTCGGCTGTCTGGTTGTTGCGGCGGCCGGCAATAACGGCCGCGACACGACCAATCCGTGGGTAGGTAACCCTGCTCGCTGCGCTGGGTTCATGGCGGTAGCCGCGGTAGACCGCAATAGGAATCTTGCGGATTTCTCTTCGCAAGGACCAGCGAGTCTGTGTAACGACTGCGGTGTCGAGATCTCAGCTCCCGGCGTCTCGATCAGATCGACAGTGCCGGGCGGAGGTCTGGGCACCAAGTCAGGCACCAGCATGGCCTGCCCCCACGTGTCGGGAGCTGGCGCACTACTCAAAGAGCTGCATCCCAGCTGGACTCCAGCCAAGATTCGAGCTCGATTGCGCTCTACAGCTCAAGACCTTGGTGTCCCTGGCAACGACCCTGGTTCTGGTTCTGGGCTGCTTGACTGTCATCAGGCTGTATTTGGATAGGTGGACAGTGGTGCAACCCGCAGACGGCGACGACTTGCCAGAGCAAGGCTGGGTGCCGCCACGTCTGCCAACTGCCGACCTGTCGAACGTCACTGAAGCGTTGCAGACGTTGTGGGCCGAACAGCCCGAGGCAGCGCATGATGTTGTGATCATGCTGACCGTGGACAGTGAGGCCACCGCACCGGAGTCGATTGGGCTGAAGAGCTTTGCGCCCATTGCCTATCAGCCGGGCATGTTCAAGGCGACCATGTCCGGTGCCGACCTGCTCAGTCTGGCGGCTCGCCCGGAGGTTGAGGAGATCGTTCCGGATGAAGATGTAACGGCGCTGTAACGACTACACCCGCTCGCGTTTGCGGGCAACGACGTCGGAATCTGAATACCCAACGAGCTCTATCTCGGTGCGCCGGGTTGGCAGCCCGTTCACTGAGTGGGAGCCGGCAACTTGCGGGTCGAACGTCCCCACGGCCTTGCCGGCGATGCGCACCTCGATCGAATCCACGCCGCTGGTGTCGGCCCGAACCTCCAGACGCCCCCGCGCCCGGCGCACCACTGAGACCCGGAAGCGGCGGGGACTCTGCCGGCGTAGCAAGCGGACCGCGCTGGTCATCAGATCGTCGTTGCTCCCCAAGATGTCCTGCTTGGTCATAAAGTGCCGCTCGTCGATCCGAATGCCGAGGTCTTCGAGCACCTCACCCTCCGCTTCTCCAACCCGGGTGATTCTCCTTACAGCGACCCGCATCTCGGCGTCGCGGGGAAGGGTTTGCAGGTCGCCGTCGCCGCCCGCCAGCAACAGGAGATCGCTGTGTCTCCAGACGTTGGCGCCCCCGGCGCCGGTGTTGGCGGCGGTCCCGAGCACCAGCCCGATCCGGTGATCGATGAATCCGGCCGCAAGGATGTCGGTGGCGCTGTACGACAGCGCATCAACGATAAGTACCACGGGCCCGTGGTACCGCTGGCCGCGATCGTTGGCGTCGGTCTCCTGAGTAATCGGGAACCCCCGCGAGTACTCAGAGCCCGTGGCTACCGCCTGCTGCAGCGACGCGATCCACGGCTCTAGGTCAAGGTCCGGGATCTCTGTAGATGGGCTGTGGCGTCGGCACAGGTCGAGTAGTAGCGGGCTAGTGGTGAACTGAGCACGAGCCGGCCGAATGTGTTGTGGGGTCAGGATCTGCAGGATGCGCTCGGCGGCACCGATGGCGCCGCCGCCGTTGCCACGCACATCGATGATTAGCCCCGAATCTGGCATCAGTTCGACCAGGCGAGCGAACTCTGTCACAAACGCATCTACATCCGCAACGCTGAAGGTGAAGATCCTCAGGTACCCGAATTGGCCGTCCTTGACTCGCTTGGCACGAAAAACACCCGGCAAGTGGGTTTCGATCTGGTCGTTGTCCATTGCGAGTGCGGTCGCAACGAACTGGCCGCCCGCTGCTTCTTCGGCGGCGGCCGCTTTGCGTGCGTAGACATGCTTACGGGCCTCACCAACAGCTGCTGTCTGGAGGTCGAGGCCGAGTGCAGCATCCGACGCAGAACCCATGGCGGTGGCGGCGCCATGGGTCGAGGCGACAAGGCGCCATTCCTTGCGGATCTGACGAACCTCCGAGTCGAGACCGCGATACGTGATGGTTACCCACTCCTCGTCGGGAGGCACGGTGGTGATCAGTGGTCTGACCGTCATTGCATCGAGGCCGCGAGCAAACGCCGCTGCCTCGTTGCTCCCGGCCTGACGAGCGGCATTGATCTGGATCGCCCGGCGAATCGGCATTCCGTTCCAGTTAAGGATTTCGACCCCGGGCTTGAAGCTCGGGTGTTCCTCGTCGGGCGCAACCTTGGACACGAGGTAGTGGGGCACGGGATTGTCTGTCTCGGTCCGGTCGAAGCACTCTTCGAGAAACAGAGGAAGGACAGCCGTGTACGAACGGTACGGCTGGGGCAGGAGGTAGTTGGTGTGCAGGTCCCTGACCGAGTTGAAGATATCGGTCATCTCTTTGTGGAAATCGACTTCTTCGCCCATGGTGAGATCGTCTTGTTGCGAGAGTCGATAGCGCAGCAATCGGAGCCGCTGGATCGGGTCGACCGCATGCAGCGATCGCTTAAACGGCAGATGGACGTAGGTCTGGTCAAGAAGCACGATCGCTTGCTCAACCAACGTGAGACGCTCGCTGAGCTGCAGTGGCACGATCTCGCCGGTGACGTTGGGCAAAGCCTCGGTCGCAGCCGCCAACGACGTTGGTGGTGGTGGCGCCGGAGCAGTGCGACCATAGCTTGAAAAGAGTCCGCGGCGGACAGCCTCAGGGAGGTTCGGCTCAGCTGCCAAAGTCGTCCAGAAACGAGAGTCATGCTGAGCCGAGAGCCCGTCGAGTTCTACTGGCTCGAGGAGCTCAGAAAGCGGTACTGCAGCAGCCGTCGACGGAGCGAACACGCCGGTGCGCACCCGATCGATTGTTAGCTTTGGCCGCTGCGAGCCGCCCGGCCCGTCGCTGTGGTCGAGATCGAGGAACCACGTTCCCTCGAGCGAGGGAAGCTGAGCCCCGGCGCCGGTGCGAACCTCGCTGCTCCGGCCCGATGCTGTTGCCAATGAGGTGACGGCACCGTGCTCGAGGTCGCGAGCCAACTCCGGCAGTCTGGCGAACGCATCGTTCAGGAGCGTCTCGGCGTCGGCGATGGAGAGGCCGGCCACGGATTGCTCGATGTTGTCCTGGTGCAGGTTGAAGCGCCGCCGTGA
>CAXMRC010000090.1:0-112966 GCA_964195945.1 uncultured Gemmatimonadales bacterium
GCTTCGAGCTTCGACTTGTGATCCCCACTTACAAACTTGATCTCGACCTCCACAGGGCCGGTGTGCTCGTAGTCCGCGGAAAAGCCGGGGTGCGGGGTGGCCGACACCAGCGTCACCTCACCGTTCCCGATAGCCAGGACGACGGTGCCACCGATCATGGTGTAGGTCTTATGGGCCACCGCGATTGTCGTGGTCGTCTGTGGCGGTGCTGTCGTAGTCGTTGTCACGGGGGGCGCAGTCGTCGTCGTCACCGAAGAGTCCACGACCGTCGTAACGGTCACCGGTGGGGGTTCGGCGGTCGATGTTGTTGCGGAGGTAGTCGGCGGGAAGGTTGTGGTCGGCCCCTCAGAAGTCGACGGCGATGTGACCGTGTCCGGCGGAGCAGTCGTGCTCGTTGTGGTGGGCAGACCGATAGCGACCGGCGTCTCGACAACGCGATCGCGAATCCCCGCTACTGCGGCAGACGCGATCATTACAGAGAGCGCCGTCGCGGCCAGCCAGGCCATACCTATGCCCATATATCGTTTCATCAATACCAGCATGCCTCACCGCACGTTCGCCTGGGTTAAGTGGAGGCTAAATGACGATCAAACAACCGTTACCCACTGCGCTTTTCGGCCCCGACCGTGTAACTTCCTGCTTATGGCATCGATCCTCCTCATAGAAGACGACCAGCGGATCCGTCAGGCTCTCGCTACGCGGCTGGCGGAACGCGGTCATGACGTGGAGTCCACAGCGACGGCCATGGATGGCGTACACCGCGCGGTCTCCGGAAACGTCGATGTCGTTGTGCTCGACCTGGGGCTGCCAGATGTCGATGGGGCCGAGGCTTTGCAAATGATCCGGGCAGTCAGCAAGGTCCCCGTGATCGTCGCCACCGCTCGCGACGATCAAGATGAAATTGTGCGCATATTCGACGCAGGCGCAGACGACTACGTGATCAAGCCATACTCCACCGACCACCTGGAGGCTCGAATCAGGGCCCTCATGCGCCGCGGAGCAACGGAAGACGACAGCAGCCAGATAGTCATCGGCGAACTCACCATCGACCCTGACGCTCATGAGGCGACGCTGGCCGGAACCTCATTGGATCTTTCCGCGAAGGAATTCGAGCTGCTCGCCTACCTTGCGGAACGTCCTGGCAAGATGATCGGGAAGCGTGAGCTGCTAGCCGCGGTTTGGAGACAGCCCTACGGCGGTGCGGACAAGACAGTTGACGTTCACCTGTCATGGCTGCGCAAGAAACTCGGGGAAACCGCCGCTGAGCCTCGCTATATCCACACGAGACGCGGCGTGGGAGTGAAACTGGTCGACCCGGCCTCGTGAGGCGCCAGCTCATTCTCGTTTCGGGTTCAGTAACGGCGATGGTTGTTATTGCCTTTCTCCTGCCGCTTTCTCTAATGATTCGTGACCTGGCCGCCGACCGGGCCGCAACCACAGGACAGAATCAGGCCGAAGCGATAGCTCAACTCATCGCGCTGCGCATGCCCGACTCTGATACCCGCACGGTGATCGAGAGCATCCGGCTCGACCCCGACGAAGACGCCACCTCGACCTCGATCATATTGGCCAGTGATGACGGCTCTTCGCGAGAGGTATTTGGTGCACCGGTGCCGCAAGACGAAAACCTCGATGCCGCGCTGAACGGCGCCTCGTTCCGAGCTGCGGTGCCAGACGGCCAGGCCATCTACGCACCGGTGCTGCTCCCCGGCACGGGAGAGGCGATCGTGGTGCGTGTCTTTGTAACTGATGAATCACTCACCGCCGGAGTTACTCGATCGACAACCACTCTTGGGTTACTGGGTGTCGCTCTAGTCGCCATCGCTATTGCCGTTGCCGACCGGCTCGGCCAATCAATGCTCAATCCGGTGCGGGATCTAGCTGCGACAGCGTCAGTCCTTGGTAAAGGAAACCTAGAGGCACGGGTAACGCCGTCGGGTCCTCCCGAAGTACAAGAGGTCGCAGTTGAACTCAATGACCTGGCGGATCGAATCGTCCGTCTTCTGCGTATGGAACGCGAGGCAGCAGCTGACTTGTCCCACCGGCTGCGCACCCCGTTGACGGCCGTCCGGCTCGACGCAGAAGCGCTCGACGAGGGTGCAGGAACGCAACGCCTGCTCGACGACCTCGATGAACTCGAACGTACCGTCGACTTCGTCATTCGCGAGGCTCGCCGTCCCGGCCGAACCGACACCGCAGACGCATGCGACATTGCAAAGGTCGCCTCCGCACGGGTGGAGTTTTGGACCGTTCTTGCCGAGGAGCAAGGACGCAACCTCAAGTACATCTCCGATGACGAGGCCGCGGTGGTGTCGATCGGTGCCGACGACGCAACCACGATGATCGATGCACTTGTCGGCAACGTCTTCGCTCACACCGATGAGGGGGTCGGCTTCACTGTCGCCGTCGCCACAGTCAGCCCCGAAGAGGTGATGATCATCGTCGATGACCAGGGACCCGGCTTTGGACCTGAAATGGCGGAGAGAGGCCTCAGCGCCGGCGGCTCAACAGGTTTGGGTCTTGACATTGCAGCCCGAACCGCTGCCTCCGCGGGAGGTCACCTAACCATCGGGACCAGCGAGCCCGGCGGAGGCAGGGTTACCGTGACGCTGCCCCGCACCCTCAGCTAGAGGGGACCTCGACCGGTTCAGCCGCCTTTCGTGCCGGCCGCGGAATAGCGGTGCGAGCCGGAGGGGCCGCCGACTGTGCGATCCGGATAATCATCAGCATCGTCACCATCGCAAGTGATGCGACGTACATGGTTGTTACCACGGGGTGGCCCGAGTCGGTTCCACTGAAGACCCCGTGTAGGGCCGCCCCGACAAAGGTCCCAAATGACGCCATGTGGATCACACGCCAGGCGTTCTGCCCGATCCATTTCTTCACATAGAAGCTGGCGGTGACGACAAACATTGTGTAGAAGGCAATGACGCCAAGCGCAACAGGGAGCGGACGCCACGCCGAGGCTCCCGGCACCAACAGCGATCGATAGCCGAAATCGATGAAGTCGTGGTTAAACAAGAAGTACATGTGGATGCCGGTCGCCACTAGCGATCCGATTGCCAATGACTCGTGGAACCAAGCGACCGGTTTTGCTTTCACGGCTCGCCCCAGCACCTTCGTTGAGATCAGCAGACCCCAGACCGTTGAACCGGCCAGGAGCAAAAAGGCGATGATGCCGGACCCACGGATGGCCATCCACTCAATACTCATATCAATACTCCATCTTCCGACATGCCGATCACGCTGCCATCTCCCACCCTGTGGTTGCATACACACTGCCGTCATGCCAAGCAACGAGTGCTGCAGTGATCCAATCCTGTTGCTCGGCCCAGGCCAGACCGCTCTCTCCATGGAGTAGAACTGCCTTGGCTCCGGCTTCCGCCTCGACCGCAGTTGCGGCAATAACCGTTGCGCTGAACACCGGCGATATCGCAGGGGCGAGACGGCGCGGGTCAATGATGTGATGGGCCTCCGTGCCCGCAACGTTCCATCGTCTGCGTGTCGTCGACGAGGTAGCCAACCCACCGCTTCCGAGGAGAACTCTGGCCGCGATTTCGCCCCAGGGATCCTCGACTTCAACCACGGCCTCCGGATCGACAGATCGAACGTCGCCGCCCGCGGAGACCACATCGGCCAGACCCCTGTTGACCGCCTCGTCGCAAGTCCAGCCTTTGGCTATACCGCCAAGATCCAAGAGGGTTCCGGGATCCCGAGTCAGGATGTTTCCATCAATCGACCAATACCCGATCGCGTCCACCGGACTGTGGTGATCACGATCGGCAACCTCAGTAAAAGTTCTGTCATACCCCCACCCGATCAGCGCACCGCCGACTGCCGGATCAACAAGACCATCAGTACGGTCACGCAAGTCCTGTGCGGCAGTGAGGCAATCTGCCATAAGATCGGACACAACAAACGTCGGGGCTTCTGACTCGTTGACTTGGCTCAGTTCGCTATTGGGAATGAACCGGCTGAAGACGGCTTCAGCGGTGGCGAACCAGACGACGACATGCGAGAGCTCTGTGCCGATCGCAATCACGTCGGTTCCCATCGCACGAAACGCGGTCTCTCTCATGATCCGGAACTGGTGACAACGGCATTGACGGTTGGCCGGTCCGCGGCTCCGCCGCCACCTGCGGATGCGGTGGTACCGCCGCCGCCGGCACTAGTACCACCGCCAACGGTGACAGTACGGGTAATGACCTCGGGAGGGGGCGGCGGCACCGGTGTGTAGCGGATGATTACAAGCCCGTCTTCGGTAGGTGCAGGAATCGCCGCTACCGGCGCGGGGACCTCTTGAACCTCGGGCTCGGGAGTCGTGACGAATTCTGATTCAGCTACCACGGACTGCTCCGCGGCGGCTTGAACGGCAATCATCGAAGTGCCCCAGGCAACAGCCGCACCTGTCCAGGCGATGATTCGCGCCCATCGGCTCGGAAAGAGTCTTTTTAGCATTTCAACCTTCCTCGTTGGCAGGATCTTCTTCGACCACTGTCAACACGGCGCCACGTTCGATGAGCAATCGGGTCACCGCATCGGGAAGCTCTTCATCGAGCGCCGGCTGACCGGCCAGCTCGGCGTAGCCGTTGGCCTGGAGAACACGGACGATCGCCGGATCCAGCTCGTCTACTTCAAGTTCCGGAATCGGCTCGATCACAACCGTGGTGACTTCAGGGGAGGTTGTGGTGATTTCGCTCACCACAACCTCCTCTACTACCGATTCCTCGGCCGGGGAGCTAAGCAACCAGACGACCGGCACCAGACCTGTCACAGCTACCACTACTGCGGCAAGCAGGGAGACGAAGCTGGTGGATTCTTTAGCCATGAGAACTAACGAAGACGACGACTAGTCGTCGTCTTCGTCGTCATCTCCATGGTCGTCGTCTTCCTCGTCTTCGTCTTCCTCGTCCTCTTCATCGTGGTCGTCGTCATCATCATGGCTACTACGGGAGGCTTCATCGGCCGCCTGCCGAGCGTCGCGAAGCTTCGCCATGCCACCTTCGTAGTCACCGCTATCAGCGAGGCTCCCGGCTTCGGCAAGGAATCGCTCAGCTTGGGCGATCTTGTCACCACTGGCACCGTCGGCGATGGCAGCATTGATGTAGCTGACAATCGCTGCGTACTCAGCTTCGAACTCAGCTGCAGCAGCGTCGGTCGTAGTTCCGGAGCCTGCATCACCCGACGTTGCAGGGGGCGGCGAAGCGACAACCGTGACCGTCTGGACGACGGCTTCGGGAGCCGGCGGTCCTGGCAGCTCTAGCCCTTCGGACAGACAGATCGCACGGAGCGAGTCCAGTGCAGCCTGCTCCAGAGGCGAGATCGTTGCATCGGCTTCTTTGGCGACGAGGGTCCATCCTTCATCACCGCAGGCCGCAGCAAGATCGTCGGCGGATGCAATCTCTGGGATCACAATTTCTTCAGCAGCAGCCGTTGTGGTTGTCTCTGCGACGAATTCGGCAGCGACGGCTTCTTCCGACTCTGCGGCAGCGTCTGGGTTTACGAGAGCAACAGCGGCAACGGCGCTTAGGGGTACGAGCAGCAACCCAATAATCAGCGAGGTTGAGAATCTACTCCCGCTCTTTGGTTTTGCGGTTCCGGCCTTGTTATTCAATGGCTCATCTCCTTGATATTGCAAGGACGGTGTCCCTACCCCGTCCGAAGCACAACAATGCACGAAGCTGAGTTAAGCCATCGCTAATCAGCCCACAAACGCCGCCTAAAGGTGTCGCGGGCGCCGATAGTCCCTCGCGTAGACCGGGGCATCGACATCGATCTCGAGTAGCGGATCAGAAATCGGGGCTGCCGGCGTGATCGCCAGAGGCACAACACCGGCCCAGATCGGTAGCTCATAGTCCACGTCGTCGTCATTTGGACCACCCGATCGAGTCTTTGCCGATGCCTCGTTGATTGGAAGCGCCACGACCAGCGTTCCTTTGAATTCCTTGTCGTTCATCGGACGAGAGTCCGCCCACCTGCCAGAAACCACATGGTCCGTAATTGCTTCGAGCGCAGCCCACTTCTCGTCCGAATCGTCGACAACGCGTGGCGATCCGAAGATGACAACCGACCGGTAATTCAACGAATTGTGGAATGCGGCCCTGGCGATAACCAAACCATCGACGATGGTCACATTTACGCTGATTTCGACGCCGGCGCGCATCGACCGGAGCATTCGGCTTGCTGGGGATCCGTGCAGATAAAGCGTGTCACCAACCCTGGCGTGAATGGTCGGGATGACAACTGGAGCGCCATCGTGGACGAAACCCACGTGACAGATCAAAGCCTCGTCAAGTATCGACGCGATGAGGTCACCGTCATAGGAACCACGTTCGGCCAGACGACGAACTTCGGTGCGGGCGGTGGGTGATTGAGACATGTCGGAAGCATAACGCCGCCACTCCCAGCGAACCCGTGAACAGTATGGTGACAGGATGTCGAAGGCTCCCCATGCCCTTTTTGCCGGGCTCTACGACCTGTTCATGGTTCCCCAGGATCGTTTCGGTCTTCGCCACCAGCGGACCCGGCTGTGCGATTCAGCTTCGGGCCGGGTGCTCGAGGTCGCTATTGGTACCGGACTCAACATCCCGCATTATCGCCACCCGACAACAGTGGTTGGGGTCGACAACGACCGCGGCATGCTGCACCGGGCCATACGCCGCACCTGGGAAAGCCCGGTCCCTGTTGAATTGATTGCAGCAGATGCCAGGGCCCTGCCGTTCGGAGATGACAGTTTTGATACGCTTGTAATCGGGTTCTCCCTGTGCACGATTCCCGACCCGGCACAGACGCTGGAAGAGCTCGCCAGGGTTACCGCACCAGACGGTCAACTCCATTTCCTCGAACACGTGAGATCCTCTCGGCCGACCTGGTCGAAGATGCAGGATCGGTTTGCGCCTGCCTGGGAAATGGTATCCGGCGGCTGTCGAGCCAATCAAGACACGCACACCCTCCTGGAAGAATCCTCATGGACCATCGATGACGTGTGGGTCTCAGACGGTGGCGGACTCATCCAGGGGACCGCTATCAAGAGGTAGCTACAACCTGCCGGCTTCAACAATCCGCTGCAGGAACTGACGGGTACGCGGCTGCTGCGGCTCGCTGAAGATCTGCGCTGGTTCGCCCTTCTCCAAGATCACACCGTCGTCGAGGAAACACACCTGATCGGCGACATCTCTAGCAAAGCCCATCTCATGGGTAGCGACGATCATGGTCATCCCTTGATCCTTGAGACCACGGATAACGCCAAGGACCTCTGCAACCAGCTCAGGGTCGAGGGCCGACGTGACCTCATCGAACAACATCAATTCTGGCTTCGTTGCCAACGCTCGCACAACAGCCGCCCGCTGCTGCTGTCCTCCAGACAGTCGGTCTGGATACTCATCAATCTTGTCGAGCAGACCGAACTGGTCGAGCAGGGAATGCGCCCGATCGTGAGCCTCGTCACGGGAGATCCCATGGACCTTGACCGGGCTCAACGTGATGTTCTCCAGCACAGTCATGTGGGGAAACAAGTTGAATGCTTGGAACACGATTCCCATGCGCTGACGGACATCATTGGGATTGACCGAACGGTCAGTGATCACTCCCCCGTCGAGCAAGATCTCGCCGGCGTCGATCGGAAGCAGAAGGTTGATGCACTTAAGTAGCGTTGACTTCCCCGAACCCGATGAACCAATCAGACACACGACTTCGTGCGAATCGACAAGTAAATCGACGTCGCGAAGAACCACCTTGTCATCGAACGACTTCACCACATTGCGGACTTCGATCTTGGTCGTCATCAGCTACCCACCGCCTGTCTACGCCGTCTATCCCGATCCGTATACCAGTCCGTAAAGCGAGCCACCGGGACGCTCACCAATAAGAACAGAATTGTTGCAACGATATATGGGGTGTAATTGAACGTGCCGGCGATATAGATCTGCGCCTCACGAACGCCCTCCCTCACCCCAAGCACATAGACCAGGGCCACATCCTTTTGCAGACTAACGAAACCGTTGAGCAGGGCAGGGATGACATTGCGAATAGCCTGCGGAACAAGGACATAACGCAGCGTCTGCACCTGAGTCAAGCCGAGGGACCGCGCCGCCATGCGCTGACTCTCGTGAACAGATTCGATTCCCGCCCGATAGACCTCTGCGGTGTAAGCGCTGTAGCTAATGACCAGCGTGGCCACACCCCAGAACAGAGGGCTGCTTGGTACGCCGGTCAACTGCAAAGCAGGTATGCCAAACCCAAGGAGAAGGATCAACAGAATAATCGGAACACCGCGAATAAGGTCGATGAAAGCGATGACCAGGGCTCGCAGCGGGAAGAAAGCCGGGCCGCGTAGGGATCGAATCATCGCCAGCACGAGAGCGAGAGCCAGAATCAGTACTTCGGCGACGATGAACATCTGGACGTCCAGCCAGAACCCGCCCGCAACATCCGGGAGCGATTTCCAGAAATGGTCCGAGTTGAAGAACTGCTTCTGAACGGCGGGCCACGCTTCTGAAGTGCCAATCCACCACAGGATCAGGCCAAGAAGTGCAACGGTAGACACTGCTGCGATGAGGGCACTCCTGGCGCCTTCTTCCGCATGACGCTTCCCGGGTTTGCGCGACGGCCATAGCCCGGGACTCCGGATATCTTGCGGCGAGGTCACATGATCACCATCCGTCGCGACTCCTTCTCACCATGGGACGCAGTGAGGATAGCTGTCGGGTACCACCCGAAAGAAAGCGGAACTCGCTACCGCGAGCTCCGCTTTCATCGAGCTATTGGTTGTTATCCGCTAATGACAGGGATAGCGCCACCCTGGGTCAGCCAGGTGTCTTCAAGGTCTTGAAGTTTGCCGGCATTCCGAAGGTCGGCGAGGGCGCCGTTGACGCACGAGACCAGGTCGTTGCCGTCAGCAAAGAGCAATCCGTAGTTGTCCGGCTGGGCGGCGGCCGCTTCGAACTGGCCAGCGATGACCGAACCTTCCACCTGGACAGCAATGATGAAGTACGCAGTGGGAAGGTCCACGACTAGACCATCGATCTGACCGGCCCTCATTGCGGCCTCGAGATCGACGTTCTCGTCATAGACGCTGGCCTCGGTGCTCGGCTGGATGATGTTCTCAACAAAGTCGAGCGACGTCGTGCCAATCGCGGCGCCCAGCTTGGCATCCTTCAGCTCTTCGATCGATGTCACTCCGGCGTATGGCGAATCCGGGAAAACCACCAGGGCCTGGCGCGTCGTGTAATAGGGATCGCTGAAGTCAACGACCTCATCGCGCTCTGCGCTAATCGAGTATTGCTGGATATTGAAGTCCCAGTCCTTCGGTCCCGGGGCAATCGCTTCGGCAAAACCGGTCCGCACGAAAACCACCTGGTCATCGGAGAACCCGAGCGTTGCCGCAAGCTCATAAACCAACGCACCCTCAAAGCCTGTCTTGGACTCGGGGACATCGAACACATCGTCGCCGACACCCATCCAGGGGGGGAACACCGGTAGGCCGGTTGCAACGGTGAGCGTTCCCGGCGTAGCGAGAGCGAGATTCTCGACTGCGCACTCGTCGACCGGTGCGGCCGTCGTCTCCGGGGCAGCGGTCGTCTCGGGGGCAGCCGTTGTGTCAGGGGCTGCTGTCGTCTCAGCAGCTGCAGTCGTCTCCGGTGCCGCCGTTGTTTCAGCCGTTTCCGTATCGTCGTCGCCCCCACAAGCACCTGCCAGAAGTGCCAGCGCCGCCAGCACAACCAACAAACGCGCCCACGTTGTTTTCGTCGCCAACATATATCCTCCAAAGTTGATGCGCGTGAGCATAGTGCGACCCCACCAGGCCTCCCTACCCTGCGCTGTCGAGCACCTCGGCCACGATCTCGGTGACGGCCAAGTCGGTGCTCGCATGAGGTGCGGTTCTTACCCACTCGCCGCGCGACGAAACCGTTACACCAGCGTCGGCAAGCCTTTGTGCGGTCGCCGCACTTGGCTCGTCGGGCATCTGGAAAGAAAGTATGCCGGACCGTTCCTCGTCGCTGTCCCACGGCTCCAAGATCTCGGCCCCACTGCCGCGAACCACTTCCTCGATGGCCATGGCATTCTCCATGATGGTCTCTTCGATGACGCCAATACCCTCGGCCTCTATGACTTCAAGAGCCGCCGCCAGCGCAAGTGCACCAAACAGGGGTGGGCCGCCGCCTTGGAACCTCTCTGCGTCAGCCCGCGCAGCATGAGGCGGAAGTGTGTCCCAATCGAACGAATCCTCAACGCCCCACCACCCTGTCAGCGTTGGGTGCAGCATTTCTATCGATCTCGGCGACAACGCAAGCAAGCCGCTACCGAAACCCGCACGCATCCACTTGTGGCCGGCCGCGACGACAACGTCCGCAGGTGTGCTCTGGAACTCCATGGCGCCAAGACCCTGGATCGCATCGACTACGAGAAGCCCGTCATCAGCAAGTTCGCGAAGCGCCACAAGGTCAGGCCGGAATCCGGAGAGGAAATCCACCGAACTCACGGCGATCGCGCGCGTCTGATCATCGACAGCTTCGCTCAATGCCCCGGCAGTTACCCGCCGATCCGGCACCTCGACCAATCGAACCTCAGGTCCCCCCATTCCGGCGGCCCGTAGCCACGGATAGACATTGGCGGGGAATTCGTGAGCGGGAAGGACAATATTCCCGCCGAAGGGGGCCAGCCCAAATGCGACATGGAACAACCCTGTCGACGTCGAAGGCACCACAGTGATCAGTTCCGGGGCGACGCCGAGGAAGCGTCCCGTCGTCGCCAGCGCCGCTTCATAGGCTCCAAGGATCGAGGGCCCTATCGGCCCTTCGGGCTCGGAGACACGCAGATAGGCGTCCGAAACCGCACCGCGCACTCGGCGCGATGGCGGTCCGATCGCGGCGAAGTCAAGGTATCCGACCGGCTCGGAGAACTCATCAAGGTATGCGTCGCTGACTGCCATGAAGGGCAGAGTAGACCGTCTCCGTCAACGAGACATGACCCGGTTTGCAGCTGGACCGTTCCTACAATCCGCTGATGGTGCACCGGTCCGTTCTAATACTTTTGGTGTTCGCAACAGTCCTCGCTTCTTGCAATGTCGTCGCAGCCGATACCGCAACGGAGCCCGCCGTTGCGGTCACTGCTCTAGAACCACTGCCTGCGGTAACCGTCACGACGGTTACCGCAGCGCCAACGACGACGCCTACGACCACCACCACAACGACGACCGAACCCCCCGGCCTGGTCCCTCCGTCCACTGTTGGAGAAGCATGGGGTGATGTAGTTGGCCTGACGATGTTCCGCGGTAACCCGACGCACACGTTCTACGGCAGCGGTCCCTTGCCCGACGGTCTCGATGTCATCTGGCGTTTCCCCGACGATCCCATGTGTGGCACATCTTCGGTCGGAGGAGAGGCCACGGTGTGGTGCGGAACCGGGTGGACGGGCCAGCCTGTCGTGTGGGAAAGACCCGACGGGATAACCGAAGTCATATTCGGAGCGTATGACAAGAACATTCACTTCCTCGATGCCGCCACAGGAGACCGAACTCGACCAGATTTCTACATGGGTGACATCATCAAAGGATCTGTCGTACTCGATCCAGACGGCTATCCACTGCTCTATGCCGGATCAAGGGACTCCCGCTTCCGGATAATCGCCCTCGATCGAGCGGAACCAACTGAGGTCTGGGGCCTCGAAGCGACCTCGGTATCGGGTATGTGGAACAACGACTGGGACTCGAGTCCGGTGATTGTGGACGACACCCTACTTGTGGGTGGCGAAAATTCCTGGTGGTTTGCGGTCAAGCTCGGCCGCTATCGCGACGAAACAGGACTAGTGACAGTAAAACCTGAGATTCTCTATCAGACCCCGATGTGGACTGATGACCTCCTTCAGGCTGTCGGCCGCCAACAATCGGTCGAGAGCTCGACGGCTGTCTTCGGGAACATTGCCTATGCCGCGAACAGCGCCGGACGGGTCGTCGGAATCGACATCTCGAGTGGGGCCAGCGGCGACGACCGCATCGTGTTCGACTTTTGGATGGGCGACGATGTCGACGCGTCAATCGTTATCGACGATGAAGGCATGCTCTACGTCGCCAGCGAGGTTGACCTCAAGACAGCACGCGGCGCCGAGATCGGCCAACTCGCCAAACTCGACCCGTCGCATCCGGAAGATCCTCTGGTGTGGAGCATTCCGATCCCCGCTGCCGACGGAATCGCCGGCGGTGTGTGGGCCACACCTGCGATCGCCGGGCCCATCCTGTTTGTGCCGACAAACGGTGGCGAGCTACTCGCTGTCGATACTGCTGATGGTTCAATTGTCTGGCGTGACGACGTCGGACCGCATGCGTGGTCGTCTCCTGTGGTGGTTGACGACTCGCTCGTTGTCGCAATCGACTGCGAGACGAACTCAGGATTCAGAGCTTATGACATCACCGACCCGAGACATCCGCTCGTTAGATGGGAATCCCGGGTAACCGGCGGCTGCATTGAGTCAACACCAGCGGTCTGGGGCGGACGCCTGTTCGTCGGATCACGCGACGGTTTCTTTTATTCGTTGGGAGCGAACTAGTGGCTTCAAAACACAAGACAAGCGCCAGCGTTGCGGTTGGACAAGGGGTCATCGGCTTTGCGCTGGTGACCGCAGGTGTCGTCGGGACACTGGCGACAGTGCTCGGCTTCTTTGGTTCAACGTGGTGGCTTTTCGACTTCGCCGCCAATTTCCGCGCCCATCTAGCCGTGGGGCTGCTAATTGTCGCGTTGTTGTACGCACTCATATTCTCAAAGGCGACCGGGCTCTTCTTTATGGCCATGGCCGCGGTCAACGGTTTGCTTGTACTCCCGCTGTATGCGAACTCCCCTGCACAAGCAGCCGGCGAGGAAAGCATGACAATCATCAGCTTCAACGTCCAACAGCGAACCTCCATCCGAGACATCGCCTTCCGCTGGGTCGATACCGTCGAGCCAGACCTGGTTGTCCTTCTCGATTCGACCGACGCCTGGACACACTCCACTGACGCGGACGACTCGTACACGATCCAGTCCGAGATCCCGAACGACCGAACCTACGGAATCACCATTCTGTCGCCAGAGGGCTTAGACACGCAACTCATTCGAGCAACCCGGCTCAGAGAGGCTGTTGTGCGTGTTGAAGCAACGATCGGCGAGCAGCCGGTCGCGATCTACGCGGTCCAGGCACGTCCATCGAGTAACGAGACCGACGCTGCCGATCGGGACGAGTACCTGGCCGAGGTCGGCCGTATGGTGCGTGCCGAATCAATCCCGACAATTGTGGTGGGAGACTTTCAGGCGACACCCTGGTCGCACGCCTTCCGCGACCTTGCATCGGAAGCCAACCTCAAGAACTCGCTCGAGGGTTTTGGCTTGCAGACGACATGGCCGGCCGACAGGTGGAGTTTCCTCCGACTCCCATTGGATCACCTGCTGCACAGTGAAGAGCTGACGACAGTTGATCGATACCTCGGGCCAAGCTTTGGCGTGGACCATCGCCCGATCGTGGTCACAGTAGGTATCGCTTCCTAGAGCGTCTTGTGGTGTAGACCGCAGACCGGAACAAGAGACCAGTTCCGGCTCGCTGCGGCGCCCACTACTCTCCACGGTCATGCTCTACGACTACACCTCGACAACCGCCGACGTCATCACCAAAATCGCCGAGGATGCAATCGCGAAGGCAGAGGCGCTGGTCGCCACAGCCATCGCAAGTTCCCCACGCACCTGGGCCGACACAATCGAACCGCTGGAGCAAGCTGGGACCATCATGGGAGAGGCCTACGGCCGCTCCCCGTTCATGGCGAGAGTCCATCCGGAAAAACTCATTCGTGATCGTGCAACCGAAATCGAGGAACGGCTCACCAAGTGGGGAACCGATCTGGTTTTCCGGTCCGACCTGTTTGAAGCGGTCTTGGCATACTCGACGACTGAAGAGGCGCGGTCCCTGGCAGGTACCAAGGCACGTCTGGTCGAATTCTGGCTGCGCGATTTCCGACGTGCCGGTCACGAACTGTCGACAGAGGCACAAACGCAGCTGCAACGCCTACAACAACGCCTCATTGAACTCCAAGTCGAGTACTCGAAGAACCTTGACGAGTGGGAGGACTCCGTCGAGGTGACCCGGCAAGACCTCGGCGGTCTGCCTGATGAGTACATCGACGGTCTCACTACAGGAGACACATCGGACACTTTGCGAATCGGGATGACGTATCCCGAGTACATACCGTTCATTGATCAGGCTGACCGGCGCGATCTGCGCAAGGCTCTGCAGTTCAAGTTCTGGAATCGAGCATCTGAGCAGAACAATCCGCTTCTCGGCGAGGCCGTTGAGCTCCGCCGCCAGATGGCAGGGCTCTTTGGGCTTCCAACCTGGGCACATTTCGCCATGGAGCTGAAGATGGCCAAGACCCCTGAGGCGGTGACCGACTTCTACGACTCAGTGGTCCCCCAGCTCACGGCCAAGCGCAACGACGACATCGCCGCAATGACCCAACTCCTGAGCGATGACAATGATGTCGATACGGAATCCGGGGGCAGGGATCTTCAGTCCTGGGACAGCGCCTACTACGCCACCCAGCTCCGCAAGCGTGACTACGGCATCGACCAGAACGAGGTCGCCGAGTATTTTCAGCTCGAGCAGGTAGTCGATGGCATGTTCGAGATCACGGGCGAAGTCTTTGGTCTCGAATATCGCAGGGTTCAGGACGCTCTCGCATGGCACCCAGACGTCTACCTGTACGAAATCAGAAACGTCGGGGACAAAGAACCGATCGCATACTTCTATGCGGACCTCTTCCCCAGGGACGGCAAGTTCGGCCATGCGGCCGCTTTCCCACTCGTATCGGGCCAGTTGCTAGACGACGGCTCGTACCGACAGCCGATTGCCGCAATCGTCGCCAATTTCACAAAACCGACGGATTCGGCACCATCACTGTTGAAGCACGACGAGGCTCTGACCCTCTTCCATGAGTTCGGCCACATCCTCCATTACTGCTTAACCACAGTGGATGTAATGCGTTTCGCTGGCTTTGACACGGAGTGGGACTTCGTCGAAGCGCCTTCGCAGATCATGGAACACTGGATGTGGCAGCCCGAGGTGCTGCAGCGCTTTGCCCGCCACCATGAAACTGGAGAACCCATTCCTGATGACCTGGTGCAGAGGTTGGTGGCGGCACGAGACCTAAACGTCGGCTTGTTCACGATGCGGCAGATCTTCCTCGGCAAATTCGACTTGAATCTGCACGGTTCTGCGGAAAAGGTTGACGTGGATGAGGCATACCGCGACGCGTACGCTCTCACCGGTTTTCCCTTCTACGAAGACACGCATTTCGGGGCAAGTTTCGGGCACCTTATGGGTGGATACGACGCGGGCTACTACGGGTACCTCTGGTCAAAGGTCTACGGCGACGACATGTTCTCTGTCTTCGCAGAAGAAGGGATCCTCAGCCCAGCGGTGGGCCGGCGCTACCGCAACGAAGTCCTCGCCATGGGTCACAGCCGCGACGCCATCGACCATCTGCGTGCATTCCTGGGACGCGAGCCATCGACCGATGCGTTTCTGGAAGACCTCGGGTTGAAGCAGATCTAAGCGCGGATGGCTCCGCCCGTGATGGAAAGGCCAGTGCTTCCTGACGTCGCACCACCGGCTCGCCCCGTCCCCAGCTCAACGTGCCTTCATCGCAAGGTCGAGCAGAGCCGGCCGGTCCAGCTTGCCGCTCCGCAACATTGGCATCTCGTCGACAAAGACCCACTGCTTGGGTAATTCGTGACGGGCCAGACGTTCCTGCGCCCATCGTTCGATGCGACTCTGAGACGCAGGATCGCCAACGACCACAGCAACCAGCACCTGCCCCCACTCGGAATCCGGAACCCCGACAACCTCGATCCGGTCCATGAACTGGTGGCGGCTGAGAACATCAGCGACACGAGCCGGATAGACATTCTCGCCACCCGTGACAACCATGTCGTCGGCTCGCCCCAGCACGACCAGCCGCCCCTTGTCATCGAGATATCCGATGTCACCAGTGCGGTGTCCCCCGATGCGGTCAGGTTCGCCGAGATAGCCAGGAGAAACCGCCGGACCGGAGACGACGATCTCGCCAACACCCCCGCCGCCGGTGCTCACCTCCATGCCCGTCAGCGGCAGGCCGGTAGTTCCGAGCGATTCGACCGCTTCCCCCGGCGCAATTGTGGCGATCTGCGAACACGTCTCAGTCATCCCATAGGTTTGAAGCACAGGAAGCCCGGCATCGATACCGCGCTCTACCAACTCACGACTCGCCGCCGCGCCTCCCAGCAGGAGTCCGCGCATTCCGTCGTATGGCCCAGCGTCGGCGTCCAGCATTCGGTACAACATCGTCGGCACGAAGCTTGCTATCGAGACCGAGCCGTCCTTGATCGCTTGCGCAGCACGCTCCGGATCGAACTTCTCGTGAATGACGACCGCGCCACCCGTTGCTGCCGACCGCCACAGAATAGAGAGACCTCCAACATGAAATAGGGGAAGAGTCAGGAGCCAGCGGTCGGAGGCGGTGTTGCCAAGACGAAGTTCTGAAGCGGTAACGGCAGCCGCGACGTTCCCGTGAGTCAGACGCACCGGCCGTGGATCGCCACCGCTCCCAGATGTCAGGATGATCGTGTGAAGAAGGTCAGGACCATCAACGCTCTCAACGCGCCCCTTGTCCCACATCTGCTGAAGGGCGTAGCCCCACTGTGCCAGCAGCGGTGAATTCTGATCCATTACCACCGGGACCACTCCGCTGCGCCATGCTCCCCACAGGAGAGAAACCAGCCCGCCACCAACGTTGTCGACCGGGATGAGGGTCACATCGCCTCGACCAGCCCCGGACTGGTCTCGGAGTCGAGCTGCGGCCGCCTCTGCAAACCCATCCAACTCGCCATACGTGAGCACCGCGCCGTCGTCCTCAATCAAAGCGACCGCGTCGGGGTTTGCGGTCGCCGATCGAGAGAGCCAGTCGGTGTCGGGCGAAGAAACTGTCATACGGATCACTACAGTATCGCTCGATTCCAAAACGGAGGCGCTTAGTGGTTTCGGAGATATTCGACTCGACTGCTTGGGAGCCGGTCGCCGGCTTCAATTTCACTGACATCACCTATCACCGGGCGCACGACGTCGGTGCGGTCCGAGTTGCGTTCAATCGGCCCGAGGTCCGCAACGCTTTCCGGCCGCACACCGTCGATGAGCTCTTCACTGCGCTCGACCACGCCCGGATGACGTCGGACGTCGGTTGCGTGCTGCTCACCGGCAACGGTCCATCCCCAAAGGACGGCGGCTGGGCGTTCTGCTCAGGTGGCGACCAACGAATCCGCGGTCGGGATGGTTACAAGTACGAAGGCGACGATGGAGTCGACGCGGCCAAACTAGGTCGTCTCCACATCCTCGAGGTGCAGCGCCTCATCCGGTTCATGCCAAAGGTCGTGATAGCTGTCGTTCCCGGATGGGCTGTTGGTGGAGGGCACTCCCTTCATGTTGTTTGCGATCTCACATTGGCGTCCGAGGAACACGCTGTCTTCAAGCAGACAGACGCTGATGTGGCTAGCTTCGATGGCGGTTACGGTTCGGCGCTACTGGCACGCCAGGTCGGGCAGAAGAGGGCCAGGGAGATCTTCTTTCTCGGTCGTGACTACTCAGCCCAGGAAGCATTCGACATGGGCGCAGCGAATGCGGTCGTTCCGCACGTCGATTTGGAGAAAGTGGCGCTCGAATGGGCCACAGAGATTATGGCAAAGAGCCCGACGGCACAACGAATGCTGAAGTACGCGTTCAACCTTCCGGACGATGGTCTGGTCGGCCAGCAATTGTTCGCAGGCGAAGCCACTCGATTGGCATATGGAACGGATGAGGCGCAAGAGGGTCGCGATGCTTTCTTGGAGAAGCGGAAGCAAGACTACCGCCAGTTCCCATGGCACTTCTAAGACCCCCCAACTCATCGGGCCGACGTTCTGCGCAGCAGAACTCGAACCTGCCCGACCCACCGGGCCGAAGTTCTGCGCAGCAGAACTCGAACCTCGCCGCAGGCGAGGCATGATCCCTCCGCTTAGCTCGTGGGTATTGGCCGCACGACCGCCCACGCTGTGGGCTGCGGTCGCCCCGGTTCTAGTCGGGACTGCGATGGCCGCTCGCGCAGACGCCTTCCGGTGGGATGCGTTTGTTGTGACGATGGTTGCCGCGGTGCTCATCCAAGTCGGCGTAAACCTGGCCAACGATGTCGCAGACGGGACCCGCGGCACCGATGAGCACCGGATCGGGCCGACCCGGGCGGTTGCGTCGGGATTGATAGCTCCACGACAGATGTGGTTTGGCATCGCATGGGCGTTTGGTCTGGCCGCGGTAGCCGGGCTCTATCTCATAGAGCTTGGCGGACCTTGGATTCTGGTTATCGGAATCGCATCGATCATTGCCGCGCTTGGCTACACCAACGGCCCGATCCCTTATGGCTACTACGGATTGGGGGAGATCTTCGTGTTCGTCTTCTTTGGTCTCGTCGCGACGGCCGGAACCCGGTTTGTATTCGATCGGTCGGTTGAGGGGGGAACCTGGGTCGGTGGTGTCGCCATGGGTCTTTTGGCGAGTGCCATTCTCCTGGCGAACAATGTGCGAGACATCGATACCGATAGGCAGTCAGGGAAGCGCACCCTGGCAGTGATACTGGGCCGTCGCACCGGAGTAATGCTGTATGCATTCTGTGTCGTTGGAGCCTTGCTCGCCCCTGCAGTTGGGGTGGTGGCTGATTTGCTGCCGGTGGGCACACTTTTGACCCTTGCTGCGCTCCCTCTAGCTCTGCCTATGATTCGAACGCTGCATATCCAGCGCAGCGGACCACCTTTGATTGGGGTACTCAAGGGCACCGCACGGTTGCAGATCGTCGCTGGTGTCCTCCTTGCCGCAGGAATCCTCGTCTGACGAATTCCCTCCTATTCTCTCCAGAAACAAACCACGAGGAGCAACAATGAAACTCTTGCCGCTCGTCTATGTCACCGACATGGCCGGCTCCATCGATTTCTATTCAAAGCTGCTACCGGCGTCATCGATCGTGACCACCTCGCCATATTGGACCGAGTTGCAGGTCGGCAATGCAACGCTCGCTCTCCACATCGCAGGCTCCGTCGATCACACCTCCGATGGCATGGGTCTCGGGTTCGATGCGGCTACGCCTCTCGAAGAGGTCGTGGAGCAACTGGCGGACGCGGGAATCGAGCCTTCGGGCGAAATCTGTGCGCAGCCTTTTGGACGTTCGCTGACGGTCCAAGACCCAGATGGTCTTGTCATCCAGATCAATGAGCACTCCGCTCCACCGGCCGGCTAATCACACTCAATCGGGTCGTACCCCACTGCTAGGTTTGCTAACTATGACTGAGCCGCTTGTCCGCGCCTCCAATCTCACCAAACGGTTTGACGACTTCGTTGCCGTCGATTCGGTCGACTTCACAGTGACTCCCGGTGAAGTGTTCGGGTTCCTTGGTCCAAACGGGGCAGGGAAGAGCTCGACCATGAAGATGATCGGGGCGGTCTCGCCTGTGACGGAAGGGTCGCTGAGTGTTTTCGGACTCGATCCTGACGCTGATGGAGCCACGATCCGGGCGCGCCTCGGAGTGGTTCCTCAAGACAACCTGCTCGACACGGAGTTGACGGTCTTTGAGAATCTGTTCATCTACGGTCGTTACTTCGATCTGCCCAAGTCGGTCATCAAGGAACGGATTGATGAGCTTCTCGGCTTCGCTCAACTCGAGGAGCGACGCAACGACCTGGTTGAGCCGCTGTCCGGTGGTATGAAGCGACGCCTCACCATTGCTCGGGCCCTGATCAATCAGCCGGATTTGATGCTGCTCGACGAGCCAACCACCGGGCTGGATCCGCAGGCGCGCCATGCGCTTTGGGACAGGCTGTACCGGCTCAAGCAGCAGGGGGTAACCCTGATCATTACCACCCACTACATGGATGAAGCGGAGCAGCTGTGTGATCGTCTTGTGGTGATGGACAAGGGCAAGATCGTCGCCGAGGGCTCGCCGCGGGATCTCATCGAACGATATGCGACCCGCGATGTCGTGGAGTTGCGTTTCCCCGTTGGGCGCAGCCCCGACGAGAAGAATCTCTCTGATCTGGCCAGGCGCATCGAGCCGCTCCCCGACCGCACGCTGTTGTACACAGACGACGCCGACCAGACCTTGCATGATCTCAGCGAGCGGCCGTTTGAGATCGAGAGCACGATCGTTCGCCGTGCCTCGCTGGAAGATGTATTTCTGCGTCTCACCGGCCGGACTCTGGTCGACTGATGGCCGTTCCCGGTTCTCTGCTGGTCGTCGAGCGCCACGCCCGTGTCTATCGACGCACGTGGCGCGGTTCGGTGATCAGTACGTTCATGAACCCGATCTTGTATCTGTTGGCAATGGGTCTCGGGTTGGGGAGCCTGGTGGATGAGGGTGGCGGGACCACCCAATTGGACTTCGACTACCTCACGTACCTGGCCCCTGGTCTATTGGCCGCGGCGACGATGATGACCGCCGCCGGCGAGTCGTTGTATCCAGTCATGGCGGGCATGAAGTGGAACAAGTACTACAGCGACGCTCTATCCACACCAGTCTCGACACGGGACTTGGTCATCGGCCACTTTGGCTGGCTTACGTTACGAATCCTGTTCACTGCCGTCGTGTTCACAGGCGTGATGGTCGTGTTCGGCACGATCAGCATTTCCTCGGCATTGCTCGTAATTCCCCCTGCCGTTCTCGCAGGGCTGGCCTTTGCGGGGCCTGTGACGGCCTATGCAGCACAGCTGGAGAAAGAGACCGGCCTTTCTGCGGTATTTCGTTTCGTGATCACTCCCCTTTTCTTGTTCTCGGGAACATTCTTTCCGATCGATCAACTGCCGGATTGGATGGAGCCCGTTGCCTATGTCACCCCGCTCTGGCACGGCGTCGAGGTCACGAGGGCTGCTGCCTTGGGCATCGATTCGGTACTACATCCGGCCATCCATATTGCGGTGATGGTGGCGTTCTTGTTGGTCGGGGCCGTAATCGCCGATCGCCTCTTTCACAAGAGGCTGATCGTATGACAAGGACCACCCTCACCAGGCGGATCTTGCCTCCCTCCGTTGGTCGAATTCGCGCTCGATACGTTCTCGAGCGCAATGTGCTGGTCTACCGTCGGCTGTGGTTGATCGTGTTCTCTGGATTCTTCGAGCCGGTCTTTTACCTGTTTTCGATAGGCGTTGGCATCAGCAAGCTTGTCGGCAACGTAACTGGACCCAATGGAGAGTTGGTCGAATACACGGCGTTCGTCGCGCCTGCACTACTCGCTGCGTCTGCAATGAACGGTGCCGTGTTCGAATCAACAATGAACATCTTCTACAAGCTGAAGTGGGCCAAAACGTACGACGGGATGTTGGCCGCGCCGCTCAGCGTTTGGGACATCGCCATCGGCGAGATCACGTGGTCTCAGATCCGGGGTGGTCTCTATGCCGCCGCCTTCTTGCTGGTCGCACTTGTCATGGGTCTGCTTCAGTCGTGGTGGGCAATCTTGGCGCTGCCGGCGGCTCTACTGATTGGTGTGGCGTTTGGTGCTGCCGGTTTTGCAACAACAACGTTCCTGAAGAGCTGGCAAGACTTTGATCTGATCACTCTGGTAACAATGCCGTTGTTCCTGTTCTCGGCAACGTTCTACCCGCTCGATGTCTATCCGCCGGTGCTGCAAGCGATCGCACAGATCTCACCGCTCTATCACGGTGTGGAGATTATTAGAGCGCTAACTCTTGGCGCTGTAGATGGCTCGATCTTCATCCACATCGCATTCCTGGTGGTGATGACCGTTGTCGGCCTCACGATCACTGCTCGCCGCTTGGAGCGGCTGCTCAAGGCCTAATGCGCGTCTGGCGTCCGTGAGCGCCTTATACCGTGGTGGTGGACGCCAGACTGCGTTCCTTCCGCACGATACCGGTAACCTCTGTCTTCGATGTCAGAACCCAACCGCTCATTCGCTTCAGCACTAGCCTCCAATCTTGCCGACCTAGGTGTCGAGCATGTGTGTATTTCTCCGGGTTCACGTAACACCCCGCTCATCGCTGGTTTCGCAGCTGAGCCCCGGATCAGAAAGTGGCCGTTGCTCGACGAGCGGTCTGCCGGCTTCTTTGCAATCGGACTAGCGCGGTCCACCGGCAAACCGGTTGCGCTCGCCTGCACCTCCGGTACAGCAGCAGCCGAATATCACCCCGCCGTTGTCGAAGCCAGCCAAAGCGAAGTGCCATTGCTCGTGATGACCGCAGACCGACCCGAGGAACTCCGCAACGTTGGAGCCCCCCAGACGATCGACCAACTCTCCCTATACGGATCTTCGCCACGACTGTTCATCGACGCCCCGACCCCGGACGCAGCAACGACAGCGCAGAGCGCTGCCGATCTAGCCAGCAAGGCCTGGACCGCGGCGACCAGCGGTACTCCTGGCCCGGTCCACCTCAACCTGCCGTTTCGAGAACCTCTGCTCACCGCCGGCAACATCCAGCAGTCCGGGCATATGCAGCCAATATTTGCACAGAATTCCGAACCGCTCCAGCTGACAACGATTGCAAAACAACTCAACGGTCGCAGGGGGATAATCGTTGCCGGTCGGACCAACGACCGTGACTTTGCACAGGCATGCAGCGAACTGGCCGCGGCATTGATGTGGCCCATCTTCGCCGACCCGCTCTCCGGTCTTCGCCACGGAGACCACCATCTCGACAGGGTGCTGGCGTATGGCGACTCGCTCGCCGCCGCAGGAGCACTCGACCGGCTGCAACCAGAGATTGCTCTTCGCTTCGGGCCGGTTCCCACATCGAAACCGACATGGAAGTGGCTGGAAGATCACGCCGAGATCGATCAGATCCTTGTCGATCTCGAGACACGAGACGCTACCCACAGCGCAACAACCACCCTCGCGTTGCCGCCTACCGCCGCTGCAGTTGCCTTGACCGATGGCGTTAGCGAACCAGCCCCACTGGACTGGGCAAAGGAGTGGGCGGCGCTCGACGACCTGGCGGGGCAAACAATCGTCGCTGCCTTGCAACCGGCACCGTTCCCGAACGAGCCATCCATCGCACAGACGGTGCTGGCGAGTGCACCCCCAGGTGCAATCGTGACTGTCGGCTCATCGATGCCAATACGTGACGTCGATGCGTTCGGCGGCAAGTCTCCCTCGCAGATTCGGATCCTTGGCAATCGAGGAAGCAACGGAATTGACGGCATCGTTTCAGCCGCAATTGGTGCCGCGGCCAGCGGCGCCCCGTCCATCGCCATCATCGGCGATGTTTCGCTATTTCACGACATCAACTCACTGGGGACGGCGGCGCAGCTCGACCTGCCTGTAACGATCGTGGTCGTCAACAACGACGGCGGCGGGATCTTCCACTTCCTCCCACAACATGACCCAAGCGTCCTGCCCACCGCGGCATTCGAGAGCTTCCTGGCAACTCCACACGGGACCGACTTCGTCCCTATCGCCACCGCCTTTGGGCTCGATACACACAACATCAATGATCAAGCCGAACTGGCTCAGTTGCTGGCAACACCTGGCGACAAGGCGAGACTCATTCAGCTGCGGACAGACCGCGACCAGAACCTAGAACTCCATCGCACAGTGTCGGCAGCTGTCAAGAGGGCCATCGTCGGCTAAGTCGCAGCAAGAAGAGTTAGCAGCGGCTGGAATTTCAAACGGGTCTCGAGAAGCTCGGCGGCTGGGTCGGACTGCGAGACGATCCCGTTCCCGGCGTACAGCCGCGAGGTCACGCCGCTCACGAGGGCACACCGCAAAGCCAGCGCAACCTGCGCCCCACCGGCCGGATTCACCCAGCCGATGCCGCCGGAGTACCAACCGCGATCTATACCTTCGACCTTGTCGATGAAGGCCAGCGCTTCGGCTCGTGGCGTTCCACCAACAGCAGGTGTCGGATGAATCGACGCAAGGACATCAAACGTCGAGACCCCCTCCCGCAGGGTTCCCTCGATATCTGTCGATAGGTGCTGAACGGTCGCCATCCGGCGCAACGTCGGGCCGACGGGGTATTCAAGGCGATCGGTGAGGTGGGTCAACCGGGCTACCAGATCATCGACGACAATCGAGTGCTCGCCTCTGTCCTTGGCACTGGCCAGGAGCGCCTCGCCGACTGCGACATCGTCGTCGCCTTTGCCTCGTCGCGCCGAGCCTGCGAGAGGATTGACCCAGATCTCTCTGTCCCGCTGCGCCAGCAGCAACTCTGGGCTGGCCCCAACAAACGCTGACTCGTCGACAACGGCGGCATAGATGTAACACGACGGATTCGCGATGCCGAGGTGGTGCACCAGTCCGAATGGATCGGTCGGCCTTTCCGAGAGAACCTGCACAGAGCGGGCCAACACGACTTTCTCAAAAGAACTTTCCGCGATTGCGCCAACGGCTTCCGCGACTTCCGATTGCCACTCCACGGTCGACGGGACTGACTCAACAGTATGCACCCCCGGGTCTGGTGGCGGCGGGTCTTCCAGAGCCACCAGATTGGAGAGCACGTCGATCAACGGTGCCGCTTTGGCACCAGGAGGAAGGGCGACTACCAGCCTCGTTTCTGCGCCCTCTTTGACCACAGTCACACTTGGAAGGACAGCATCCGCCGCTCCGAACCCATCCCACTCCGGTCCTGCGGGACCTTGCGGGTTAAACGAGAACCCCAGGGTGATCCGCGAGCCCGGTGCCAGCGGCGGCAGTTGAGCGAGCTGTGTTTCGAGGCTGGCGAACCGGTCGATACCCGCTGCCCCAAAACTGAGGGCAACGCCAAGGCTGGACACTTCATCACCGGCCGGGGTACTGAAGTAAGAACTCCTCCCAAACAGCGGGGAACCTGCCCGTACCAGTGCCGACGGCTCGCATTCGACAGCAACAGATGCGGTCCGCAACTGCGAAGAATCCGCACCGAGCTGTTCCATCAGCTCCGACAATTGAGTATCAGTAAAAAGCACGAGGCACGATGGTAGCGCCACGCTCAACGAAGCCGACCAATGAGCTCGCTGACCCGTTCCGCCACGAGTTGCGGGCGTTCCATCCATAGGAAGTGTGACGTACCCGGTACGACCTCGGAGATGGCCTGCGGCATCCTCCCCACGAGTTCGCTGAGGAACGGTTCTTGGTGCGTGGTCGAGTATTCGCCGGCGAGAACCAACGCAGGAACGTCGATCTCCCCTAGTCGGTCCCAGGCACGATGATCGGTAGCCGCGGTGAAGAACTCGGCCTCAGAATCGCGTGCACACTTGAGTACCACTTCCACACCGTCATCGCGGAGTCCGCCTTTGACGTAGGCGCTCATTGCCCGATGCTCCCACCCGGCGAACGCTGGCTTGGAGATCCAATTCTCGAACGCAGCTTCTCTGCTGGCGAAACGGTCACGGCGCCGCCGCGCCGAGGTAGCCATCGGGTTGTCGGGGAACCGCCCATACGGCGGAGCGAACACAATCGGCTCGATGAGTACTAGGCCGGCAAATGTGCCGGGGCTGTCCAATTCCGCAAGCATAAGAGCCGTGGCGCCAGCAGAATGACCGACGCCGATGACCGGATCGGCGTCTGTAGTTAGCTCAACGATGTCACGGCCGACGTCCCACCAATCGAAGGGTGGCTCGGGAATGCCGGAGTCGCCATGTGCGCGTAGGTCGATCGCAATCGCCCTGAAATCGGTGCCAGTACCGCGAAGGTCCTCGACGACTGGTTCGCATAGCTCTTTGCAGAAGCCGGTCGCGTGGACCAAGACGACAAGCGGCGAGGCATCGCCGCCACCCCACATGGAATAGGCGATCTCGACCCCATCCCTGGCAACAAGTGAGTTGATTGCATCAGACTGGCGCACGGTGGAGCTACTACTCGCCGTCGTCGAGCCGCCAGGTCAAGTTGGTGTCAACCTTGACTACTCCATCGAGACGTCGACCAAGCTCGGCCAACAATCGCGCCTCGTTACGGGTACCGATCTCACCGCTGAATGTGACAACGCCGTTGGAGACATCGACCGATATATCGTCAGGATCCACGAACAACACCCGTCGCAGCAGGTCCTCCCTGATCTCATCCTCGATGATCTCGTCGGGGCGAGTGAATGCCGCCACTACGTCAAGGCGAGAGATGATCCCCAGACTCTTCCCGTCGGCATCAGTCACCGGAAGTCGGTTGACATCGTTGATGACCATGGTGCGAGCAGCCTCCGCAACAGTTGCATCTGGTGCGATCGTCAAGACCGATCGGTGCATCACCTGTTCGACCCGTTCCACCGGTTGTGGGTCTTCCGCCTCTTCACGAGCCACCTCGAGTCGGAGAAAGTCAGCTTCGGTGATGATGCCGACGACACGCGAATCCTCATCACAGACAGGCAGGCCACTTACCTTATTGCGGACCATGAGACGAGCTGCAGCCTTGATAGGTGTCTCCGGCGACGCAGTGATGACATCTGCGGTCATCAGATCAACTACACGCATACGCTGCGCTCCTCCAATTGTGTGTATGACCCATTGTGGCAGCCCGTTGTCGACAAGGCAGCCCAACACGGGCATATTTCGAGTTGATTCTCCTAGGCCGCCTAGACCTCGGAAAGCACGTCGCGTCGCGACGGAAGCCAGGTGCCAACAACGGGGCGGACCTTGATCCGCGCATCAACTACGCTCAATCCACGTCCCGGCTCGGCAACCTTGACAGGATTCAGATCCATCTCGACGATCTCCGGCAAATCCGCTACAAGCGCCGACACCCGCAACAGCGCATCTTCAACGGCAGGCACATCGCCTGCTGCACCGCCGCGATACCCCGCGAGAAGCTGCGATGACTTGACCTCAGAAATCATCTCTGCCGCGTCGATATCCGTGAGCGGATGGATACGGAATGCAACGTCACCGATCAGCTCGACAAATACGCCACCCAATCCGAACACAATCAGCGGCCCGAAGTTGGGGTCTTCAGTCATCCCGATCAGAACCTCGTGGCCGCCTTCGACGTACTGCTGGATGAGTGCACCTTCTGGATCGGCCACGGCCGAGGTCACCGCATCATACGCATCTCGCACAGCCGCTTCGCCCTCGACATTGAGGACAACTCCACCAACGTCCGACTTGTGCAACGCCGCTTCAGAGATGACTTTCAGAACGACGGGACCCGACATAGCAGCGGCCTTGGCCACGGCATCGTCGGCCGATTCGGCGACTGCCGACTGGGGCATGGCAAGACCGTAGGCACCCAGCACCGTCGCGACCTCGTCAGGATCCAACCACCCGGTGCTATCCCGATCGAGTGCCGCCTCGACGGCGGCACGGGCAACTGCCGCGTCGACACCGTCGAGCTCCACAATCGCTCCCTCGTCTTTCTGCCGCCATTTCTGGTACTCAACCGCCCGAGACAGAGCAAACGCCGCCTGCTCAGGAAAGGGGAAGGTCGGGATCCGCTTGTCGCCGCTGCTAAACAGACGCGGGGCTCCCCCAGAGCTCATGTAGACCGTCAGGAACGTCTTCTCTCCGTGATGCTCAAATGCAGCATCCCGGATGGTCATAGCCATCTCCTCCGCTCCCTCAGGAGCCGCAGGTATATAGATCGTCATCAGAGCATCTATCTCGTCGGAGGTGAGCAAGGTATCGATACACGCGGCGTACTCGGCAGGGCCTGCGGATGCGATCATGTCGACCGGGTTTGTAACGGAGGCGTCGGCGGCGAGAAACTCCTGCAGCTTGCCTTTCAGCTCGTCGCTGAATTCGACCACCTCGAGCCCGTTCGCCTCGAGAGCATCCACGGCAAGGATGCCGGGACCGCCTGCGTTGCTGAGGATCCCGACTCGACTCCCCTGCGGCAGCGGCTGATTGGCAACAAGCGACGTCACGTCGAAGAGTTGGGTGAGCGTGTCGGTTCGGATCACGCCTGCCTGCTTGAACAACGTGTCAACGGCAGAGTCGACGCTCGCCAGCGAACCGGTATGGCTCGATGCGGCACGGGCCCCGGCTGCAGTGCGGCCTGATTTGACCGCAACGATTGGCTTTTTCTTGGTGATTCGCCTGGCGGCTCGGGCAAACCGGCGAGGATTACCGAACGACTCCATATAGAGCAAGATCACGTCGGTTCCTGGATCGGACTCCCAGTACAGAAGAAGATCGTCACCGGAAATGTCAGCCTGATTGCCAATCGAGATGAATGTGGAAATGCCAATGTTGAGCTGTGTGGCGTAGTCCAAGATCGCTATGCCAAGGGCTCCACTCTGGCTCGACATGGCCACGTTACCCGCCGGCGGCGACAAGGGGCCGAATTGGCCGTTCATGCTGATAGCAGAGTCCATGTTTATGAGACCCATGCAATTGGGCCCGACCATGCGCATGCCCGCATCACGGACGGTCTGCATCAGCTCGTCTTCGAGTTGCCCGCCGGCCGCGCCGGTTTCGGAGAACCCGGCGCTGATCACAACGAGGCCGCGGACCCCCTTGGCGACGCACTCTTGAACAACCGCGTTGACGAATCGGGATGGGACAACGATGAACGCGAGGTCCACACGGCCCGGAACATCCAGGATCGATTTGTAGGCCTTGACGGAGCGGACCACGTCGGCCTTCGGGTTCACGGGAAATACAGGTCCTGTGAAGTCGCCGTTTATGAGATTGGTGAACAGCCGACCGCCAATGGAGTGAGCGTCACGGCTGGCGCCGATGACTGCAACGGCACTCGGATAGAACACTGGCATCAGAGACGCGGCGATGGCACGTTGCTCATCGATCTCGTCGGAGGTTCCCAGGACTGCGGTCTCCGTTGTCGGAAACTCCACCTGGTAAAGACCATCATTCGACTCGCGCCGCATCGGGTAACCCGCGTTGCGGAACACCCTGATCATGACGTGGTTGTCGGCGAGCACAGACGCACGAAACGCACGAATCCCGACCTGATCGGCATAGGCGGTGAGATATCGGACGAGACGGGTGGCAATTCCCTTGCCCTGCTCAGCATCGACCACCGCAAATGCGACGTCGGCGATCTCCGAATTGTCGGCATCTCGCCAGTATCGGCCCACCCCAATGATCTTGTCGGCGCGGACTGCGACGAGAGCCATGCGGTCGACATAGTCGAGATGGGTGAATGTATCGAGTTCCGCAGGCTCAAGACGATCCTTCGCTTGAAAGAATCGGTGGTACACAGATTGCCGCGACATGCGAGAAATCATGTCTTGGAGTCCGTCGGCGTCATCTGGCAAGATCGGACGGATGCGGACGGTAGTCCCGTCGCGGAGGGCAACGTTTAGTTCCCAGTCACTCGGGTAACCGGCAGGCAGGGACGGATCGACGGTCATTATTGCTCCTTGAAGGCGCAGAGTTTGTAAGTTCGTTTTCGGGCGATCTGGAATGATTGTTCCACAGGGGCACAACCACAACGGCGGTGTACGCTGCGGCCATGAGACGAGCAGCTCTGATCGCCCTTCTAATACTCGCGTCATGTGCAGCCGATAGCCAGACGACGAGCACCGAACCCCCGGCCCCCACCCTGACGACACTGGGCGATGCCGTTCCGGTGGATACCTCGACGAGTACAACAACGACACCCTCCGCGACAACGACCAGCACAACGACCACTACGACCACTCTGCCCCCGAACGCCGCTGCGGCCTTCGGGCTCACCCAGATCGTCTTCGGCGATAGCTCGTTTGTTGTGATCACCAATTGGGGCAACGATACGGGCAGCCTCAATGGCCACTGGCTTTGCCAGTCAGCGTCCTATATGGCGCTCCCCGACATTGCCCTCGGTCCCGGTGAGCAGATTCTTGTTGGGCTCGCGACATCACCACCCCCGGAGCTGGCGGGGATGACGGCAATCATCGATCTCGGACCTGCCATTGGAGTTCTGTCCCCAGATTCCGGGGAAGTTGCGTTGTACGATGCCGCGGCGTTCGAAGACTCAACGCACCTGGTTACATACGTAGCGTGGGGCGAAGCTGACCACTCCCGATTGAGTCTGGCGATCGAGGCTGGAGTCTGGGAAGCGGGGTCGGTGGAGGTCTTCGACGATGCCCCTTCGATTTCATCTGGCGTATACCCGGCGACCAGCAACCTCAGCTGGTTTGCGGACATCGGCGGCTAATCCAGGTCCCCTATCAATCTTTAGGGTTTATTAGCACCACCCCGACTCCACCCTAAGCCGAGGGCTGCCACAGTGGCTCTTGCTACGCCACGCAGCAAAGCAAAAGAGAATCGCAAGGGTGGACGCCCCTCATCTGCCCATCGATCTTGCGAAGGTAAAAAGGACCTGCCATTAGCCCGGCAGGTCCTTTTTTCATGCTGGTCGAGTTATGCCCCGGAGCCGAACGTCACTTCGATACGGGCCCCGCCCAAAGCAGATTCACCGAGCTTGAGCCCACCGCCGGTTCTCTGGGCAGCGCGGAGCACAATGTCCAAGCCGAGACCCGTCGAGCCTCCACCGCTTTCGCCTCGCTCTACAGCACCGTCATGTTCAAAGCCAGTGCCGCTGTCCTCGACGACAAGGATCACCTGATTGTCTCCATCTCCCGGGCGCGCCTCGATGCGATAACCGATCCCAGGGGCCGTATGTGAGAACACATTCCCGAGGAGCGTATCGACAAGCGCCCCTAGGTCTTGGCTGCTGATCGCCACCGGAAGACGACCACCCGACGTATGGACGTCTACAGGACGTTCCTGCTCGTCGGCAAGCACCTTCCAGAAGGTGGCTCGGTGCCGCACGACGGCACCGAGATCCGCTTGCTCCGGACCGCGTTCGACCGAAGGACGCCGCGCCTCTTCGATCATTCGATCCACCGCTGTCTCCATCCGGTCAATGTCTTCTACAAGCAGCTTTGCGGCTTCCTTGTCCGTGAGAGTCTCCGCCTGAAGCCGAAGCGCAGTCAGCGGGGTACGCAATCTATGGGAGAGGTCGGCTATCGATTCGCGCTCCTTTGCAAGCAACAGTCGGAGCCGCTCTGCAAGGAAGTTGAACGCCACGCCGACATCGGCAATCTCGTCAGGCCCCGATGGGACAACTCTTCGATCGAGGTCCCCCGCGCCGAGAGCCAAGGCTGCCTCCGACAATTCGGCCACAGGTCGAACCACCGATCGCCCCAGCCGATCGGCAGCCACAACGGCAACGATCACCAGAAAGACGCCGAGACCCGCAATCATCCCCCATGCAATCCACACCCCTTCGGTCAGGTCAGCTTCTGGCACAAACGCCCGCACCACTACATCAACAGACTGATCGGGCACATCTGCAGACCGCAGCGGGACAAGAACCTCAGCACCGCCTTCGGTGAAGGCTGTAAACGCCCGTGCTTCCGAGAAGGCAACATCGATGTTGTCCCTGTTAAAGACCGGCGCCCCGGCAATCTCGCCATCCGCAAACAGAATGGTCACGGCATCAGCGCCTGACCCGAAAACTTCGATGACTGTCTGCGCGGCCAGCAGAGATACCTCGCCGCCGTCAGACGGATCGGTATTGACGACGAGAGCCGTTGCCATTGCTTGCGCCAGGGTCTCGGATCGGGACAATGCACGATTCTGCGCCTGGTTTCTCAGCAAGAGTGCAAGCGGGATCATGAAGGCAATTACCACCAGCGTGCTGATGGCCAGAGAGAGGACGGCGACGCGCTGTCTCATTCTTCTGGATTCACCAGCTTGACGCCCACACCGAAGACGGTTTGCAAGTACCGGCTCTCCGCCGCCGACTCACCCAGCTTCTTGCGTAGCCAGGATATGTGCACATCGACAGTCTTCTCACTGCCGCCATACGGTTGCCGCCACACCTCTGCCAACAGCTCTCGTTTTGAGACAACCTCCCCGGTTCGTTCTGCCAGGAACCGCAAAACATCAAACTCTTTGGGGCTGAGATCTATCGGTGTTCCCTCGAGGCGGGCTTCGCGTGCCGCAACGTCGATCGCAAGATCTCCCACCATGAGCGGGCCGTCCCTGCCCTCCGTTCCCGATCTGCGGAGAACGGCTCGCACTCTGGCCTCCAACTGATCCACCGAGAACGGTTTGATCAGATAGTCATCGGCACCGGCATCGAGCGTGCGGATGACGTCGCGGTCCTCACTGCGGGCGGTAGCCACAATGATTGGTACCGCGCTGACCGCTCTGATCATCTTGAGGAGTTCGGTCCCGTCGAGATCGGGCAGGCCCATATCGAGAATCACAAGCTCCGGTGATACGCGGACGACTGCCTGGAGTCCCTCCATCGCGGTAGCTGTCGACTCGACGTCGTGGCCGCGATCTGCGAGAACTCTTGCCACAAGTTCACGAATTCGTTGTTCATCTTCGATAATCACTACAGATGCCATGGGGCAACTGTAGATCGATCGTGACAAATCTCAAGACCGCCTTAGCAACTCCTTAATCTATTCTTGGCAGGTACCAAAGGAGGAAGTGACCAAAATGGGTTCAATGCGGCAGAGACTCCTTCTCGTCGCCGGATGGGCTGTAGCTGCCGTCTTGGCCAGTTTGGTCTCGACGGGCGCTGTGGTAGTGGCAGGAGGGCAGGTCACCGACCGGCCCCTCCGCCCTCTATCGGCGTCAGAAGTTGCTGCTCTGACCGAGGAATGCGGGTTAACTGAACGAGCGCCTTGCCTCCGGCAGCTCGACAACTCGGTGAGCCCGACGACCACGGTCCTGGCGGCGCCGGATTTGAACTCAAGCCTGAACGGCGGCGAGGACGGAGTCTCTCCTACCACCGAAGTCGAGCCGCCGTCCGATGACCCTCTCGACCCTGCCGTTGCGGTCGATGAAAGCCTTCTTCCCCCCGAAGAAGAGAAAGTCATCCCAGATCCGCGCGCCGAGGTCGTAGACCTTATCGGCGGCCGGGTGAGCGTCTCGGGCGCTGAGGGCACTGTCAAAATCATCTGGGCGATCCCGAATCCCGGTTTTGCGTTACTTCCCCCAGCCGGTAGTGACACCTCCGCCGGCACTGTCACCGTATTGCTGTCCGACGGATCCCATCAATCGATCCTCAATGCATCGTGGTCCGACGATGAGGGACTCGTCGTCGAAACGACAGAGGGTGGTCTCGGCCTGGCCGAGAGCTAGTGGTGTGTCGCAACCGGTTCCTGTTTTGCCCCAATTCGCGGATCCGGGCTACGCGAGCGCAATGAGGTCGAGCATCGACTCGTCAAAGAAACCAGTCTCGCCATCGGGCATGAGAATCATCCGGTCCGGCTCCAGCGACTCAACGAAGTCTGTGTCGTGGCTGACGAGCAGGAGCGTGCCCGTGAACTGGCGCAGCGCACCGAGGAGAGCTTCTTTGGCCTGCGGATCCAGGTTATTCGTCGGTTCATCCAGCAGAAGGACGTTGTTCCGCTGCACCACAAGTTGGGCAAGCGCTAGTTTGGTCTTCTCGCCACCGGACAACGTACCTGCATCCTGATCGATCTTGTCAGCGAGCAGAAAATGCCCCAGGATCGTTCGCAGATCCTTGTCTGGGATCTGGGAGACTTCTCTCATGTGATCGAGCACGGTCACACCATGCTTGATCTGCTCGTGCTCCTGTGCGTAATAGCCAAGGGTCGCTTTGTGCCCGATCTCGACCTCGCCCATATCGACCGTCTCGACACCGGCCAGGATGCGGAGCAACGTGGTCTTGCCAGCCCCGTTCAAGCCCATGATGATCATTCTCTCGCCACGATCGATGTCTACATCGACATCGACGAAGACCACATTGTGATCGAAGGCTTTGGCTAGACCCGCCGCTTTCAGGGGAGTTCGCCCGGATGGTTCCGGTTGCGGAAAGCGAACAGCAATCTTCTTCGCCCTGCCACCGACTTCCACCCGTTGCACCTTCAGTTTGTCGACGCGCGTCTCCCAGGAGCGAGCCCGCTTCGCCATCTTCTCGGTAGATCCCTTGAAGCGACGGATGCCCTCCTCAAGCTTGGCGATCTTCTCGTCCTGATGCTTACGTTCCCGACGCCGCTGATCACGGCGACGGTCACGTTCCTCGATGTAGAAGCTGTAGTTGCCCCGATACGGTTCAAGATGGTGATCATCGAGGGCCAGTACTGAAGTGATGGACTTGTCAAGCAATGGCAGGTCGTGGCTCACGACGAGAAGACCGCCTGAATACTCGTCGAGGAACTCCATCAGCCATGCCTTGGCATCGAGATCAAGGTGGTTCGTCGGCTCGTCCAGTATCAGAACATCGGTTTCGGCGAAGAGAACACGGGCCAATTCGACCCTACGTCGTTGCCCACCGGACATCGTGGCCACGAGTTGAAACAGGTCATCGCCCTGAATGCCAACAGAAGCGGCGAACCTCTTCGCCTCCGCCTTCGCCACGTAACCACCACGAGCCGTGAATTCATCATCGAGACGGCTGAATCGGGCAATCAGCCGATCCCGCTCTTCGCCATCGGCCACCTCCATCTGGGTTCTGACCTTCTCCATGCGTCGTTCCAGATTGCCGATGTCTCGAGCAGTGAGGACGCGCTCCAAGGCATTGACCTTGTCGTCTACGAGCTCTCTGAGCGCGGCCTCCTGCGAGAGGTATCCGACCACGCCACTTCTCCGAATGGCGCCGTCTGCCTGTTCCAATTCCCCGGCGAGGGTCCGCAGTAGAGTCGTCTTGCCCGCACCGTTGGGACCGACCAATCCGATCTTGTCACCGGCATGGATCGAGAACGACGCTTCACTGATGAGCGGGCGCGCTCCAGCCTCAATTGCCAGATCTCTTACGATGATCACGTGACACCGAGCCTCGCATTGGCGGACCGACGCACCTGACGCAGGACACTAAAGACCGCCCTTATTGAGTACAGAGCGCTACGACGCGAGATCGCGGCAGACGCCGGCCCAAGCACGATATGACGAAGACCTGCATCGACATACTGCTCCAGTTTCTCTCGGATCATCTCGGGGGTTCCCCACAACACATTGTCGGCAACAACGTCAACAGGCACGTGGTTAAGAACGTCGTCGATCATTGCGGCTGGGTAGTCCGATGGGATGAAGTCGACAAGACCGCGGAAACTGGCTCCGAGCGGATGCTCGATCCCATTGCGTTGCCAGAGGTGGGCCGGAGCCAGGAGAGCCATGAACCGCATGATGCGGGTGTCGAGATACTTGCGGGCCTCGCGTTCTGTGCGACCGACGACGGCCACCATCTGTGCTCCAGGAACGATGAGCCTGCCGTCCCTGCCTGCCGTCTTTGCGGCATCACGAATCTTCGCCAACGAGGCGCCGTATTCCTCGGGCTTCACGGGCACCGTTGGATACCAACCGTCACCATACCGACCGGTCAAGCGCAGCATCCGAGGGCCATGCGCAGCTATCCAGATCTGTGGCGTTTTCCCTGGGGCGGGGGCCAGGTCCATCATCGCCTTGTCGAGCTGGTAGAACTCTCCGTTGTAGTCAAACGGGCCCCGCGACTCGAAGCAACGGCGCACAATCGGTAGCGCATCTTCGAGCTGTGCGACCGGTCTCTCAAAACCGATGCCATACGGAACCGTGTTCTCACGCTCCCCTGCCCCGATGCCGAGAATGGGGGCATCCTTGGTCATGTGCGACCAGGTCATCGCGGTTTGAGCAAGCAACACCGGGTGTCTCCGAAGCACCTCGGTGACGCCAATGCCGATCTGCATCGCACCAACCTTGCGGCTGAGGTACCCAACCAGCGCTTGATAGTCGTAATAGGCATGCGGAGTCGTGTCGGGAGATGCCATCCATGACATCTCGCGGTTCCATAGCTCTTGCGGGAACCAACCTTGGAAGTGATCGACGGTCCAGACCGCGTCAAAACGGGCCGTACGGGCGAAACGGGCCGCCAGCGCGATACGACGAAGCGGCGGCTGGGTGCCGATGCCGATGCCAATCGATACTTGTTGGGGGGAAATCACCGGACAAGGCTAATCGACCACTGAACTACTTGGCGGACCGCGCCTTGGGCGCTCCTCCCGCGGCCGGAGCACTAAACCCGAACCCCTTCTCGATGGCCCGTGGCATGCGATCAACGGCCAATGGGCGAGAGATGTAAAAGCCCTGCACCAGACTGCAGCCAAATCCGCGAACCATGTCGAGCTGTTCTCGTGTCTCGACCCCTTCCGCAATCACCTCGAGGCGAAGGCTCTTGGCAAGAGACACCATCGACTCTGAAACCGTTGCGGTATCCGCGTCGGTGACAGCGTCACGCACAAACTCCCGATCGATCTTGATGGTGTCGATCGGGAAGCTCTTCAGGTAACTGAGTGAGGAGTAGCCGGTGCCAAAGTCGTCGATCGCGATAGAAACGCCGATAGCGCGCAACCGCTCCAACGTGCGCCGCGCCGTCTCCGTGTCTTCGACCAGAGTGCGCTCGGTCAACTCCAACTTGAGCCACGAAGCATCGAGTTTGGTGCGCTCCAGAGTTTGCTCGACGATCTCGGCAAGGTTGCCGCGTCGCAGCTGCCGCGGCGAGACGTTGATGGAGACTGAGAACTTTTCCAGCCCTGAGTCGTGCCACGTCTTTAGCTGCCTGCATGCGGTATTCATGGCCCACAAGCCCAGAGGAACGATGAGATCTGTCTGTTCAGCGAGCGTGACAAAGCGCTCGGTTGGAACCATGCCGAGCTCTGGATGCTCCCAGCGCAGCAAAGCCTCGACTCCGCCGACGACGCCGTTGTCGGTATCAATCCACGGCTGATATACGAGCCGAAGGCCATCCCCTGTAGCAACTGCCTTACGCAAGCCGTCTATGAGCCGGAGCCGCTCGGAAGCACTCTGCCGCAACTTCGGAGTGAAGTACTGATAGTTGTTCGATCCCGCGGCTTTGGCGGAGTACATGGCGATATCGGCGTCGCGCAGCAGAGCCTGTGACGTGTCGCCGTCTAGCGGATACATGGCAATCCCGATCGATGTCGTGACGCGCAGTTCACGGGTGCCGACGAGATAGGGCTCGGCAACCGAATCGAGGATCTTGGTGGCAACCTGCCCGGCATCTTCGAGCCTGGTTCCACTTTCGAGAATCACCGTAAACTCGTCACCGCCAATGCGAGCCACGCTGTCGGTCTCCCTGACGGAAGCGACGATCCTCTTTGCTACTTGTTTGAGCAGGGCGTCGCCAGTGGCATGGCCGTAGTGATCATTGACCGCTTTGAAGTCGTCAAGGTCGAGAAACATAAGAGCAACCAGACCCTCATCTCGGCGGGCCCGCGCGATGGCGCTCTGCAGCCGGTCACTGAACAAGAAACGATTGATAAGACCGGTGAGCGGGTCGTAGCGCGCCAAGTAACTGAGCTTCTGTTGATCCTCGGCTCGGGCCGTTTCATGTTCGGCGGCTCGCTGCTCCCACTCTTTGCGTACGCCGCGGACCGCGGGACGGAACAGGAACACGGCCTCGAGGACAATCAGCAGCAGCATCACGGATAGAAGGATCAGCTGCGTTATCCGAAGACCGTTGACCCGCTCTTGTGCCTCGTCTTTGATAAGCGTCGCAACGCCATTCATCCCCTCGCGGAACTCCTCAGACGCCCGCGCCATCTCGCCGGCGGCGCCAACACGCAACTTGGCGCCAGACGATCCGTTCTCGATGAGCTCCTCTGCAAGGCGGGCCATCGCAATGAAATGCGGCTCGACTTCGGCTTCGATCCGGTCGTTGAAGGCTCGGCTGTGATCCGTTGGGAGATCGAGATCTACGCTGCCGTAGCGGAGACCGTTGTGGTTGTTACGAATACGAATGAGCTCCACACTGAGACGATCGACCGCTTTGAGTTGCTCGTCCAGCGTGTCGGCGGCCTCGACCTCGAACCCGGCGTTCTCAATCGCTTCGCTGAGCAGGATCTGCTGCGTAACGACCTCGAGCACCCCTGCGTCCTTTTCCTGCCTGGTGAGTGCGGTCGAGGTGAGAATGGTCGAGACCACGGCGGCGATAGCGATGATCGCCAGACCGACGATGTACCGACCTACGGGCCGCTTTGGAACCTCGGCGGACGCGTTGTACCCCACCGCCCCTATGGCCGCAGCGTGGATCTCGTCGGTATCCCCTTGATGAGGTGTTTTCGAGATTATTCCTCCTGAATCTCACGGTGATATCGGTCGCATTGGCCAACCCATTGAGGTTAAACCGCGTCTGGCGTCCGTGAGCGCCTTATACCGTGCTCACGGACGCCAGAGCGCAGGAGTATTCGATTCGGGGCCGATTTGTGGCACGTTTGCAGAATCGACACAGCTAACGATCAAGTTCTGGCAATCGCTCGTAGCCAGCATGGAGTCTTCACGAGATCGCAGGCGGTCACCTCGGGGGTTAAAGAAAGCACAATCGATACTCGGATGGTGAATGGCACCTACGAGCGTCTTCACCCCCATGTGTTCGGCATCACCGGCACGCCGGCATCGTGGCGTCGCTCGGTGGTCGCTGCCGTCCTGTCGGCGGGGCCCCTGTCGGCTGCATCACATCGGACTGCGGCCTATCCGTGGGATCTGACCTCGTCGCGCCCAACCGCGACCGAGGTCGTCTGTCGGCGGCATCTGCGGGTTCGTACCGCTGACTTCGTCGTCCGCGAGTCAAAGGACCTGGTCGAGGCGGACATAGCGATCATCGACGGTGTCCCAGTTACCACAGCGGTACGAACAGTCGTTGATCTCGGGGCGTCAGCCCCGCTGGGAACCGTGGCGCGGTGCCTAGATGCTGGCCTGAGAACCAGGCTCTTCACCCTCGCCGACGTAGAGCTCTTCGTCGAGCGCGTCGCTAAGCCTGGACGTACCGGAGTTGGCATAATCCGCCCCCTTGTCGAAGAGCGATTGATGTGGCAGAGCATCACTGAGAGCACACTCGAAGACCTGTTCCGATCAGTCGTCGTCCGTGCCGCGCTGCCAATGCCAGAACCACAAGTCGAGCTCTATGACAGCAACGGTAGGTTCATAGGGAGGTTCGACTTCGCATTTCGTAGCCACAGAGTCTTGATCGAACTCGACAGCGAGCGATGGCACATGGACCCAGAATCGTTTCGTCGAGATCGGAACAAACAAAACCGAGCCCACGCCGAAGGTTGGACCGTCTACCGGTTCACCTGGCATCAACTCAAACAGGAATCCGACCAAGTAATCGATACTCTGGCGTCCGTGAGCGCCCTATACCGTGCTCACGGACGCCAAACGCGTTCTTAGTCCATCGGTGCCCGGAGCAGGACTCGAACCTGCACGCCCCAAAGGGCAGCGGATTTTAAGTCCGCCGCGTCTACCGGTTTCGCCATCCGGGCCTAACTACGGCAGGCTAGAACGCCTGTTTCCCGCGTCCAACTGCCCGAAGGGATCGCGACTCCGGGCTGGGCGACAGTTGGCTCGTTCGAGTATCCTCGTGGCTCACGTTCACCGTCTAAAGAGGAGCCCTCGTGAAGGTCTACCCATCTGAAAAGATCCGCAATGTCGCGCTAGTTGGACACAGCGGAGCAGGGAAGACAACACTTGCCGAGGCACTCCTATACCGCGCCGGAACCATCACCAGATTGGGACGTGTTGAAGACGGAAACACAGTAACGGATTTCGATCCAGAAGAGCATGAGCGAGGCCACTCGCTGAGCCTCGCACTTGCCCCATTTGACTGGCACGGCCACAAGATCAACATCATCGATACCCCGGGCCACACAGACTTTGTCGCCGACGTCTACGCCGGTCTTCATGTCGCCGACCTCGCCGTCTTCGTCGTTTCCGCGACCGATGGAGTTGAGGTCGGCACAGAACGTGCCTGGCGCGCCGCCGAAGAACTCGGCTTGCCCCGCATGATCTTCATCAACAAGCTCGACAAGGAAGAAGCATCCTTCGATCGCACGCTCGAATCGCTGCAGGAGCGGTTCGGGGCCGGCATCGCACCGATCGAACTGCCCATCGGTGAAGCAGCCGCATTCCACGGCATCGCTGATCTCTTTACCAACAAGGCCTACTTCTACGACAGCGGCTCAGCCAAGGAAGCGGAAATCCCAGACGAGCTCGAAGAGAGAGAACGCGAGGTTCACGATAACCTCGTTGAAGGCATCGTCGTCGCAGACGATGCCTTGTTGGAGAAGTACCTCGAGGGCGACGTCCCTTCTGCTAGCGAACTCGAAAAGACCATGGCCATTGGTGTGGCCAACGCGTCAGTGTTCCCAGTTGTGTGCGGATCAGCGACCGGACCAATCGCCGTCGACCGACTCGCCGACTTCATCGTCGAGATCGGCCCGTCGCCGCTAAGGCGCGACACTCTGACAGTCACCGCGGCGGGATCAGACGTGGATATCAACCTGAAGACCGATGGCGATCCGCTGCTTCAGGTCTTCAAGACCATCGCCGACCCCTACGTTGGGCAGATCTCGCTATTCCGTGTCCTTTCCGGCAAGGTCACCCCTGAGTTGGTCCTTCACAATCAGCGCAGCAACGACGACGAGAAGCTGTCCAAAATCGCTTTGATGATTGGTAAGGAGTCAGAGCTCGTCGACTCGCTGCCGATGGGCGACCTGGGTGCGGTTGCCAAACTGAACAACACTGCGACGGGCGACACCCTCTCAGTCAAGGGTCAGCCAATCACGGCCCCCAAGTTGAGAAGGCCGACACCAGTGCTGGCAACCGCCATCCATGCCAAGACCCAGGCAGATACAGACAAACTGGCGAATGCACTGCGTCGCATTCAGCAGGAAGATCCCGTTTTGGTGATCGACCGCAACGCGGAGACCCACCAGACGCTACTGAGAGGCATGGGCGAAACGCACCTCGCTATCACCCAGCAGCGCCTTAGCCGCAAATTCGGTGTCGAGGTCGAGTCCGAGCCGGTGCGAGTTCCGTACCGTGAGACGATTAGCCGGCGTGCGCAAGCTGAAGGCAAGTACAAGAAGCAGAGCGGTGGCCACGGGCAGTTTGGTGTCGCCATGCTCAAAGTGGAGCCGACTCGTCGTGGCGAAGGCTTCGAGTTCGTCGACGAGATCAAGGGGGGCTCCATTCCCCGTCAGTTCATCTCCGCTGTGGAGCAGGGAGTCAGGGAGTCCATGGTTGACGGTGGTGTACTCGGCTTTCCCGTCGTCGACGTCCGGGTTCGCGTTTACGACGGCAAGTACCACTCGGTGGATTCGTCTGAGATGAGCTTCAAGATGGCAGGGCGTCTCGGGATTAAGGCCGCTATGACCGACGCCGGCCCTATCGTCCTCGAGCCTGTGTCGCAGATCGCCGTATCGGTCCCATCGAACTATCAGGGCGAGGTGATGGGTGATCTGTCCTCCCGCCGGGGACAGGTGCAGGGAACCGAAGCATCTGCTGGTGGACGCCAGATGATCACGGCTCTGGTTCCAACCTCAGAGATCATTAGCTATGCGATGGATCTACGTTCTATTACCCAGGGTTGGGGAACCTTCACTGCACAGCACGATCACTATCAGGAGTTGCCGTCACACCTGACCGACAAAGTCGTGGCCGAAGCCACGGAAGACGACTGACACTGCCGCCGGCGTCGGCCGCTAGGACTGAGCCAAGTCCAGTGCGATCCCGTCGAGGATGTCGCTGACAGAGACCCGGACTGTGGCGCCGCCAAGGTGCGCGACCGCTCGCTCTGCGCAGATGGCGCCCGCTTGCAGAACCCCGGCTCTGGCGGGTACCACTCCGGGCAGTTCCGCAATAGATGCTGGAGTCATCATCTGGAGTCGATCGACGGTGGACTGCAATTCGTCAAACGACAGGACGCGGTGTCGCCGTGTATCTGATTCGTCGGCGCCGCTCCCGTAATGCACGGCCGCTAACGACGTAAAAGTACCGCCTGACCCCAGCACCAAGCTCGATACGTAGGGCGGTACGACATGGTCGAACAAACTATCTACATAGGCTCGAACCGCGGTCGGATTTCGCAGGCCAAGGCTTACGATCCGCTCAGTGAGACGCACCGAACCCAGGTCGACACTGACCGCATAGTCGGGGTATCGCTGTCCAATGACAAACTCAGTGCTCCCCCCACCCACATCGATAACGCAGACGGTTCCTTGATGATCCATGGTGTTGGTCGCCCCGTTGAACGTCAGCCGAGCCTCTTCGACACCATCGACAATCCGAGGGCGAAATCCGAGCACTCCGCTGACTTGATCGGTGAAGGCGGAGCCATTTTCGGCACTTCGCGTCGCGGCGGTCGCCACGGCGGCCGCCGCCTCAACATTGGCGTCGTCGATCAGCCTCGCGTAGTAACCGAGCCCGGCAAGTGCTCTCCCCATCGGTGCGTCGCCTAGTCTCCCCGAGGCGTCCAGACCCTCACCCAATCTCGTGATGGCCTCATGGCGTTCTGCGTCGACCAGCCACGAACCTCGATCATCGGTGACCACGTCACCGAGCAGCAACCTGATGGAATTTGTTCCGATGTCGACCGCAGCAACCCTCACGGTGTCGGCTCCACCCAGTTTGGATTTCTGACAACATTGTCGCCATCCCGCGCTACACACGGGACAACGCAATCGAGCGGTTCAATCTGTGCCGCCGTTTCCGCGCCAACCGGGTTGGCATTGCCAGCCGCGTGGTCCGCATAGTGTGCATGTAGACATTTGACCCCGAGGCGGGTACCGCCGACGCCGCCGGAAGGACGGTGCAGCGGCGAATCGGCGGCGATCAGGGCATCGCGATCTCTCTCATACCGGTCCATCGCTTGACGATGCTCACCGGCAAATCGGGGGTCGCTATCGATTCGGGCCTCTGCCTCCTTGACACCGCCACCGGCCTCGAGCCGCCCGATCCGACGTGAAGCAAGGGGGCACGTCAACCAGAAGGTGGTTGGGAAAGGCGTCCCGTCGTCCAGATGCGGGGGCACTCTCGTCACAGTAGGCAGAGCGAGGGGGCAACGGGCCACGACGTCTACGACCGACCTCGGCGTGCGACAGATCTGTACAGCTACGACCTGTCGATCATCCATCGGGAACGAGATCGCGACCCGTCAAGAAGTCCCAGAACCGCTCGAGTGGCGACCGGGAGTCCAATTCTGGTTCGACGACAACAATGCCGTCGCCAACTGGACCGCCTTCGAGTTCAACGATGTAGGTTGTCTCCCCCGGCTCTGCCATCCCATATTGCTCACGAGCGATCCGCTCCAATTCAGCCGGGGTTTGCACGGCTTCGATCTCACCCTGGAGCAGCTCGTTTTCCACGACAAGCGCGTCAAGTTTCTCCCTGGTGTTGTCCACCAATCGTTCCTGAGCAATGAGCTGACGGAATGGGAACACACCGGCGAGCACAATCGCCAGACCGGCCAAAAGCAGGACGGCGACAAATGATCCCCGTCTGCCGCCTCTGGCGGTTGGAGCCGCCGGTGTGTTCGTTGCAGTCATCTAACCCCAAGTACCTATCTCTTGAACGGCTTCCAGCCTGCGTAGCGGGCCTCATCGCCTAGTGCTTCCTCGATGCGAAGGAGCTGGTTGTACTTTGCTGTCCGTTCTCCACGAGCGGGCGCACCGGTTTTGATCTGACCGGCGTTCGTAGCGACGGCAAGGTGACTGATAAATGAGTCCTCAGTCTCTCCAGATCGGTGCGAGATCATCATGCCGTAAGAATTCTCGACGCCAAGTTGTATGGCATGGAGAGTCTCCGATAGCGACCCTATCTGGTTCACCTTGACGAGAACAGCATTGGCGACACCTTGATCGATAGCCCGCTGCACCAGATCGACGTTGGTCACGAGCAGATCGTCACCAACAATCTGGATCTTGTCTCCGAGTTGGTCGGTCATGATCTTCCAACCATCCCAGTCATCCTCGGCCAGGCCATCCTCGATCGACACAAGTGGGAAATCTTCGACGAGCCCACCAAGGTATTCGACCATCTCACCTGACGTCAGCTGACGACCGTCAAGCTCGTAGCGGCCGGCGCGGTACAGCTCGGATGCGGCCACGTCGAGAGCAAAAGAGATCTCCTCGCCAAGCTTGTAGCCAGCGGACTCCACTGCCTCGGAAAGAAGTTCGAGAGCCGCCCGATCCGCAGGAAGATTGGGAGCGAAGCCACCCTCATCACCAACATTGGTGGTGAGACCACGACCAGCAAGAACCTTCTTCAAAGCCTGATATGTCTCGACACCGGCACGGAGTGCCTCCTTGTAGCTGGGGAAACCGCCAGGTACCAGCATGAACTCCTGGATGTCGACCGAGTTGGCGGCGTGGGCACCACCGTTGAGAACGTTCAGGCAAGGAACGGGAAGAACCCGTGCAGCCGTGCCGCCCAGGTAGCGATACAAAGGCATGCCGAGGCCTGCGGCCGATGCTCTGGCTGCAGCCAGCGAGACACTGAGGATGGCATTGGCGCCGAGCTTCTCTTTGTTCGGTGTGCCATCGAGATCGAGCATGCGCTGATCGAGGGCTTCCTGCCGGGTTGCGTCCATACCGATCAACACCGGCGCAATGATGTTGTTGACGTTGTCGACGGCCCGCAGTACGCCCTTACCGCCAAAGCGGTCGCCGCCGTCTCGAAGCTCGTTTGCCTCGAGTGCCCCCGTTGATGCTCCCGAGGGAACCAACGCACGGCCAAAGCCACCGCCAGCAAGCGTTACTTCGGCCTCAACCGTTGGGTTTCCCCTGGAGTCCAGGACCTCGCGGGCCCATATCCGTGTGATAGTGGTCATGAAAGGGCCCTCTCTATGTGCCCGAATTTATCATCACTTCGAGATTAGACCTAGGACTTCGGAGTGCAACAATCGCTGCGGACCAAAAACGACCGCAGTATCAGGGTCTGCTGTGCTCAGCGACTTTGGCCTTTTCCCACAGTCCGTCGAGCTCTTCCGGGGACATCTCGGTAAGCCCTCTGCCGGTGGCCACGACTTCGTGCTCCATGAAACGGATCCGAGATGCGAAACGGTCGTTAGCCCCTGCCAGAGCAAGTTCAGGGTCGACCCGCAGATGCCGGGCGAGGTTGATCACGGCGAACATGAGATCGCCGAGTTCCTCTGTTGCCCTCACTTGGTCGTCCGCCTCAGCTGCCAGCTCCTCGAGTTCCTCGCGGATCTTGGCGAACACCGGCGCCGGATCATCCCAATCGAAGCCAACCGACTTGGCTCGTCGTTGCACTTTGTCGGCGCGCACCATCGCAGGCATCGCTCCAGGAATGTCATCCATCAGCGATTTGCGGGCCTTCTCGTCGCTCTTGATCGCTTCCCAATTGGTGATGACCGTCTCTGCGTCCTCAGCTACAACGTGCCCGAATACATGGGGATGTCGGTTGATCAGTTTGCGGCGCGTGATCTCAGCAACCTCTTCGACGTCAAAGGCCCCGACTTCGCTGGCGAGCGTGGCATGGAAAACCACCTGAAGCAACAGATCGCCAAGCTCTTCTTCGACCTCGGCATAGGCTCCGTAGTCGGGGTCGCCTGCCGGTGCCTCTGCCGGCAAGGCGCGAATCGCATCCACTGTCTCATAGGTCTCCTCTATGAGGTGGCTCACGAGGCTGTGATGCGTCTGTTTCCTGTCCCAGGGGCACTCTTGTCGGAGCAAACGATTGACAACAACCAAGCCGTACCAACCGGCCGGTTCTGGGTCGAGGAACAGACTCGTGCGCGGTCCAGGTTGGTAGGTCACGAGACGGCTAAGTTCCAGCTCAACGACCACCTGATCGGGATCCCCCAGTCGATCCAGCACAACAATCGGAGTGTCTTCGGCGAGCACCCGGCCCAGTTCTGCTGCTGTGTCCGCAAGAAGCTCGGGACGATCCACCTGGGTGATGATGAGAGCGGCGTCGAAAATCAAAGGATCGGGCAGGTCGCGACCGTCGACGATCTTGACCGGCCTGGCTATCGGATCGACCCGCGCCTCGGCATACACGAGATCAAGGAATGACTCCCCCGGAACCAGTTCGAGGCTCAATCCGGCGGCGTCCGCACGGCGTCGAATCTCAGCGACAGCTCGCTCACCGACCACCGCGCTGCCCGGTACGGCGTAGACCGTGGGACCTGCCACCGCAGCTTCAAGCACTCGCTCGACAATCGCTTGATAGACATCATCGAATCCCACGCCTTCGTCGTACAGATCGTCGCAGGTGACGATGGTACGACGGGTGGCAAGTTGCTGGCTGGCCGGATGATGAGCGGTGCGCACAACCACGGTTCTGTCTGGGGCCTCGAGAAGCGCGAGCGAACGCGCCGACAGCCGATCCAGACCCGCAGGACCCAGCCCAACGATCCCCAGTTGGGCGTCACTCACCTGGAGGAGCGATGCCAACACCCGCTTCGGACCAGCGGCCCACGGTTGGCGAAACATCGATTTGTGCGTTGCGTACTACGTCGTTCAACCATGGCGTGTAGAGCGCGCTGATGTAATCAGGGTCCAGCCACTCCATTGGGTCATTAGCCAATTCCGCTACCGAGGCCGGAGCCATGCGATCTTCAACGACGATTACGTTCCACTGTTGGTCGCTCACCACAGGGCCTACAGGCGTGTTGAGCGGTGCGGTTGCCGCAAGAGTTGCGAATTCAATCCCTACTCGAGTCAGCCATACCAGACACTCGCCATCAGCGGTGGCCAGCAGACCACCGGGGCTCGCTTGGTCAAGCGACACCTCAGCAACAAGCGTTTGAAAGTCTTCACCGGCCTCGAGCCGCGCCAGGACCGCCTGTGCCTCTTGCTCGGACGCTGTGCTGATGTGCCGAACGCATGCCCTGGTAATGTCCTCGGGCCGCTGATCGATCAAGATCTCGAAACCGCCCGACTCGACGCGAGACAACTCTGGGACGACCGCATCCCTGACCAAGCTTTGAGCGGCGCTTGCTCTAATGGCGTCCTCGGTCACGTCGGCAAACTGGTCTGGAGGCGCGATCACTGTGGCATACCTTGTCGGGGGATTGCTGACGCGCTCACCAATGTCGGCTTCGGTCATCACATAGCCGAACTCGAAGTTGGCCGCGTCCTTGATCGCCTCGATAATTATTAGCAGAGTTAGATCCTGACGGACCTGCTCAGAAGTCAACGATCCTGTCGACTCATAACTGGGACGCAATGCGAACAGGTCGTCCTTGGTGATCTCGTTGCTGTTGACGGTCGCAAGCGTGTCCGCGGACGAGCAAGACGCGGCAAGAAGCGCCACGGCGAGGACTACGAGTAGGCGTCGGAAGACGAACATTAGGTGGGGTTCTCCTGATCTGGTGGCCACATCTTACGAACGAATTCGATCAACGAATGCACTAACTCTTTCCGGGGGACAGACATGAAGATCGTCGACCCTCGAACAATCGAACGTGGCGCCAGCCGATCAAGCCGAACCTCCTGCGATGTTTTCAGCGCAACTGGCCCGAGGCGCACCTCTTTGCGGACCTTGACAATCTCGGTCAGACCGACCCGCAGCGCTTCAACGCGAAGCAGGGCAACATCGACAAGAGCTTCTGCCTCGGCCGGTAGCTCACCAAATCGGTCACGCCACTCGGCGCTCACCTCGATCACCTGTGGCTCAGTTTGCGCCGCCGCCATGCGACGGTATGCCTCGAGTCGCTCGTTGGCACTGTCGACGTAGTGGTCTGGCAGATGGGCATCAACCGGGATATCTATGCGAATCTCCGGCGGACGCTCGGGCAACGTCTCCCCCTTCAGCTTGGTCACGGCGTCGGAGACCAGCTCAACATAGAGATCGAATCCGACCGCCGAGATGTGGCCGGCTTGGGTCTCGCCGAGTATCGATCCGGCGCCTCTGATCTCGAGGTCACGCATTGCAAGCTCGAAACCGGAGCCAAGGTCGGAATACTCGCCGATGGCTTCCAGCCGTCGGTAGGCGGCTTCAGATAGAGTTTGTTCCTTGGGATGGAACAGATACGCATAGGCGCGCTGGTTGGACCGCCCGACCCTGCCCCGCAGTTGATAGAGCTGCGCCAAACCCAGTCGATCGGACCTCTCAACAAGAAGGGTGTTGACCTGGGGAAGGTCGAGACCAGACTCGATGATCGTGGTTGCCACAAGGACGTCGTAGTCACCGTTCCAGAAATCGAACATGACCTGTTCGAGCCGTCCTTCACTCATTTGGCCGTGAGCCACTGCATATCTGGCATCGGGAACCAATTCTCTGAGACGTGCCACCGCGTGATCGATCGATTGGACCCGATTGTGGACGTAGAAGACCTGCCCTTCACGCAACATTTCACGGCGGATCGCAGCGGAGATCGCTCTCTCATCCAGGGGCCCCACATAGGTGAGGATCGGGTGCCGGTCCTCAGGAGGCGTCCGAATGTGGCTGACTTCCCGAATCCCGGTAAGCGCCATCTCCAACGTGCGCGGAATCGGCGTAGCGGTCAACGTCAGGACATCGATCGAGGACCGCAGCCGTTTTAGCTTGTCCTTCGCAGCGACACCAAAGCGTTGCTCCTCGTCGACGATGAGAAGCCCCAGATCCTTGAAGTCAACATCGTCAGACAACAGCCGATGGGTGCCAACCACAATATCGATCGAACCGGCGGCAAGCTCTCGGATGACCTCGCGCTGTTGTGCAGCCGTTAGAAATCGGCTGAGAGAGGCCACCTTGATTGGGTACGGCGCAAACCTGTCTCCCATTGTTGAGTAGTGCTGCTGTGCTAGCAGTGTCGTTGGCACCAGCAGCGCCACCTGCTTGCCGCTCTGCACCGCCTTAAACGCACCGCGCAGCGCCACCTCGGTCTTGCCGAAACCGACGTCACCGAAGATAAGCCGATCCATGGGGGCGCCGGCCTCCATGTCAGCTTTGATGTCGGCGATCGCCGTTACCTGATCGCGGGTCTCCTCAAACGGGAACGCCGACTCGAACTCGGCCTGCCACGGCGTGTCCGGCTCAAACGCATAGCCGGTAGCAGCGGCCCGCTGTCGATGAAGCTCCACCACCGTTTCTGCTACTACCGCGACGGCTTTGCGAACTTTGGTCCTGGTCTTTGCCCAGTCAGCGCCTCCCATACGAGACAGCCGGGGAGTCTCCCCTCCGGTATAGCGGACGACCGCAGCCAGTTGGTCGGTCGGGACGTAGATCCGATCCTCGCCGTAGAACTTGATCAGCAAGTAGTCACGCTCGACGCCAGCCATCTCACGGTGCACCAGACCTTCAAACCGTCCGATGCCGTGGTGGTGGTGTACAACAAAGTCACCGGGACTCAGGTCGCGGTAAGCCTCGCCCGGGTCTTCGACTCGTGGCTGCCTGCTCCGTCGATGGGCACGACGCCGGCCGGCTATCTCACGTTCTCCGACCACACCGAGACCGAGCCGCGGCGAAACAAAACCGTGGTGAATGCCATCTCCAACCACCGCAGACTCCACTGTGGAGAGTTGGGTGCGAACCGGTAAGGCATGACCGGCCTCGCCGAGCAGGCGAGAGATTCTCTCGGCAGCGCTGCCGCCATCCATCGCGACAACAATCTCGACTCCACGACTCTGCCAATGCTGCAACGCCCCCGCAATCGACTCGGCATCGCCGGCAACTGCGTCGATACCCCTCAGCTCAACGATATCGTCGCCGGGACCGGCCGCTACCGGTGGCGCTTCCACATACACCCCGTCACTGAACTCGAGATATAGAGCGGGGTGGTCTTCCGGCTCGGGAGCGCCACTCCCCCATGTTGGTGCCAGAGTTGCAGCCAGATCGAACTCCTCGCCGCGCAATTCCTCGCTGCGGGCTCTGGCCTGAACCGGATCGAAGACGATGGTGTAGCGGGGGGTCGTAGTGTCAAGGGTGCTTTGTTCTTCTGCGAGCCACGGCAGCCATGACTCCAGGCCTTGAAAGGAGAGTCCCGCTGCGATTCGATCCCATGTCTCAGCCGCCCACGGTTGTTCGGCAAGAAGAACCGCAGCCTTGGCTCGGACGCCGGGATCTGGTCTTAGCTCGTGGGCTGGGAAAGCCTCGACCCGATCGACAAGATCAACTGATCGTTGGGATCCGATACCGAAGCTGCGAATCTCGTCGACGTCATCACCCCAGAACTCGACGCGGAATGCCTCGGTTCCCTGGGCCGGGAATACGTCGATTATGCCGCCCCGCACCGCAAATTCGCCGCGGCTCTCCACCCGGTCGGTACGGTGGTAGCCGTGAACTGTCAGTTCGGCGAGCAGCCGGTCAAAGCCGTGGTCTTCACCAGACTGAATGATTACAGGCGCGATGGCTGACGGGCTCAATCTCTGGGTGGCGGCCCGCACCGAGGCGACAATGATGGTGCCAGCACCGCCGGTCTCTAGCTCATAGAGCGCCTGGGCTCGATGAGCCATCGTCACCACATTTGGAGATACGTGCTCAAAGGGAAGGGTGCCCCATGCCGGGAGGTGCCATGCCTGATCGCTGAATAGGCAAACGTCGTCGAAAAGTTCCTCAGCAGCACGCTCGCCGGGCACCACTGCCAATACCGGCCGGTCTAGATGCCGCGCCATTCCGGCAAGGCTGAGAGCGCGTACGCCGGGTGGCACCACAAGCCGACCCGATTCTTCAGGGACAAGCGACTTGGGCCATACAGAAACAAGAGGTTCAAGAGGAGCGCTCACAGACGCCGCAGGGTAGCCGTCTGCCCTTCGGGCAGATTCGACTTCGCCTGCCCGTAGGGCAGGTTTGCAGAAGATCGGGCCTGCCACCCCCGCAGGTTTGACTTCGCCTGCCCTTCGGGCAGATTCGACTTCGGCGGCCCGTAGGGCAGGTTCGACTTCTGCTCTGCAGAAGTCGTCGCTCACAGGGGATCGGGCGTGTACCCCCCAAGCAGAATCTGTTCCGCGGAAGATCAGGCCTTCCGTCTCGGCAGATTCTGTGAGCGCGGCTATTCGTCGCCGGTGCGGACCTCGATCTGTTCGCTGAGAGTGAAAGCACCAGAGTAGCGACGGAAGTAGTCCCAACCCGACAGAACAGTCGCAATGACGGCGACTAGCATCAGCCATTCATCAAGAAAGAACGGTCCAACCTCAGACCCGGACCGGATTAACGCAAACCCGATCGCAACGAACTGGAACGTTGTTTTGCTCTTGCCCCAGAAACTCGGCGGGACTGTAGCCTTATCCAGAGCAGCAACTGCGCGCAGCCCCATCACCGCAATTTCTCGTCCAATAATGATGAAAGCAGCCCACGACCAGGCTCGGCCGACCTCGATCAGGACCAGCAAGCTCCCGACAACAAGAACCTTGTCCGCAACCGAGTCGAGAAAAGCTCCGAGTACCGTCGTCAGCTTCCAGCGGCGTGCCAAATAGCCGTCTGCAAAATCGGTCAACGCTGCGGGAACAAACACAGCAAGTGCTATCCCAAATGCATGATCGATTTGGTCGGACAGCAAGACAAACGTCATGACCACGGGAGTCAACACTATCCGGGCGAGCGCTAACAGGTTTGGAACATTGAGCGGTTGGGCCATGGCGTGATATTAATCGCGCTGATCGATCAATTCCTCTGCGGCCCCGAGAGACCCATCTCCGCTTCGACATCGAGGCATCTCGGTGCCTCCACCGCCATCACATCGCCCGGGTCGATGAGAATCTTGCCCAGCCAGTTCAGCACCCCCCGGCGATCCGCTGGTCACGAGCACCCGATCCGTACTCATCGAACCCGTTGGCAACCAGCGCACCCATCGACTCCATCGGAAAACTCTCCGGTGGGGGAATCCCCCCAGCGAGCGAAATGGCCTGTGGACGGGCCACGACCTTGAGGATCTCGCGGATCGCGCTGACGTTCATCCGTGCCGTTCGTGCGGCTAGTTCGAACTCGATCGGGGCCACCTATTCCACCCAGTCGAGGCTCCTATCGACTGCCTTCTTCCAAGAGCCATACAGTGCGTCTCGTCGGCTGGGCTCCATGTCCGAGGTGAATCTGCGATCTTCGGCCCAGTGGGTGCGGAGCTCGTCGATACCCGACCAGAATCCTGTCGCAAGTCCGGCGGCGTATGCGGCACCGAGGACCGTGGTCTCAATGATCATCGGACGAACCACGTCTACATCGAGAATGTCGGCCTGGAATTGCATCAGGAGCTCGTTGACGACCATGCCGCCATCCACTTTTAACTCGTTCATCTCAACGCCGGAATCTGCTTCCATGGCCTCGAGTACGTCGCGGCTTTGATATGCGACCGCTTCGAGCACGGATCGGGCTACGTGGCCGGCCTCGCTGAATCGAGTTAGGCCGGCGATGATGCCCCGTGCATCGGAACGCCAGTAAGGAGCAAACAAACCGGAGAAGGCCGGCACGAAGTACACGTCTCCGTTGTCCTCGACCGACGCAGCCAATGGCTCAACATCAGGGGCCGCTTCGATCATCCGCATCTGATCGCGCAGCCACTGCACGCCGGAACCCGCTATTGCCACTGACCCCTCGAGGGCGTAGCGGGCCTTGCCGTTTGCCACCTGGTACGCAACGGTGGTCAGCAGACCCTTGGTCGAAGGGACTATCTGCATCCCGGTATTCAAGAGCATGAAACAGCCTGTCCCATATGTGTTCTTGGCGTCGCCGGGGTTGAAACACGCCTGCCCGAACATGGCCGCTTGCTGATCGCCCAAGATGCCGGCAACCGGAACACCGTCTAAGACTCCCGTGCCTCGTCCAATAAGCCCTATTGATGGCACGATCTTGGGGAGCACCGACTTGGGGATGTTGAAGATAGAGACGATTTCTTGGTCCCAGTCCAGCGTCTCGAGATCCATGAGCATCGTTCTGCTGGCGTTGGTTACGTCGGTGACGTGCTGGCCCGCCAACTTCCACATGATCCACGAGTCCATGGTTCCAAAACGAACCTCGCCGGCGATGGCACGGCCCCTGAGGCCGGGAACGTTGTCTAGCAACCAGCGCAGCTTGGGACCGGCAAAGTAGGTGGCAAGAGGAAGACCCGTTTTGGACCGGAAGCGATCGGCGCCGACGTCGCCGCCGAGTTGGCGACAGAGTTCGTCAGTTCTGGTGTCCTGCCACACGATGGCTGGTGCCAGTGGCTCCCCGGTGGTGGCGTCCCACACGAGCGTTGTCTCGCGTTGGTTGGAGAGACCAACTGCCGCGAGTTCGGAACGGTCAATCCCGGCGTCGGCGAGAGCCGCAGCAATGACCTCTTCGGTATTTTCCCAGATCTCCGTGGCGTCGTGTTCAACCCACCCCGGCTGGGGCATCAATTGGGCATGTTCCTTCTGGGCCATGCCGACGAATGCTCCGCCGTGATCCACGATCGCAAATCGAGTGCTTGTCGTTCCTTGATCGATTGCCCCAACGTATGCCACCTGATCCCCTTATGGTTGAGTGGTGCTCAGCTACCGCCGCTGGATGATCCTGTCAGGTGCTGTGCTGCTTGACCTCCGTCAACGACGAACCGTTCCACGACATCGGCTGCTAGCTCGATGAGAAGATCGATCTCCGGCTGCTCCTTCGACGCAAAGCGGCGCAACACAAAGTCGGCGGGGTCCATTCTGCCTGGCGGACGGCCAACTCCACACTTGAGCCGCCAGAACTCCTGTGATCCGAGCGAACCAATAACCGAGCGCGCGCCATTGTTGCCGCCCGAGCCCCGGTCATATTGCAGACGCATGCGGGCAAACGGCAAGTCGATGTCATCATGCAGAATTAGGAGGCCATCAGGTTCTGAGCTGAAGTAGCGGAGCAACGGAGCAACCGCTTGACCCGACTCATTCATGAACGTGGTTGGCATTGCCAGCACCGTGCGGACACCTTCGATGCGGACCTCGCTCACCTCGGCGCGGACCGTGCGCCTGGCACGTCTGAACGACCCCCCGTGACGACGGGCGAGAGCAGCAACAACGTCGGCTCCGAGATTGTGCCGCGTGTGCTGATAGCGTTCGCCAGGGTTGCGAAGCCCGACGATCACGGGAACTGAAGAAGAAGAGGTCGAGGAGACGGTTACCCCTCTTCCTCCACAACAGCTTCTTCGCCTTCTTCGCCTTCGGCAAGTGGTTCGATTGGCTCGCCGTCTTCGTCGACCTCGGTGAGCACCGCAACCTCTTCCTCCACGCGAGGGAGAAGGACGGTGACGAGCGGTCGGTCAAGCTCGTCGGTGTATTCAACGCCTTCGATGACGGGAAGGTCGGAGACCTTCAGCGTGTCGCCGGTAGCCATCTCTTCGATGGCGACCGTGATTGAATCCGGAATCGCAGCGGGAAGAGCCAAGATGTTGACTGTCATGGCGATGGATTCGACGAAACCACCGTCTTCGATGACACCGAGCGGCGTTCCGACGTAGTCCACACGGATCTCGGCGGCAATGGCCTCGTCCATGGAAATCTGGATGAGATCAAGATGAATGACCTCGCCACGCACCGGATGACGCTGTACCTCACGAGCGACAGCGAGGACTTTGTCGCCACCCTCGATATCAACGTTGATAAGGGCGTTACGACCAGCTGCAGTGTGCAGGACGCCGTAGAGCTCACGACCGTTGACGGTGATTGACTTGGCATCAACATTCTTGCCGTAGACCATTGCCGGAACCAAGCCTTCGCGTCGTAGACGCTTGGCCGGGCGCGTCCCGAATACAGCGCGGGGCTGGGCGCGTAGCGTCACCTGGTCCATTGTTCACGTCTCCTCGTAAATGGTAAATCGGGTTTGGGGCGCCGCACAGATGCTGCGAACGCGATAGAACGGCCCATATTATGCGCTATTGAGCGTCGCTAGGCAAAGAGAAGACCCGGGGCCACCTTCTACTACCGAGGAAATCCCGCGACAGTGAGAGGTCTTGCGACAGATTCAACGGCTCTTCAGGTGCTGACGGCGGGCGTAGTTCAGGAAGTTTCTGTTCACAGAGTGTCCTCAATGGACGATCCCATTCGTAGGTAGGGTGAGTGCGGGAACCGCCCGCAACAACGCAAGGAGCACCAATGAGCCAGTACCTGTTGTCTATGCACACCGTAGAGGGCGAGACCCGCACCCAGCCGACTCCCGAGGAGATGCAGACGTTCATGGAGCGCATCAATGCCCTCGAAGCGGATATGAGGGCAACCGGTGCGTTTGTCTTCACGGGGGGACTCCATGGTCCCGACACGGCGACGGTAGTCCGCAGGAGCGACGGCGAACTTGTCATGACTGACGGGCCGTTCGCTGAGTCAAAGGAACACATCGGTGGGTTCTACGTCATCAACGCCGACGATCTCGATGCCGCGTTGGCCTGGGCCGGCAAGGTCGTAGACGCGGTCAACCATCCGATCGAAGTCCGCCCGTTCCACGATTCGCGCGGTGGCTGAGGGCGTGACTCATGTCGCCGCCGATCGGGAAGCGACCACCGTTGGGCGCGTCTTCCGTGACGTGTACGGCCAAGCAGTGGCGACGCTGGTCCGCGTCTTCGGCGACATCACGCTTGCCGAAGACGCGGTCCAGGATGCATTCGTCGTGGCCAGTGACCGATGGCGCCACGATGGTATTCCGCCCAACCCGGCGGGGTGGATTATTACCACGGCACGAAACCGCGCTATTGACGATTTCCGCCGCTCGGCGCGGGGCCGGGAACTCCACGAACAGCTTCGGGCAGTCGCCAGCCCATCGCAGGACTCGGGGGCTGACGCCGGGAACGCTTCAGGCCCGTGGGGAGAGGACGGACCTGTGAGCGATGACCAACTCCGACTTATCTTCACCTGCTGTCACCCGGCGCTACGAACCGAGCACCAGGTTGCCTTGACCCTCCGCCTGCTGGGCGGGATGAGTGTCGATGAGGTGGCCCGCTCGTTCCTGGTCAGCGAGTCGGCGATGGCGAAACGACTCGTCAGGGCCAAATACAAAATCAAGGCCGCCAAAATCCCTTATCGCGTCCCAGCGGAAGCCGATCTACCCGAGCGGCTCCGCGCGGTCCTATCGGTGGTGTACCTCATCTACAACACCGGGGCCGACGGTCGGGAACGCGCCTCGTTGCGGATCGACGCGATTCGACTCGCCCGCGCACTGGTCAAGTTGATGCCCGACGAACCCGAGGCAGCCGGGCTGCTCGCACTGATGCTGCTCAGCGAGTCGCGGGTACTGGCACGCACAGCCGAGGGAGCTCTCGTGCTCCTGCGCGATCAGGACCGGGCCGAGTGGGATCACGCCATGATTGAGGAGGGACACAGCATCGTGCACGCTTGCATTCGTCGTGATCAACCAGGACCCTTCCAACTCCAGGCCGCGATCCAAGCCGTTCACTGCGATGCCGATTCGTTCGAAGTAACCGACTGGCACCAGATCGTCGCTCTCTACGACCACCTCTTCACGATCATGCCTACGCCCGTGGTTGCGCTTAATCGAGCCATCGCCATTGGAGAGATCGAGGGCCCCGGAGCGGCGCTCACCGCGCTCGACGCAATCGCGCCCGACCTCGACAACTATCACTTGATGCACGCGGCCCGCGGCTCAACATTGCGTCGACTCGGAAAACGAGACGCAGCGAAAGCCGCCTACGAACGCGCCGTCCACCTCGCCGCGACGGACACAGACCGGCGGTTTCTCGAGCAACAAGTCAAAGCGTTGACCGACTCATCTAGTAGCGGGGACGGCGACGCTGTAGCCGCTAGCCGGCGATGAAGCTGAACCTGACTGCTCGGTCCGGATTGTCGGTGTTGGGGTCGATGAGCACGATCGACTGCCATTTCCCCAAGCCGAGCTCGCCCGCGATCACAGGTACCGAGGTCGACGGCGAGACAATGCCGGGAAGCACGTGGTCCGCACCGTGCCCCGGGCTGCCGTGCCTGTGTCGGTAGCGGTCAACCCGAGGGATCAGGTCATCGATGATGCTCATGAGATCATCGTCGCTCCCCGCTCCGGTCTCGATGATTGCGATGCCGGCGGTGGCGTGCGGCACAAAGATGTTTAGCAGCCCATCACCCGCTCCGCTCACAAAGCGGGCAGCCTCTCTTGTGATGTCAAATACACCCCTTCTACTCCCGGTGTGGATGCTGATGACCTCGGTCTTCATGTGGATCGCCCCCTTCTTCTCACGCCCGCTCCGAGACGACGACTTCTTTCGTACGGGAAGATCTCGATCACCTCTCCGGCTCGAACCCGGTCTTGGACCCGTTGCCAGAATCGAACCCCGAACAGGTCTGCGTGGTGCTGCTCGAGCACTTCACGCAGCTCACCTCGCACCCCAAGGAAATTGCGAAACTCCTCGGGGAAGACATCGCTGTCCCCAACCCCGAACCACGGTTCTGCCGACATCTCGCGGTCTGGATCCAACGTCTGCGGCATCTCCCGAAAGTTGCACTCGGTGAGTTTGGTCAGCTCGTCATAGGCCATGCCAATCCCTGGCTTCGAACCGTTCCCCCGCCCGTTCAGTTATCGCGGCGAACTCGTCGCAGTAGTCCTGAAATTCGCTAATCGCGATCTGTGCGATGTGGTCCGCGGACCCGGTCACATGTTTTCGCCCTTGAAGATGGCACTGACCGAGGCATCTGTGAAAATGGCGTTGATGGCTCCGGCTAGCACCGCACCGATAGACAGGACCGTAAGCGATTGCAGATCTGTGGCGTCGTCGGGGACTGGCAACGTGTTGCTGATGACGACCTCACTGATGCCCGAGTTCTTTAAGCGATCGACTGCAGGGTCGGACATGATCCCGTGGGTGGCGGCAAGTCGAACACTGAGCGCCCCCCTCTGCTGCAACAGGTCGGCAGCACCGACTGCGCTGCCCGCGGTGTCAATGATGTCGTCGACGATGATGCAGTGACGCCCGTTGATATCGCCGACTACCTCGAGAGACTCGGACTTGTTCCGGACGTCGGAACTGCGTCGCTTGTCGATAAACGCAACAGCAGCATCGAGATGTCTGGCGTAGCGTGCTGCCCTCTTCACTCCACCCGCGTCCGGCGACACGATGGTCGTGGGTCCGGCCAGCGTCTTCGCCAGGTAATCGACAAACACAGGAAGGGCGGTGAGGTGATCAAACGGGACATCGACAAAGCCCTGGATCTGGCCTGTGTGTAGATCCACTGACGCAAGACGGTCGGCTCCGGCGGTCACAAACAGGTCGCCCATGAGTTTGGCAGTAATTGCTTCACGCGGTCGGCCCTTTTTGTCCTGCCTCGCATATCCGTAATAAGGGATTACCGCAGTGATCCTCTTGGCCGACGCCCTCTTCAAGGCGTCGATCATGATCAGCTGCTCAACGATGTGAAAGTTGATCGGCGAAACGTGGCTCTGAACGACGAAGCAGTCCGCTCCACGCACACTCTCAGTGAAGTGTATGTAGATCTCGCTATCGGCGAAGACCTCACGTTCGACACCCCCGAGATCGGTTCCAAGAATGTTGGCTACCTCACGGGCCAGGCCTTCGTTGGCAGAGCCTGCGAACACCATTAGACGTTTTCGGCTGGTGATCTCCACGGCGGGTGGATCCTCCGATGGGCTGTCGGTCGGAAGGCTAGCTGGCATGCGCGCGAACAACCAAAGTTTCGGGTTCGTGCCGGATCTATTTGGTGCCAGACAAGCGCTGTTGCAGAATTGACGTGACGGCAGCGAGTTGATCGACCGAATTGACCCCAAGGCCTTCCTCCGGGTCGGCCCGGTGTGCCGCAATTCTGTGTCCGTCCCCGACGAGAATCCCAATAGCGTCTGTCAAGTAATACTCGCCTTGTGCATTCTCTTTGCTGGTGCGGGCAAGAGCTCCAGATAGCCACTGTCCGGTGAACACGTATACCGACGTATTGACCTCATTAATGAGCAGTTGCTCCGGAGAGGCATCCTTGACCTCAACGATGGCAATCACCGAGCCATCGGAACGGATAACCCTGCCATACGCCCCCGGTTGTTCGAGTTCGACTGTCAGGAGGGTCGCGGCCGCTCCGCTCTGTCTATGTAGCTCGACGAGTTCGGCCAGGGTTCCGCCGCGCACCAGCGGCATGTCCCCTGGCATGACGATGACATCGTCATCCAGACCGATGTCGAGAACGGCAAGACCGATCTTCGTGGCATGACCGGTACCCAGCTGCTCTTCCTGCAATACCGATCCGACCTCGCCAGGCAAAACGTCACGAACAGCATCGGCTTGGTGACCGACGACAACGACCGTTTCCACGCTACCGGCTGTGGCGACCGCATCGAGGACCCACGAGAGCATGGGTCGACCAGCAACCGGGTGGAGCACCTTGGCCAGGTCGGATTGCATTCTTGTGCCTTTGCCGGCGCCGAGAACTATCGCCTTCAACGCCATGGCCACCACCGCTCGTTCCGTGCGACCGACCGCTGCTATCGACGCGATCAACCGCTGCGACTGAAGATTTCGCTGGGGGACCAGGACTCGAACCCGGACTGCTTGGACCAAAACCAAGGGTGCTGCCGATTACACCATCCCCCACTGGTGGGGTGCCCCTCGCTACTGGGGCGGAGCAAGATTGTAGCGAAGAAGACGGGCGACTAGTCGCCGGTGATCGCCCATCCCCTGCCCGCAAGCTCGCAGGCTTCCGCATATCGGCTCCCACCGGGTATCGCACCAACGGCTTCATCTGCCTCGTTTCGGTCGAGAAAGAAGGCATACAGCGATGGACCGCTGCCGGACAACATAACCGCCCGACCCCACCGGTCTTCGAGTTCGGAGCGCCAGTCAGCGATCTCGGGGGCCAGGGCTGTCGCGGCCGGATAGAGATCGTTCACCAGGTCGCCTTGTCCACGAAGCACCGGCGGCAGTTGGTTCTGCGCTATCTGCAGCCCGGTCGGCCCGCCCATCTCATCCCACTTACGAAATGCCGCCGGGGTTGAGATCTCTACAGACGGGACCACTACTGCCAGCGCAAAACCGTTCAGCGGATCGAGAGATTCGATCATGTCGCCCCGCCCGCTCACACGGGCTGTCCCGCCGGTGAGACAGAACGGAACATCAGAACCAAGTTGCGGAGCTAGCCGGTGCAGAGTCGCGATGTCGACACCGAAATAGCGGCCTGCCATCGCCAACGCCGCCGCGGCGTCGGCACTTCCACCGCCAAGGCCGGCTGCGGTAGGGATAGTCTTATCGAGGGTCATCGCCACCGGCTGCGAAGAGCCAGCTTCGTAGCGGACCACGGAGACGGCACGGAACGCCAGATTGTCAAGGCCGTCGGGAATGGGCTTAGCACTGATTGCGGAGATTCCGTCGATCTCCGCAGCCGCCAGTTGCAGCGAGTCGGCGATATCGACGGATTGAAAAATCCCGTCGATGGGATGGAACCCGTCTTCGCGACGGGCACCGACGCGTAACCCCAGGTTGACCTTGGCATAGGCCTGTCCCGCGATCACGGCATCACCGCAGCGAGACGCACAAACTCAGTCGCGGGCAGATCTTCGGGGCGGGCCGTCTCGTCGATACCGGCGGCAGCAAGTATCTCCGATGGATTCTCAACGAGAGATGCAAGGGATCGCCGCAACATCTTGCGTCTCTGCTGAAACACCGCGGCTGCAATCTCGATCGCCCGCTCCGCTCCCTCTGGGGCCGACTTACGGATGAGTTCGACAACTGCGGATTCGACGTCCGGGACCGGAAAGAACACCTCGGGAGGGACCGTGAAAGCAAGGCGGGTATCTGCGTGCAAAGCCGCAACGATGGACGGAACTCCGTATGCCTTGCTCCCGGGAAGGGCAACGAGACGATCAGCCACCTCTCGCTGCACCATCACTATGAGGCGCGTCACCGCGGGCGCTAGACGCAAGGTGTCGAGAAGGAGAGGGGTCCCGATGTTGTACGGAAGATTGGCAACCATCGTCCAGGGACCGGTGGCGAAGGTTGCACCTAAATCCACCTTCGTCACGTCTTCACTACGAAGCTCCACGTTGGTATCTGTGAGCACGTCCCTCAGCACTGGCAGCAGCCGCTCATCAACTTCGTAGGCGGTGACTGATGCACCGGTTGCAGCCAGCGCCCTGGTCAGGGTGCCGGTACCGGCACCCACTTCGACGACGAGGTCGGTTGGTCCCACTCCGGCCGTGCGGACGATCCGCTCGACGAGATTGGGGTCGGCAAGGAAGTTCTGACCGAGGGATCGCCTTGGTCGGATGCCGTGGGCGTCAAGCAACGCCTTGATTTCGCCGCGACCTTGCGCCATCAGCCGGCACCGTATCTGAAGACGCGTCGTGCAGTGCTCGAAGTCAGCCGAGCCACTTCCCCGACATCGATGCCCCACACCTCAGCGACTCGGGCCCCGGCGATGGGGACAAACGATGGCTCATTCGGCTGGTCGCGGTGGGACTGGGGAGAAAGATAGGGTGTGTCGGTTTCTACCATGGACCGCTCTGGAGGGGCCACGGCGACAGCCCGACGAACGGTGTCCGCGGTCGGATAGGTGACCATTCCCGCAAACGAGAAGGTCACGCCAAGAGCGTCAAAACGTTTAGTCCACTTCGGTCCGCCGGTCCAACTGTGCAGAATCACTTGTTCCCCGAGGGCCGCCTGTGCAACATCCTCGTAGATGTCGGTGAACGAATCTCGACAATGCACGATGATCGGCTTGTCGAGGTCGGCGGCAAGCTGGAGTTGACGGCGGAACACTTCCCGCTGCACCGAGCGAGGCGAGAGGTCCCGGTAGTAGTCGAGACCGCATTCGCCAATGGCGTCGGCCTCCGTAATGAGCGCAGTCAAGCGCGCCTCCTGATCGACCCAACTCGTGGCGTCATGGGGATGCAAGCCTGCAGCCCACATCACCCTGTCGGGACTGGCGAGCGAAATCCGACGCGCTTCTAATGAGGTTTCGAGATCGATCCCTGGGCACATCAGCCAGTCAACGCCGGCGTCGTTCGCCCTATCGAGCAGCACCTCCGGGTCGTCTTCAGACGCAAAGAGGTGACAGTGGCTATCCACCCACCGTGGTTGAGACCCTGCCATCGTCAGTCGACATCGACAGGCTGCTCGACCTTTGCGAACAAGGGAACGGCCGGCTGCAGCATCGTCCCCACCGCAACCTCCTGCCGGCTCCACGCGGGCTGCCGAACAGAGGTGTTGAGGCCAAGCGTCGTCAGGACGGTGGTCGAAGTGGCGGGAAGGAACGGGGCAAAACCGGCGGCTAGCCCGGCAATTGCTTGCAGGGCAATATTGAGGGTCGTCCCGGTCCTTCCCATGTCCGTCTTCGCTGTCTTCCACGGCTCGAGTTCCGATAGGTACTGGTTGGTTGCCTGGGCGCCGGACAACAAAGTGGAGAGGGCCGCCCGCAGTCTGACTGACGACAGGTGGTCGCCGGCTTCCTGAAGAGCATCGTCTGCCGCCTGCAGAACCGCAGTATCAGCGGTGGCGAGATCACCAACTGGCGGAACAATGCCATCAAAGTACCGATGCGTCATCGAAACCACCCGGTTGACGAGATTGCCCCACGTTGCCACGAGTTCTTCGTTGATGCGCCGCACCAGCTCGGCTTCAGTGATATCGACATCGGACGTCTCCGGCAGGTTCGCTGCCATCGCGTATCGCAAAGCGTCTGGCTCGTATCGCTGCAACGCTTCGCCGATCGTCAGACCGATACCGCGACTTGCCGAGGCCTTACCGCCTTTGAATGTCACGAACTGGTTCGCCGGTACATCTGTTGGCAAGTGAAGCCCGCCGTACCCCATCAGTATCGAGGGCCAGATGATGGTGTGGAACGGGATGTTGTCTTTGCCGATGAAGTAATAGTGCTCGGCCTCTTCGTTGTGCCACCACTGTTGCCAGGCATCGGGTGTTCCCCGCATCGCAGACCACTCCTTGGATGCGGACAGGTAACCGATGACGGCATCGAACCAAACGTAGATCCGCTTGCCCTCTCCCAAGCCTTCGATCGGGACCTCCACGCCCCAGTCAATGTCACGAGTGATGGCGCGATCGTGCAATCCCTCCTCGATCCAGCCGAGGGAGAAGTTGAGGACATGCTTGCGCCACCCTTCGCGACCTTCCAGCCAGTGGCGAAGCCGCTCCGAGAACTCCGACAGCTTCAGATAGAAGTGATCCGTGGTGCGTTGCTCAGGGGTGGCCCCTGACATTTTCGACCGCGGATCGATTAGGTCGATTGGGTCGAGCGTGCGCCCGCAATTGTCGCACTGGTCGCCGCGGGCTTCTGCGTACCCACAGTGCGGGCACGTCCCTTCGACGTAGCGATCCGGAAGGAACCGCTCTGCCTCCGGGTCGTAGAACTGTTCCGAGGAGCGTTGCTCTATGTAGCCCTGTTCGTAGAGACGACGGAACATATCCTGGGTCACTGCGTGGTGGTTCTCCGTGCCCGTAGTGGTGAAGAGATCCCAGTCGAAGCCGAGAGTGCTCCAATTATCGACGAACTCATTGTGATACCGATCGACGATCTCCTGAGGTGTGACGCCCTCGGTTTCGGCGCGCACGGTAATCGGTGTCCCGTGGACGTCGGATCCGGACACCATGAGCACATCGTTACCAAGGGCGCGGTGGTATCGGGCAAAGATGTCCGCCGGCAAATAGGCGCCGGCGAGATGGCCGAGATGCCGTGATCCGCTGGCGTAGGGCCAAGCGACAGCGACAAGAATCTTGCGAGGGTTCGTTGGTGTTTTCACGGGCGCGGGATGGTACCAGCGAAACAATCGGGACCGCCGAATCCGACAAAGACAGAGACTCTGTGCGCGAAGACCCCCACTGGCGGTATGCGAGTACGTATTGAGTACGTTTCTTCCGACACCCGACTTCCTCCCAGATTTACTCATCTGCCTGTACAATCGACTCGACAGACGACGGAGGTGTCGGAAAAAGTCCGCCACCGCGAATGGAGGTAAAAGCTCTTGAACACCGCAATGGTGCGCAAGATCGACGACCTGGGCAGGATTGTTGTTCCTGCCGAGACTCGACGACTCTTCAATATCCGCGAGGGGGACGAACTCGCCATTTCGGTGGACGGCGACTCGATAATCATCCGCAAATTGGACGCAACATGTGTCTTTTGTGGATCGACCGAGGAAGTCAGCGGCTTCAAGGGACGTGGGGTCTGCGCTTCGTGCCGCTCCTCCTTGAACGGCTGACAGACGCCCAAGGGACTTAGCTCTTGATGCGTAGCACCGCTTCGTAGAGTTCCCTACGGCTTACGCCAGATTCTGATGCAGTACGGCGGACTGCATCGGCCATGGATTCACCCGACTCGATCGCGCTCTGCGCCTCGGCGGCGACGCGATCGAGATCGGCGGGTTCTTCAGCAGCTCCGCTCACGACCAAAGTGAATTCGCCGCGTGCCTGTTGAGCTGCCCAGTGGCCGGATGCGGCGCCGAGAGTGCCTCGCCACACCTCCTCGAAGACCTTGGTTAGCTCACGCGTAACCACGACCTCTCGATCCGACCCGACTTCGTCGGCAAGGTCGGTGAGGTCGCTGGCGACACGAGACTTGGCGGAAAACAGCACAACGGTGCGTCTCTCAGCAGCGATTTCCCGAATCCGTTGGCTGCGCTCTTTGCCTTTGCGGGGAAGAAAGCCCTCGAACACAAATCTCTCTGCGGGAAGACCGGAAACAGCCAAAGCTGCGGTGACCGCACTTGGACCGGGAACGACAGTTACCTCAGCCTCGGCCTGCAAAGCCGCCTGCACTGCACTGAGGCCAGGGTCGGCTATCGACGGCATCCCGGCGTCTGTGATCAGGGCAATCGTCTCCCCTGCGACAAGACGGGACACCAGTTCTTCTGACCGTCGCGCCTCATTGCCAACGAAATAGGACCGCGCCGCCGTCCGTACCCCGAGCGCTCTCAACAGAGTCGCGGCACGACGCGTGTCTTCGGCGTATATGAGATCGGCTTCAGCCAGCGCAATCCGTAGACGCTCGGACGTATCACTGAGATTGCCAATCGGCGTGCCGCACAGAATGAGTTTCCCTGGCATCTGCATGAGGATAGATGGCCAAAGCCGTCCCGATTGCTGGCAGTGAATTGTCGGTCGGTTGCTCAAGGACCCACATTGCGCCTGGGATACGAACAAACGAACCTGGATCGAGCCGACGTAACGCAACCACGGTGCCTACCGCGTCGATGCCGACGAGACTCAACGGTGTCCGCAGGCCCCTGGCGTGAACTGTCGATGTGGGGAGCAGCACAAGATTGTGCCCGGTACGAACGCCCCGCCACCGTTGTGCCCACGACACCGCGAGCAAGACCGGGGACGCACTCCAGACTCCATCATTCGAGGCCAGGGTGAGGAGGAGCTGGGATCCTGCTACGCTCTCCTGCCTTATGGCTAAGGCAAAACGACGCAAGCTACGCGCCCGCCGCAGTAAGGCGAACCACGGGCGACGCCCCAACGCCGGTCGCGGCTAACCAGCCGCGCCTTTTCGCTTCATGTGATTCGGTGTCTTTTTGGCGCGCACGGAACACGTGACCAGAGTACGGGTCGGCGACACTGAAGGTAAGCCCTGTGCGATCTACGGGACACGCATCTGACTAGCGGCAGCAATCCCAGCTTCGGCGCTAGTCGAGACTACGAACACGAATCCGTCCCCGATCCGGTCGAGAAAGGCGTAGCGACCGTCCTCGGCAGTAAATGAGATCCCACCGGTTTCCCCGACGCCCTCGCCCAGTTCAAGAGACTCGCCCACCAGCGTGATCAGCGCGTCGGCGAGCTCGAAGGCGTCAACCTCGGTATCGCCCTTGTAGGCGAGCGCAAAGACGACGTCGTCGCTGTCATAGAGGACCTGATACGAATCGCCGCCCCAGCCATTGGCCGCCTGGGCGGCCACTCCTGGTGCGCTCGATCCGCTCAGAAGTATCCGGAAACCCCATTCTCCATATGTGGAAGTCTCGTGGGTGTCATATCCGGTCAGTTCGATGGCCAGCGGCTCGACCGCCAGCATGCCTTCGCCGCTGGCGAAGCGGGCCGGGTGCATGACCGACTCAGTCGAGACGGGACGATCGACGTATGCCGCATCAACAGCGGCGATGCCCCCAGCAGACACCAACGACTCCACAAACAGCTGCCCGGTGTCGTAAGGAAATGCGAGGTCATCCTGGATCCATGCGGGAACCGTGTTGATGACCGATGTGGCGTTCATCTGCGCCAGAGCCTCGGTGGCGACGGCCATCTGTTGTGCCAGAGGTAGCTCTTGGATGTAGACAAGCTGGAAGTAGGTTGCGTCACCTTCGATCAACGATTGGAACGCCGCTCCCTCGTCGTAGCGCTCCTCGTCCCACATGGCTTGGTAGTCGTCGTTGAAGATGAAGTGCTGATCGGTTAGAGCATGAACTAGCTCATGCACCACCACACTGGCGATGAGCGGGGTCAGGGCTGCCGCTTCGCCACCGATGACCATCTCCCCGGTATCACCATCGTAGAACCCGGCTACCTGCTCGCTGTAGAGATCGATCAACATCGCTTCCAGATCGTCTCCGGGAGCGAGCAAGCCAAGCAGCTGCAACAGACGGGTATCGATGGCCAACTCTTCGCCGTCGATCTCTTCTTCAAGGTCCCCGCGGACTCTATCGGCGAGCTCCTCCGGAGTGAGAATGGTGACGGTCGGGTTTGTCAGGAATGGCAGGCCGCGCACGTCTTCGGTGGCTGCGATCAGTTCCAGGATCTGCTCGGTGAGCCGGTCGACGATCTCCGGATCAAGGCTTGCGCTTGCGATCACCGTCGGAGGCGAAGTCGAGTTGGTGGTCGCCGCCGGCGCGGCAGTTGTCGGCGTGGTCTCCGTGGTGTTGCTGGCGAGGACCGAGGTCTCCGTCGTACTGCCCGAGTCGCAGGCAGCGGCAACCAACCCGAGGGCCAGCATGGCCGCGACGAAGCGGAGTTGGGTGGTTTTGCCTCTCATCAAGCGATGAGCGTAACCCATTGCAGCGCTTGTGCCGGGTGATCGTAGACTAATTCCATGGCCGACAACACGACCAACCCGACACCTTGGGGTCCCATCCTTTCGGTTTCGGTGACTGTGATGGTGGCGTTCGGAGTCATCCTCTACGGTTTCTCTGTCTTCGTTACCGAGGGTGCCGCCGGTGCCGACTTCTCCAAGACCGTCCTCTCGCTCGCATACGGAGGCTCCGTGGTGACAGGTGGTCTTCTGGCAATACCGATAGGCCAGCGTGCTGATCGCAGCGGAGTGCGTGGGACGCTGGCTCTCGGCGGGATCCTCGCCGCCATCGGGATGTCGATCTTCGGAACCGCTACCCAACCATGGCACGTGCTCGTAGCGTGGTGGCTCTTCCTAGGTCCGGCGGGTGCGATGACCTACTACGAAGTTGCCTTCGTCGCCGTCGATCAATGGTTCACCCCACGGCAACGGCCGCGGGTTCTGGGCACGTTAACTCTGGTCGGAGGCCTGGCCGGAATCATCTTCATCCCTGCCACAGAGTGGCTTGTCGGTTTGTGGGGATGGCGCCCTACTGCACACATGATGGGGGTGCTGGTCATGGCGACAGCGCTCGGAACGGCAGGGGTAGCGATGCGCGGGCTGAAACCACCGGTTCATCCGCCGCACCGACCCGAATCGAATCGTGGCCTGGGATCCCGGCTGCTCCGGGACCGCCGATTCGTGATTCACACCGGAGCGATGACTCTTACCTTCTTCGCCGCTCAAGGCCTCATCGCACACCGTGTTGCATTGTTCGATGAGTCCGGATTCGATATCGCCACAGTTGCACTGTGGGCCGCGGCGGCATCGGCGTTGAGCCTTCCGGGGCGATGGCTGGCCCCGGTGCTAGCCGCGCGATTCAACGCTGAAGGTGTTCAGGCCGGAGCCACCCTCGTCCTTGCCGCCGGCACCATCTTGATGTTTGACGGCACCCAAACCTGGCAGATGATCGGACACTTCACACTATTTGGTGTTGCGTTCGGCGCCGTGCTGCCGCTCCGGGCGATGACCATGGCCTCTTGGTTCTCCGGGCCACGCTACGGCGTCACCATGGGATCGCAGTGGACAATCACCACAATGGTCGGAGCCTCAGGACCTGTCATCGTCGGTCTGCTGCGCGACACAAGCCTTGACTACCGAACAGCGGTATTGACACTCTTCATCGCCTTGTTGGCGAGCACAGTGCTGCTGGTGGCTACAACCAGATTGCACTTGGCGCCGGGGACTCCTTTGCGCAAGAACCCATAGTTGTCCGCTGCCTGGTTGGTGCCGTCGTTCGCTGTCCTACGATCGCTCGGACCAGATAGCCCGGTTGACCAGGTTCTCCAGCGCTTCCTGCCTGCCGGAGACCGGCTTGGGATCGATGCCGTCGGCAAGGACTTTGTCACTCAGAGCCTCTAACGAAGCATCGTCAGACATGATGTAATTGCCGAGATCGCCCTGCCAGCCGGCGTAACGCTCGGAACGTGCCTTGATGAGCGTTTCCTTCTCAATCATGTCGATGGCAACTAGGAACGCCTTGGCGAGAGTGTCGATGCCCCCGATGTGGCCGTGGAACAGGTCGCTGCGGTCGAGACTTTGCCGACGCAGCTTTGTGTCGAAGTTGAAGCCGCCGCTTTTGAACCCCCCGGCTGCGAAGATCTCGTGCAGCGCAGGGGCAAGTTCCTCTACCGAGTTGGGAAACTGGTCGGTGTCCCAACCGTTCTGCGGGTCACCCCGGTTGGCGTCGATGCTGCCAAAGATCCCGTTCTCGACGGCATAGGACACCTCGTGGTGGAAGCTGTGGCCGGCAAGCGTGGCGTGATTGCCCTCGATGTTGACCTGATATTCGTCGACGAGGTCGTAGCGCTCAAGGAAACCGTGCACGGTGGCGCAGTCGTAGTCGTACTGGTGCTTGGTCGGCTCCTGGGGCTTTGGCTCGAGAAAGAGCTGCCCGGTGAAACCGATCTTGCGCTTGTGCTCGGCGACCAGCGTGAGGAAACGCGCCAGTTGCTCGCCTTCTTGTTTCATGCTGGTGTTGAGTAGGTTTTCGTAGCCTTCTCTTCCACCCCACAACACGTAGCTTGTGCCGCCCAGGCGGTGGGTCGCCTCAAGGGCGTGACGCACCTGGGACGCCGCAAAGGCAAACGCCTCGGGGTTGGGGTTGGTCGCGGCGCCGGCGGCGAATCGGGGATGACTGAAGACGTTGGCCGTGCCCCACAACAACTTGACGCCGGTCGTCTCTTGCTTCTCAGCGGCGTAGTCGACCATGGCGTGGAGATTGCTCAAGGTTTCGCCGTAGTCGGCTCCGTCGGGAGCGATATCCCTGTCGTGAAAGCAGTAGTACGGGGTGCCAAGCTTGGAGAAGAACTCAAACGCAGCATCCATCTTCTGGCGAGCGGCGCCCATCGGGTCGGTGACATTGCCGATCCAGGGCCGGTCGAAGGTTCCGTCACCAAAGATATCGCTACCGGGCCAGGCAAAGGAGTGCCAGTAGCAAACGGCGATGCGGAGGTGGTCCTCCATCCTTTTGCCAGCGACGATGCGGTCCGGGTCATAGACACGAAACGCGAGTGGATTTGTTGTATCGGATCCTTCAAAGCGGATCTTCTCGGTCACATCTGTGAAGAACTCGGCCATCGGCTGACACCTTCCCTCGTATCTGGTCTCCATGTCATCATGCCACAGTCGTCCGGACATCTTGAAAGCGCCTGCAGCCGACCGGTTTCTTCTCCACGCAACGACTTGAGCTGCGCCACACCTGGCGATGCCTAGCATTGCTCCCGATGGATATCTTCGACACCATTCACGGGCACCGATCGATTCGCCAGTACAAATCTGATCCGGTCCCGGCCGAGTTGTTAACGGACATCCTCGAGGCGGGGACACGCGCCTCGTCGTCAGGGAATATGCAGACCTACTCGATCATCGTCTCGCAGGATCAGGAGATGCGCGAAAAGCTGTACTGGCCGCACATGGAGCAAAGCATGGTGCGTGACGCTCCTGCGGTGCTGACTTTCTGCGCCGACTTCCGACGTATGCGCAAGTGGCTGCGAATCAATGACGCTCCAGATAATTTCGGCGACTTCTTTGCCTTTTTGGTTGCGGCGATTGATGCAGTATTGGTTTCACAGAATGTCGCTCTTGCCGCCGAGGCCAGAGGGCTTGGCATTTGCTACATGGGCTCAACGCTGGCCAACGCCGACCAGGTTGGCGAGATTCTCGAACTGCCCGAGGGCGTGATGCCGGTTGTGGGTTTCGCACTTGGTTGGCCAGCTGAGGACCCGGCGCCGCGCGATCGCCTCCCGCTGTCTGGCTTGGTACATCACGAGACGTACCAGGACCACACCGATGACGAGATCAAAGAGATCTACGGTGATCGGGATCAGGCCGGCTGGGACCGCTACACGAGCATCCCCCGTCTTCGGGAACTGGTTGAAAAGTACGACGTTGAGAACCTGGCCCAGATCTACACCGTCGTCAAGTACACCCCCGAAGGACAATCTCGGTACAGCAAGACGGTGCTCGACTACCTACACAAGCAAGGGTTTCTCCCGAAGCGCTGATTGTGCCGTCTGGCGTCAGACGTGAGAAACTCCACCTATTGCGGTGCGACCATCAACGGAAGGCTGACCGTCACGGTCGTGCCGCGGCCGAGGGTGCTGTCGATGCTGATCGAGCCCCCGTGAGCCTCGACGAGATCCCGGCTGATGGTGAGACCCAGGCCAGAGCCGCTCGACGTCGAGCCTTTGCGAAATCGGTCAAAGACGTGACCCAGATCGGCCGGATCGATCCCCACACCGGTGTCGGTGACCGCGATGTGAATCGACTGCCCGTGCCGATCCGCCGAAACGATGAGGATGCCACCATCCGGCATGGCCCGAACGGCATTGATCACGAGGTTGGCGAGCACCTCGCGGATACGCACCGGATCGACGACGACCTCTCCGATCTCCGCACTGATTCGTGCCGTCACCGTCACACCCGCAGCCGCGGCCGAACGACGGTGAGCGTCCAACACATCGCTGATCAGATCCGGCAAGTCCACCGGCTCCGGGTGCAGCGCGAGCGCACCCGATTCGGCGAGGCTCAAGGTGCGGAGGTCCTCGAGCAGCCGCTCCATAACGGCGACCTCTTCAAGCAGAAGCTCTAGGTGCTCGGGGTCCGGTTCGTGGACGCCGTCGAGCATTGCCTCGATCTCGCCCTGAACCACGGTGAGCGGCGTGCGCAGCTCATGACCAAGATCCGCCAGCAACTGTCGCCGCGCCTCGTCGGCCGACTCCAGCCGTTGCGCCATGTCGTTGAACGATCGGGCGACCGGGCGAATCGCCGCGGACCCGTCGGGTTCGACGCGCACGGTGTAATCGCCGTCTGCCAAAGCACCGGCAGCGCCGATGAGGTCGCGGACCGGCCGCCAGGTGCGACGAACGTATCGAGCGATCAAGGCCACCGTTGCCAATACCGCAACCGGCGTGCCCACGATGATCACCCAACGGCTCACGGAGGTGGTGCCCACTATGGCGGTGGCAATGAACGCACCGAAGCCGACCACAAGTAGAAGGAAGAAGATGAAACCGCCAACGAATCGGCGCGCCATCCGGCGGCCGAACTGCTGCCAGGCCTGGGACCCGTCACGCCGTGCCCACCACTCCGAGCTAGGCGGACCCCACTCGCCACTTCTCCAATCGGGGCGGAATCCGTGTCTACGCATCGGAGAACTTGTATCCGACGCCGTAGACAGTCACGACGAGCGAGGGGCGTTTAGGGTCAGATTCGATCTTGCGGCGCAGGTTCTTGATGTGAGCGTCGACCGAGCGTTCGTAGGACTCGAACGACACGCCGTGGACGGCGTCGAGCAGTTGAACCCTGGTATAGATACGGCCGGGCTGTCTGGCGAGCACGACAAGAAGGTCGAACTCGCTGGCGGTCAGTTCCATCTCATCGCCGTTCACCGTGACGCGACGTTTCGGAATGTCAATTTCGACGGGGCCGGCTCGCACGATTTCTCCGCCGCCGAGCATGGCATCCGCTCGACGCAGGACAGCCCTGATCCGAGCGACGAGCTCCTTGGGGCTGAACGGCTTAGTGACGTAGTCGTCTGCACCAAGTTCGAGGCCGACGATCTTGTCGGTCTCTTCACTGCGGGCTGTCAACATGATGATCGGCACCGACGAGGTTGCCCGCAGCTGGCGAGTCACGTCTAGCCCGTCCATGCCCGGCAGCCCCAGATCGAGCACGATCATGTCGGGCCGTTCGGATCGTGCCAGCATCAACGCCGCCGGCCCGTCCGCGGCCTCGAGGACCTCAAAGCCCGCCTGGCGCAGATAGTCACGCACCAAGCGGGCAATCTTCATCTCGTCTTCAACGACGAGCACTCGTTTCATCAGACTTCCTTTGGCCGGTCGCCGCTCGCCCTATGGTGGCAGAGTGCCCTCATTCGGGCTCGCTAGTCCAGCTATCGACCTCTTCCTTCGCATGCGCCATACGATGCCACTCCTCAAACCGGTCGGTTTCCGATGGACTCTTGTCCTTGCCGTGCGACGGCGCACGGTGCCGTCGCACACTTTCGCGCGCCCATGGTGCAGAGAAATCCTGGCCCTTCCGTTGGTAGCCGAAACGGCGCCTCGCAAACACTCCGAACAGCATCGCAACAAACAGCAGCTTGAAGAAGATAAAGATCGGGATCAGAGCCAGAAGCCCGATCCCCGCGGCGGCGCTAGACGAACCACCGAACAACAGCGCTCCCAGACCGATACCGGCCAGGACCACAAACGCAAACCGAAACATGACTCGCTCCTTCTCTTGATTCGATGGAGCCAGCATCTCGAACAATTGTGGAGAAGTCGTGAAGACCCGACGCAGGAGTCGTGGCAAGCGCAATCGGCCCCCAGCAGCTGTCTGGCGTCGGCGAGGGGATTTGAACCCCTAACCCCTACGTTGCCAACATATCCGGGGGGGTGCCCAGAACCGTTGGCGTGAAAGGCTCTTTGAGGCAGAAGCTATTGCACCGCAGCGGGTTCCTCTTCAACGCATTCACACAGTATTGACAACTTCTTGCGTGAGAATACGGAGGCCGATAGCCGAACCGCGGCCAACACCAAGACGGTAGTTGAATGCAGGAGACTGCTCTCGTGGCGGGACCGGCATTCGAACCGGCAACCTTTGGGTGTGAGCCCGGTCGAATCGAGTTCTAGACCGGACATTTCTGGCGGGGAGTCCCATTCTCGGGCTCCCCGGCACTCAGAGAATTACACTGCTCATCACCGTTTGTCATGATCTCGCGGACCGGCCGCGGCGGTCATCAAGGCTCGCTCCATGTCCTGCAGAGTTCCATCACGTGCCCGAATCGGATGACAAGAACCGCACTCGAGCGTCATCCTGGTCCAGGATGGCCTCCTCGAGCTCTCGTAGTGACTGGCTCGGCTCCATTCCATATTCGCCCGTAAGGATCCCTCGTGCCTGCCGGTAGACGCGCAGGGCGCGACCCTGGTTGTCGGTGAAATAGAGAGCTGCCATCAAGCAGGCCCAGAGATTCTCGCGAAGGGGCGATTCGGTTGTCAGCGCTAGCAACTCAGGAATCAGCTCTCGATACATGCCAGCTGCAAGGTCGCACTCAATTCGACTTTCGAGTGCAATCCAATGCAGCGCGCTCAGCCGATGCGCTTCGGGTTCCAATCGGTAGCTCCTCGTCGCCAGCCCCTCAAACGGCGCGCCACGCCACAATGCCAGACCTTCAACAATCAAGTCCTTTGCCTCACGTCGCTCCCGATTCGAAGCCTGGCCGAGAAGCCACTCAAATCGGTGAGAGTCGACAAGGAGGCGGTCCACCGAGAGGGTATATCCCCCAGGGCCCTTGCCGATCAGGTCGGGATACCCACATTCGTCAAGAAAGCGACGAAGACGGTAGATGACGTTGTGCAACGCCGTATCCGGCGACGCGGGTCGCTCCTCGTCCCAGATCACCTCCATCAAGTGGCCTACCCAGACCGGCCTGCCCGCCTTGAGAAGCAGGAGCGTGAGGAGACGCGCTTCCCTGCCGGTCGGGTAGACCAATGCGCCCTGCCCATCACGGACCACCACCGGTCCAAGAAGCCCAAACTGGGTCGGTTCCATCATCGAGTCGGCCGGGTAGCGGAGGGCAGTTCGAGCGTGAACACCGTGGATCCATTGACCTGCTCGTAGCGAAGCTCTCCCCCCATCGCTCTTGCCAGCGCCCGGGAAACAGCCAAGCCGAGCCCCAACGAATCGGTAAGCCCCGGATGTGGCTGCCTCCCTTCATAGGGCTCAAATGCTCGGTCCAGTATCTCGACGGGTATTCCGTCGCCGTCATCTGCAACGACCAGGCAAGCCACATCACGCGTCTCGACAACCGTCACAAGGACATCGTCGCCGCCATGTCGAATCGCATTGTTGACGAGGTTGCGGGCGATAAGACCAACCCGGCGACTATCGCCACGGGCGGCAACCGTTCCGTCAGCGATACTGACCCGCTTCCGTCTCTCCGGCGACAGAGAGGCAATAGCATCGCGTGCCAGGGTGCCCAGATCCACGTCTGCAGGTTCGAGTAGAGCTCTGTCCCGGAAGGAATCCGGTTCAGCAGTCAATTCATCGACTATCACCAGATTCTCGAGTGTGTCCGCGGCAGTAGCGGCTTCTGCCCAAAGCAGGTCCAAGTATTCGCCGGCCTCTTGCTCGTCAATCTCCTGCCAGCGCTCCCGGAGCACGCCGGCAAAACCGAACACTCCGGTTAGCGGCGTACGCAATTCGTGCGTCACCGACTCGATGAATCGATCCTTCATCTCGGCCATGGCCGCCAGTCGCCGAGAGGCCTCGTTGAGTTCAGTTATGTCCTCGATACTGACTATCACCGAACCCAAGTGCGGACCATTGTTCAACGTAGCCACCCATGTCAGGATGTATTCGAACTCCTCTCCACTCAGCTTCCTGCCACTGGCGACGGATCTGAGGCTCGGGCGCCCCTCCCACACGGCGATCACCTGTTCTCTGAACGAACCGAGCGCTACATCATCGACGACCGCAGACAGCCCGCGATCGAGTACTGCCTCTTTGTTCGGGGCCCCGACAAGCGCAAGCGCCGCAGGGTTGACGTCGACAATGCGGATGAGATCCAGGGCATACCGCAATTCGTGGGGGTTCTCGTCTAGGTGGGCACGAACATCGGTGAGGCCATCCGCCCGTAGCCGATCCAGCCAAGCGCCAAGGGCCGAAAAATCCTCGATCCAGTACGCCACAGGAGAACGATCAAAGAAGCTTCGCAGCCGTCGCTGAGTATCTTCGAGCTCGGCAATTGCCAGCTGCTGCGATGTGACATCAACAAGTGCCCCCTCAAAATGGACGACGGAGCTCCTGGGGTCGAGCACCGGCTGGGCGTATACCTGGATCCGAAGCCGGCGTCCACTGAGGTGTTGGAACTCCGCCTCAATACCGTTGAGCTGTCCGTCCTTCTCGAGGAGGTCTACCAGCCGCCGACGTGTGGCTTTGTCAGGGCAGAGCGCCTTCAAGGGTGAAGATGCGAGCTCAGCGCCGTCCGAAAAGCCAAAGAGTCGAACAGCCGCGTCATTGGCAAAGGTGACCCGACCCCTAGGTGTGATTCGGAAGAAGGGCAGGGGGAACCGCTGAGCCTTACTTATCATGCGAGTCGCCTAGCTTGCTGTGACACAAGCGACGTCTCCAGAGTGCCTGCCTCCATGGGTCGATCAAGCAAGAACCCTTGAGCTAGATCACAGCCACAGGCTGCGATCATATCCAGCTCTTCCTGCGTCTCTATGCCCTCGGCCGTCACCTGCATACCCAGTGCCCTGGCCATCACCACGACAGCTTCCACCATGGCGACCGCCGGCGACCCTCGATGGATCCCCGCCACTACGGTTCGATCCAGTTTTACCACGTCAATAGGCAACGTACGCAGCGCAGCAAGATTCGCGTAGCCGGTTCCAAAGTCGTCGAGGCAGATCTTCACTCCCGCATCCTTCAACTTGAAGATGGTGTCCACCGCTGCTTGTGGCATCGCAGCCGATTCGGTTACCTCAACCGCGATGTCATTCGGCTGGAGCCCAGCTTGTTCGATAGCCAGAATCACCTTTTCGGACACATCGGCCTGCACCAATTGGAGAGGGGACATGTTCACGTGAGTCACTAGCCCGTAATCTGCCCAACGCTTGGCCTGGCGGCAAGCGGTCAGAATCACCCAGTCACCAAGCCGGCCGATCACTTCTGAGCGCTCGGCGAGCGAGACAATGTGGGCAGCGCCATCCATCCAGGACCCTCCCGGCCAGCGCAATAGCGCTTCCGCCGCAACCGTCGAGCCGTCAGCAATAGCGACGATCGGTTGATACCAAAGCTGCAGCTGCGACAGCTCGAAACCCCGACCCATTGCCTGGAGCATGCGAAACCGGTGGAGGATGTCGATTCGAAGCTGCTCGTCGAAGACGACTGCCTGCCCCGCGCCGCGTTCGATCGCTAGGGCCAAGGCGGCCTTGGCATCGTCCAACAGGTCAGCCGGCGCCCGGTGAATCCCGGTTGCCACTGCTACCCCGGTGTTGAGGAGCGGACGACCTGACTCTCCGTCAAGATCGACAGGCCGGGAGACAACCTCGGTAATGCGTTCAGCGACTGCAGCGCCCTCGGCAGCAGTACGCACGTTGGTCAGCAGAAGAGCCCACTCTCCACCATCGAGCACTGTGGCAGCGTCATCAGCGAGCAGCAGCGACTCAAGGCGTTCCTCGACTGCACGTCGAGACAACGCACGTGCCTTGGCGTCGAGCCAGTTGTTCGCGATCCACGAGGGGTGCAGCGCCACGATGACGACTGCGCAAGATCTGGTGCGTGTGATTCCACCGCTCAAGGCGTCGCTAACCGAGGCGTCAAACACCGTTCGTGATGTGAGTCGGGAGCGTGCGGCTATGTGTTCCATCGCAGAAGCATCTCAAACCGCTCTCTCGAACCACTCACAAGCCACTCACAAGATCGCAGGGCTCGTGACGGGCGCAGTCGTTGACCCGCGCCCGGAACCGGACCTTGCCCAGGGGGGACAAGGCAAGAGCCCGGTTCCGGCAAAACGCTGGCCGGCGGGACGCCAGGGCGTCCGTTCCCACGCACTATCGCCTCCGATGCTCTCATTTCCCTCCTATCCACCTCTCAACGACTCGATTCAGGCCACATCATGGACCAGCGCTAGTCGCCTACAGCGGCCCGGATCGCAGCTGGCGCCGCGTTGTGAACCGGTGAGTCGCTATTGCGGCCATACAGAGACGTGTTCGGCCCAGGCTCCAGAGATGTTCTCATGTCCTGCCGACTGATGTCTTGCGAGATACTCACTGGACTAAAGTTGGGCCATGGAGTTTCTGATTCTCGGTCCGCTCAAGGTGGTGGGCCCCGGAGGCGAGGTCGAACTCGGTGGACATCGGGACAGGAGCCTCCTGACCCTTTTATTGATCAATGCCGGTTCGGTGGTGTCGACGGATCAGCTGATTGAGGACATCTGGGGTGATCCGGATGCGACCGGAGCGCTGCAGACGGCTTTGTTTCGACTTCGGCGCGTCCTCGAACCTGACAGACCTCCCGGAGCTCCGCCACAACTGCTAGTCAAGCGTTCACCTGGCTATGTGCTGCTCGTTGAGGCAGAACAGATCGATGCGAGGCGATTCGAACAACTGGTCGTCCAGACACAAGACCCCTCGGACGTCGCTGACAGGGCAGACCTGTTGAGGCGAGCGTTGGAGTTGTGGCGGGGACCTGGTCCTGCACTGGCTGATTTTGCTTACGACGAGTTTGCCCAAGCGGAAATCCGAAGGTTGAACGAGTTGCGGGTCGCTGCACAGGAGGAACTGATCGACGTTCGCCTGAAGCGAGGGCTTCATCGCGAGGTGGTAGTTGAGCTCGAGGCGTTGGTTGTTGGCTATCCCTTGAGGGAACGGCTGAGGGCGCAGCTGATGCTCGCCTTGTACCGCTCGGGCAGACAGACCGAGGCGCTCCGAGTCTTGCAGGAGGCAAGGCGTGCGATTGGCGAGGAGTCGGGGTTGGAGCCGGGACAGGGCCTGCTTCGTCTCGAAGAAGCAATCCTGCGGGAGGATCCCTCATTGGAGGTAGAGCCGGCAACCGTTCGACCATCCAAACCGGAGCGATTCGCTTCTTCGAACATTCCGCCGTCGGCAACAAGGTTCATCGGTCGGGAGAAGGATCTGGAAGGTCTCAAGGCTCGTATGGCGGAAGGCCGGATTGTGACGCTGGTCGGACCAGGCGGCATTGGCAAGACCCGCCTAGCAGTAGAGACCGCCTACCGACAGAGTCGATCCTTCCCCGAAGGCACTTTTTTGGCGAGGTTGGAGCGGGCCACCAATGAGCGTGGCGTGCTCGCAGCGGTTCGTGATGCGCTGGGCATATTGGGCCAGACAGGACCTGATCCTTCGGATTTGTGTGCCTTCCTCGGGAATCGGAACTTGCTACTGATCCTCGACGGCTGTGAACACGTCTTGAAGGAGTGCGCGGCGCTAACGAACCGGTTGCGAGATCAAGTACCGGGTCTTCAAATCCTGGCCACCAGCCGCCGGCGCCTCGGCGTGAGCGGGGAGTTCATCTGGCAGTTGCCGCCCCTATCGTTGGAGGCGAGGTTGGGTTTCGGCCCGACTGTGGGTCCGCGCGGCGACGCAATCGAACTCTTCCTTGACCGGGCGCATGCCGCCAACCCAGCCATCTCGCTCGAAGACGCGGTCACCTATGCAGGAGCTGCGGACATCGTGGCGCAGTTGGATGGTATGCCACTGGCAATTGAATTGGCCGCGGCTCAGTGCCACTCGCTCCCGGTTCATGAAATCGCCAGTCGTCTGGGCGACGACCTTCGACTCCTGACTAGCTCTGACCCAACATTGGAGTCGAGGCAGCGGACCATGCAGGCCACGATCGACTGGAGTTACTCCCGGCTCAGCCCCGCCGAGCAAGCCCTATTCGCAAGCCTCTCGGTGATTCCCGACTCATGGGACATCGAGGCCGCCGAGGCTCTGAGCGACGAGGGCACACCTGAAGGCCCAAGTGCCCTGGAATTGGTGCTGAGCCTTGCCGAGCAGTCGATGGTCATGCCGGTCGTGGACATCGACGGAACGTCCGCCCGGTTCCGAATTCTCCAACCCCTCCGGATTGGCGGCAGACGGTGGCTGCTCGAAGAAGACCAACTCGAGCAAGCTCAGCGGAACCACGCCCGATACATCCGGGACCTATTCGAGTCGCCATGGAAGGACCTCATTGGTCCGGACTACATCGCGACGCTCCAGCGTCTCCGCGAAGAGATGTGGAACTTCAATAGCGCGTTTGAATGGGCAATCGACCACGAGCCCGACACCGCGCTCCGTATGGCCGCAGGCCCCGGAGTCATCTGGCGTTCAGTCGGCGTCGGCCCGCTCGTACTCAGCGCGCTTCGGAGGTCGCTGGCTGCCGTTGACCGGAGAGATGCATTTCGAGCTCGAGCGCTTGTCGCAGCGTCGCGCCTGAGCGTGCCTCCTTCGCGTGACACCCCCAAAGACGCCTTCGATCTGACAGTCGCCCAGGCCCGCAACCCGTCGGCGATCACCGGGTCACCTTCGGCTCGGTTGTCACCGATCGACCCCGTCGCGGCGGCCCGTGAGGCCCTCGACATCTCCAAGGAGATCGGCAGCGAGGTGGGCATGGCGCAAGCATGCCTCGCACTGGGCATAGCGCACACCCGCGAGGGTGACTACAAGGAAGCAGAGGAAACAATCGGGCGTGGCCTAGCCGAGCTCGCCGAAACCAACCGATATCTGGATCGAGCCTGGCTACAGATCGCACTCGCAGAAGCCAAGCTCAGCCAAGGTGACTATGTCACCGCACACCACCTGGCCAGGACAGCCGCCGACGAGCTCGTTATAAGGCGTGCTCCCGGAATGGTCGCCGCCCTCGAGACTCTTGCACGAGTCGCCGAGGCAAGAGGACGATTCGGTGAAGCCGCCAAACACTATCGCCATACGCTCGAATTGTACGGTACGAGTGGCCTCCTGCCAGGAGTCGTCGCCGCCATTCGCCTTTCACTGGGCTATCTGGCCCTCAGGCAGCAAGATCATCCGGGTGCTGACCAGGAATTCAATCACGCACTGGCAATCGCGCAGAACCACGGCTTTCGCCTGATCGAGGCAGTCGTTCGCAACGCACAGGCGCGAATGGCAATGAGCCAAGACGATTACCCGCGATCACGCCAATACATCAACGAGGCACTAGCAATACAAAAAGAGATCGGACACGACACTGGACTTGCCATTTCGCTGGCATCGGCCGGCTACGTCAGCAACCTCGAGGGTGACGGAGAGAGAGCCCTCGACGAGTTCCGCCAAAGCCTTGCCCTGGGTGAAGCCACCCGCGATCCGATCGCTGTGGCACGGGCGCTTGAGGGCATAGCCGTCCAATCCGCCTCCAACCACCAGGACCGACGTGCTGCCATCCTGATCGGCGCCGCCGACACCCATCGCCGGAAGGCGCGGGCGAATCGCCATGAATGGGACGATCTCCTCGGCGCTGACCAAGCGGTCCGCGAACGCTTGACTGACGCCCAATACCTAACTGCGGTCACGCAGGGACGAGAACTCACAACCGAGGAGGCGATCGAACTCGCCCTCAGCTGAAGGTTCCGGTGGAGGTGAGGGGATTTGAACCCTTGACCCCTACGTTGCGAACGTAGCCTCGCTAACCCTGCTACCTGCGGAAATGTCCCCTGACCTGGGGAAACGTGTTCATTGCCTCTCGTAGATTTGCAGCATTTCGCACCAACTCGCGCACGTAGCGCGCACGACTTGTGCGAGCTGTGTGCGAATTCGGTTGATGGGTTGTGCGAGCTGTGCGAGTGGGATGCCATCTGCCGGTCTGGTCGCGCGATTCTAAGTTGCCAAGAGATGGGCAAGGTCGGCGGAACACCAGGACACACCGGGGATGGTTGGAGTCGCCCGCTCCGGGCTCATGCCGTTCTTGGGGTGATCGACCTAGGCAGCGACCTCGACAGTGAACCTCAAACCTTCTCGCTTGGGAAGGTTATGAACGTGGCGCTGAAGCGTTTGACATACTCCCGGTGAGGCGTGTTACTGCGCCTGATCTGGTGATATGCGCGGCCCTGTCCATTGGTCAAGTCCAGCAGGCTCCCGGTCGCTCATCGGGTTGTCTCGATGGGTTCGGGGTAGAAGCGTTTGCGGGCCCAGAGGGCGACGTAGACGAGACCGACGAGAACGGGGACTTCGATGAGGGGTCCGACTACTCCGGCGAGCGCTTCGCCGGAGGTGACCCCGAACACGCCGATGGCGACGGCGATGGCGAGTTCGAAGTTGTTGGAGGCGGCGGTGAAGGCGACGCTGGTGTTCTTCTCGTAGGTCAGCTTCAGCCTGAGCCCGAGCGCAAAGGAGACGACCCACATCAGGCCGAAGTAGGCAAGCAGCGGGAGAGCGATCCGAGCAACATCGAATGGTCGGGCGGTGATGGTTTCGCCTTGGAGGGCGAAGAGGAGCACCACGGTGAACAGGAGCCCGTAGAGAGCCCATGGGGCAAGCTTGGGAAGGAATCGGTTTTCGTACCATTCGATGCCTCGGGTGTGTTCACCCCAGCGGCGGGTGAGGTACCCGCCGGCGAGGGGGATACCCAAGAAGACGAGGACGATCTTGGTGATTTCCCACATTGACACGTCCAATGTTGCGGTGTCGAGTCCTAGCCAGTTAGGCAGCAGTTCGAGGTAGAAGTATCCGAGGATCGAGTACGCGACGATCTGGAAGATCGAGTTGAGGGCGACCAGCACCGCGGCGGCTTCCCGGTCTCCGCAGGCGAGGTCGTTCCAGATCAGCACCATGGCGATACAGCGGGCCAACCCGATGATGATCAGCCCGGTGCGGTATTCGGGCAGGTCGGGAAGTAGCAGCCATGCGAGCGCAAACATCAACGCTGGACCCACCACCCAGTTGAGCACTAGCGAGGTCACCACCAATTTCCGGTCGGTGGTGATGTCGCCGATTTGTGAGTAGCGGACCTTGGCTAGCACCGGGTACATCATGACCAGTAACCCGAGAGCAATCGGCAGTGAGACGGAGCCGATCTTGACCGTGTCCAACCAGTCGTTGAGGTCCGGGATTAGCCGGCCGAGTCCGAGCCCGAGGGCCACAGCGGCCAGGATCCACACCGGCAGAAACCGATCCACGGCCGATAGGCGGGCCAGGGCCGGTTCGGTGGTGGTGGTCGGGCCGACATTCATGCTTGGACGCCGGTAAGCATGGTCTGGAGTTCCGCCACCCTGCGGCTCCGCCCCGCCAGTACCACTTGGTCGTCGACGACCAAAGCCGGGGTGGACATGACCCCGTATGCGGCGATGGCGGCGAAATCGGTGACTTTCTCGATCTGGGCGTCTAGCCCCAGCAGCTTCACCTCTTCGGTGGCGCGTTTCTCGAGGGTTTGACAGTTGGCGCAGCCGGAGCCGAGCACCTTGATGATCATGAGAGCCTCCTTACAGGATCAGGCTGAAGAGAAAACCGACCAACAAGACCAGTTCGGGGACCGAGAGGGCGACCACCGACACAATGAACGCCAAGACGGTGCCGATGGCCAGACCCTTGGCATGCGGGGCTTCGACGAGTGGGAGTATCCCCAACCTCGATGTTGTTGCCGAGGGGCCGCGGTCTAGTGGTCTGTCGAACGACTACCCGCAACAGCCTGCCAAGTCATCTTCGCCTAGATCGGGTCCGACTTCGTCGGCCAGAGTGGAGATGATGCCGTGGGTCCAACAGTCGTCGGCTCCCGCTGCTTCCCGCATGGTCAGCGCAAACACGTAGCCGATCTCTGCTTCGGTTGCTCCGGCCGCCAATGCTCCACTGAAGTGTTTGCGTACGCAAGGCTCTGAGCGCGCCTTGATCGACAGCGCGAATCGGATGAGCTCATCGGTCTTTGAGTCCACCGTTCTGGCGGCATCGAGCGCCTCGTCCAGGCTGCGGAGCGCCGTCGTGAAGGGAGCCACGTGGGTCGCCAGGAACCCCTGCCCGCAACCGGCGCCGGCGGCTCCCGCACCCTGATTAGCCGCTGCGGCTGATGTGTCGGTTCCGCATCCGGTGGTCGTAAGCGATCCCGATGCCGTTTGGTCCAGTGTCGTCATCGATTCTCCCAGTTGTCTTCGCAGGTCCGTCATTTCGATCGTCATCAATACGATAACTATCGAATCGACAAACGTCAATATGTTTCGTATGATCGCTCGCATGGAAAACCCGCACTCCGAACAGCTGACGTCGTCGATGCTCAGCGAAGCCGCCGGCGAAGAACTGGCCGGCGTCCTCAAAGCGCTTGCCCATCCTGTCCGCTTGAAGCTGGTGAACATCATCGGCACTGCCGGCGAGGGATGCGCATGTGACTTCCCGGCGGCAGTCGGCAAAACCCAGGCGACCGTTAGCCACCATCTGAAGCAACTCGTGGAGGCCGGCATTCTGCAACGAGAACAGCGAGGCAAGTGGGCCTGGTTCCAGGTCGACCAAGACCGACTCGCTGAGATCTGCTCGATGATCTGCTGATGGGCCACTCGGACCTCGCCGGTATTCGGCCCACCGCCAACGCCCAATCGATTGACGCTCCCAGCCTGGCCCGCCACTTCGGTGGAGGCGAGGGGTTGTTGCCGTTGTGGATTGCTGAGCCATACCTCACTCTTGCACCGGGAGTAAACGAAGCGCTCGAGGCCAGAGCCGGTACCGGCTGGCACGGATATGAGACGCGACCCGGCGCACTCAGCGACGCCTTCTGGGCCTGGATGGCGACACGCCACCAATGGGACCAGGGTGGCCTCCGAACACTGATTAGTCCCAGTGTCGGTACCTCGATTGGTGTGCTGATCGAGCAGCTGACCGAGCCAGGCGAGGGCGTGATATTGCAGCCGCCGGTGTTCACGGACTTCAAACCGTTGGTTGTTTCCGCCGGTCGAAGCGTGGTCCCGAATCCTCTGCTGATGACCGAGACCGGCTACCGGCTGGACCTCGATGACCTTGCCGGCAAGGCCGCGGACCCGGCCACCAGGGCGCTGATCCTGTGCAACCCGCACAACCCGGTCGGACGAGTATGGACGAGCGGCGAATTAGCAGACGTTGTGGCGATCTGTGCCCAACACGGGGTCTTTGTGATCGCCGACGAGATCCATGCCGACTTGACCCTGGCATCGCACACCTTCACACCGCTGGCCACGGTGGCAGTCGGCACGAAGGTCAGATGGGCTGCGCTGCACGGCCCGATCAAAACCTTCGGCCTGGCGGGTGTCTGCGACACCCTCGTCATCACCGACAACGACCACGTGGTGGAGTTGTTCGAGTCCAAGAGCTCGCGGCTCCACCTCACCCGCAACAACGTTTTCGGTCTGGCGGCCTTCGAGGCCGCGTATGAGACCGGAGCAGCATGGGTCGACGAACTCCTCCAGCTCGTAGAATCCAACGCGTCATTGCTGGCAGACCAACTCCCGGACGAGGTCGACCTCATCGACCTTCAGGGCACGTATCTAGCCTGGCTCGATTTCCGACAACTCAACATGGATGTTCCTGAGCTGGCATTCTGGCTGGCAGAGTCCGCCCGCCTCGCGTTGAGCCCCGGCCACTGGTTCGGAAGGCAGGGCGCCGGCTTCGCCCGCATGACCATCGCCGCGCCCACCGAACAGATCGAACAGGCCATCACCCGCCTCCACGACGCCATTGCCAGAATCCCCGCGCGCCGATCATGAGCTCGGAAGTTGTCGATCTCCTCTCGCCGCATTGCGCGTCGGTGACCTGAACCTCCTTCGACGTCGACTTACGATTTCGCGAAGTCTCAGCGAGGTCCGGGGTGAGATCAAGGAGACGGAGCCAAATACGGCAGCCTCTCGGCGAACAGTTGCCCTGCAGGCCTCACTTGCAGGCGACCTAGCTCGGCACCTGGCTGACGCGACCCACGAAACCACAGATCGTGTGTTCACGTCACCACAAGGCGGACCTTTGCGTCGTCGCAGCTTCCGGCAGCGGTTCTGGATTCCCGCGGTCAAGGCCTCAGTCGGCGAGCCATGCCGGTTTCACGACCTGAGACATACTCACGCGACTCTCCTAATCATGGCCAATACCCACCCAAAGGTGCTCCAATCGCGGCTCGGTCACAGCTCGATCACGACCACGCTCGACATCTATGGGCACCTCTATGAGCCGCTAGACGAAGAAGCTGCGGACCGGCTCGAGGAGCTGTTCGTTGGCGCGATCGCGCACGAAACGCGCACGGAGCGCGCATCCGGCAGTTGACCGCACAAACCCCTGCACGCCAGAAACCCAAGCGTTGCTTGGGTTTCTGCCTGGTGGAGGTGAGGGGATTTGAACCCCTGACCCCTACGTTGCGAACGTATCCGAAGGGTCCGAATAACCCTTGTGACACAAGGCATTCCCGGCTGGGTATCTTGCCGCGCAACAGGTTTCCTCCAGCAAACCTTGATGAGGTCTTGAATGTGGTTGACGTGGAAGTACAAGCCCCGGTGGCCCACATGTGGCCAAAGACCTGCGTTGGCGAAGGCGGTGACGGGGCCAATTCTGGTGCCTCGCCGTACATCGGCCAAAGGCAGGACCTGTGCCAGCGGGGCCTATTGCGTTAGAAGGATTGGAGGGTCATGGGCGCGCACCTTGGAAGCGTCTCCCGTGTACTTCTCAACCTCGACCAGACACGATGTTGAAGGGCCCTGCGCCATCGATGACGTACCACGATCATGGGTCAGCACGTTCGGATTGCCACTCCGGCAAATGCCTCCCGGCTCGATCGGGTCCCACCAAGCGCCCGTTGGAAGTTGGACCACGCCATCGACCAGGTCGTGCCGAACAGCAACAGCCGCCAAGCAGGCTCCGCGATCATTGAACACCCGCACCAGGTCGCCCGGCGCAAGATTCCGAGCCGATGCGTCTCTCGGAGTGAGCCCGATTTGCTCCCTGCCATCAACCTTGCCGTTGATGCTCGTTTCGCCTTGGTCCCACTGTGAGTGGAGACGTGTCTTGGGTTGGTTCGAGATGAGGGTGAGGGGGTACTCGGCAGCGTTTCCATGCCACTCACCAGGCTCGATCCACGTTGGATGGCCCGGGCAATCCACGTAACCGAACGATGCGACCGTTTCCGAGAACAGTTCGATGCGCCCCGATGGCGTGGCCAGGGCTGCTCCGATCGGATCGGCTCGGAATGACACCAGCGGCGACTTTGCAGGAAGGATCCACTCTTCTGGAATATGGAAGTAGCCCGTATCCCTCAACTCATCGAGATCGGGATAGTCGCTGTGATTGAAATGGAAGCTTGCGTAGATGTGCTCGATCCATTCATCTGACGTGCGCCCCTCACTGAATCGCTCGCCGACCCCGAGCCGTGCGGCAAGGTCTGAGAATATGTCGTAGTCGTTCCTAGCCTGCCCGACAGGCTCAATGACCTTGTCCATCCAGAACAGAAAGTCATCCATCCCGCTGCCCCCGATGTCGTTGCGTTCGAGGGTCGTCGTCGCGGGAAACACAATGTCGGAGTGGCGGGCAAGGGCGTTCCAGAAAGGCTCATGGACAACAACGGTGTCTGGTTTGCGCCAGGCGTTAGCCAGTCGGTTGAGGTCCTGATGGTGGTGGAACGGATTGCCTCCAGCCCAATACACGAGGTGGATATCGGGATACGTCAACCGCTTCCCGTTGTAGTCGTACTCCTCCCCTGCAGACAGGAGCATGTCTGCGATCCTGGCCACAGGGATGTAATCGGTGACATCATTCTTACCCTGGGCCAAGCGGGGCAATTCGTGATATCCAACCCCGTTCCCCGTATAGCCAACAGCTCCATAGCCAAAGCCGACGCCACCGCCGGGAAGGCCTATCTGTCCGAGCATCGCCGCAAGAGACGAGGCCATCCAATAGGTTTGTTCCCCGTGGTCGGTTCTCTGCATTGACCAACTAGCCGTGATCAGAGTTCTCCTTCGTGCCATCTCTGAGGCCAGGGATCGGATCCGACCGGGGTCGACAGACGAGATCGAACCTGCCCACTCTGCGGTCTTCGGGACACCGTCGGATTCACCGAGTAGATAGGAACGAAGCGTTTCCCAACCGGTGCAGTAGGTGTTGAGGAATGCCTCATCATGATCGTTGGCGACGAGCAGACTGTGAGCCATTCCAAGCATGGCCGCGGTGTCTGTTGACGGTCTGATCGGAATCCACTCTGCATCCACCGAGTCGATCATGTCCTCGCTCAGCGGCGATAGGTTGACGAATCTCACGCCACGGTCGCGACACCTCTCGAGGCGGCTCGGGAGCATGTGCCTACCCTGGCCTCCGTACATCACTTGGCTGTTTTTGATCGCCATGCCGCCGAAGCTCACGACGAGTTCGGAGTGGGCCGCAATGTCTGAGAAGTGAGGTTGTCCGACATCGACCATGTCGTCGAACGAAAACCCGAAGATGTGCGGGATCATGACGTGAGCGGTAGCGATCGAGTAGTCATCGACCTGATCTACGAAGCCACCGATCGATCCTAGAAAGCGATGAATCTGGCTGAGCGCGTGGTGGAATCTCCCAGCGCTGGCCCACCCATAGCTGCCTCCGAATATGGCTTCGTTGCCGTACTCGGACCGGACCCGGTCGATCTCGGATGCCAACATCTCGATGGCAACATCCCATTCGACCTCAACGAACGGCTCATGGCCGCGACGGTCGGTGTTGGACCCCGGACCATTGCGATACCAACTCTCGCGAATCGCAGGTCGCATCACGCGGCTCTTCCGAACCGCCTTCAACGACTGCCCAATCGGCGACGGGTCAGGGTCCTTCGCAAAAGGATGAACGGCGGTTATGTCGTGGCCATCGGTTTCAATCTCGTACGCACCCCAGTTGGTCAACGTCAGATGTCGTTCAGTCGCCATTCCGCTCCCTCTTACATCAATGGCTTGCTCCAGTCCCTGCCCCGTCAGGTAACCCAAACGAACGCACTCCTGTGAGTACCCACGGAGCCTACCTGTAGATAGAAACTGTTGGTTGGTGAGCGGTCGCTGTCCGAACTGAAACACCTCACGTGAGGATTGCCGGTTCACTGCGCCGCAACTCGGAAGCGAAGTAGACCGTCGCTAAAGGCGAACCTGGTGGAGGTGAGGGGATTTGAACCCCTGACCCCTACGTTGCGAACGTATCCAAACATGTTCGGGAGCCCTTGGTACATAAGGGTTTCATAGCCGAGACACTTGTGCCCCAGCGGGTTGTATTCGCTACGCCTTCACACCGTATTCATGGCGCCTGTCATGAAAGTACGATCTGCCATGGCCAAACCGTGGCCAAGGATGAGGCGCGGTATTCGAGGATCCACGACCTCCACCGAACCGATTTCCGTCTTCGGGAAGCGTGGTCGCCGTCAGGCTGAAACCTCGTACAGACAGTCACCGGACGGGCGCGCAACAGCGGGTTGCACAGTGCGCCAAGCATTCGCTTGTGCGTCTGAACGAAGTTCGGTGAGCCAAGACTCCCGCCTGTCGAGGCGCCATCTCAGTCGAGATCGCTAATAATGCCGTTGACCGCTTCGACCATGAACCTGGTGGCGGCGCATGGACCGGCGCTGGAGGCACCACCGTGGAGGTAGAAGTCGGCGACGTCCGCGGAACCGGTAGTCGCCAGGAACTCAGGGAGGATTTGATCCTTGAGGTAGTGCGCCTTGGACCATATTCCCTCAGGAAGCCACCAGATGGGACCTTCAATCATCGGACCTTCCGTGTCCACCCGCTCGGTCCATCCCGTCCTTGTCCACTTCAAGCCTGCATCTTCCAACGCGGCCTCCGAGTATGCGCGAATGTCGGCCAGGTCGCTCTTAACGTCTACGACTGCGCTCGCAACGGGTTCCTCTCTGGACCATCCGGCATCGTTCGGTGCAGCAGCCCATGCAGCCTCGGCGAGTATGTTCATGTCCTGAACGAGTGTCGTCATCCTGGTGTGAATCCCGACGACCCACAGGGGAACCGGTACATCGGTCTCGGATGGCAGCGCCCGCGGCTCAGGACACCTCTTCACGCCTGCAATGACCTTGTCATCGTCGGAGGGAACGTCGACCGCGGTTGTTGTTATTGGTTTTGGTGTTGCTGTCGTCGTCGGAGATGCGATCGATGTCGTCGTTGCGGCAGCTGATGTGGTCGTCGTCAGGTCGGCGCGAAATCCGTCATCAGGAACTTCCGTCTGCGTTGTCGTCGGCTGGACGGTGGCGGAAATCGGGGCCTCTTCCAGGTCGGCAGGCAACGCTTGGGAACAGGCACCCACTATCACAGCGAACACCAGAGCTGGGTTGAGAATTCGACGCATGATGGTCTCCTCGTTGAGGGTTCACAATCAGAGACCAACGACTGGCTGTCTTGTATGACACCAACGGGCCAGGTCTTACCCGAGCGGCGCCCACGTCCAGACACCTGCGAGATCGGGCCTGAAGGTGTCGCTGCGGCCATCGGCGATGATGACGATTCCACTTCCGTACGATGCCATTACATCGATCTCGTTGGGGAAGCGATCGTCGTCGAACTCCGTCGCGATCCATTCGAGTCCGTCCTGCGAAACCCACACGAACCGCAAATCCTCACCGGTCTCGTATCGATCGAAGACGACGGCTGCGCTCACCAATCCGTCCTTGGTAGCAACGATCGGGCCCCCGGGCGCGCTTCGGATGTCCTCCAGCGGATGGGTGTCCCAGGTGAGTCCGTCGGCCGAAGTCCACACCCGGTCTACACATGTGTGCACGTCTTCACAGACTTCGCCGACCAAGACGGCACCATCCTCCCACGAGAAACCTCCGAAGGAGCTCATCAGGCCGAAGTCATCAGTCGCATAAGATGCTGCCCAGGTGAATCCGTCGTCGGAGATCCAGAGGTTGCGCGAGCATGACGCCCAGTGCTCGCCGTGCATCGAAAGGTCCCCGAAGTATGTTGATTGGTTACGGACTTCATCCCCGAGGAGGAACTGGACTTCTTCTTTGGTCAGGGGTCCGCATACATTGGATGAGGCCAACGACGCGGCCTTGGATGTTCCATGCGGTCTGTCCAAATGGGACGTAGCCGTCAGCAAGGCCCATATCGATCGATTGCCACCTGGTGCCATCGGCCGATAGCCAGAGCGCGTCGTCGTTCGCATCGTGTCCGTGCATGACGTAATGATCCGCACCGCCGACGACGCCGGTAATGCATTGGAAGGTGATCTCAAGCTCGGTGCAGTTCGGAAGGCTGTCAGTAGCCGTTTGGAGCCAGGTCACGCCATCCGGTGATGTCCACACGGCAAGGATACAGGATCCATCCGCATCGCAGGTCTGGCCGACGGCCACCAGTCCCGCTTCGCCGGTCACCAGCCACTCGACCCAGCCCATCTCTGCGATCAACGAGGGGGACCAGTTCGTTCCGTCGACCGATATCCAAGATGTCGCCCATGAGGCCGTGCAATCGAATACCGACTCCGGCTCGTCGGCCTGTAGGTTCGGCGGCCTCTGACAAGTCTGGGTCACGACGACCAACGTATCTTCGAGGTTGACGATGGCCACAGGCTGCACGTCAGGTGAGAGCCCCAACGCAGATGATGCGGCAGGCTTGCACGGTGGTGCGGACGCATCATCGTCCGACTCCCAGGTGCAGTCGAATATCGTGTCGAAGTCGGCGATCCGGGTCCAAGCTCCCGGTTCAAAGAGCGGACCCGATGCGGGATCTCCGGGAGGAGGTGACACGCCCGTGGTTGGCGGACCGTCATCCGTGGGCAACGTCGTGGCGACGCTTGACTCGGTGTGGTCCCAGCGGGCAACCCCAAGGGCTCCGTCTGTGCATGCAGCATCACCACAGGTGATTGCGAGCACCCCGTCGTCGGTCCGGAAGGCGATAACAGGCTTACCGACCCCACCGAGCGTCGCGGAGAAGGAAGTAACGCGTGACCCTCGGTGGATGGTTGCGATCGTGCCCTTCATGCATGATGGGTCGCTACAGCGGGCGACCTTCAACACCATCGTGTCGTCCGAGTCCGACCAGTTGTAGACGAAGAGTGGCAGCTCGTCGGACCCGAGCATCGCCGACAGCGTCCAAGCGTTCTCGCCGGCTCCGAGCGGTACCGTCTCGGTCGATGCACAGACCTCGTTGCTGCATCGCACGATCTGGTTGCCGTACCGGCCGTGTGCGATCCACGGGACGCCGTCAGAACCGATTACGACGTCGGCAGGCGTCAGATCCTCGAAATCGCCATTCGCGATGACATTCCTGTCATATCCAGTGGAACAGTCCGGGGCCGTGCAGCGGACGAAATGCAGCTCTGACCCGCGCACGAAGATCAGTACCGGACGGTCGGATTCGTCAAGGAACGCTCGGATGACGTTGACATGTCGCGCATCGTCGACAACGGATCTTTCGATGCCATCAGCGCACGCTGTGTCTGCGCATGTTCCGATTACGAGATCACCTGCCGGATCCCGGTACGCCATCAGCGTTCGCCCGCTCTCAGCGATGTCGCTGGGAGGCATCGGCATATGAGCTATCGGGGTGGTCGAGTACGCCGTGCAAGCCGGATTATCGCAGTCGAGCAGCCATGGACCCTCTTCAACTCCGTCCCTGCCATCAATCCAGATGAGTGGCCGACCGTCATCACGCATCACGATGGTCGGGAACATCCCATCGAAATGGGAGAACACGGTGCCTCTAGCACAGAATCGATCAGCACACTTCGCAAACGTCGTACCGACCTCTTCGGCATCGCTGTACGCCAAGAACGGAAGGCCTTCGTGGTCAACCGCAATCTCGATGAATGCACCGATCGATGGACCCTCCTCGACCGTCTCGGATCGAAGTGCATAGGTGACAGCGGCGGCGACAACAACGACCGCAAGCACGACGAGGGCAACCACCGTCTTGCGATTGCCGACATGGATCGGAACCCGGGCATCTTTGGTCGAAGCCGCAGCAACGATCGAACGGATCTCGGGCAGATCGATCCGTGGCGCCACGGATTCCAAACCAGCAGCGTGCTGTTGGAGACGGGTCTCGAGATCAGACAACATCGCTCACCTCCAGGTCCGTGCGGAGCTTGACCATTGCCCTATCCACGTGGCGCTGCACGGTCGATCGTGTCACGCCGAGGGCCTGGGCGGTCTCTTCGAATGTGTGGCCGTATCCATGGATCATCATCACGGCCGTGCGTTGCTTGGACGAAAGGCGATCGAGGGATTCAGCGAGACTTGGCTCGAACCACGGCTCAGTGGTGTCTGCGGGTGGGTCGCTACGGAGAGGTCGGGTCTTGGAGCGGAACTTCCTGGCCCGGCTCTGCCCGACGCGGTACAGGTAGCCGCCTGGGTTGTTCATCTTGTCCAGCTTCACCCAGTGCTCCCAAGCGTAGGCAAGCGCCTCGGCGGCGGCTTCTCTCCCCACTTCGGGGCCGTACCGAGCGATCAGCGCACGACGAAGCCGCTCCTCCACATCCCCGAGGAATGTCGAGAAGCGTTTTTCGAGTTCGGTCGTTGACGCCGTCACCATTCGCCCTTCGTCGTAGTTGGAGACCGGTGGATCGGATGTTTGTATGACAGCTGTGTTTCATTTCATTCAATCGCTGATGCTCGGAACGCTCAAGAGCCGAAAGTACTGAATCGCACGCCGAAAGTTTTGAGTCATGGAAGCAGCGCTCTCAAGGCGGTAGCCGACATCCCACAGACATGCACGAGTGGCCACGGCACGGCTTGCAGGCGAACGACTAGGCTCCCGCCCGGTCTCCATAAGAAGAGGCGCGAAAGGTATGGGCCATTCGCCGTGTCGACGAAACTGGCAATCCTCCTCACCGTGCTTGAGGTCGTTGCCGCCGACCGGCTTGAACAACTCATCGCCGACGCGATCGCGCACGGAACCCGATTAATGCTGTAGGCAAGCAAACCCAGATGCGCGAGAAACCAAGGCGACGCTTGGGCTTCTCTTCGGTGGAGGTGAGGGGATTTGAACCCCCGGCGGCGGCCTATAACAAACAACATGACTCATCCGGCCATGCTCGCTGACCAGCCGATCAACCGTGCGAACCCCCAACCCGGTCAGCTCAGCAGCCCCCCGAATCGAAGAACCATCAGCCAACGCCAACAACGCCTCCGCGCCACCAGCCACGAAGTCCTAACAAGTCATAACCCACCTCCAGAGTCACACCCGTCGCTCACACCACCTGAAACCGCCCCGGTACAAGGCGCTCACAGACGCCAGACTCAGAGAAGACCGGCCGAATGGCCGGTCTTTTTGGCGGAGATGAGGGAATTCGTCTCCGAGTCAGGTGCTCGCTTCGGCGACCTTCGGTATCAGTCGGTACCTGAAGGTGATGCAACCAGATTCCTCGTCCTCGCAGTAGTACGAGTCGAATTGGACCAATGCATCGCGACTCTCACCGGTCCGCACAAGATACGTGTTCGGTTTCGCAGTCACGATGTGGGTGATGAACGAGTACGAGTACCAGTGGCCTGCTGCGGGGTTCCCCGGTTCGTCATCGTCGTCGCCTCCGAGACGGTCGACCTCGAATGTGACTGATGCCGGCGGACTGGCTGTCTCCAGGGGGACTTCACCCAGATCGAACGCTCCACCCGGACCCGTTGGATGGGTCACGCCGGAGTTCGTGAGCAATTTGGTGCGTCGGAAAGCCACATCCCATCCAGGTGACGCGAAATCGCCGTCCACCACCCCACCATTCTCGAAATCAAACAGGACCCAATCAACGAGACTCACCGCATCCACTGTGTAGCGGGTCCAACCCTGCTCCATGACGGGTAACTCGTCCGGCTCGACTTCTATCTCATCCGATACAACCACTGTCTCGTCCAGCGCGCTGGGCGCCTCGCTCGGCGCGAATCCTGGTGGGCGAGGCTGGAGGCCACCCCAGGCGAAGAGTCCTATCACGCTGAGCACCAACAGCACCGGGACACCGATGAACCACGTCCTCTTGTACTGCCACCAGCGATGGTGGTTGCTCGGTGAGTCAGTCACCATCGCCTTCTCTCAGGTAGCGATGGATCAACTCGAGATCGTCGTCGGAGAGGACGCTGGGGATGTAGCCGGGCATTCCCTTCGGCCCCTCTCGTACATCCTCGAGGAATCCGCCAAACGAGCCAACCTCGCCGAGCAGTGTTTCTGCGACAACAACACTGGCTCCCGAGAGCCCGTGGCAACCGGCGCAACCGTATTTGAAGTAGAGCATCTCGCCATCTGCGAGCGCGTCACCCGTCTCGGCGAGAGACTCGTCGGCAAGCCCGACACCTGAATAGGGAAGGTCGACATCGAGGAACGCTATCGGCGAGCGGTCGTATCTTTCAGGTTGGAGTGGATCCCCGGGTGCGAGTGGTGTGCGGAGAAACACGATCACCATGCCCACCGCGGTAACAATCGTCGTCAGAGCGAGGACCGTGGCTACCCATGCTGAACCCTGTTCAGTGACCGAAGCCGCGGATGACACTTGCCCGGCACCCCTGCCCGCACGCCCCACTCTGACCAGCTGATATGCAGAGAAGGCGATCAGCGACCACAGCCCGGCAATCACGACAATGACGAGCGAACCGTTGAGAAAGGGAATCTCGATGCCCGAGATCGGGGCGTAGAGCTGCTGCTGCTCGGGTTCGACGGCGATAGTGAAGACAAACGGGGCGGTCTCTATGTTGTCCGGCCCGATGTACGCGACATACATCTCGCCGTTGCTAGCAGCACGTTGCTCGTACGTCATGATGGCAACGCCTTCGGCATCGGTCACCGCGGACACGAGTTCGACACGTCCGTCGACACCTCCCAATGACGTGCGGTAGCTGAGCGCAACAACGGCTCCCTCAAGCGGTTCGTTGTCCGAGGTCACGATGGCTTTCACCTCTACGTCGGCTCCCACTGTTGCCGACTCGGGCGCACCTACGGCGATGCCGATCTCGGCAGCCAGGGCCGGGCCGGTGCCGAACCCGAAGATAATGACCGCGGCGGCAAGCGTAAGAGCACCGGCCACCTCCGTTCGCACGTGTCTCGTCACGATTCGCCCCCTTCCGCCGTAGGTACTCCAACCAATGACTCCGCTCCGGGATCCCCGCCGTCATCTTTCATGTCCTGATCCGCCAGGATCGACTGGGCGATCTCCAACGCAACCTCATGCTCACGCTCTTCGACCATCTCCCAGACGGCGAACATCGGGAAGATCTTCACCGCGATGGTGATGAGTAACGCAAATCCGGCGAGTCCCGCAGCAAAGATCGACCATTCGACGATCGACGGCATGTAGTTCGCCGGTTCATACGGCATCAGCGGAACCCGCAAGCCGGTGACCACGATGAAGTACCTCTCAAGGAACATCGCGACATCGACAAGGACTGCCGCAACCACCACACCAGCGATCGTGCGCGTCTTCGGCACCACCATCAGGACGAGCGGGGTGATGAGGCCACCGATGATGTAGAACCAGAACATCACGCTGAAGTCCTCGAGGAATAGCTGCCGGAACGCGAATTCGCCGGCCTCCTCGAGCTTGAATCCTGTCGTCACGAATTCCGAGACGTTGACGTAGATCATCACCGCGGCGAAAGCCGCCAGGAGATAGCCGAGATAGATGAAGTGTTTTGGAGTGAGGTATTCCTCCCAGTGATAGACCCGACGGAGGATCGCCAGGACGATGACCAAGGTAGCGATCCCAGAAAAGATGGCGCCGGCGACAAAGAGAACGCCGAAGATCGTCGTGTTCCATCCCACTCGCAACGTCATGCCGAAGATCCATGACACGACCGTGTGCACCGACACTGCGATCGGGATGATGATGAGCATCATTACGCCAATCGCCTTACCCAGGATCTTAAACTGGGTGGGACTCCCTATCCAATCGAGGGCGAGCGTTCGGTAGATCCAGTTCCTGATCGGATCCACCTTGTCAGCCAGCCGATCGCGGAACAGACCGAGGTCCGGAATCATCGGGGCATACAGGTACAGGACGCTGGCCGTCAGGTAGGTCGTGATCGCCATCACGTCCCACATGATCGGTGACTGCCACCGACCGAACAGATACACGTTGAAGATGCGCTCCGGACGTCCCATGTCGATCACCACGAACGAGGCACCTATGAGAAGAGAAAACGCGGTGATGAACTCGGCCACTCTTGTTACCGGTGCTCGCCACTGTGCCTTCGATACTCGCAGAATGGCCGATATCAAGGTCCCGGCGTGGCTGATCCCGATGAAGAAAACGAACGCCGAGATGTACAGTCCCCAGGAGATACGGTCCCGCATGTTCGTAACGATGAGACCGCGACGCCACTGCGTCGTGAAGGCGTACATGCCGACCACGACGACCACGACGAGGAACGACAACCAAACCCAATACCAGACTGAAGTCTTGAGTGTTGGTCTCGTCGTTTTTGCTATCAGCCTCTCGCGCCAGCGGGTCACCGATTCCACGACTCTGATCCTTCTGCTCGCTCGACCCATGGCCACTCGGTTCCCATGCGGCCCTCGGTGTGGGGATCGCGACCGACGTTCTCACCGTGGCCGGGGATGTAGAACACTCTCGGCTCAGTTCCGAGATGCTCCTTGAGCCGGTATCCGTTGTTGTCGCTGATGAACCGCGACGCTTTTACGATCGCCCGGCCATTGGTAGCTATGTCTTCCTCGAGATCTCCGTAGTAGATGGCGTCGTTTGGGCAGGCCTGGATACAGAACGGCAGGGTCCCGGCTCTCACCATGTCCGGGCAGAAGTCGCACTTCATGACCGTGCCTCGAATCGAGGGTGTCTGATGATCCGGGTGGTAGTCGGCCAAGAGGGCCTCTGGCGGAACCGGCGGCGATCCCCATGCAAAGAACCGCCGATCGTACGGACAAGCGGCCATGCAAATCCGACACCCGATGCAGCGGCCCTGATCAATGAGGACAGTGCCTTCCGGTGTGGAGAAAGTTGCACCAACGGGGCATACCTTGACACAAGGAGGGTCTTCGCACTGTTGGCAAGGTGTCGGTATGAACTGCGTGCCACCACCCTGGAGCTCTGCCTCGTAGACCTCGATCCACTCCATCGGCTCGGGCGCGAAGTGGCCTTCGATGCAGGACGTCGTGCACTGCGGCGCCGTGCCCTGGCTCTGACAGCCATCACAGCCGCGAAGATCGACGATCATCGTCCACTGCCTGATCCGGCCGCCCCTCGTGAGCGCGGCGCTTTCAGATGCCTGGTCCTGGAGGGAAAGCGCCCGCGTTGCGGCCAACCCGCTTTTGCCAGTGACGACGTCGGCGACGAGTTGATCCATCAGCTTCAGACCGGTCATCACTGGTACCGCGCCGAGCGCGCCGAAACCAACAATTTTGAGGGCAGCTCGCCGTTCGACGCCAACGATTTCGATCGGCGTCTCGTTGTCGACTGGATCGCCAACACCCCCGGCGTCTGGCAAGTCCTCGATTGGAGCAGGCCTGCTCCAATTCCCCCGCCTCCGTCGAATCGAGATGAGTACAAGGGCTATCGCGAAGACCAAGAGGCCACTCACGATCCTAAGCACCGGGAGAAGGGTAGGGGTCGCCGCTAATGCGGCGACCCCGATGGCGACGACGGCGAGCACAGAACCCGAAGCCGCTACCTGCTTCCGTTGAATGTGAGTGGACTCCTGCATCTGCGGGCCCCTATCGGAGGTTGACCTGGATCCAGTCTTGGTTGGAGGACTGGACGTGAGACGAGGCGTCCCAACCATCCGGCCCGAAGTCCGCATCCCAGTACGCCAACGCCAACAGCGTCGACTCACCCACCGTGAACTGAGCATCTTGCTCATCACCGGTCTGCAACGGACGAGACATCTCGAAATACCAGACACCCGGTCCGTCTTCTACAGGATTCGAATGGGTCCACACACCCAGCAGGCTGTTCTCCCCACTGGCAGTGTTGTCATCCTCACGAGTCTCGGCATCAGTCGCCCACTCGTCATCGTTGTTACACACCGAATCGTTACCCGGATCCTTGCCATCACCGGCAGGGTGACCAGCACCGCCACCTTGAGGCTCACCGGCAGCACAATCGAGCTCCCAATGCCAGATATCGACCATCCCGGTCGAGTTCTCACCCTCCTCATCGTCGCCACCCATATGCGGGCCACCAGTATCAACCGGGAACATCACCGCAAGGGCAGCCGACAGATTGTGATCGTCCGCGACAAAGTCGTAGTCGTCCTCAACCGCAAACATCAAGTAGATGTTCTCATCGTCGTGCGCCATCTTGATGGTGACGTCCTTGTCCTCGATCGGCTCATCAGCCTCGGACACAATCGGCTCCAACGTCAAAGCCAACCCAGTGACCTCACCCCAATCCGACGGATCACCATCAACGGTGATCGCCGCAACCGGCGCATCCAACGAACGCATCGTCGTCGCTGGCGGCGGTGGCGGTGGGGCTTCCGTGGTCGGCGTCTCGGCAGCTTCCGTCGTAGTTGTCAAAACCGTCGTTGTCGTTGCGATCGTTGTCGTCGCTGCTTCGATCGTGGTTGTTGTCGTGTCGTCCGATTCGCTGTTAGTGCAAGCGGCGGCGATCAAAGCAAACGCTGCGATGGCCAGAACCCATCTGCCCCTCACGGTCCACCTCCTTGGTGATCGTCCCGTCGCGTTGATCGCGACGGGTGGATGTCATCTCAGAGGCACTCTATGAAGAGGCCTGTCTCCGTTGATCGAGCAGATGGTCCCTTGTCGCGACCGTTAGTACAGCCTCATCGGTGGTCACTCGATCGGGGACTAGGGACCTTCGGCCCTAGTCCTGTTCAGGCGATGATCCCGAGCCGGAGAGCAACAGCCACCGCCTCTGAGCGCCGCTTGACTCCGAGACGCGAGTAGACGACTCGCAGCTGGGCCTTCACTGCAGCCTCGGACACACCGAGACGCCCGGCCACAACCCGGTTGTCCAAACCGTCGGCAAGCATGCGAAGCATCTCGATATCGCGGAGGCTCAGGTCCGCGACCGAGCCGCCGCTCGTCGGGTCGACCATTCGCGCGACGAGTGGCGCGACGATCTCTCCCTGGATGTACGAACCGCCGCCGACAACGACACTGAGCGCACGGAGGAGCTCTTCCTTGCCGACAGATTTGAGTAGGTAGCCGGATGCGCCCAACTCAATCGCTCGCTTCACATACGAAGGGTCGTCGTGCATCGAGAGAACGATGACACGCGGGGGGTTACCTCTGCTTTGGAGTTCTTCAAGGACTTCGAGACCACCCATGCCCGCCATGCGCATATCCAGAAGCACGATGTCGACGTCGATCGTCTCGAGCAACTTGAGAAGCTCTTCCCCGCTGGATGCTTCACCTACCAGCTCGACGTCCGGTTCTGGTGCGAGCAGCATACCGATGCCCTCACGAACGATACGGTGGTCGTCGGTGATGGCCACTCTCATGACTCCCCCTCGCATTCACCGGCCGGCATCCATGCCGCAAACCGCGTTCCACCGTTCCGCCCGGTCTTGATGGCGAGACCGCCGCCGATCGACTCAAGCCGTTCACGAGTTGTCATCAGCCCCAGACCTTCGTCACCGATGATCCCGACACCGTCGTCGATCACGTCGAGCCTGACCTGCCTGCCGGTGCGCTGGACACGGATCTCCACGGTCGTCGCAAGAGCGTGCTTCCGAACATTCGTGAGGGCTTCTCGAGTAGCGCGGAACAGCGCCACCCGGCTGGTCGGCGAGAGCACACAATCCGTATCCACGGCAACGGTCACCGACAAGTCGGTCTCAATCTCTGTGACCTCCGCAAGTTCATCTAGGGCAGATCCCAAAGAAAGCTCTTCCCCGGTCCCGTACTGCAATAGACGCAGCTCTGCCCTGAGGGCGCCGTCCACCTCCCCTACGAGCACCCCGAGATGGGCCAGGTCCTCAGCAACGGGGTCGCCGACATCAACACGCGAACGTGCGTCCTCGAGCCCGTAATGAATGCGGTACAGGGTCTGTCCAATGTCGTCGTGAAGAGATCCGATGACCCGGGTCCGTTCCTCTGCTTGAGCCCGCACGAGGTCGCCGAACAGCTTCTCGGTGAGACGGCGTCTGCGTGAGAGGGCTCTGCCGTTGATGATGATGAGGGTGACGATGAATAGTGTCAGCAGCCCGATGCCGATCACGATACTGCCCCACACGTAGCGCCGGATTTCGCCGACGGTTTCTTCGATCGGCTCCACCAGCCGGTACACCTCGAACACCGAGACCACCGATCCGGTCTTGTCGGCAACCGGGATGTAGAACTCCCGAACCGGGGGCAGCACGCGTTCATGCGCGTTCTCGGGGAGTGAGAGATCTGGATCCTCGACTCGCGAATGTCCGTTGAACGCTTCAATGCGGTCGTCTGAGAGGGGGAAGCTCTGGCCGATCAGATCGGATTCGTCGGAGTAGGCCACAGTGCCGTCCAGCGCCCAAACTTTGACTCGTACCGTGTCGGAACCAAGCAGATTCACCCGGACCGACTCATCAAGGGCGGTCATCGCTGCCGAATCGTCAAGATCCGGGGGAATGAGACCGGCGTCGGCCATGTCGTCGGCGATCCGTGCAATAGATCGGAGCTCGCCGTCGATCAGGTGGCGTTCTACCTGTCGCGGGATAGCGACGGCCAGGACCATCGCAACGACCGCAGACATGGCAAGGGCGATGAGCACGGTCCGACCAAGAGGACCGAGTTCGATCCACTCGCTCTGAAACACCGTGCGGAACCCTCGCGGCTCCCCTTCACTTGTCACCATCAGGTCGATTCCAGTCTCTCCCGAACGCTCACGTACTCTACGTTGAGCGTAACCGCTGGCAAGATCGATTCCTGTCACTAAGAAGTTTGCATTGCTACCATCGGAGGCCGTCTCAGGGACACCGTGGTTGTGGCCAAGGCAGCAACGCTTGCGGACAACGCCAGACTGAGACAAGACCGTCGCCAAAGGCGACCATGGTGGAGGTGAGGGGATTTGAACCCCTGACCCCTACGTTGCGAACGTAGTGCTCTGCCGAGCTGAGCTACACCCCCGGGCCGGATGCAAGTGTAACGCCATCTAATTCTGTTCGAGTTGCCGCCGCAGTCTTTCTTGCACGATGGTCGTTGTGAGGTCGGCGCGGCTTCGCTCAATCAGGGAACGAGCCACATCGGTCGTCCTGCGTAGTGATGACGTCATGCCATCGGGGTAGTCAAGAGCGGCCAGCAGACCATGGATTATCTCCATGTCACTGAAAGTGTCCTCACCTTCGGACAGCTCACCTTTGCGAAGCTGGTCGAGAAGACGGCGCCGCAGCTCGCCAACGGCTTCACCAAGACCCTTTAGATAGGGCACGGCGTGAAGCCCGAGGTCAGAAGGCAGCGGCAAGGGTTGATGCAGCACGAGAGCCTTCGTCAACTCGGCCTCCGCATACTCCTTGACCGCGTCGTAGAAAAAGCCTGCGTGGTAGATGTCGCGGTGCTCGGTGAGTGGAGCTTCGGCCTCGGCGATGAGCGCCCTGCCGTCGGCCAACAACCCATCGGCGGCTTCGGTATCGCCACGATGCAACGCCCGAATCGCCTTCGATGAAGCCTGGATAATCTTGCGACAGTTCTTAAGGGCGAGCTCACGTGCGGCGAACTTCTCATCGAGTTCGCCACGGACCTCGGCTTCGATTTGATCAAGATTGAGATAGTCCGACACGAGCTATCAACCCGCCACGATACGGACGGTGCGCATGACCTCGGCGTGGCCGAACTCCTCTTGGCCCGTGAGATCAATCGGCACAACGTTGCCAACCGGCTCGAAACGAGCCACCTTTGCCTGAAGAAGTGCGGTGACGAAACCAGCGAGAAGAACATCAAAGAAGATCGTGACGCCCAGCCACAAGGTGCTGCCCGTGATCACCGCTGCAGCCAAAGAACCGAGGGCCCCGGAACCCAGGAGCGCAACTGTGCGACGGCGGCGCCGCCGAGCGACAGCAACGGCTCTGACAGTCTCGGTCGACTGCATGGCCACTGAAGCGAGAAGATCGTTGTTGCGGGCAAAGTTCCGAGTGGAACTCAAAGAAGCACTCCTCTGGCTTTCAAAGAAATTGGGTAGCAGGAAGACTGCCCAAACACCCCCGATAATCAGGAAGGCCAATATCTCCATCAGATCCTTACTCCGTCCGCCACCGAGCGTAGGCAGCGCTGCGCACGCAACCAAGTATTTCGGCCCGCACGTCCCACACGGGTGATCACATATTGTGGTCGCTTTGACCCCTTATGAGCAATTCAACTCCGTGGTGAAGAGCGGGCCCCACCACATCAAGCGACTCTTCAACCGCTTTGACCGACCCGGGGAGGTTGATGATTAAGGTCGAGCCGGCGATACCGGTGACCCCGCGAGATAGCATTCCGTGGGGAATTCTTCCGAAGGTGGCGGCTCGCATCGCCTCTGCCAAACCCGGCGCTTCACGGTCGATAACGAGTCGAGTTGCTTCGGGCGTCACGTCTCTTGGCGAGAACCCGGTGCCGCCGGTTGTCACGATTAGATCGTGGGTGGCAACAAGCGACTCGAGAATCCCTTTGACCGACTCGACACCGTCGGCGACAACCGTGACCGTGGCACCTTCGATACCGAACTCGGCGAGCTTCGCAGCAGCAGCCGGCCCGGACTGATCCTCAGCCTCGCCTCTAGAGACTCGATCGCTGACAGTAACGATGACGGCGTTCATCGGTTCCAGTCTCCCGACTTGCCACCGCTCTTGTGAAGCAACCGCACCGAACGGATCTGGGCACCTCGGTCAAGGCCCTTCACCATGTCGTAGATAGCAAGCGCGCCGATCGACGCCGCGGTCATGGCCTCCATCTCAATACCTGTCTTCGCAGTAGTCCGGGCAGTGACGGTGACCAGGGCTCCGTTCGGCGACTCCGCGATGTCAACATCGATGCCATCAATCGGAATCGGATGGCACAGCGGGACCAGAGCCGGTGTCTGCTTGGCCGCCATGACTGCGGCGACTCGAGCGACTCCAAGCGCATCACCTTTTGGCAGATCGCCCCCAAAGAGACGGTGACGGACCGCATCCGACATTGCGACGTTCGCCTCAGCAACAGCCACGCGTTCAGTTGCCTCCTTGGCCCCCACATCCACCATGCGGGCCGCGCCGTCCTCATTTAGGTGGGTGAAACCATCAGACATCCGTCACCTCTGCAGCCGTTCGTGATTCAGGCATTCTCATCATCTCCAACTCAACCAGGGACCCAGCTGCGACCGTGGCGGTGCCGACAGGGATGACCGCAAAAGCATCAGCAGCGGCAAGCGCGGTCAGGATGTTCGACCCCTGCCCACCGCTGAGGCTGGCGTGTAACAAACCGTCGCTGGCGGGAGTTACGGCTACCCGCAAGAAGACGGCCTTTTGCGGATCAGTCTTCACGTCCTCGTCGAGGATGCCCATGAGCCGAGGTCGGAAAAGGTGATTGGCACCCATCATGTGGAGCAGCGCCGGCCGCAGGAACTGCTCAAAGGCAACGGCTACTGATACCGGGTTACCAGGTAAACCAAAGAACGGGGTGTCGCCGAGCCGCCCGAAGGCGAATGGCTTGGCCGGTTTCATGGCGACCTTCCAGAAGTCAACGGAACCCAATTCGGCCAGGAGGTGTTTGACGAGGTCGTACTCCCCCATCGAGACGCCGCCGCTCGACACGACCACGTCGGCCTGGGCCGCAGCCTCGGCGAATCGGTCCCGCAGTTCATCGGCATCATCGCCAACGATCCCAAAGTCGAGCACCTCAGCTCCGACCTCTTCGAGATTTCCCCGCAACGTGAATCGGTTTGCGTCTCGAATCTTCCCGGGAGCAAGCTCGATGGTGTGCGGAGGGACGATCTCATCCCCGGTCGACATGATGGCCACACGGGGACGTCTCCTAACGAGGGGCCTGTCATAGCCAAGCGATGCGCATACACCGAGACGAGGTGCCGTCAGCCGTTCCCCGATCTCAAGCACCGTGGTTCCCGATAACACATCATCGCCTGCGGGACGCACCGACGCCCCGAGGGGCCAAGATGCCAGAATGCGCACGCTTCGTTCGCCTGGCTCGGTGTCTTCAACGGGAACGACGGTGTCGGCACCATCAGGCATCGGAGCACCAGTCATGATCTTGATCGCGGTGCCGGGAACAACGATCTCGCTGGGGACACTCCCTGCAGCGACATCTTCGAGCACCTTGAGAACAGCAGGGGTGTTCACGACGTCAGCGGCAAGAACGGCATACCCGTCCATGGCGGAATTGGCGAAAGGCGGAAGGTCGTGACGAGCAACGATCGGCTCGGCGAGCGCAAGCCCTGCCGCAGCGGCCAGATCGATTCGCTCGGCGGGAAGAGGCACGATGGCATCCAACACGTCACGCTGTGCTTCAGGAAGAGGTCTCATTGAATCTCAACTGTCTGTTCTCGACCACTGATGAGTCTGCGAATATTTCCAGAATGGCGCACCACAACGAGACCCGCAGTCAGTCCGGCGGCCAGCAGCGACCAACCGCTCCAGCCGAACAACGTATATCCGGGCACGTACAGCGCCATGGCGCCGAGCGAGGCAATCGACGCTGTCTTGGTGAGGGCGACGGTTCCACCCCATCCAATAACAAGGATCAAGCCAAACCACGGCTCCAGGACCAATACCGCCCCCAGCGCAGTAGCGACGCCCCGGCCACCTTTGAATCGGTGCCAGATGGGAAAGACATGACCGACGACGGCAGCAAGCGCGCACCAAAATCCGATCGTGGAGCTGACAAGCCAGACCCCGACCAGAGCCGCCAGCACACCCTTGACGGCGTCCCCGACCATCACGGCAGCCCCGGCCTTCTTCCCCATGGTGCGCATCACATTCGACGCGCCGGGATTGCCGCTGCCGTGCTCATAGATATTGACGCCGAGCAGCCGGGGCACGATGACCCCGGTGTCAACACTTCCGAGCAAGTAAGAGATGACAAGAGCGATTGAGGTTTCCACTGGCAGCAAGTGTAGGAGACGGGAAATGATCACTCGATCGCGGCGAGTGCAACCTGTCGCAAGCCCCTTGCGCAACGCCAGCTCTGGCTCGTCGGCACTGTCGGACCACAACAGGCGCTGGCAAGTCGACAAGCCTCCACAGCATTCCCCCACCGCCGCAGAATCGCGTGTAGAAATAGGTCGTTGGCTACGCAGAGCGCGCAGCGTAGACTGGCAGGGAAGCGATTCTCGCGCTTGGGGTGACTAATGAGGAGGCACAGAATCCATGGTTATTCCTGTGTTTTCCTCGCCCCTTCACCTAGGAGACGGCCGGTATCCAGCCTGAACGCTTCTTCAACATCATCAAGTTCCCTCCCCGTGCGCCGAACGTAAGCCCCCCACCATTCCCCCTGCTTGCGTAAGGCTCCCTCCCTCTCACGAGGGAGGGACACGGGGAGGGTCTTTATTTCGGTCAGCCGACAAGATACGTTCGGTCTATGTATTGGCTTCGTCGCCCCCCGTATCTTCGCTGGATAGCTGCAGTTGCCGTCTTGCTCATCGGACTACTCATCGATACCCGAGCCGCACCCATGGTGCGCTATCCATTTGCCGCGATCCCGATAACATCGGGAACCGCCATCGATGACAGCATCACTTGGCGGGACGTACCCGCAGGGTTATTGCCGATATGGCCAGACAGCGTCCGCGGAGTCAGCACCATGGACGTCGCGGCAAACGACCCTTTGCTTCCGTCCCTCGTCGGGGAGGCAACAGTTCCTGCCGGTTGGTGGGCGGTGTCGCTGCCGCTGCCGACCCCTGTCGCGCCGGGTACTCGCATCCGGGTCGTACTCATTGACGGCAAAATTATCGAAGGAGTCGTGATCGACGGCACCATCGAAACTGGATACGCAATATCCGGCGCCGTTGCCTTCGCTCCAACCGACGCACCACTGGTCGCCACGGCGGCTTCGAATGACGCACTAGTCGTCATGATCGCCGCGGGTAGCAACTTGTCAGGATCTAACGGTTAGTCTGCCGCTCCATGCTTGAAGCAGCCTTCTGGGGCCTGATCCAGGGTCTCACAGAATTCCTCCCCATTTCATCTAGCGGCCATCTCGTTTTGGTGCCTGCCCTTCTCGGCCAGGAGCCGCCCGACCTGGCTACTTCAGCCATGCTCCACATGGGCACCCTGCTTGCCGTCCTCATATATTTCCGTCGTGAAGTGGTCGAGGTCTTGACGTTCACTGAGAAGGGTCGTCGGCTCCTGCTGCTGCTATTGGTCGGGACTATTCCTGCTGCCATCCTGGGCTTGACTCTCGAGTCGCAGGTTGAGTGGTTCAACGAGCGACCACGCGGTATCGCCGTTGCCCTGTTCCTTACGGGCGTTGTTCTCTTTTCGACACGCTGGATTCGGCGCGGGACAAGGACTGCTGGAGAGGCAACGTTCAAGGACACCGTCATCATTGGCCTTGGTCAGGCGGTGGCCCTCATCCCCGGTGTCTCTCGGTCTGGCTCCACAATCAGCACAGGTCTGCTGCGTGGCTTCAGCGATACCGAGGCAGCTCGCTTCTCGTTTCTCCTGGGAATCCCGGCAATCGCCGGGGCCGGAGTGTTTGAGGGGAAAGACCTTCTCGAGTCGGGCAGCGGCGTGGGAGTAGAGATATTCGCCGGAGTGGCAGTGGCTGCTATCTCGGGATACGCGGCAATCGCGTTCTTACTCCGGCTCATCGGTCGGACCGGACTATCGCCCTTTGGTCTTTATTGCATGGTCGCGGCGTCAGCCGCCCTTATGGTCTTGTAGCCAGTTTCCGGAATAATTGACACTTAGTTACTGGTTGACGCCGAAAGCAGAACCCCGAGGTATTTGACACATGGCCGTTTTCGCACGTAAACCAAAAGCCCTGAAGCTCCAGACACTCACCGAGCTAGATCCCATGTTGAAATCCGGCAAGCCCGTCTTGCTCGACTTTATGCAGGTGGGTTGCGCCCCTTGCCAGGTGATGGACGGGATTATGAACGAACTGGCTAGGGAGTACGGAGAGTCGGCTCACATCGTCAAGGTCGATGTCGGCAGAGTCCCCGGCGCTGCCCAGGCATTCAGCGTGAGGTCCACGCCGACGTTTGTCCTTCTTGGAACCGCTCCCGCCAAACAATCCAAGAAGGCCAGGCAGCGTGCGGCCAAGCAAGGTAGCCAGGCTCGCAACAAGAGCGGGAAGATAACGCCACGCTGGCGTACGACTGGTCTCGTTAAGAAGGATGCTCTGCGCGGCGTCCTCGAAAGCAACGGCGCAAAACGCACCTAGCAAAGGCGATCTAGTAGCTGTAGAAGCCTCTGCCAGACTTGCGTCCGAGCATGCCGGCTTCGACCATCCGCTTGAGCAGCGGCGGCGCCGCGTAACGGGCTTCCCCGTATTCAGCCTGTAACGACTCCGCAACTGCGACCATCGTGTCATTACCGATCAGATCTGCCAGAGCCAGCGGTCCCATCGGATAGTTGGCTCCATTGACCATTGCGGCATCAATGTCCTCTCGAGTGGCAAACCCGGATTCATACATCCGAATGGCTTCAAAGATATAGGGGCACAGCAGCATATTTACGATGAATCCAGCCCGGTCCTTGGTGTGAACCACGACTTTGCCGAGAGTCTCAGAGGCAAATTCGGCGACTCTGGCAACGGTGTCGTCTGTCGTGGTCACGCTGTGCACAATCTCTACCAGTGGCATCACTGTCGCCGGATTGAAGAAATGCATGCCAACGACGGACCCGGGGCGGTTGGTCGCCTGGCCGATTCTGGTGAGCGGTATCGATGAGGTGTTCGAGGCAAGAATCGCGGCGGGGTCCACAACGATATTGTCGAGTTTGTCGAAGAGTTCGGCTTTCACTGCCTCATTCTCGACGATTGCTTCGATGACTAACTGGCGGTCCTCCATCAGGAACAGATCCGACGTGAAGGTCATGCGCTCTAGAGCAGCGTCACGATGGGCTGCCTCGAGCTTCCCCCGTTCGACAGCCTTGCCGATTGACTTCTCGACCCGGGTCCTACTGGCTGCAGCGAGCTCATCGTTGATCTCGTGAACGATGACATCCACGCCCGACTTGGCGCAGACCTCAGCAATACCGGCCCCCATCTGCCCACCGCCGACTACGCCCACTCGTTCAATGCCCATCATCCTCCTTGGCTTCGTATCCGCAGCGTAGCTAGGAGGTAGATAACGCAGTAGAGGCCAATGTCCAAGATCCGCAAGAGACTAAACGTGCCCTGGCGGATTCTTGATCGCGGCGAGCGCCTGGCGACGATTCTCGACGATCTCGTATGCGATTTGGTCAAGGCTGTCCATGAGCCAGAGGTGGGCGGCTTTTCCAGGGCGATAGTCGGCCTCTGCCATGCCCTGAATTCGGCCCTGCTCCTGGAGTTGCTTGACCTGCTTGTGGTTGTTACGCGGCTCGAGGTTGTAAACCCCCAGCGTCTTACCGCCGGCTTTGTTGAGGATCGAGAACATAGGCACATCACTAGGACCATCGGCGATATAGACCATGTTGCGCAGCGGGACCCGTCGTTGGGTTTCGGACATGCGAGCGTTGACATCAACAGTGGGGTTGACGTTGACACCCTTGTTGATTTCGAAGAGCGCTCGTGTCTTCGACGTATGCCCGATGTAGTCAGAGAGATACTTGATTGGGCCGCTCTTGCCGGCAACAGGCAACTGGTCGAGGAAACCGGCGGGTGCGGTCTGCTCGATAAAGCTGTTGGCCCAGATGCCATCGACGTAAGGGGCGATCGCCGAGCCTTCGATCATCGGCCTGATACCCGTGGAGACCACAAAATGCTCGACGGTGATGTCTTCCTTCGCAAAGTCTGCCATATCCAGAACATGCTGGCGCGATTCTTCGAAGAACTCCGGGATGCCAGGGCAGAACTCGAGTTTGCCGCCAAGTTCCCGAAGCTTCGCATTGTTGAGGCCCTTAAAGACGCCAGACTCGACATAGCTCAGAATATGAATGAGGTATGCAAGACCACGGCCGATGATCTCGCTGTTTGCCTTGTGATAGTCGACAAGGCCTTCGACTTCCCGCCAGAAAGAGGCCTCATCGACACCGAACTCCTCAAAGATCGGCCATTGCATATTGTCTCGGATCAACGTTCGGTCGAAGTCCCAAATGAAGGCAATGACAGTCTGGGTGTGCAGGGGAACAGGCATCAGTTACGCAAGAGTAGTGGTGTCGTGCGCATGACCGTATTGCTCACGAATCAACACCGGATCGAGCTCGGTCCCTTATGGACGTTCAAATGGCCCGAAGGCGATGCCCGAGGCGTCTTCCCACCAAGCCTGGAGCCGACAGGGAATGCCGCGAAGCGCGGTATGGGCCTCTCCCATCCGGGATGCCGGCACCACGATGGTTGTTTCCCAACCCTGATCGGCCAACGACCAGATCGCCGGAGATACCTGCGCACACAGAACGGTCTCATCAACCATAATTTCTGCGGTGCGGCTGTCGCCAGCCGCGACAACCGACAGCCTTGCTACGTCGATTGCGATCTCACGGTCAACCATGTCCCCCAGCGGAGCATGAATTGCCCTCTCGAGATGTGCTCCGTAGATAGCTAGCGCCCGATCCACCACGCGATCGGTTCCTATCAAACTGACTTGTACCGCCATAGCCATGCTGGCTACCCCTTACTCCTGGTCCAGCGCATTGCAGAAGTTACAACAATGTAATTCGGGAAGTTACAGCATTGTAGTTCATCCGCCACTGTCCGTAAACACCGGATTCGCATCGCGATTGCGCCCTCCCCCGACCCCAACGATGGCCCTCTTTCGCGGTAGTGTCTCGCTATGACCTCAGATACCGAGCAGGTGCCGGTAAACCCGCAGGGACTCAGCACAGCACAGGTTGCCGAACGTGTCACGGCCGGCCAAGCCAACGTGGTCGCGGAGACCACGAGCCGGACGACGACCGAAATCGTGCGGGCAAATGTCGTTACCCGATTCAACATCTTGCTCGGGATCTTGCTGATAATCATCCTGGTTGTCGTCCAGCAGCCGAAGGACGCACTCTTCGGGATTGTCCTCGTCTCCAATGCAGCCATCGGGATCATCCAGGAATTGCGGGCGAAACGAACGCTCGACCGCCTGGCGCTGCTCACCGCCCCGATGACAAGTGTTCTCCGCGACGGCCAGCAAGTACAGATCCCTTCCGATCAAATCGTCAAGGACGACCTCATCGCTCTGGCGACCGGAGACCAGGTACCGGTCGACGGACCGGTGTTCCGGGCTCGTGGACTGGAGATCGACGAGTCGCTACTTACCGGAGAATCCGATCCGGTAACCAAAGAAATCGACGACATGTGTCTATCGGGTTCATTCGTCGTCGCCGGAAGTGGATGGTTCCAGGCACGGCGAGTCGGTGAGGCCGCATACGCGGCATCGCTCGCCAAGGAGGCCAAGAAGTTCACCCTTGTCAGCTCGGAGCTGCGTGACGGTGTTAACTGGATCATCGGCGGAGTGTCTTGGATTGTCGGACCGATGATCCTGTTGTTGTTGTGGAGCCAGCACCAATTGGGCACGGGGTGGAAAAGTGCTCTCAGCTCTGGAGTTGCCGGTGCAGTCGGGATGATCCCTCAGGGCCTCGTGCTGCTGACCTCACTCGCATTTGCGGTCGGCGTTGTTCGTCTCGGGAAACGCAATGTCCTCGTCCAAGAATTAGCGGCCATCGAGGGACTGGCCCGGGTCGACACCGTGTGTTTCGACAAGACCGGAACCCTCACTGAGGGCACTCTCTCCGTCCGCGATGTCGTTGCTCTCGGAGGCATCGACCCGGTACCAGCTCTCGCCTCGATCGTCGCGGCTGAGCCCGAACCCAATGCCACTTTGCAGGCCATCGCCAGCCGCTTCGCCGACTCGACAGACTGGGTTTCCGATGGTGCGGTCCCGTTCTCCTCTGCCCGCAAGTGGAGCGCGACTTCCTTCGAGGGCCAGGGAACATGGGTGCTCGGGGCACCGGAGATCGTCCTCCCGTCCGACACACGCGTTTCCGCACAAGCGAAAGGATTCGCTGAAGAAGGCAACCGCGTCGTTCTGTTAGCGAGCACCGACTACCCCCTCAGCGGTGACAGCCTCCCCCGCCAGTTGCGACCAGTGGCGCTCATCACCCTGGGCGACACCATCAGGGCGGATGCCGCAGCCACCCTGCGCTACTTTGCGGCGCAGGGCGTTCAGGCGAAGGTCATCTCTGGGGACCACCCGGAAACCGTTGCGGCTATTGCCCGCGAGGTGGGGGTTCCCGGCTCGGCGCATGCGGTCGATGCTCGGCTTTTGCCAGAAGACCCCGAAGCCTTTGCCGACGTCGTTTCCGAGGCCAGCGTCTTTGGGCGAGTCACCCCGCACCAAAAACGAGCCATGGTCCAGGCACTGCAATCACGTGGCCACGTTGTGGCAATGACCGGGGATGGCGTAAACGATGTGCTGGCTCTCAAAGATGCAGACATCGGGGTGGCCATCGGTGGCGGCAGCGCTGCGTCGAGGGCGGTGGCGCAATTGGTACTCATCGATGGCGAGTTCAGCACCCTGCCACACGTCGTGGCCGAGGGCAGAAAGGTCATTTCCAACATCGAGCGTGTTGCCAACCTCTTTGTGACAAAGACCGTCTATGCCATATTTATTGCTCTGGCCATCGGGCTGGCGGGTAGGCCATTCCCGTTCCTGCCCCGGCACCTCACCCTCGTTGGGAGCATCACCATCGGTGTTCCGGCGTTCTTCCTTGCCTTGGCACCAACTGCAGATCGGGCGCGGCAAGGGTTCGTGCGGCGGGTTCTCCGATTCGCCCTTCCGACAGGACTGGCCGCCGGCCTGGCCACCTTCGCGGCATATGAGATGGCGATCGCCGAAGAGGTCACACTGCCGGAGGCCAGGACTACCGCGACCCTGGTTCTTGCTGCAATTGGATTGTTCGCCCTGACGATCGTCAGCAGACCATTGCTCCCATGGAAGAAGATCCTGATCGGCTCGATGGTGGCCTTCCTTGTACTGCTGCTGCTATCAGGAACGTCACAGGATTTCTTCGAGCTCAATCTGCCCCGACCTGTGGTTCTCGTCGCCGCCATCGGCGTCGTGGCTATAACCGGGGTTCTGATGATGACGACGCTCCGCGGGATCGGTTGGGCCAAACAAGTTCCGGTCTATCTGCGTGAACACCCACCAAACGTGAGTGCTACGTGGACTGACCTACGGGAACGCGCCAGCCATGCCTGGGCGAGCGATGAGGACACCGGCCTCATCGAGCGGTATCGATCGTGGCAACCGGACACTCTCGAAGCGCCCATACCGGTGAAGGCTTTGCCTGAGGATGTGGACGGACCGGGGCCGCCGGAACCCGAGTTTCCTGCGCCCGAGGATCTCGACACGCTCGAGTGGTTCAACGCCGACGATCTTCTCGACGACTGATTGCCGGTTTCTTGTCATTTGGGAATCAGTTGCCGGTCTTGGGTGTTGCACGTCAAATGGCGAGACAAAGCAAGACACAAAAACGCGCCGAAAAAGCCCGCGAGCTGGAGGAGCGTCGTCGCAAGGAAGCACGGCGAAGATTGATGCAGATGGTCGGGGGCGGCATCGCTGTCATAGTCCTGGTTGGTCTGTTTCTGGTTTCAGTTTGGCCCGAGGCAGCGGTTGGGGACACCACGGCGGAAAGCTGGGACCTCCCGGAATTGGATGGTGACGGCCGGATCGCCCTGGCCGATTTTGAGGGCAAACCCACTGTGGTGGCTTTCTTCGCATCGTGGTGCGAGGTCTGCGAACACGAAATACCCGACCTGCTGGCGCTCTCCCGTGAGATCGGCGACGAGGTCAACTTTGTTGCCATCAACTCTCAAGACAACAGCCAGGGCCTCGGCGATGCGGAGAAGTGGGGAATCGCAGGCGAGTGGCCATTGGCGACCGATATCGGTAACGGCACAGGCTCGGCACTCAGCACGCTCACGTTCTCGATGCGGGGGATGCCGCTCAACCTGATCTACGACGCACAGGGCAACCTTGTGCACGTGCAGCGGGGCGGTCTGAGCTCGGAAGCGGCCGTGTCGTTCTTAACGGAGCTGACCGAGTACGAGGCATAGCCTCAGATCAGGTATTTGAATCCGAATAGGAACTTGTTGCCTACGTTGTCTTTCACTTTGACGGTGAACTCCGTGTTGCCGGGCGCTTCGGGGAAGTAGACCTTCAGTTCCCATGCTCCGTCGGCATTCGCCTCGGTAGCGCCATTGCCGAACTCCGATTCGACATAGATCGGTGTCCCTGGCGGGGCGGTGCCGTAGTAGACGTCAAATGGCGGGTTCTCTTCGCAGGAGCCGTACACGCTGTATGCAGTGAATTTGATCTCGTCCTTCGGCGCCTTGGTTGTGGTCGTTGTCTCAGGAACGTCGTAGTGCACGGTGACTCTGGCTTCAGCTTGATTCCCGGCAGCGTCGGTCGCCACGAATCTTGCACCGTTCGCGCCCGGCGATAGGACAAGAACGATCGACCAGTTCCCTGCACCGTCGACGCTCGCCTCGTACTGACCGGCAAAGACCGTCGCCCCCGGTTCGGTTGTTCCGCTGAATTCGATGATGTCAAT
>CAXMRC010000091.1:0-69188 GCA_964195945.1 uncultured Gemmatimonadales bacterium
ATCAAGGCCCGCGATGGAAGCTCTTCCCGAGGTAGGCCGGATCTCGTCGAGGATGGTGCGGATCATTGTTGTCTTGCCTGCACCGTTGGGACCCAGGAACCCAAAGATCTCACCAACCCGGATATCGAGGTCCAGGTCGACCAGGGCCGGGAAGTCTCCGTAGTGCTTGGTCAGACCTTCGGTATGAATGGCGATTTGTTCCGTCATGCTGTTTCCTTCTCCTGATCTGTACCTGCTGGGGCATCGACAAATGCCTCACTCATAAGTTGGACTGTGGTTTCTGTGAGGAAGCCGTTGCTGTAGAGCTCGAGGATGGGAGCCATGTAGGGGGACATGGCCTTGGGGTCATGACTCAGGTCGGCAGTGATGTCGACACCGATCAATCGTTCCAGGTGCTCGTGCAGCACCAGGGCGCCGAGTGACCAGATCATGAGGATGGCCGCGCGTTCCTTGGGGTAGTCGCTTGGCTTGATCAGGCCATTCTCCACGCCGGTGTTCACATAGGTAACGGCATCGTTGGTCATCTCGTCCACTAGTTCGGCGACGTGTGGCGAGCCATCGACGAGGGTTCTGGCGAGATACTTTGCGATCGGAACCTCGCCGTTCCACGAGCGAATTGCTGCGGTCATGTCGAAACCGGCTCCGGCGGCCATAGCGGTGCCTTTGAGCTCACGGATGATGGCCGTTATGTACTCGTCGCAGGCGACCCTCAAATCCTCTTTTGACCCGAAATGATGGATGATCAAGCCGGGGGAGACGTCAGCCCGAGCGGCGATGGTGCGCACGCTGGTGGCCTCGACCCCCTTCGATGCAAACTCGGTAATGGCCGCATCCCGGATCCGTGCTGTGGTGGTTCGATCATCGGTTAAACGCATGTGCAATATGTTAAACGGTCGTTCAGTCGATGCAAGTCGAGTCCACCCGCTCCATGGATTTGGCGAGTCATCCCACCGGTAGATTGGGGCACATGTTCACTGTTACCCCCATCGCATCAGCTATTCATGATCCGGCATCTGTGCAACGCTTCGTCGATGAATACCGTTCTGCCTTCGAGGCGATCGGTGGACGATTCGAGGCAACCGATGGGCCGACGCTTCCCTTTGTCTTAACCGGGGGAACAGAAGCTCAGATACTCGAGCAATGGAACACCTCCGAGCCACTGCTCCTGATCGCCCACCCTGACCAGAACTCGCTTCCCTCATCTTTGGAGGCTCTGGCGAGAGTCGGACAACTCGGAGGGCGCGGCAAGATTCTGTATCTCAATGGTCCAGATGATGCACCGGGGATCGAGCAGCTCGCCGCGGCCGTCCACGATCTCGACGTGTTGCGTCGTATGCGTTCCAAGACAATCGGTGTGGTCGGAGCGCCATCAGACTGGCTCGTTGCTTCTATGCCCGAGCCGGATGTGCTGAAAGATACGTGGGGCCCGACGGCTGTACCCATCGTTCTCGACCGTCTCTATTGGGCTTACACCACTCAGCCCAGCATCGAGCCTCTCCCTGCAGGCGATACCCGGGTAACCATTGGTGAGGTCGACAAGGCAGAGGGCATTTACCGCGGTCTCCAGGACCTTGTCGCAGGTGAGCATCTTGATGCTCTTAGCTTGCGCTGTTTCGACGTTATCGACGATATCGATACGACCGGCTGTCTGGCGCTAGCGCGTCTTAACGACGACGGCATCATTGCCGGGTGTGAGGGTGATCTGGTCAGCACTGTCACCATGATGTGGGTTCGGGAGCTGCTCGGCGAGGTTGCCTGGATGGCGAACCCGTCGCGAGCCAGGCCGATGGAGGACACGCTGTGGCTGGCACACTGCACCGTGCCGCCCAGTCTTATCTCGAATCTGCGTCTCGACACCCACTTTGAGTCGGATCGTGGTGTCGGTATGCACGGTGAGTTTGCTCCGGGGCCGATCACTGTGGTGCGAGTCGGCGGGAACCTCATGGAACGCTTGTGGTTGGCAGAAGGCGAGATCCTCCGCCCGGGTGATGAGCCGGACCTTTGCCGCACCCAGGTCGAGCTACAGCTACAACAAGGGGCGGTGGCAGAGTTGCTGACCGACCCATTGGGCAACCATCTGGTGATGATCGGCGGTCATCACGCCGACCGTCTCCGCAGCTGGTGGGACACGATGGTTGCACCACGCCGCGGTCGGTAACACGCCGGCTCCTTGCCCCGAGGGGTGTTTACTCGGCCTTGGCCCCGTCTCGCCAGTCGGGCACGCTTGGCGCGTCCTCTTCGAGGGACCGCAGGTATGTGGTCAGTGACACTATCTGCTCCTGAGTGAACGGACCACCAAAGTCGAGCGAGTAGGGACTCATGTCCGAACCGGGGATTCCGGTAGCAATCAACGACGAGACTTGATCATCGGTGACGAACTGCAGGAACTCTTTGGCGTTGAGCGTTGGGGCTGTCGAACCCCCGGCCGCATCAACCCCGTGGCAGGCCGCACAGGTAAGGGAGAACAAGTCCACTCCCTGCGCCGCCAATTCGGTTGACCGGTCCTCAGCCGCCGCGGCGCGCCGGTCGGGTTCGGTGATCCGGTAGATAGGAAAGGCCAACACCATGATCACCATGAGGAACAGTCCCGATCGCATCCACTTGTTGGTAGATGCCTCTAGATATGCATCGTGAGGACGTTCAGGCACCGTGGCTCCCTTCCTCGCACGACGGACCAATCGTTGGCTCATCGATGGTTTCGGGTTCACCTATGGGATCACCTTGGACAGGCGCTCCGGTATTTACGATTACCAGCCCGTCAACGGTCTCGACGGGATACCGACTCATCGCACGGGGAGTCGGACCATCGCGAGCCTCGCCTTTGCGGTTGAACGTCGAGCCGTGACACGGGCACTCGAACTGGCCAGACGATTCGCACCAGGGAACCCGGCAGCCCAGATGCGGGCATGTCTCCGAGATCGCAGTGACTTCGCCGTCAATCTTGGTCAGGTAGGCCCGGGCTGCCGGCACAGCCAGGACTCCTTCCTCAGGAACTGATGTATCGGGGACGGTGCGGACCTCTCCACCAAAACCGGCGCTCTCCATCGGCTGCAGAACATCCCAGGTGGTCCAGGCTCCGGCCACGCCGATCAAGCCGACTCCGGCCATCCAGCCCTTTTTGAGGAACTCTCTGCGTTCGTTTGTGTCGCTCATAGCTCTCCGTACCAATCTTGCCAGGGCCATACCCAACCCCAATTGGGGCCGCGGAACATGAATCCGATCAACGTCAGGATTATCCAGACCACCATGAATACCGTGAAGGTCGCCACCGCAACCTTGCGGTACCTGGGTGCCAGGCGGGGGTTCCGGTCAATGTAGGGAAGAGCTATCAGACCCATGATTATCGCCCCTGGCACCAGAACGCCGGCGATCAGCGGATGGAACTGGGCGAGCAACTCTTGGAGGGCGGCGAAGTACCAGGGTGCCTTCTCGGGATTGGGCGTGTTGAGGGGATTGGCGATCTCTCGCAGCGGAGCGTTGAACACCAACGCCAGCAAGAGTACGGCTACCAGCACGACTAGTGCGGCCACGGCGTGTCGGACCAGCAGGTGCGGCCAAACCATCACGACATCTTGCTCATCAAGTACTTTGCGGTCGCCACCTGGTGGCTTGCCCGGTACTACGCCGAGGACTCGTTTCCCGTCGACGATCATCGGCTCCTGATTACTCATTGCCGCCTCCTTCCCGTGTGTCGAGCATCGAGTCTTTGCGCCATCTCCAGAGGTGGAAGGTGATGAGGATCAGCATCGCGATCGGGAGAACGGCAACGTGCAGCACGTAAAAGCGGAGCAGTGTGGCTGAGCCCACGGTATCGCCGCCGAGGAGGATCCCCTTGACCGTCTCCCCGATTAGCGGCACGAATCCGGCCATCGATGCGCCGACTGTTACTGCCCAGTAGGCCAGCTGATCCCAGGGGAGCAGGTATCCGGTGAAGGACAACAGCAGCGTCAGAACTAGCAGCACCACTCCTATTACCCAGTTGAACTCCTTGGGTGACTTATAGGCACCCCGGTAGAACACCCGTGCCATGTGGGCAGCTACAACCAACACCATCAGATGGGCTGACCAACGATGCACATTGCGGAAGTACTGACCGAAGCCGACCTGGGTCTGGATCTCCTGGATATTCCCGTAGGCCGACGCCGGTGACGGCACATATAAGAACATCAGATAGACCCCCGACACGACCAGAGAGCCGAACAGGACCAATGAGGCCACCCCCAGGAACCAGGAGTAGCGGAAGGACATCTCTTTGCGGGTCATCTTCACCGGGTAGAGATGCAACAAGAAGCTCGCCCAGTGACCGGCCGCTTTGTCGCGTTCGGTGACCCTGTCCGTTGCGCGCCAGATGGACCGGCCAACCGTGCTCTCTCGTACTCGTTCCATCACGTTCATACAGGCACTCCCACTCCGGTCCACAGTCCCATCGACAATGCGTCGGTCGGGCAGCGCTCGATGCAGAGCGCACAGCGGATGCAGCTTGTCTCGTTCAGAGTCAGGGCGGTCCCGCCCGATTGACCAGGTATGACTTCCTCGGAAGGCACGAGGCTGATCAGATCGAGAGGACACACGTCTGCGCACAGGGCGCACAGAACACATTTCGAGGTGTCGAGGAGGATGTTGGCGAAGCAGCGCAAACACCGTTTGGCCTCGCAGCGAGCTTGATCAATGGTGAAGCCCGTCTCTACCTCGGCCAGTCCAATCCGTCGGTCGGTCGGCAACGTAGGGACATCTACCCGTCCGATACGGTCGTAGATGTCGTCGAGTCTGTGGAACTGTTGGAGTTGAACCATCGTCCCCGACTCGCGTTCCTCCGTAATCCCGCCAAATGCCTGGTGGATCTCCGCTGCCGCCTTGCGACCGTCGGCGATGGCTTCGATCAAGGTTCGAGGCCCGCGGGCGGCGTCACCGCCGGCCCACACGTTCGGTAAGGACGTGGCCAGACTGTCCTGGTCGATCTGGATTGTCCGCCGTGGGCTGATCTCCGGGCCGTCCGCACCGAGCGCATCGACATCGATCGACTGACCGATTGCCAGGATGACTGTGTCGGCTTCGATTGTTTGCTTGTCGTCCTGGTCGAAGGTGGGGCTGAATCGACCGTCTTCGTCGAACACTGACAGCACCTTGATCGTCTCCAGTCCGGTGACCTTGCCGTTCTCGGCGACGATGCGTGCCGGGCCACGGCGGTTGACGAAATTGATGCCTTCGTTCTGGGCTTCCTCGACCTCAAATTCAGACGCGGGCATTTCCTCGCTGGACTCCAGAGTCATCACGGTGATCTGTTTGGCGCCCGAGCGTGCCGCAGTGCGGGCCACGTCCATGGCCTCGGTCATTGTCGCCCGCTCTTCCGCTTCTTCGTAGTTGGCGAGTGATTTCTCCTCATACTCGTCGGCACGCAGGGCGGTGCGAGCGGCGTCCATGGCCACGTCACCTCCGCCAATCACGACCACTCGTTCTCCGACCTCTACCTGAAAGCCCTGGTTGGCGTTGATGAGGAACTCGATTGCCCGGAGCACCCCGTCGGACTCGTGGCCTTCTATGTCAAGACCTCTGCCCAGCGTTGCCCCGATGGCGATAAAGACGGCATCATGCCGCTCCTGCAACTCATCAAGCGTGACGTGGTCGCCAAGTTTGGTGTTGAGATGGACGTCGACACCAAGGTCGACGATGACCTGGATCTCGTTGGCAAGAAGGGTTCGGTCCAGGCGATACTCGGGGATACCCAGAAGCATCATTCCGCCCAACTGTCCGGTCGCTTCGTAGACAGTCACCTGGTAGCCAAGCCGCCGCAAATCGTGGGCCGCCGATAGCCCGGACGGCCCGCCGCCGATGATCCCGACGCTCTGGGGCCGCTCGATCTCGGCTGGTGCTGTGACCTTCTTCCAGGTCTCACCGTTGTTGCTCTCCGGTCCGTGTTGTTCGGTGACAAAGCGTTTCAGTGCCCGGATCGCGATTGGCCGGTCGATCTCCCCGCGTCGGCAGGCGTCTTCGCACGGTGCGGCACAGATGCGGCCGCACACCGAGGCAAACGGGTTCGGCAACCGCGCAGTGAGGTAGGCGAGTTCATCCTTGCCGTCGGCGATCGCGGCGACGTACATCCCGGCATTCGTATGTACCGGGCAGGCGGCGAGACACGGGATGTTTTCGTCGTAGAACTGGAGTTTTGGTTGGAAGACGAGGTCGCCGTTCATCAGATCCGTTCCGTCTTCTGGAGCCAGCGCAGACCGACCAGTCCAGCTACCAGTGGTACAAACCAGGCACCAGAGCCGATCAGGTCGGAGACCCAGCTGGGTGCGGTAGCGACGGTTCTTTGGGACATGAGCCACGAGGGGAACCACGTGGTTGCTACGACAAAGAACAGAAAGATAAGGATGGCCCAGCCGTAGGCGTTCCACCAGCTTCTACCATCCTGCTCTTTGACAGTTCGGAACTCCCGTTTCGGAAGACGGCGTGCTTGTTTCATGATTGACGCTCCACAGGTAGGTCCCTACGCACGAATTTGATCAGCTGGAACGGCCGTGCCAGGTATCCCAGCGGGAGTGTGATGATGTGAACCAACCGGGAGAACGGGAACATCGTCAGGAACACAAAGAACAGAGTCGAGTGGAGCTGAAGAATGAACGGAAGCGGCTCCACCAGTTCCGGTCGTGGATTGAGAACAATCAACGACTGCACGTATGGAACGAACACGCTGGTGCCCCATGACGAGCCAAATCGGAAGGCGACTGCGATCCAGATGCCGGTGATGACCTGTGCCAGCAACAAGGCGAGCACTGCCATGTCCATTCTGGTTGTCACGGCCCGGATGTTGGCGACATGTACCCGCCGAAAGAGCAGGACCCCGAGACCGACAAGTGCCCAGATAGCGAGGGCGAGTCCGGTGATCTCAAGCAGGTACAACCGTATCGGCACCTTGTTCCAGGCATCGAACCCCGCGGGGATGATCAGGGCGATGAAGTGACCGATCAGGATCGCCAGGATTCCCCAGTGAAAGGGCACAGATCCCCAGTAGAGCTGCTTGCCTTCCAGAAGCTGCGAAGACACTGATGAAACAGTGAAGGGCTGACGAACCATCCGGTATACGGTGCCGACGATCGCCAGCACCAACGCCACATATGGGAACACGACATAGAGCAACAGGTCCCAGTTCATCCTGTACCTCCCACGGGTGTCGCCAGCTTGCCGGCGGCCTCCTCCATAGCTCGAAGGACATGCCGGTATGGGTTGTCCTTCTCCGCTGCTTTCAGGGTTTTCTTCATCTCGCCGATCGCCTTCGGGAACAGCTCAACTAGCCACGGTGACGGCTCGTCGACAACAGCCAGATAGCGTGCGATAGGGTCGAGATGGTCCGGGAGCTCGCCGTAGCGTTCGATTCCCGCTTCGTCCTGGGCACCCTTCATCTCGGCCATGAATTCGCCACGTTGGTAGCTGTCGCCCCAGATGACGTAGCCGACATAAGGGGCGAAGATCGGAGCCAGGTCAAGAGTGCGGGTATGCAGCTCCTCCCAGCCCGCCAAATCGAGCTTCTCTATCTCGGCGAGGAACTTCAACAGGTGCTTGCGAGTTCCACCGGCGGGTAGCGATTCCCACTTGGCTCGCACCTGGTCGATGCTTCCTGGCTCGGGGTAGCGGAGCGCAAGAGCTACGGCGTCGAAGCCTGTCATCAGGCCCCCCTCTCCGGGGGCACGGAGTAGCCGAGGCCGGTCTCTCCCTTGCGAGCCAGCGGATCGCCATACATCGCCTCGGCAGCCATCTCCCGGTGATACGGCGGGAACACGAACCGATCGGCGATCGTAGGCACCGTCGTCAGCTTGTAGATCTCCTCGATCTCTTCGGGTGTCGTATTCGCCGACCAGATCATCCGCATGGTGGCATCGTCGATCTCGCCTTCGACGCTCTGGCGACGTTTGTAGATCCGGACTGCCAGCATCTTGCGCAGGATGTCTCTGATGAGCTGCTCGTTGCCACCCGAAAAGAGGTTGGCCAGGTACTTGATCGGCAGCCGGGCTTTCTCCAGATTGTCGAACAGTTCGAAGTCCACCTGATCGGGTGGCAGGTCAAGACGGTTCAACCCTTCCTCGATGGTGGAGACCACCGGTGACAGTGGTGGCACGTAGAACATCATTGCCATTGTCCGGTATTCGGCGTGGAGCGGCAGCGCCATGCCCCACTCCTTGACGAACTTGTAGGCAGGCGACTGTTGCGCCGATTCGATCCAGCCATCGTCGATCCCGGATTGCTTTGCGGCCTCGATCACCTCGGGATCATTGGGATCCAGGATTATCTCGAGCTGACGATCGATCAGTTCATGCTCCTCACCCTGGGAGGCCCATTCGATCAGATCGGCGTCGTAGAGCAAGACACCCATGTAGCGGATCCGCCCCACACACGAGTGAGCGCACGCAGGGGCTTGGCCGGTTTCCATCCGGGGGAAGCAGAGAATGCACTTCTCGCTCTTGCCGGTAGACCAGTTGTAGTACACCTTCTTATAGGGACACGCCGAAACGCACATTCGCCACGCCCGACACTTGTCCTCATCGACGAGCACAACCCCGTCCTCGCCACGCTTGTAGATGGCTCCGCTCGGGCAAGCTCCCACACACGCAGGGTTCAGACAGTGATTGCAGATGCGGGGCAGGTAGTTGAAAACTACACGCTCGATCTCCGACATTTGGGCCTGCACCTCAGCCGATACGTTCTTCCAGTTCGGATCGTTGGCAGCGTAGATCTGTGAACCGGAGAGGTCGTCGTCCCAGTTTGGTCCCGACTTGATTTCGATCGGCTGGCCGGTGATGGCCGAGATCGGGATGGCGGTCGGCTGGTCATCGCCCTCGGGCGCTGTGAACAGGTCGTCGTAGCGGAAAGTGAACGGCTCGTAGTAGTCCTCTAGCTCCGGCAAAACCGGATTGTGGAAGAGGTTGGCGATTCCCTTGGGGCGAGACTGGAGCTTGAGTTCGAGTCCGACCCAGCCCTTTTCCCACCCGCCCTTGTAGTGGTCCTGGTCTTCCCAACCGGTCGGGTATCCCGTTCCCGGACGGGTTTCAACGTTGTTCCACCACATGTATTCGGCGCCCTTGCGATCCGTCCACAGGTTCTTGCAAGCAACGCTGCAGGTGTGGCAGCCGATGCACTTGTCGAGGTGAAACACCATGCTCATGTGAGCTCTGACATCCATGCTCAACCTCCCTTAGTATTCCGGCTTGTCGATGCGGCGGACGTATGCAAACGTATCCCGGTTCACCCCGGTGGGCCCCCAGTAGTTGAAGCCATACGAGAATTGGGCGTACCCACCACTCATCAAGACCGGTTTGAGCCGTGTCCTGGTGAGCGAGTTGTTCATTCCTGCACGACGCTTCCGCAACGGTGAGATCGGGATCCCGACCGTGCGTTCGGTGGCGTGGTAGACAAACACGGTCCCCCTGGGGATCCGTGCCGAGATGATGCAGCGCTGGACGAATACGCCGTTGTCGTTGTAGACCTCGGCCCAGTCGTTGTCGGCAATATCGAGTTCGGCTGCGTCTTTGTCGTTGAGCCATACCGGGTAGCCGCCCCGAGACAGGGTCTTCATCCGGATGTTCTCCGAATAGGTGGAGTGGATGCTCCACTTGCCGTGCGGAGTGAGATAGTTGAGCAGCATCCCCTGCGCCTCTGTCTTGGTCCGCTCGACTTCCGACAACATCGTGTGGTCGGGTCGCGGCTTGTAGGTGGGCAGGTGCTCTCCCCAGTTCAGGTAGTTCTCATGGTCCAGGTAGAAGTGCTGGCGTCCGGTCAACGTTCTCCACGGAATCAACCGTTCCACGTTGAGAGTGAACGGGCTGTAGGCGCGGCCGTGGTTGACTATCCCGCTCCAGGTGGGCGTGGTGAGGATCCGACGTGGTTGCGCGACGATGTCCGCAAACGTTGTCCGTACCGAGCGCTGGCCTTCCGCAAGGTCAGTCAGTGATAGCCCGGTCTTGACCTCTTCAGCCTCGAATGCCCGGTAGGCCAGTTCGCCGTTGGAGGCGGGGTCGAGGGCGAGAATCGCCTCGCAGACCTCCTTGTCCTGCTCCAGTGATGGGTAGGGGCGACCATTGGAGCCGGCCAGGTCGATCTTGCGTGGCTGGCGAGCTGCCAGTTCAACGTAGGCGTCGGCGATCGGGATCGTGAGCCCGTGGGCGCTGACGCCGTTCTTTTCGACTCCTCTACCTAGCGAGACCATCTTCTCGTAGATGCCCTGCATGTCACGTTCGATAACGCGGAACTTGGGCATGGTCTTGCCGGGTATAGCCTCGATCTCCCCTTTGGTCCAGTCCAGCATGTCTGGTTGGGAGATCTCGTCGGGCGTGTCGTGTTGCAGTGGCAACATGACAACGTCTTTGACGGGCTCCGGGAAGTGGGCTGCAGACAGCTCAGACACTCGCTTGGCTACTGCCTTGAAGATGGACCAGTCTGACTTTGACTCCCAGGCAGGTGGAACAGCTTCCTGCATCGGGTTGATGTAGGAGTGCATGTCGGTGGTGTTCAGATCGTTCTTCTCGTACCAGGTGGCGGCAGGGAGCACGATGTCTGAATAGAGCGCCGACGTGTCCATCCGGAAGTTGAGGTCGACGACCAGATCCATCTTGCCGATCGGCGCATCGGGACGGATGTTCACCTCTTTGACAGTGTCTCCGGCTAACTCCTCGGCAACCGCGTTGGAGTGGGTACCCAGGTAGTGGCGAAGGAAGTACTCGTGGCCCTTGGCGCTGGTTCCGATGGCGTTGCCCCGCCAGATGAACCAGGTACGTGGCCAGTTCTCCGGTGCGTCGGGATCATCGATGGAGAACTCGAGGTCCCGGCTCTTCAGGCGGTCTACCACATACGCAATGATCTCCTCATCGGAGGTTGCACCATTGGCCTGGGCCTCCTTGACGAGCTCTAGCGAGTTCTCTTTGAACTGCGGGTAGAAAGGCAGCCAGCCGCGGTGTACTGCTCGCACCTGGTGATCGATGGTGTGATCGTCGGTTGTGGCGTTCTCCGGCAGTACGTCGTAGTCGGAGTAGCCACGCTCATAGCGCCACTGGTCCGAATGGACGTAGTGGAACGACGGGCTGTTCTGCTGGCGGGGAGCCATCGCCCAGTCGCCGCCGAAGGCAATAGCCCCCCAGGCGGCATGGCTGACCAGCTTCTCCTGCCCGACATAGTGGGCCAGGCCACCACCGTTGACGCCGACCGACCCGGTGAGCATCAACGCGACGATCCCGGCGCGGTACAACAGATTGTTGTGGTACCAGTGGTTGGCCCCGGCGCCGATGATGATCATGTTCTTGCCGCTGGTCTTCTCTGCGTTGGCAATCCATTCCTGAGCAAAACGAATCACGGTGTCACGATGAACACCCGTGTGCTGTTCTTGCCAGGCCGGGGTGTACAGGGCGTCCTTGTCGTCGTAGCTCGATGCGACGTTGCCGCCGAGCCCTTGATCGACGCCGAACTGTGCCATGGTCACGTCGTGGATCGTGGCGACCGCCACCCGGCCCTTGTCGGTTTCGACGTACCTGATCGGAACCAATCTGGTGAAGGTGGTGCCATTGGTGAAGTCATCAAACTCGACTTCGACAGCGTCGTCATACTTGGCAGCGAACGTGAGCTCGGGGTCGAGGTCCTCTCCGGTTATGCCGTCGGTTGGCTCGAGATTCCACTTGCCCTTGTCTTCTTCAGCCCACCGGTAGCCAATGGTGCCCTTTGGCATTCGGGGACGGTTGGACGCGTGGTCCCACCAAAGGAGCTTCCAGTCGCCGTGCTCGACGTCTGCGTATTCGCTTATGCGGTTGGCCCGCACCATCTTGCCCGCCCGACCCTCGTCGATCTCAACTAGGAACGGCAGATCGGTGTACTTCTTGGTGTACTCCTGGAAGTAGGGGACCTGGCGGTCGACATAGCTTTCTTTGAGGATGACGTGATCGACGGCCATCCAAAAGGCGGTGTCCTGGCCGGGATGCGAAGGGATCCACCAGTCGGCGTACTTCGCCACTTGGGAGAAATCGGGGCTGAACACTGTCAACTTGGCGCCGGCGTGGCGGACCTCGGAGATGAAGTGACAGTCAGGGGTCCGGGTCATGTTGAGGTTGGCACCCACCACGGCCACAAACCGTGAGTTGTACCAGTCGGCCGACTCGTGGACGTCGGTTTGCTCGCCCCAGACCTCTGGTGAGGCTGGGGGGAGGTCGCAGTACCAGTCATAGAAACTCATCACTACGCCACCAAGCAGCGTTAGAAACCGACTGCCTGAGGCGTACGAGATCTGTGACATCGCCGGGATCGGCGAGAAGCCGACCACCCGATCGGGGCCGTGATCCTTTGTGGTGTGCACTACCGACGCTGCAGCAATTTCTAGCGCTTCGGTCCACTTGATCCGTCGGAAACCACCCTTGCCGCGCGCTTGCTGATATCGAGCTCGCTTCTCCGGGTCGTTCTGGATCGATGCCCACGCGTCAACCGGGTCATCGAACTCGGACCGGGCTGTGCGCCACAGATCGAGCAACGCACCACGCGCATACGGGTACTTGACTCGGATCGGGCTGTAGAGATACCACGAGAAGCTGATACCTCGCTGACAACCGCGCGGCTCGTAGGGCGGAAGCCCATCCTCGAGTTGCGGGTAGTCGGTAGCTTGGAGCTCCCAGGTGACGATGCCGTCTTTTACAAAGACTTCCCATGAGCATGAACCGGTGCAGTTCACCCCGTGAGTCGTTCGGACCCGCTTGTCGTGCTGGAAACGATTGCGGTAGAACTCTTCCCAGCGCCGTTCGGCAGGTGCAATGGTGATCTTGCTCCACTCGCTCATGCTTTGCTCCTCAGCTGCTGGAGGTAGTTGATTCGATTGCGCTTTGAATACATGTACATCACGCCAAATAGCAGCGCGGCGCCCGTCAGGGCGAAGTACACGAGCAGATCGGCCGGCGGATCTGACTGTGTGGTCAGGGTGCCGAGGTAGGCCGCCAGGTCGGCACGCTCCTGATCAGTTAGGGCTTGATCGTCGAATATCGGTTGCATGGTGGCCGACGGAGGATTGGCCAGCGCGGTGGCTACAGCATCGGTGCCGCCGTAGCGCTCGGTAAGGTCGGTCAGGTCGGGTCCCAGGGTCCAGCCCCCGAGGTTGCTGTTGTCGCCCGCCGAGTGACAGGCGTGACAGGCCGGCCCACCGTTTTCCAGGCCGGCCTCTCCCGTGAAGAGAAGACTTCCAGTTAGAGCACCGCCTGTAGCGAGGGGAGCATCGGGAGCGGTGAACACACCGGCCTGGATAAAGGCGATGACTGCTTCAATTTCGGCATCATCAAGCGATATGGCGGGCATCTCGGCGTCGAAGGTGACACCGTTGACATCGATCGGGCCGGTCTTGCCGTTCAAGATGACTGTACGGACGTACTCCGCATCCTGGATGTTGGGATTGTCGAGCAACGGCGGAAACGAGCCCGCCACACCGGCGCCCGACGCCTGGTGGCAGGCAGCGCAGTTTGCTAGATAGACGTCTCGTCCGTCAGGCTCTTCTTGGGCTCCAGCCGAGGGGGAGAGCATCATGGTGGCGGTGACCGCTCCCAGGATCAGCGCAACACGCATCGACCGTTTCATACGGTTTCCCTTCCCTGTCGATTCTCTTGACTCGCTCATGAGCGGGCTCTCGCCTCCCATACCGGTCTCCCGGTCCGTACCCGGCAGAGTTAAAGGCTCAATCCGGCACTGCGGTAGGGCCGGTTCGCCCCTCTGTGTCGGGACCTCTTACCTCTACTTCTACTTCTTCTTTTGTTTCGCTCCTCGGGAGCGGCGCGTCGTTGGTAGCTTGTGCGGCGGTGCATCGGTAGGCAACTCATGAGTGCCCGCGATGATGTCGGCCGCAGTGTCCACCAGATCTGCAAATGTGGTCGAAGACAGCTGATCCGCCATGGCGTTTTGGGCACGCGCCCATGGAATGTGTACGGGGCAGTTTTCCTCCCACGAGCAGGGACCGCCCTGCAGCACGCATCGGTCAAGTCCGATCGCGCCCTCCGCTGCTTCGACGACCTCCAGCAGGGTTATCTCCTCTGGAGGTCGGGCCAGGCAGTAACCGCCTGATGGGCCGGCTACGGCGGTGAGGAGGTCGTGTTGCACGAGGCTGGCGAGGATCTGGGTGAGGTACCGATGTGGGATATCCATCTCTTCGGCGATCTCGCGTGCCTTCCGACGGTCGCCAAAGTGTTTGGCGAGATAGAGCACCGCCCTAACTGAGTAATCGCCTTTTCGCCCTAGAGATGCCTGCATGAACGCGTAGTATAGTTATTAACGTTTATGACACAACTTGACGTTCATGGGAGAGAGGGAAGATGAGTTCAGCCGATTCACAGGCGCCCATAGTCGAGACTCCACCGAAGTTGCTCGACTTCAAGCAGGAACGGATAAGAACTCTCCACTACACGTGGATCGCCTTCTTCATGACGTTCTACGTCTGGTTCAACATGGCGCCGATGTCCACCACCATGTTGGACTCGGTCGGGTGGCTGACCGACGAGCACGTGAAGATCTTGTTGATCGCAAACGTCGCGTTGACGATCCCCGCTCGCATCATCGTGGGCGCTCTCATCGACCGGTTTGGTTCTCGAATCGTGTTCTCGGGGCTCATGGTTGTCATGGCACTCCCCGCATTGGCCTTTGTCCTCGCCACCTCGTTCGTCCAGATGCTCATCGCTCGACTCGTGCTGAGCTCGGTAGGTGCCGGCTTCGTCATCGGGATCAAGATGGTTGCCCAGTGGTTCCCACCGAAGTACATCGGTCGGGCCGAAGGCTTCTACGCAGGATGGGGCAACTTCGGTTCGGCATTCGCCGCGATGACGCTGCCCTGGTTTGCGATCTCGGTCATGGACGGTTGGTTCGGTCTTGGTGACAACGCTTGGCGCTGGGCGCTTGGAGTGAACGGGCTGGTCATGGGTGCATACGGTGTTCTCTATTACTTCCTTGTTCGCGATGTGCCGGAAGGCGAACACCTCCACAAAGCCAAGAAAACCGAACCGATGATGGTGACGTCGTACGGCGACCTGATCCAATATCTTGTCTGGTCCTTCCCCCTAGTGGGAGCGCTTGGGGTCCTGGCATGGCGGGTTAGCAACGTTGATATCGACGGAGCCCCGGTTCTTTCCAGCGGAGGCTTGTATCTGGTCTACGCCGTGCTTCTGGCTGTCTACGCCGGCCATGTCTTCAAGACCTTGCAGATAAACCTGCCATACCTCAAGGCCGGCGTTCCCGATGGTGAGAAATATCATTGGGGAAGTGTTGCGGCGTTGAACAGCACCTACTTCGCCAACTTTGGAGCAGAGCTAGCTGTGGTCTCGATGTTGCCTGCCTTCTTTGAGAACACGTTCGTGCCGCTGACGGACGGCTCCGGGGGTCCACTGGTGACCGCCACCGTGGCCGGGGTGGTGGCGGCCTCATTTGCGTTCGTCAACCTCGGCGCTCGGCCGTTGGGCGGCTATCTGTCCGACAAGATGGCAAATCGAAAACGCACGATGTTGATGTATATGGTCGGTATCTCGGTTGGGTTCTTCCTTATGGGATTCATCGGCCGCTGGGGCGAAGGCGTCGACGCCGACGGGCTACGGACCGTGCTGCCGATGTTCGGTGGACTCACGTGGCTGGTTGCTGCAGTCGGCATCACCATTTTCGCCTCAATCTTCGTCCAGGGAGCCGAGGGTGCGACCTTTGCTGTAATCCCGATGATCAACAAGCGGATGACCGGCCAGATTGCGGGCATGGCAGGGGCATACGGCAACGTAGGCGCCGTCATCTACCTGGTGCTCTTCTCTCTGGTTGATTCCAAGACATTCTTCTTCATCCTGGCCGGTGGCGCAGCCGTCAGCTTTGTTGTCACCTACTTCATGCTCGAAGAGCCAAAGGGCGCCTTTGAAGACGACTTTGTCCACGATGCTGAGGGCAGCCTGGAGGCCTGATCATCCGAACAGTTGTAACGCTCAAACGGAGACATAGGGATATGACATCACACCGGGTCACGACTCGATCAGGGCATACAAACCCCTCAATTGTGGAGAGGAACACGAATGGCTGATATCTACGAGTGGGACGTTGAAGACGAACAGTTCTGGGAGACCACTGGCAAGCACGTAGCCAAACGCAATCTCTGGATATCGATTCCGAGCCTCCTTGCCGGCTTTGCGGTGTGGCTGTACTGGAGCGTCATCACCGTCCAGATGCTCAACCTGGGATTCCCCTTTGAGACCGCCGAGCTATTCACGCTATCGGCGATCGCGGGGCTGACCGGCGCCAGCCTGCGGATCCCGAGCAGCTTTCTCATCCGGATCGCCGGTGGGCGCAACACGATCTTCTTTACGACGTCGTTGCTAATGATCCCGGCTTTGGGAACCGGTATTGCCCTGCTGTCTCCGGACACGCCCCTGTGGGTGTTCCAACTGATGGCGCTCCTATCCGGCTTCGGCGGAGGCAACTTCGCCTCGTCGATGTCCAACATCAGCTTCTTTTACCCGAAGAAGATGCAGGGACTTTCGCTCGGGCTGAATGCGGGCCTCGGTAACGCCGGTGTCACGACCATGCAGGTCGTGATCCCGCTGGTAATGACGGCCGGCATCTTCGGTGGTGGATCGCTGATCCTCGAAACGACGTCGGGAACTTTGATTGGTGAGATTGCAGCCGGGACCCAGACATGGATCCACAATGCCGGGTTTGTGTGGCTGGTGCTGTTGATTCCGCTGGCATTTCTCAGCTGGTTCAAAATGGACAACATTCGCGCCGAGCATGTTTCGCCGAATATTGGCTCCCCGCTGAGTTCGTTCGTCAAGATCAGCGGCATGCTCGGGTTGGCCTTTATCCCCGCTGTGGTTGGTCTCTTCTTCATTCTCCCCAGCCCGACCGGTCTCGGGTGGACCTGGGCGAAGTACCCGATCATCGGCCTGGTGATCTGGGGAACGGTGCTCCTCCTCAAGCAACTGCGTGGCGAGATCAAGCCAAACCTGGATCGTCAGTTCAAGATCTTCGGCAACAAGCACACCTGGATCATGAGCGTCATCTACACCATGACCTTCGGTAGCTTCATCGGGTACTCGGCCGGTTTTGCCCTGGCCATCAAGGTGATCTTCGGATTCCAGCACGTCGAAGTTGCCGGCGTGATGACTCACGACCTTGTCAACCCGGATGGCCCTTCGGCGCTGACCTTTGCGTGGATGGGACCATTCATCGGTGCCTTTATCCGTCCGGTCGGTGGGTGGATTGCCGACAAGGTCGGTGGAGCCAGGGTGACACAATGGGTGTCGGTCACAATGATCGCCAGCGCCCTCGGTGTCGCCTACTTCATGAAGCAGGCGTACCAGTCGGAGACTCCGCACGACTACTTCTTGCCGTTCTTCCTTCTGTTCCTGGTCCTGTTTGCAGCGACCGGTGTTGGCAACGGTTCGACGTTCCGCACGATCGCCATCGTGTTCGACCAGGAGCAAGCCGGACCAGTGCTTGGCTGGACCTCGGCCGTGGCTGCCTACGGAGCATTTGTGGTTCCGCAGGAGTTCGGCGAGCAAATTAGGAATGCAACACCGGAGATCGCGCTCTTTGCGTTCGCCGGTTTCTACGCAATCTGTCTGGTTTTGAACTGGTGGTACTACCTCGGCCCCAAGGCCGAGTTCCAGAACCCCTAAGACGCAGTCCGTCCGCCAGCCTGCTGCTCAGCACGTCGGCAGGCGATTTGCTCGGACTCACGGGGTTCGGGGCCATGGTCGTCGGTGTGATTTTGGCAACGTTCTTGCCGCCCAGGGGACCGTGAGTTCGATGATCTACCTGGCCGGGTTCTTCAGCGGCGGAGTGGTCTTCCACCTCTGGGTGGGGCCGCTTGTGCTCGACTACCTGCCATGAACCGACTGCCGACCGCGGTGCAGCAAGGCGGTACCGGCTGCAAGGGCCGGCACCAACGCAAACGCAAAACGAATCTCAGTGACATGGTCGATCACGCCCAACAGCGTCGGCGTGATCGTGATGGCCGCTCCCGAAGCAAATGCGGCCAGGGCGATGAGTCGCTCCTCGGGCAAAGCCGGATCTTCGAGGAGTCTGGCCAACGCCATCGGGTAGAGGACAGCCACCCCCAGGCCAGCGACGAACAGCGCGCTAACTAGCAGTGGGATCGAGATCTCGAGAATCACGACGACGGCTGCGACGCCGGTGACCCAGGAGGAAAGTGTCACCGGGCCGATGCGCCCGATCGAACGTGGACCGATCATCCTTCCCACCGCCATGCCGATCGCAAACGCGGCAGCGAGACCGCTTGCGGTATCAACTCCGGCACCCGCATCGACTAGTCGAGCGGCTCCCCAGATCCAGAAGCAGAACTCGGCCGACACTGCAAGAACGATCACAAGCCATAGGCGCCAGGTGTTGCTTGTCATCGCACGGTTGTCCCGGCGGCTCGATACAGGTCGATCGATGCCCAGGCCCTCCGGTGCGCGCACCCGGCGGATCGCAATGATCATCAGCCAGGAAGCGGGAACCACGAGCGCAACCCGACCGGTCGTCAGAGTCCGGTCGGCAAGGGCAACCGCGGCGGGCGCCATGAGACCGGTAATCGAAGACACTCCGACCGCGACGGCGAGACGTTTGGCACGATTCTCGGTGCCGATCAACGCCGGGGTGGCGATCAGAAATACCGAGCACCCCATGCCCTGGAGCAATCCACCGGCGACGAGGAGCGGCACGCTGGTGCCCGTGCCGAGGAGGACAACACCCGCGGTGACGAGGACTGCTCCGACCCTTGTGGCCGGCCCAGCCCCGTAGCCAAGGATCCGGCGACCGAGTAGTCCGGCTCCGAGCAGCCCAAACCCGAACGCCGAACCCAGCCAGGAGAGCTGATAGCGAGGCACGTCGAGATCGCGAGTGCCCAGCACTAGCACCGGTCCAAGTCCGCCGAGGCACCACCCGATAGCGGCTTGGATAGCGAGCGCGTGCTTGTCGCGCAGGAGCTCTCCAACGGTCATCTATTGCCGCGCTCGGCAGCGAACATGCCCTCGATTGTAGGTAGTACGTGACTTCCCCGAGCACCCAAACAAGGAAGCGGGCCACCCGAAGGTGACCCGCTCTCGCACTCTCGATTGTCGTTGGGGCTAGAGATCGACTTTGTCGTTGAACTGACCGATCAGTTCGTCGATGGGGTCGACCATGGACTGGATGTTGGTCCAGTAGTCCGGGTCGTACCACTGTGCCTGGATCTCTTCGTAGGTCTTGCCTTGTTGCTCAACCCACGTGTAGTACTTCAGGTTGTGGACCTGCTTCTTCTCGTAGTAGCCGAGTTCCTGGACGTGAGCGAGGCTCTGTCCCATCAGGTGCTGGTGATATGCAGCGGCCGCATCGAGGGCGGTGAACTCGCCGCGTTCCTCGTTTAGCTCCTGAAGCCGTGACTCGTACATTTCCATCGAGTCGGTCCCGAGCGTCATCACGACGTCGTTGCCGGTGAGCTCGTACCACTTGGCGAACTTGATCGCCATCAGCATGTTTGCCACACCGGAGATGCCGAGCAGGGGGAGCTTCGCGATGAACTCCGCCGAAACGCCCTGGCTGGCCAGATACTCGTGACCCGCCGGCTCGTTGAACAAGCGGATCAGGCTGATCGATGATTCATCGTCGATGCCCATTGCCATGTCCGTGTTGCGCACGTTGTGGATCCACGGGATGTGCTTGTCGCCGATCCCCTCGATGCGGTGCTCGCCGAAGCCGTTGTAGATCATCGTCGGGCATTCGGTTGCTTCTCCGGCAACGATCTTCGAATTGGGGTACAACTGCTTCAGATAGTCGCCAGAACCGATCGTCCCGGCGGAGCCGGTCGTCAGCGTCACGCCCGCAAAGCGATCGTTGGGGCCCATGACCTCGTTGAGGACCTCGACCATGGCTGGCCCGGTCACTGAGTAGTGCCAGAGGTAGTTCCCGAACTCGTCGAACTGGTTGAAGATCACGAGGTCTTGGCCGGACACCCGCAACTCGTTGCACTTGTCGAAGATCTCTTTGACGTTGGATTCGGTGCCCGGAGTCTTGATGATCTCACCGGCAACCGACTCGAGCCATGAGAAGCGTTCCTTGCTCATACCTTCGGGGAGGATGGCGATTGATTCGCAGGCGAGGAGGTTGGAGTCATAGGCACCACCACGGCAGTAGTTGCCGGTCGAGGGCCAGACCGCTTTTTGAGTCGCCGGATCGAACTGCCCGGTCACGAGACGGGGCACGAGGCAACCGAATGCGGCGCCAACCTTGTGGGCACCGGTCGGGAACCACTTGCCTTCAAGCATGACGATGCGAGCATCGACGCCGCTGATCTCAGAGGGAACCTCGAAGTAGTTCACCCCACCGAACCCGCCACCAGAGGGCTTGGGGTCGTTGTGCCAGCTGATGCGGTACAGGTTGAGCGGATCGAGGTCCCACAACCCGACGTTGCCGAGGCGCGCCTTGATGTCATCGGGAATCAGGTTCGGGTCCCGCATCTGCTTGAAGGTCGGGATTCTGAAGTCACGTTCCTTGGCCTGTTTGACCGCGGACGCGAGAACAGACGGGTTGACGGTTAGGTCAATCATTGATTGGTCCCCTTACTTGTTGAGTGCTTGTTTGAGTGCTTCGAGGGTCGGGTCGACAACCATTGGCGTTGTCCCCGCTGCCGTAACGGCCTTCATCGCCGAGGCGACATCCTTCAGGCCGGAACCGGTGGACAGCACGACAACCTCGTCGGTTGCCGAGACCAGGCCACGGTTGACGGCTTCGATCAATCCGGCGTACGCAGTTGCACCTGCGGGTTCGGCGAAGACGCCGGACCCGCGGGCCATAAGGGGCAGCGCGGCGAGAATCTCATCGTCGCTAACGCGGATGTAGGCGCCGTCAGTCTCCGTGACCGCAGCCATCGCCTTGATCCGGTCCCTTGGCAGGTCGGCACTGATGGAGTCGGCGACGGTGTCTGCGGCGATCGGAGCCTTAGTGAGGATGTCCTCGCCTGACTCGAAAGCTTGAACCATGTAGTCGCTGCCGGCAGCCTGAATCCCGTAGATCCGGGGAGCCTTGTCTATCCAGCCAAGGGCTAGGGCATCCTTGACAGCTTTATGGACGCCGCCGATGATCGATCCGTCGCCAACGCTGACGAAGATCGCATCCGGCGGGTTCCAACCGAGGTCCTCGAGAATCTCGAGACCGGCGGTCTTCTTGCCTTCGGTCATGAACGGGTTGTATCCGGTGTTCCGGTTGTACCAGCCGTACTCGGCCGCAGCGAGCATGCAAAGCTCGAACGCATCGGCGTAGTTGCCATTGACCAACGCAACTGTTGACCCATAGGCGAGTAGCTGGGCGATTTTGGCCTCTGGTGCGGACTTGGGAACAAAGATGACATTCTTTTGTCCGATGCTTGCCGAAATGCCGGACAATGCGGCCGCGGCGTTGCCGGTGCTGGCAGTAGTCACGACTTCGGCTCCGACCTCACGTGCTTTCACGACGGCCATCGCCGAGGCGCGGTCTTTGAGCGAAGCGGTGGGTTGGCGGCCTTCGTCCTTTACCCAAACCTTGGCGATGCCAAGATCCGCGGCAAGGGGAGCGGCGTCGTACATCGGGGTTCCGCCAACGGTGAGTTGCGGAACCTCGGCATCGGGAGCGACCGGCATAAGAGGCTTGTAGCGCCACATAGTGCGATCGGGATTGGCTGCGAGGTCTTCCTTGGTCCACTCGGCTGCGATCTGGTCGTAGTCGTAGCGAACGTCGAGGATGCCTTCGTTTCCGTGATCAGTACAGACGTACCCGGCGTAATCCGCCGGGTACGTCTTGTCACAGATCACACAAGTGAGACCTATGACATTCTTCATTGAACGATCCGGGTACCGGTCTCGCCTGCCATGGCGCGCTCGAGGTTCGCAGGGTTGGTGATCAAGGCTTCCTTGCCACCAGCTTCCATGAACTGAACGACCGCACGCATCTTCGGGGCCATCGATCCCTCAGCGAAGTGGCCGCCCTCTTCGAGATAGCCCTTGAGCTCGGCCAGCGTGAACTGGCTGACCCACTCTTCATTGGGTTTGCCGAAGTTGAGCGCCACCTGCTCTACAGCAGTTGAGATCAACAGCAGATCGGCATCGACCTGGCTCGCCAACAGGGCTGAGGCGAGGTCCTTGTCGATCACCGCGGCGATACCTTCGAGGTCGCCCTTGTCGTTGGTGACGACGGGGATCCCGCCACCACCAACTGCGATAGTCGCAACACCGGCATCAAGCAGCTGCTTGATGACATCGAGTTCCACGATCCGCATTGGTGCGGGGGAGGCAACAACGCGACGCCAGCCGCGGCCGGCGTCTTCTTTGATGTCCCAACCTTCCTCGTCGCGACGCTTCGTCGCTTCGGCTTTATCCATGAACGAGCCGATCGGCTTGCTCGGGGCCGCGAACGCCGGATCATTGGCATCAACCTCGACCTGGGTGACAACCGTGGCGACACTCTTGTTGATGCCGCGTTGCCGGAAGTCGTTGATCAGGTTCTGTTGAAGCATGTATCCGATGGCGCCCTGGGTGTCGGCACCGCAGTAGTCGAGCGGGATCTCATGGAGTTCGCTGCTCGACATCTCAGAGCGACGCAGGATGAAGCCAACTTGCGGGCCGTTGCCGTGTGAAATGGCCACATCCCATCCCTGTTCAACCAGGGATGCGATGTGATCGTCGGTTTCTGCCGCAGCGGCGTACTGATCCTGAACGGACTTGTGGTCCTTGTCAGGGATGAGCGAGTTGCCGCCAATGGCGATAACGACTCTTGGCATCACTCCCACACTCCGAGGACGGACGAGAGGAGGGCCATACGCATGATGACACCGTTGTAAGCCTCCTGCCAGTAACGAGCGTGCCTGGAGTCGTCGACCTCAGGAAGTAGCTCGTCGCGGCGGGGGAGGGAGTGCAGGATGATTGAGCTGCCCTTGGCCCTGCTCATGACCTCAGAGGTCACCTGATAGTTAGCCGAAGTGTGTGCGTACACCTCTTGCCTTTCCTGCCGGGCCTTGGTGTAGTCGGGCTGGACGACGGGCTCCATGTAGATGACGTCGGCCTCGGCGATGGCCTCGTCGATGTGATCGACGATGCGGTAGTTGGTGCCCTTTTCGTCGAGTTCGGCGAGGAACTCGGGAAGCGGTGACATCTCTTCAGGGGCCAAGATGATCATCTCGGCGTCGAACTGCGACAGCGCATATCCGAGCGAGTGCATGGTGCGCATGCGGTGGTCCCCAACTGCGAGGATCGTCTTGCCGTCGACCGATCCCATTTCCTTGGTGATCGTGTAGAGGTCGGTAAGGATCTGGGTGGGGTGTTCGCCCCAGCCGTCGCCACCATTGATGACGGGGATCGATGCCCACTTGGCAGCCTCGTGGGGGGCGCCTTGGTCGAAGTGACGCATGACGATGGCATCGCCATAGAACTCGAGCATGTGCATCGTGTCCTTGATGGACTCCTGATAGAAGTCGCCGGCCCTGGTCATCTTGGCATCGGAGAAACCGGTGACATGGCCACCGAGACGATGCATCGCGGCCTCATGGGCCAGACGAGTACGTGTCGAAGGCTGATAGAAAGCGGTAACGAGAGTCTTGTGAGCGAGCATGTCGCTATTGCGTCGATCGCGAGCGATGGGCTCAACACGGTCGGCAATCTCGAACAGGTGCATGAACTCGTTGCGCTCGAAGTCCTTCAGCGACAGGATGTCGCGTCCCGCAAAGCTGCGCATTGGGTGCCCTCCTTTAGGGGGTTGTCGGATTGGTCATACCATCCTACAATATGATTACATTACTGACTAGCCCAGAATTCCGATGATCACCAGAAGCCCATCACTCACCGACCAGGTGAAGGCCCACATCAAAACGAAGATCGTCAATGACGATTTTGAGGACGGCCGAATACCGCCAGAAGCCACCCTGGCTGAGGACCTGGGAGTCAGCCGAACCACCATCCGAGATGCACTTGGGAAGCTCGAACACGAAGGCGCCATCTACCGCAAGCAAGGTGCAGGGACCTTCGTCAATGAAGCCGGTCTCCAGATCAAATCGCGCCTTGAGGAGATCTGGTCATACGAGCAGGTGCTCGAAGACCATGGCTACACACCTTCGGTCAAGGTCCTCACCGATCGCATCCTTCCCGTGAAGGCTGAAACAGCTGTCGCACTCGGACTCGAGGAAGACGCCAAGGTTCTAGTGATCGAGAAAGTCTTTCTCGAAGACAACGAACCAGTCGTGTTGACCAGAAACCGGATTCCCGCCGACATGTTGTTGGACGTGGGGCGTGACCACGACGACATGCCCATATACGAGTTTCTCGAGGAGTACTGCGATCGGCGACTCGCCTACTACGTGTCCGAGATCGTACCGGTAGCCTTTAATGCAGTGCAGGCAAAGAAGCTTGGCGTGAAAAAGGGAACTGTCGGTCTGTCTTTTGTCGAGGTTGGCTTCGACCAGAGCAACGAGCCCGTGGTGCAAGCCACCTCATACTTCCGCGACGATTTGCTCCGCTTCCGTCTCATCAGAAGGAAATCCGGCGCATGAGTAGGACTATCTATCTGCAAAGGAGCAGTTGATGCAGACACATCTGCACGGCCGTGACATGATCACGACCCAGGAGTGGACCAAGGATGAACTTGATACGGTTATCGATATCGCCCTTGATCTGAAGCGCCGTCGTGCGCTCGGCGAGCAGCACGCATTGTTAGACAACAAGGTTCTTGCCATGTTGTTCTTCTTCTCGAGCACCCGGACCCGCGCCAGCTTTGAGGCCGGCATGGCTCAGCTCGGTGGCCACGCCATGTTCCTCGATAGCACCAGCACCCAGATCGGCCACGGTGACACGTGGCGCGAGATCGGCGAGATCCTCGGTCGCTACGACGACGGTATCGCCATTCGCAACGTCGATTGGGAGATTGGTAACAAGTACATCCGTGCAGTTGCCGAGGCCAGTCGGACACCTGTTCTCAACATGCAGTGCGACTGGTACCACCCTTTCCAGGCACTTGCCGATCTGTTGACCGTCATTGAGCAGAAGGGCGATCCCCGCAAGCTGACGTTCAACATGAGCTATGCCTATGCGGCCAGCTATCAGAAGCCGATCAGCGTTCCGCAGAGCGTCATCTTGTTGATGTCTCGTTACGGTGCGAATGTTCGTCTTACCCGTCCGCCAGAGTTCAAGCTCTTCCCTGAGATCATTGCTCAGACCGAAGAGAATGCGAAGAAGTCGCACGGTAGCTTTGAGATCTTCGAGGACTTCGAAGAGGGCATGAAGGGTGCGGACGTTGTGTACGCCAAGGCGTGGGGCTCAATGCTCACGACTTCGGATCACGAAGAGTCGGCCAAGATCTCCGCGAAGTACTCGGACTGGATCGTGGACGAGCGTCGCATGAACATGGCAGATGAAGATGCCATCTACATGCATCCGCTGCCTGCGGACCGCAACATCGAGGTGGCCGACGAGGTCATCGACGGTCGCTGGAGCCGGGTCTTCGACCAGGCCGAGAACCGTCTCCACGTACAGAAATCTGTAATGGCGCTAACGATGTGACTTCGTCACATCGTTAGCGTACGGAGATTTCCTGGGCTACGCCCAGGAAACTCCGGCGTTTACAGATGAAATCGTCAAGGTTCGAGTTCGCTTTGCGAACTCGGGCGCAGTGTTGGAAGGACCCGGGCTGTGCCCGGGTCCTTCTGCGCCTGCGGGTGCGCACGGCGCCGTCCCGCCAAGTGTGATTGCCGCCGCTGCGCTATTTGAGGATCCGGGTGGATGATTGTGGGGCTTGGGACTTCCGGCATTCTGCGGCCGGGCTGTGGGCGGGCCGTCCGTTTCATGTTGGCGTTCGATCGAATGATGGCTAGTCGGTGATGTCTCTTCTTGTAAACGTGAGGTACATCACGCCTAATCCGACAATCGCATAGCCAGCGACGAGGACAATCGACTTCTCAAATGCGACCAGATCCGTCCCGCCGGATGCGAAAGCTGCGATGACGCCCGCTGGAAGCCATTCTCCTGCGCTGTCCCACATGAGGCCAAGCAGGTTCTCAATGATGAGGAGATACGCAACTCCAGCGGTGATTGAGATTGCTGCCGATCGTGTGATCATCGCCAACACAGCGCCGACAAGTCCCCAGAGAACAGTCGCAATCGCGGTGGTGCCGAGGGTTCCGAGTGAACCGGCGACAGTCCATGTGTCCGTCGAGATGTCCTGGGTGGGCGCCAGAATCACCGCCAGAAGAACTGCCGCAACGCCGGCTGCCACGACGCCGATGATGACATAGCTCGCCACTGCTAGGAGCTTCCCGGAGAGCAAGATGGCTCGTCGCGGCTCACCGACCAATAGGTTGCGAATCGTGCCCCATTCGAAGTCCCTGGCCACGCTCAGAGCCAAGAGAGCAATCGCCACGATTCCAATCAGGTTGGCTGATGTGGTCAGGGCGGCAACGGCGCCATCGTTGCCAGCCAGATCCGCGGCTCCTCCCAACGGTCCGCCGTGTCCTTCACCTCCTGGACCCATTTCCTCACTGCCGAGGAAGACCATGAAGCTGATCAGCACAACGAACACCACCATCACCAGGATGCCGACTCGAGCTGTCTTGTGGAATCTGATCCACTCTGATGCATACGAGCGGATCACAGCCCCATCTCCCGATTGGTCAGGCGGAGGAAGACAGCTTCGAGATCTTCGTTGCGCACACTCAACTCGGCCAGGGTGATACCGGCGTCGAAAGCAAGCCGATTCAGCTGCGCCGGGGCGTCAATTGCCCCGGCCACGTGAATCACTCCCTCATCGACTGTCACCGTGTAGCTGGCTCGTTCGAGCACCGTTACCAGGGCGGCGAGGTCGTCCGGAGTTTCGGGCGCCACGACTACCTCGTGGGCGGCTTCTTCGAGCAGCGCTGCGAGATTGCCCTCGAAGATGAGTTGGCCTCTATCGATGATGATCACCCGGTCGGCCATCGTTTGCACCTCGGCGAGGAGGTGGCTCGATACAAGGACCGTCCTTCCTCGTTGAGCCAGATCTCTCAGGAGGGCTCTGATTTCGACGATACCCGCCGGATCGAGGCCATTCATGGGCTCGTCAAGGATCAGGATGTCAGGATCGCGCAATAGTGCCGCAGCGATACCGAGGCGCTGCTTCATCCCAAGCGAGTATTCGGACACACGGTCTCCGCGACGACTTGTGAGCTTGACGATCTCAAGGACCTTCTCAATGCGAGCCTTGGAATGTCCGTCCAGTGCCGCGAGTGTTCGCAGGTTCGCGTCTCCGGACAGCTTGGGATAGAACGCCGGAGTTTCGATCAACGCACCGACGTGCTTCATGTACCCGCTGGGGTGTTCGATAGATCGGCCCAGAACGCTCGCTGTCCCCGAAGTCGGGCGCACCAGTCCAAGGAGCATCCTGATCGTCGTGCTCTTGCCTGCGCCGTTCGGACCCAGGAGGCCAACAACACCTCCCCGCTCGATGTCAACTGTGAGGCCGTCCACGGCTTTCAGCGTTCCGAACTCCTTGGTGAGATCCTCGAATCGAATAGCGGCGCTCATGAGACGTCCATCCCTTTGCTTCTACATGACATGCTCTTCGACCTTTCCAGCGTGCGAGGATCTAAGCCGCACACTGTGTGGGGACGTGAAGCTCACGAAGTGCAGCATGCAAGTGTACGCAGCTCGCTGCATGCCGGAGCTCTTCATGCGGTGCCGTATCGACCAGCGAGAAACCCTCCGCCCATAGCTGGCAAATCTCAAGTGGGGGCTCTTCAGTCGCGGTGAGATTTCGGCGAGGACGCACGGCACGTCAGTCAACCAATTGTCTATCCGAAGGTGGGTTGTTGAACGTCGGCTGGTTCTGCGCCTAGACCGTTATGGCGCTCGGGCGGGATGGGTGAATTTAAAGTTCCCACCAGGTGTCATTCGTATCGAGCCGGTCGGCAACTTCGTCACCTATGGGATCGGTGTCTTCCCTCTGCAGATGCGCAAACCCGACAAGGCGTTGGCCAGGGTGCCGGTCTAGAGCGACTGGAGCGACCGAACCCGCTCCTCGTAACGAGATATCTCGTGCGGGCCCACCCCGGCGGCCCGGATCGAGCCGAAGTGCTTGAACCTGGCGATAACGTCGTCGCGAGCGACCTGCCAGCCACCAGCATCACGGTGCAGATTCCCGTTGCCATCGAAGTACATGCGACGGCCGACATGGCGGTAGTTCTGCACGAGTAGTGGGACGCGAGTGACGATGTCGATATGGTTGATTACCCGGTAGGTGTTCATCCCCAGAATCCCTTGGTAGGCATCGGCGAAGTCTTTGAGCCCGGTGCGGGGAGACCCATAGGTGTAAACGTGATCGACGGTACCGTTTGTGGCCACAAGCCGGCCGGCAGCCAGGACGGCCAGACCGGCGCCAAGACTATGGCCCGTGATCACCAACCCGCGATCGGTACCTGTGACATGGGGAAGGATTTCCTGCCACACCTCGTCGAGGGCACGACGGAACCCGGAGTGGACCATCGTCCCAAACACACCGGCAACGGGACGGAACTCCGCATCACGCAGCCAGTCGACATGGTTAGTTGACTCGGTGCCACGAAATGACAGATAGCGTTTCGCCCCGTCCTCGGCGATGAACGCCTGTGTGCTTGCGCCCGAGAAATGCCGATAGTTGGCAAGACCAAGGTCTGCGACGTTCTGCTCTGCCTGATCGACAGGTCGATAGGCAATCCTTGAAAGCTGGACAGTTGTGAGCGCTAGGGCCGCGTCAAAGGTCATTGGGTTCTCCTCCCTGACAACCTACATGAGCGCGATCGAAGCTGGTCGATACGTATTTGTGTGCGCTCCGTCTTCGTCGGCTCGGTTAGTACGCAACTACTGTTCGCAGGACAAGCGACCTGGAGGGATGCATGGAGATTGCAGGTGCTGCCGCAGTCATAACTGGCGGAGCTTCTGGACTTGGAGCTGCGACTGCGAGGCGGCTTGCAGCAGGCGGGGTCAAAGTGGTGCTCGTGGATCTCCAAGACGACCTCGGTGACGCTATTGCCGACCAGGTCGGCGGAGCGTACGTGCATGCTGACGTGACCAACGCCGACGAGATCCAGGCTGCCATTGATACCGCTGCCGCTGTGGGCCCGCTCCGTATCCTGGTCAACTGTGCGGGGATCGCACCACCCGCCCGCACCATCAATCGTGATGGGGAACCGCATGATCTTCGTCACTTTGAACGTGTGATCGCGATCAATCTTGTCGGGTCCTTCAACTGTATCCGGCTGGCCGCCTCAGCAATGGCTAAGACCGATCCTCTAGAAAACGACGAGCGGGGGGCGATTGTCAACACCGCATCTGTTGCCGCGTTCGATGGCCAGATCGGTCAGGCGGCCTATTCAGCTTCGAAGGGAGGGCTCGTAGGGATGACTCTTCCGATCGCACGGGATCTTTCGTCGATCGGGGTCCGGGTCAACACCATCGCACCCGGGATAATGGATACTCCGATGCTTGCCGGACTCCCCGAAGCTGCCAAGGAATCGCTTGGTCAGCAGGTGTTGTTCCCCAAGCGTCTTGGTACGACGGCTGAGTACGCCGATCTTGTCCACTTGCTGGTAACCCACTCGTACATGAACGGTGAGACGATTCGCATGGACGGCGGGATCAGGATGGCGCCCAAGTAGCGCAAAGCGGGGTGTCCTGGCCGGGCCGGAAAACACGACGCTGTCTAAACCTCTAGAGTTCCGCCGATGTTGCTTGTCTCGCTCAACACTCGGACTTACCTGCCGACAGGTTCTCTATGAAACCTGTGATCGCAGTTTCGGCACAGACCGCAGTCTCCGAGACCAAGTACTACGGAGAACAGAGAGTGACGAGTCTCTATGACCTGTACGTTCGGGCCATCACTGCTGCCGGCGCACTTCCCGTTGTCCTCGCCCATGGCGACGCTGCGGATGTCCCCACGCTGCTGGAGCGATTCGACGGGCTGGTACTCCCAGGTGGCGGCGACATTGACCCGACGGCTTACGGCGAAGCTCGCGGAGCCGACACGCTGTATGGGATTCGACCCAAGGCTGACGCTTTTGAGACTGCGCTTGTTCACGAAGCGGCGAGACGCCGGATGCCGCTGCTCGGAATCTGTCGTGGTCTGCAAGTCATAAATGTGGCGTTCGGCGGGACCCTTCATCAGGATCTTCCCGATCACCCGCAGGATCTGGTGGGCAGAGCGTTCGCCGGTCACTATCGGACAAAGGTTGAGCCGGACTCCCGACTTCACCAAATCGTCGACTCAACTGAGCTGGTGGTCAACTCCTTGCACCATCAAGGCATCAAGGATGTCGGCCATGGACTGCGGGTCACTGCGACGGCGGCAGACGGGGTCGTGGAGTCGATTGAGGCCACGGACACGACCTGGGATCTCATCGCGGTGCAATGGCACCCGGAGTGTTTGCGGGCCGATCACTCTGCGGCATTGTTTGACTGGCTCGCCGATGCTGCCGCCTTGCGAATGACGAAAGTCGACGTTCGACTCCCTGTCGAGTCTGAGCCTCTGGGTCCGATCACTCGCAGCGTTGCCGCCGCCGTTTAGCGACCGCTCGGTTCGCTGCCGCAACGGTCCTAAAACCCGCTAACTTGAACCTTATGAGCACTCTATTGGTCAAGCATGCGCAAGTAATGGCGACGATGGATGACGAGCGGCGTGAGATCGCCGACGGGGGATTGTTCGTCGAGGATGGCTTCATCAAACAGGTAGGGGCAACTGCCGACCTGCCTACCACCGCCGATGAAGTGCTGGACCTCTCTGGTCATCTGATGCTGCCCGGGCTTATCAATACTCATCACCATTTCTATCAGACGCTCACTCGGGCGGTGCCAGGCGCTCAAGACGCTGGCTTGTTCGATTGGCTGCGGACGCTGTATCCAATCTGGGCGAAGATGACCGCAGAGCACATCGAAGTGTCCACGAAGTTGGCTCTCGCTGAACTTGCCTTGTCTGGATGTACTACGGCGTTTGACCATCTCTATCTGTTCCCAAACGATTCCCGTCTTGATGACGAAATTGAGGCTGCAAAAGAGATTGGGCTGAGGCTTCATGCGTCGCGGGGCTCGATGTCTCTTGGTGAGAGCGACGGTGGTCTGCCCCCCGACTCGGTCGTCGAGACCGATGCCGCGATCCTCTCCGATACGCAACGGCTCATCGAGACCTATCACGATGGCTCGGCGGGGTCGATGACCCAGGTCGTCGTTGCACCCTGCTCACCATTTAGCGTCACCACCGACATCATGCGGGACTCGGCCGAACTGGCTCGGTCGCTGGGGGTGTCGATGCACACCCATCTCGCCGAGACGATGGACGAGGAACAATTCTGCATCGATACGTATGGGCGACGTCCGATCGAGTTGATGGAAGACTTGAACTGGATGGGCGACGATGTCTGGTTTGCCCACAGTGTCTTTATCAATGACGCCGAAATTGGCCGCATGGCTGAGGCCAAGACCGGCGTCGCTCACTGTCCTTCGTCGAACATGCGTCTTGCGTCAGGGATCGCCCCGGTACGCAAGTACCTGGCTGCGAATGTCCCGACGGGGCTTGGGGTCGACGGTTCTGCCAGCAACGACGGAAGTCATCTGCTCGGTGAGGCCAGGCTGGCGATGCTGTTGGCCCGTCTTGATGCCGCCCCCAACCAGAGCGGTGGTGATCTGATGACCGCCCGCACTGCGATCGAGATCGCTACACGCGGCGGAGCGGAAGTCATGAACCGCCCGGATCTCGGGTCGCTCGAGGTCGCTAAGGCCGCTGACTTCATTGCCATCGATCTCAGTCGGATCGAGTACGCCGGGTCACTTCATGACCCTGTTGCCGCCGCGATGCTGGTCGCACCGGTCAATGTTGATTACAACTATGTGGGTGGCAACGCCGTAGTCGCTGAGGGCCAGCTCGTGACAACGGAGATCGAACCTCTGATCGAACGTCACAATCGACTTGCCGGACAATTGCTCCTCTAGCGACGTCTTTACAAAACGTAAAAGCAGCCGGCTAGAATTGATAGATTGCCGTGCTGTGACGAAGAGGGAGCCGATGCAGCCAGTTGTACCACTAACACCGTTTCCGCTCGATCTATTGCTGGGTCGGGTCGCTCACGAATGGGAAACCAGGAGCAGAGTCTTTGATTTGCCTGCGGCGCGGTTCTGGTCGCCGAGCCCTGACGTCGATCTATCGATGGATTTCATGGGCCGACCTGCCGCGACCCCTCTGGGGCCCGCGGCGGGCCCGCACAGTCAGATGGCGCAGAACCTGGTTCTTGGCTGGCTGGCCGGTGCCCGCCTCTTCGAACTCAAGACCGTGCAGACCCTCGACGACATCGACATCGGACGTCCGTGCATCGATATGCAGAATGTCGGTTTCAACATCGAATGGAGCCAAGAGCTCAAGGTTGCCGAATCGCTAGAAGAGTACGTCAAAGCATGGATGATGATCGAGATCCTCTCCGACTGGGACCCTCTCAAGCCACACATTGGCGATGCTCCCGGCCCGCACGTATTCGACATGTCGGTTGGATATGACCTCGCCGGGATCACCACAGCAAAGGTTGCAGGGTTCATCGATTCCATGATCGATGCGAGTGCTGTCATCGACCGGCTTCGCCCGTTGATTCCAGAACCATTCGCCGCGTACCGCGACCACGACTTCCCGACTCGGGTCGCGGACTCCATCACCGTGTCAACCTTCCACGGCTGCCCGCCAGACGAGATCGAAGCCATCGTCAAGCATCTGATGGACCGGCACGGCGTCGATGTGATAGTCAAGCTGAATCCGACACTCCTGGGTTTTCCTCGTGTCATCGAACTGCTGCAACAGGATCTCGGCTACAAAGATATCTGGCTAGACCCGTTGTCCTTCGTGGACGATCTCGGCATTCAGCGTGCGGTGGATTTGATCACCGACTTGAACCGATATGCAATCAAGAACGGGCGGCGCTTCGGCATCAAGCTCACCAACACGATGGTCGTCCACAACGACAAGGGCTTCCTTCCCGCCGACCCGATGTACATGTCGGGTCCGCCGTTGCACGTCCTGGCGACTGCTCTGCTCGACGAACTGCTGATCACGATGCCCGGTGCTTTTGGCGTCGCCGGTCACGACGGGCCAATCCAGGTGAGCTTCTCGGCAGGCGTCACGAAGGAAAACGTCGGCGAGACCATTGGGATGGGTGTCACACCGGCCACCTTGTCTTCGGATTTGCTGCGCCCCGGTGGGTACGGCCGGTTGGAGCCGATGCTCCGGCAGCTTGAAAGAGAGATGCAGGCACAAGGGGTCAGGACCCTCGACGAGTGGCATCGCCTGCAGTGGGACGAGGCAAAGGCTGCAGGTTTCCGCGGGCCGGCAGAAGCGCACCTGCGAGCAACCCTCGACGGTGACGCTAGAGCGCGGTACGACCTTGCCGCCAACGAAGGAGTGCCTAGAGCTGTCGATCACGATCTCGAGATGTGGGACTGCGTTGCGTGCAACCTGTGCGTCACGGTCTGCCCGAATGACGCTTTCTTCCGCCTGCCGACGCTTGAGAATTCGGGCATGTCGAGCCGGCAGCAATACATGGTGCTTGCCGAGCTCTGTAACGAGTGTGGCAATTGCATGGTGTTCTGCCCCGAGAACGGTGATCCTGCCCAAGTGAAGGCAAAGCTGTTCCTGGACCCGGAACGGTTTGACTCCGCCACGGGGCAAGGCTTCTTGCTCTCTGCCGACGACGACCGTGTGGTTCTCATACCGCGACCCGGTATGGAAGCTGAGGCGCCACGTCTTGCCGAGTTGCTCAACGATGCCGGGCAAGGTGTTCCTTTGCGTCGCACCGACCTCGCTGCGGCGAGACAGCGTCAATAGGCGGGCGATGTCACCAAGCGGTCCGGTACCAGCAGATTCAAAGGTTGCACAGGTGTTTACAATCGGTGAAGAGGAGGTGCCGAGTGGAGATCAATCGTCCCACAACTCTTAGCGAAGCACTGGAGGCTCGGGCACGCGAACCTGGTGCAAGCCTGTTGGCAGGCGGCACTGATCTGATGGTCGAGGTCAATTTCGGACACCGCCGTCCCGATCATGTAATCGCGCTACGCCGCATTGACGAGCTCGCCGAGGTCGACGGGAACCGTATCGGTGCCGGGGTCACCTGGGCTCGCCTCGAAAAGAGCGATCACCGAGCCCTGGCGCAGCTAGCCCGTACCGTTGGGTCGCCGCAGATCAGGGCCGCAGGAACCATCGGCGGCAACATCGGAACCTCCAGTCCCGCCGGTGACGGACTTCCGTGGCTGGCCGCCGTCGACGCAGAGATCGAAGTGGCTTCAAAAGACCGCGGCGTCCGCAAACTGCTTTGGAGTGATTTCTTCACCGGCGTCAAGAGGAACGCGCTCGCCCCGGACGAGGTGATCGTCGCCGCCGTCATCCCCGAGAGTATTCCCCAGAATCAAGAGTTCGCCAAGATCGGGCAGCGCAGCGCGATGGTGATCTCAACCGTCTCGGCGTGCGTTGTCCGTGACGACGACGGCACGGTCCGAGTTGCACTCGGTTCGGTAGCGCCCACCCCCGTGAGGGCTCGCCGGGCCGAGGCGCTTATCGCAGAGAACCCTGCACCGACCGAATCTGTTTTGGCCGAATTCGCCAGAACCGTTTCCGAAGAAGTCAGCCCTATCACCGACCACCGCTCCACCGAGTCCTACCGGCGCCACGCCTCCGGGGTCTTGGCACGCCGTCTCCTGGAAAGGTGCTTGGCAAAATGATTGTCAATTTCAATGTCAATGGGGAGAGTCGTGTTGCCAACGTGGCGGGCTCCGAGAGCCTTCTGCAGGTCCTGCGCGAAGAGCTCGGGTTGCCCGGCTCTAAGAATGCGTGTGAGCAGGGCGAGTGCGGATCGTGTTCGGTCGTGCTCGACGGTGCCGTGGTGACATCGTGTTTGGTTATGGCTGCGGATTGCGAGGGGTCGGAAATAGCCACGGTCGAAGGGATCGGCAGCGAAAGAGAACTCCACGCCGTACAGCAAGCCCTTGTCGATCACGGGGCCGTGCAATGTGGATTCTGCACTCCCGGTTTTGTGGTCACCGCCGCGCACTTGTTTGAAGAGAATCCGCATCCTGGAACCGACGAGATCAAAGAAGCACTGTCCGGCAACATCTGTCGCTGCACCGGCTACGGGGCCATCTTGCGGTCCCTCGAAGCTCTAGCGGAGGAGACAACATGACTACTTCTCCAACTACCAGGACCAGGATCCGTGGCGGGGTCGGCGAGTCGCCGCAACGTCCAGACGCGATTCCCAAGGTCACCGGCAACTTTGCGTACGCCTCAGACCTGCATGCTGACGGGATGCTGTGGGCGGCAACACTGCGTAGCCCGTATGCCCGTGCCCGCATCACGAAACTCGATACGGCACCGGCGCTCACCGTCGGGGGAGTCGTCGCAGTCATTACACAGCAAGACGTTCCCGGTCGCCGCGGATTCGGGATGCACGTTCCGGATCAGCCGGTGTTGGCCGACGGCGAATGCAACTACTGGGGTGAGCCGATCGCAGTCGTTGCTGCCTCTGATCTGGAAACCGCCAAACGGGGTGTGGCCGCGATCGTCATCGAGTACGAAGTTTTGGAACCTCTGACCGATATGGAGGAGGCCGATGCTGCCGATTCCCAGACGCGCAGGATGAAAGTCCGTCGTGGCGATTCGGAGGCAACGGGCGCGGTCGTGGTGGAGGGCTATTACGAGGTCGGGCAGCAAGATCAGGCGCCGCTAGGCAACGAAGCCGGGCTGGCGATCCCCGACGGTGAGGGCGGTGTCGACCTGTATGCCGTGAGCCAGTGGGTCCACAGCGACCATTGGCAGATCTACCCGTGCCTCGACTTGGAGCCGGAGCAAGTTCGCTGCCATCCAGTCGGCATGGGTGGGGCGTTCGGTTCGCGTGAGGATGTGAGCATGCACATCCACCTGTGCATGCTGGCGTTGCGCACCGGTCGGCCGGTCAAGATGTCATTTGATCGGGCAGAGTCATTTGTGGCCCATGTCCATCGTCACCCAGCCCGTATGTGGTACCGCCACGAGGCCGATACCGATGGCAAGTTGGTCAAGGTACAAGCGCGCCTGATTCTGGACGGCGGCGCCTATGAGTCGTCATCCAACGCGGTGATCGGAAATGCCGGGTATTTCGCGGTCGGGCCCTATCTGTGCGATAACGTGTTCGTCGACGCTGTTGCTGTCAAGACGAACAATCCTCCGGCCGGTGCGATGCGTGGTTTTGGCGGCGTGCAGACGGCCTTCGGACACGAAGCTCAGATGGATCGTCTCGCCGACGAGTTGGGCATAGATCGGCTCGAGATGCGGCGCAGAAACGCCCTAGGGCACGGTGACCCCATGAGCTCGTCGGGTCAGATCATTGAAGGTTCGTTGCCGACGGCCCAACTGATCGACGAGTTGGCAACAATGCCGCTGCCGGAGCCGCTCGCTTCCGATGACCCCCGGCATCTGCCAGGCGGCACCGGTCTAACAACAGAGCGGGGCCAGGTGAGGCGTGGTGTCGGCTACGGCGTCACCATCAAGAACCTCGCATTCTCCGAGGGCTTCGATGACTATTCCGATGCTCGGATCGCGATCAGCTCTGTCGGGGTCGAGGTCTACACCGCAGCCGCGGAAGTTGGACAAGGCATGGTGACCATCATCCAACAGCTCGTTCGTGATGTCCTGCAGATGGAGCAGGTTGCCGTTGTCTGGTCTGACACCAGTGTGATCGGGTCGGCGGGTTCTACGTCGGCGTCCCGTCAGACACAAATGACAGGGGGTGCGACATATCAATGCGCCGTTGAGCTTCGTCAGCAGATCCTCGACGAGTTCGCTGGTGATGACCTGTCTACCGAAGGAGTATGGCGTGACGGCGATCTCATTGCGACGCTCGCCGAAGTATGTAGCGGGGGGATGTGTGAGCACGAAATCCGTTACCGCCACCCCGAGACCTTCCCCACAGATGAGAACAGTCAAGGCAACGCACATCCGGCCTTTGCGGCTGCGGCTCACCGCGCGGTTGTGGACGTTGATCCCGAGCTCGGGTTAGTACGCGTCGTGCAACTAGACACCGTGCAGGATGTCGGCAAGATTCTGAATCCGGTGGCGGCAGTTGGTCAGATCGAGGGAGGCACGCTGCAGGGTGTTGGCATGGCGGTCCTCGAGGAGCTGGTAGTCGACAAGGGTGTCATCAAGAACCCCAACTTCACCGACTACTTGTTGCCGACATTTCTGGATGCACCGCATGTAGAGGTGAGATTCGTCGAGGAACCGGAGCGATGGGGGCCGCTGGGTGCCAAGGGCATCGGCGAGCCACCGACGATCTCGGCGGGTCCTGCCGTGGCCGCGGCGATCAGGGATGCGACGGGTCGCGATCTACATCGAGTCCCGATCCTCCCCCAACATATCGCCGGGGTTTAGTGGCAGTGGGAACTCGACCTTGATACCGATCTTGTTTGCTGCCGAGGGGGTGGCTCCGAGTGGTGTGCTCAACGTCGAAATCTGGGCCGTTGGCCTGATCGCGATCGCGGCCGCGGTTGCCGTGATCGCGAGGCTATTCAAGGCACCGTTCACAGTGTTGCTCGTGGTTGCCGGTCTCGTTATGGCGGTGACAACCCAGGCCGACGTAACGCTTTCTAAGGATTTGATCCTCGGTGTGTTCGTTCCGCCGCTTGTGTTCGAGGCGACGATGCATCTGCCGTGGCGCCGGCTCCGCAAAGACCTTGCCTCCATTCTGACCCTGGCGATCGGCGGGACGCTGATCGGCACGTTCGTGGTCGGCGCAATCGTACGTCAGCTCTTGGGCGTTCCCTGGCCTGCTGCGCTGGCGTTTGGGGCGCTGATATCGGCGACCGACCCGGTTGCGGTCATCGCCCTGTTCCGCAGTCTCGGCGTCAGCAAGCGCCTCACAACCTTGGTCGAGGGGGAGAGCCTCTTCAATGACGGTGTCGCCATAGTCGTCTTCAATCTGGCGGTGGCGGCCGGAGCGGTCGACGCCGCTGCTTTCAGCCTCGGCGGCGCTGTTGGCGACTTCATCATCGTTGCGTTTGGAGGCCTCGCCGTCGGGGTCGTTCTTGGGTACGTCGTTTCCAATGTCATCTTGAGGAACCTCGATGACCACCTCGTCGAGACTGCGGTGACCGTGGCGCTTGCGTTTGGCTCATACCTGATCGCCGAGGAGTTCGGCCTACTCATCGGGGAGGAGGGACTCCACCTCAGCGGAATCCTGGCAGTTGTCGCGGCGGGTTTGGTTGTTGGCGATATCGGGTTGCGCAACACTTCGCCTCCAACGCGGCTCACTCTGGAGAACTTCTGGGAGTTCCTTTCCTTCACAGTGAACTCGTTTGTGTTTCTGCTCATCGGGTTGCGTATCGACGTGCGTGACCTCGGTGCGCATCTCGACTTCGTTGCCGTGGCAGTGGTAGCCATTCTCGTTGCTCGAGCTGTGATTATCTACGGGACGATGACGGTGCAGAACCGAATCAGAGCCACCGCACACGTGCCGACGTCTTATCAGCACGTCTTGTACTGGGGTGGCCTACGTGGTGCGGTCAGCTTGGCGCTGGCGTTGACACTGTCGAGTTCCTTCGACAAAGGGGTTGCCGACACTCTCGAGCTGGCAACCTTTGGAGTTGTGTTGTTCACGCTGCTGGTCCAGGGGACGACGATCAACGGTCTCATCCGGCGGTTGGGTCTTGGGAAGCGATCTGATGCTGTCGTTGAGCAGCAGCGCCACCAAGCCGCGATCTATAGCAAGCGTGCGGGCAGGGCTGAGATGGAACGACTACGTCGTGAGGGTCTTGTTCTGCCGCAGCTGTGGGCATCGCTGGACGAGAAGTATGACGACGAAATCCGGAGGGATCGTTCGTCGCTCGATGTGCACTTCCAGCGCAACCCGGGATTGGAAACCGCCATGTTCCTGCAAGCCCGTGCCGATGCGCTCAACGCCGAGCGCAGTGCAGTGCTCGATGTCGCACGACGGGGACTTGTAAGCAGCGAGATTGCGGAAGAGTTCTCGAATGATCTGGCACATCGCCTGGCTGCCCTCGAGTTCCTGCGATCCCGCCTTGGAGTTGCTCAGGAAATCGAAACCGAACCTGAGCCGCTGGAGGATGCCGAATGAAGGGCATAGTTTGCGCTACCAACGCCGGCGAAGATTCCCGGGCTGTCCACATGGCCGCTTTTCGCAGGGCTCTTGAAGAAGAGACGAACGTCATCTTTCTCCATGTGATCGGTGGGTCAGATTTTGACGAGCAACCCGTTCGGATGCAGCGCGCCATAGTGGAGGAGTTGGACTGGCTGCTGCACGCTCTGATTCGGGTAGCGCGGGATCGATCCCAGGCAGCGGAGGTCGCGTCTGAAGTGGTGCTCCGTACTGGATCTCCGCGCGATGAGATCCTTGCTTTCCTGGTGGAAGCACCGCCGACGGCGCTGCTGATCGGGGTACCGCGTGATGGCGATGCCAGCATCTTTGCCGGCCAGACATTCGACGATTTCGTGGCAGAGCTCGAGAGCCTTGGGGTACGGGTCGAGCTGGTCTCGACCGGCACTGATGGTCGGGTATGACCATCAGTCGAGGCCGATTTGGCCTTCTCGGCATGGCAAAATATGGAGGCGAAGATATGTCAGGATCCTTCCGCTTGGCTATCGTCCTCGCATAGCCTTTTGGCTAAATTCGCAGAGAAAGCTCCCGCAACTAATGCGGGAGCAATATATAGGAGGGTTATGAAGTACCGACTTCTTGCATTGCTTGCAGCGGTTCTATTGGTCTTTACAGCGTGCTCGAGTGACGATGCCGAAGAGGTGGCGACCACGGTCGCCGACCCAGGTGGCGACGCCCCGGCCGCTGAAGTCATCGATATTGACTTTTGGGTAGCATTTTCGGACGAGGCGCGTCTTGGGTTTGCTGAGGATGCGGCCGCCGCATTCAACGGCAATCACGCTGACTACAACATCAAGGTGACCTCGTTTGCGTCCTACAACGATGCATTCGACGCTGCCGTTCTTTCGGTAGACAGCGGTGATCCACCGGCGATGATCCACTTCTTTGAGGCTGCCACCCGGCAGGCTCTCGATGCCGTGGATGCGTCTGGCAACCCGATCTTCAAATCAGTGACCGAGGCCATCGCCGGTCGCACGGAGATTCTCGGCGAACCTGTCGTTCTCGACTCAGTTGTCTCGGCAGCTCGCAACTATTACACCGTCGACGGTTCGTTCTATTCGATGCCGTGGAACACCTCGACGACGGTGATGTTCAACAACATGGACATGCTCAACGCTGCTGGTATCACGGAGCCTCCCGCTACGTGGGGCGACGTGGAGACCGCATGTGCTGCTGTCATGGGGCTAGCTGATGCACCGAGCGGATGTATCACCTGGCCGAACCACTCGTGGTTCGTAGAGCAAAGTCTCGGACAGCAGGGTGAGCTTCTCGCCAACGCTGACAATGGCCGCACCGGCCGGGCCACCGAGGTGTTCCTCGAGTCCGACGGCATGCTCAACTATCTCGAATGGTGGAAGGGTCTTTCAGATTCCGGCTACTACACCTACACCGGTCTGCAGCGTGATTGGGATGGAACCATGAACGCGTACCTTGCTGGTGAGGTAGCGATGCTCGTTTACTCGAGTTCGGATACAACTAAGGCTGATACGGACTCAACGTTCACGAACGTGGCGAGCTTCATGCCAAGCAATGAGAACGTCGACTACGTCGGCAATCTCATCGGTGGAGCCACCATCTGGATGCTGGACGGCATGGACACGGCGACAGAAGACGGAGCGCTTGCGTTCATGAACTTCTTCTCCAATCCCCCAAATGCTGCTGCCTGGCATCAGCTGACCGGATATGTCCCGATCACAGAAGACGCGGTTGCGTTGCTTGAGACCGAGGGTTTCTACGCAGAGAGCCCGAACAGCAAGGTCGCATCAGACCAGCTGGCGGCTGCGCAGAACACCCCGGCTTCACTGGGAGCGCTCCTCGGAAACTTTGTCGGCATTCGTGACGTGATCACGCTTGCCATCGAAGACATCCTCGTGAACGACCTCGATGTTGCTACTCGCATGGCTCAGGCCAATGAAGAAGCGAACAAGTCGCTCACCGAGTATGAGCAGTTGTTCGGCAACTGATCTAACGAAACCAGCTTTGGGGGCGGGGCAATTGCCTCGCCCCCAAAAAGCACCTTGTGAACACAGAATGAGATCTATACCTTCATGCTGATTCTTGGCCTCGTCGTTGCCGCATTCATTGGTCCTCTCTATGTCTGGTGGAGAACCGACAATCCATCTCCTGCCCGCTACGGCATCGCTTCTACCGTTGCTGTTCTCGGCGCCGCGGTTACGCCACTGGCGATGGGTCAATGCGGTTTTGCCGCGGCAACCAGCGGCGTCGATCACCTACTTGCATACGGTTTGATGACAGGTGGAGCGTGGTTGGCGCTCATCGGCCTTCATGGTCTATTCGACCGAGCCGACGGCAAGATCAAGAAAGCAACCGAGATGACCGGCGAGATCCAAACCGGTGGCTACCGCATGGGCTGGTGGGTGCCATGGGTCCTGTTGTCTCCCACCCTCGCCATCCTGGTGGTGTTCCTTTACGCCCCGGCCATCCAGACCTTTACGCTTTCAACTCAGCTGACTCGCCTTGGTGCACCGAAGTCGATTGATGTTTGCTTCGGCAACTTCACGGAACTGCTGATCACCGACCCGATCAAGTTGGTCGCCTACCCACTTCTCTCGATCGCAGCTATCTACGGTGCACGCCTGTGGGTCACCCGCTCCGCCGCTGGTTCATTGAGCCGGCGGGGTGCCGATATCGCTTCGGTCGGCGCCATGCTCTCTGTCTTTGTAGCGCTGTACGCAATGTTCTCACCCGGCGGTGGCGGTCAGGTCGCTTACCGGCCGGTGTATGTAAACACGGTCATCATCTCGGTCGGCATCGTTGCCCTCGGCATGACGGGCGGACTGGCGATTGCCTATCTGGCTTTTCGTAAGATCCGTGGTGGCACCATCTACCGGACGCTGCTGATCTGGCCGTACGCTATCTCCCCAGCAGTCGCCGGTGTCCTCTTCTTCATGATCTTCGATCCAACGGTCGGGATCTTTACCTACCTGATGGACTCATGGTTCGGTATCGACGTACCGAATTATCGAGAGCACGCAGCTCTGGCCATGATTGCCATCGTTCTGGCCAGTGCATGGAAGATCGTTGGCTACAACATCCTTTTCTACCTCGCCGGTTTGCAGACGGTTCCACTGGACCAGATCGAGGCGGCCGTGATCGATGGTGCGTCTGCCTGGCAACGCTTCAAGAAGATCGTTTTGCCCGCGTTGTCTCCGATCACCTTCTTCCTTCTTGTTACCAATCTGACTTACGCCTTCTTTGAGGTCTATGCCACCATCGACTTCATGACCAAGGGGGCTCCCGCGGGGAGAACCTCTGTGGCGATATACGAGATCATCCGCGTTGGCGTAAACAACGGCGACCTTGGCCGAGGCGCCGCCCAGTCGGTCCTTCTGTTCATCGCCGTCATCGCGGTCACGTTGTGGCAGTTCCGAACCAGCGGCGAGCGTGTTAGCTATGGGGGATCCTGATGTCCGGTCTCAATCCAGGAGTGCAGAGGAGAGGCTTTGCCAGAGGTCGCAGTTGGCCCTACCACCTTGGCCTAACAGTCACGGCCCTGGTCATTGCGTTTCCTTTGCTTTATGCAGCACTCATCGCGACGCAGAACAATCCCGAGATCTTCTCCTTCAAGTTCAGTCCTGGCAGTGCGCTGCAGTCGAACTTTGATGCCGTCTGGGTGAAACGGGACTTTGCCGGTGCAATGTGGAACTCGCTGCAGATGTCTATCTGGGTGACTATCGGCAAGACGATTCTTTCGTTGCTGGCCGGTTTGGCGTTTGTCTACTTCAAGTTCCGCTTCAAGTGGATTGTCTTCTTCTTTGTGTTGATCACGCTGATGATGCCGACCGAGGTGATGATTCTCGCCATGTTCCGGATGGTGTCTGGATTCGGTTGGCAAGACACAATGACTGCACTCGTGCTGCCATTCCTGGCCTCGGCGACGGGTGCGTTCCTGTTCCGCCAACATTTTGCGAACCTGCCGGGGTCGCTCCTCGAGGCGTCACAGATTGATGGGGCAACGCCGATCCAGTTCCTCACCAGAGTGCTCATTCCGCTGTCCTGGAACGTCATCGCAGCGCTGTTTGTGATCCAGTATGTCTATACGTGGAACATGTTCCTGTGGCCCAGCCTGATCATCCGTGACGATTCGCGTCAGGTCGTCCAGGTCGCCCTGCAGACGCTCACCAATATCGACGGATCACTCACGTATGGACCGTTGATGCTGGCCGCCATCATCGCATCGATACCGCCTGCGATCGTGTTCGTTCTGATGCAGAAGCCCTTCATGAGTGGATTTGCGGTTGGGCAAAGCAAGTAATCGACATCCGTCGGTCAATAGCTGCACAGGTCAAGAGGGAGAGCCACAATGCGCGGAGTGATCACAGTTGACGAACTACAGGCGTTAGTCGGATCGGAGGACGTCGACACTGTTGTCGTCGCGTTCACCGATCACTACGGACGTCTCCAAGGGAAACGTTACGACGCCGAGTTCTTCCTTGATGGGGTTCACGCAGACGGGACTCATGCCTGTAACTACTTGCTGACCGTTGACATGGAAATGGAACCAGTTCGTGGGTATGCCTATGCGAACTGGGAGAAGGGCTATGGCGACTTTCACATGGTCCCTGACCTGGGGACATTGCGTCTCGCCGATTGGCTTCCGGCGACGGCGATTGTGCTGTGCGACCTTCACGATGAACGCACCGGGGAACCAATCCCGGTGGCTCCACGGTCGATGCTCCGCAAGCAACTCGAACGTGCCGCAAGCATGGGCTACACCGCACAGGCCGCTTCCGAACTCGAGTACTTCATCTTTGAGGACAGCTACCGAACGGCGGCGACGAAAGGGTACGCAAACCTGCAGCCCGTCGGCTGGTACATCGAGGACTACCACATTCTCCAGGGGACACGAGAGGAGCCGTACAACGGCGCCATCCGCCGTCGTCTCTCTCGATCAGGGATCCCGGTCGAGACCTCAAAAGGGGAGTGGGGGCGCGGTCAGCACGAGATGAACATCAGATACGCCGAGACTCTCGAAATGGCCGATCGCCACGTGCTGATGAAGCAGTGCATGAAGGAGACTGCCGACGAAATGGGCATGGCGATCACGTTCATGGCGAAACCGGATGCATCCGAGGCCGGGTCTAGTTGTCATATCCATGTGAGTCTCTGGGATGGAGACACGAATGCGTTCCCAGGGGACATCTCGTTTCCACCCCTGATGGTATCCGACGAGTTCCGCTGGTTCCTTGGTGGCTGGATGGACAAGATCACCGAGTTGATTCCGCTGTTCGCCCCGACCGTGAACTCATACAAGCGTTTTCAGGACGGATCGTGGGCACCAACCCGCATTGCGTGGAGCTATGACAACCGGGCAGCGGGCTTCCGGATTGTCGGCCACGGCCCGAGCCTGCGGATCGAATGCCGGGTTTCGGGGGCCGATGTGAACCCGTATCTGGCATATGCCGCGATGCTCGCTGCTGGTCTGGACGGGATTGAAAACAAGATCGAACCACCACCGATCTTCGAGGGCGACGTCTACGCCGCCGCAGAACTGCCGGAGGTCCCCAAGACGTTGCGGCAGGGTCTCGACTTGTTTGCCTCCAGCGAGTTTGCTGTCGAGGCGTTCGGCGCCGATGTGCACGAGCACTACCGCCACTTTTTCGAGACTGAGCTTGCGGCGTACGACAATGCGGTTACTGATTGGGAGCGGCGTCGCTACTTCGAACAGATTTAAGAAGATAACAAAGGGAAGGTGGCCATGCGGCTCGTCAACAAGGTCGCTCTGATTACCGGGGCAGGTAGCGGGATTGGGCGGGAGACTGCGCTTCTCTTCGCTAGCGAGGGGGCCGCGATTGCGGCGGTCGATATAAACGCTACCGCTGTCGACTCCGTCGCCGCGGAGATCAACGCTGCAGGTGGGCGCGCAATCGCAATCGTCGCCGACGTGTCCGACGCAGCGAGCTGTGAGCAGATGGTGGCTACGACTGAAGAGGAGTTTGGCAGTCTTGACGTCCTGTTCAACAACGCAGGGATCATGATGTCTGCCGACGGCGACGCCATCAGTACAGAAGAAGACGTCTGGGACAAGACGATGGAGGTCAACGCCAAAGGCGTCTACCTCGGCTGCAAGTACGGCATTCCTGCGCTGCTTCGCAGTGGCGGCGGATCCGTCATCAATACTGCATCCTTTGTTGCTGTCATGGGCGCCGCCACACCCCAGCTGGCTTACACGGCGTCAAAGGGGGCGGTGCTGGCCCTTACCCGTGAGCTCGCCGTGGTCCATGCGCGTCAGGGCATCAGGGTAAATGCGCTGTGCCCGGGGCCGCTGCGGACCGAACTCCTCATGAGTTTTCTTGACACTGAGGAGAAGAAGCAGCGCCGGTTGGTGCACGTACCAATGGGACGCTTCGGTGAGGCCAAGGAGATGGCGCAGGCTGTGCTGTTCCTCGCATCAGACGAGTCCTCATACGTGACCGGAACTGACTTTCTCGTTGACGGCGGTCTCACTGCCGCCTACGTAACCCCGGAGTGAGCTTATGACCCTGCATGAAGGCTTGGCGATAGACGGGCAACGGCTCGACAGCGACAGCGGTGAGACAACGTCTATCCGTAATCCTGCCAGCGGTGCGGTGATTGCCGAAGTGGCGAGCGCCAGTGCCGGCGACATCGACCGTGCCGTAAAGGTTGCCGCAGACAGATTCGATAGTGGCGTGTGGCGGCGAACCTCGCCGCGAGAGCGCCGCGACGTGCTGCGCCGCATCGCCGACTTCGTCCGCCGCGATCTAGAGAGGCTGGCACAGCTGGAGTCGCAGAATGCGGGTAAGCCGATCGGAGCAGCGCGTGGTGAGATAGGGGCGGTGGCGACGACCTTCGACTACTACGCAGGTGCGGTTGACAAAATCCATGGTCAGACGATCCCGTCTCACGCTCGGGGGACTCTTATGACGTTCCGTGAGCCAATTGGTGTTTGCGGTCTGATTGTTCCGTGGAACTTCCCGATGCTCATCCTCGCATGGAAGGTGGCGCCGGCCCTGGCAATGGGTAATTCGGTTGTTGCCAAACCCGCCGGGGTGACACCACTGTCGGCACTCGCCCTCGCTGACCTGGCTGTGGAGGCGGGGCTCCCGCCTGGGGTGTTCAATGTGACCCCGGGTCGCGGTTCCGTTGCGGGTGATGCCTTGATCCGCCATCCACTCGTACGCAAGGTGTCCTTCACCGGATCCACCGAGGTTGGGACCGGCATCATGCAGGCAGCCGCAACCGGAATCAAGAATGTTTCCTTGGAATTGGGCGGCAAGTCCGCCAGCGTGATCTTTGCCGATGCGTACCTGGAAGCCTCAGTGGAATCGTCCCTTTTTGCCGTCTTCGACAACGCCGGCCAGGACTGCTGCGCCCGCAGCAGGATTCTGGTGGAGCGACCGGTATTTGAGGAGTTTGTGGAGCGGTTTGCGAAAAGGGCGAAAGAGCTGGTGGTCGGTGACCCCGCTGACGAGGCCACTGAGATGGGTCCACTGATCACGCCGGACCACCTCCGAACCGTTGCCGGGTACGTCGAGATCGCTGATGCCGAAGGCGCTACCCGCGTGTGTGGCGGCGAGATACCCCAGGGTGAATTGGGGGGCGGCTCCTACCTGACGCCGGCAGTTTATGTCGATGTGGACAGTGGGATGCGGGTGATGCAGGAGGAAGTGTTTGGTCCCGTTGTCGGAATCATGCCATTTGACGGCGAGGACGAAGGTATTCGGTTAGCCAATGACAGCGGGTACGGGTTGTCCGGGTCGGTGTGGACACGCGACATCGCTCGTGCTTTACGGGTAGTGCGTTCATTCGACACGGGGATGATTTCGGTGAATTCGTCATCCAGCGTGCATATCGAGGCGCCGTTTGGCGGAGTCAAGGGCAGCGGTATCGGGCGCGAGCAGGGAATGGTTGCCCTCGAGCATTACAGCGAACTCAAATCGGTGTTTATCGCGGACAGCTAGTTGGCGTCTACAGCGCGGGGTAGGTTCCGGCCGGTACCGGTTCTAACTGTGCTGTGGTTGGGGTCTCGTCGACCTCTTTGGAAGCACCGGTGGGGAGCCGCAGGCTGAATCGGCTCCATCCCTCCGAATAGTCGTAGCGAAGATCGCCGCCCATGGCGATGGCTAGCCCCCGCGAAATGAAGAGCCCCAGTCCAACGGACTTGACGGCAATGTCGGGTCGGTGTGCTGACACGTATGCGTCAAACACCGACTTACGTTTCTCTTCGGGGATTCCTTCCCCGTCATCGACGACTGCGACTTCGACCCATCCCGGTCCATCGGAGAACTCGACTCGAACCGCTGCGCCACCGTATCGTTTGGCGTTGGTGAGGAGGTTGCGCAGGATTTGCCGAACTCTCTGCTCATCGGCGATGGCGGTTTTGCGCTCGCCGTGGATAGGCGCAGTGATCCCGGCGGTCTCCATGGCTCGGGTGGCTTCGACGGCGAGATCGGTTTCTTGCAGGTTGATGACCACCTTGCCGATATCGCTGCGGGCGGCGATGAGTAGGTCTTCCACAATGGCGGAGAGCTCATCGGTCTGTTCCACCATCATTGCCAGCAGGTCCTGGTTCTCGGCGGGGGAGAAGGCTTCTGGTTTGTCGTGCAACTCGTTGGCGAAACCGGATACCACGGTCAACGGGGTTCGCAGCTCATGGGAAACCGACGCAAGGAATCGGTCTTTCTCCTCGGCTAGCAGCCGCAGCTGTGCACTTTGCCTGTGTTCGGCGCGGCGATCCATCAGCAACCACATCACCGTGAAAGTGAGAGCAGCCAATGCCGCGGCGATCAATCCCGTTACCCAGAACGGCAGTCCGAGCAGCGCAGCAGTCGTTTCTGCGGTTGGGGCGACGGCAAGCAGCCATGGGTTACCCGGCAGGTCAAGGGGGAACACCTGGATTTCGGAAGAGTTGAGGCGGGCGGGGGCACCGGCGATCGGAACGACCTCCCATTGCACGTCGTCAAGGGAGCGTTTGTCCAGATTCTGTAGCAGCAGCGGCTCGGACATGAGAGCGCCGACGATGCCGTCCGGCCGGTGCGGTCCGGCGGTCAGCGGGACCGAGGCAAAGAACGCACGATCGAAGCTGAATGTTTCTGATTCGAGAGTGATGAACTGCGAGAGGGTTCCGCCCTCAGCTGTCATGGCTGTGTCGATTTCGTCACGCCAGGTCTCGACAAAGCCCGCATCGACCCCGATTCCGATCTGTGCGATCGCGAGGTCATCGGTCACCAGCGGCGCAATCAGATCACCGTAGGCGAAGAACTGCAACGGGTAGAAAGCCTCACGGTCGGTCCGGTCGACCGGCTCGGGTAGTCCATCGGCCCCCAGGGCGAACAGGTCATAAAACTCACCCAGCGAGGCTCGCATTTCTTCGATATGGTCGTCGGCTAACGCCGCGGGGACATTGGCGATATAGCCGATCCCGATGGCGTCAGCCGTCCCATTGATCTTGGTGACGAATGCGTCGAAGGATTCCGGTGTGGGGTCAGATTGCTCGATGAATCCGGCCACGGCTTCCAGGTCGCTAAAGACTTCGTCAATTACATCCTGGACTACTGATTCGACGACCTCTGCCTTGCTGGCGGTCCATTCATCTATCTCGGAGCGAGAGCGCGCCAGATCAATTCCTGCCGCGATCACCCCGATGATGAGGACGAGCAGGGACAGCGCAAGGGGAGAGACCCAGTTTCGCGGTTTGGACTTGTTCACCCACTCATTGTCGGCAGGGCGACGAAAAGCCTTAGCGCGCCGGGGCTATCCCTTGACCAATGAACTGGTGGCGGCAAGCCGAGCCCTGCTTGGGAAGTCAAAACCCGGTTTGAGCATCCAGATGAACGCGAGGCCGCTCAAGGTTGCCAGGATGATCTCGGCTCGTGCCGTGACCTCGTCGTCGGTGAGTTCGGGGTGCTCGCCGGCAATGGCTAGCGAGAACCGGGCGACCCGCCGTTCGTGGTGACGCCTAACCGAGTTGGCGAGGGAGCCGTTCGTTGCTCCCGACATAGCGATTTTGAGGTAGACCCTGGCGACTTCTGGTTGGCCCGTTATGAAGGAGATATACGCCTCGACGAGTTCCTTGAGAGAGTCGGGGGCATCCTGGGCCGGATGGGGGTCAACTGCGCGGATGGCGTCTTTGACGACGTGGAGCACTGCGTCGTCTTTGGACTCGAATAGGTTGTAGAAGCTGCCCGCACGCACATCGGCACGGTCGCAGATGGCTTTGAGCGTGGTGCCATCCAATCCGACCTTGCCCAACAGCTCCCTGGTTGCCTCGACGATCCGCGCTTCGGTGCGGATCCCGGCCTGATATCGAGCCACGTTTCCCTTCCTTTGTCTCTGCTGAGACTAGCCGACATGTGACAAACTTAGAATATTCACTCAAAATAGAGTGTATACTCAAAAACCGGTGTTGCAGCCGGTAGCAGTTGCCCATCCAACGACACTGAGGTCCGTCATGAGTCACTACAAGACCAATCTGCGAGACATCAAGTTCAATCTCTTTGAGGCATACAGAACCCAGGACTACCTGGGTGCCGCACCGTTTGAAGAGATGGACGAGGACACCGCCGTCCACATGTTGGGCGAAGTCGAGCGATTCTCTGTTGACGAGTTCGCCGCCAGCTTCGTTGACGCTGATCGCAACCCTCCCGTCCTCGAAGACGGCGAAATCAAACTTCCACAGAGTCTCAAAGACTCCTTCAACGCTTACCTCGAAGCAGGTTGGGATGCTCTGTTCCGTCCACCAGAGCTGGGAGGCGTTGCGGCCCCGATGTCGCTGCGTTGGGCAGTCCAGGAATTGTTGGTCGGTGCCAATCCGGCCGCCTTCCTTCTCGTCGGCACCCTGATGCCGGTCATTCTCAACGAGGTGGGGACGCCCGAGCAGATAGAGCGATTCGTCCTGCCAGCCCTCGAGCGCAACTGGGGCGGCACGATGGTGCTCACCGAGCCCGATGCCGGCTCGGACGTTGGCGCAGGTACCACCAAGGCCATCCCGGTCGACGAAGAGGCGGGGGTCTATCACATTGAAGGTGTGAAGCGGTTCATTACATCCGGGGATCACGATGCCGCCGAGAACATTCTCCATCTGGTGCTGGCCCGACCGGTAGGGGCCGGACCCGGAAGCAAGGGTCTATCGATGTTCGTTGTTCCCAAAGTCATGGTGAACGCCGACGGCTCACTTGGTGAGCGCAACGGTGTTGTCGCCACCAACCTCGAAAAGAAGATGGGTATCAAGGCTTCGACCACTTGCGAGTTGAGTTTTGGCATAGACGAACCATGTGTCGGCTATCTCGTTGGAAATGTCCACGACGGGATCCGGCAGATGTTCCTGATCATTGAGCGGGCGCGGATGTTGATCGGCACCAAGGCGACGGCGACCTTGTCGACGGCATATCTGAATTCGCTCGAGTATGCCAAGGAGAGAGTGCAGGGTGCAGATCTCACCAGGGCTGCTGACAAGGACGCTCCCCGAGTCGAGATCATTCGTCATCCAGATGTGCGCCGCATGTTGATGCTGCAGAAATCCCATGCCGAGGGCCTTCGTGCCCTGCTCTATTACACGGGCTGGGTCCAGGACCAAAAGCAGCGCTTCCCCGACGACAAGAGTTGGTTCAAGCTCGATGATTTCTTGTTGCCACTGGTCAAGGGCTATTCGTCGGAGAAGGCATACGAGCTGATGGCGACGTCGCTGCAGGTATTTGGTGGGTCCGGGTTCACCCAGGACTATCCGATCGAGCAGTACATCCGGGACACGAAGATCGACACCCTGTACGAGGGAACTACAGCGATTCAGGCACTTGACCTTTTCTTCCGCAAGATCGCTCGTGATCAAGGCCAGACGCTTACCGCGCTCGCTGGTGAGGTCCTGGAAATGATCAAGGGTGGTCCGGAGGAGTTGGCGGTGGAGAGGGAATTGCTTGGAAAAGCGCTTGACGACACCCAGGGTCACCTCGGAGTGATGGTAGGTCACCTCATGGGTGCACAACAGGACCCAACGGGGATGTACAAGTTGGGGCTCCACGCCAACGCCTTGCTGGAGAGCATCAGCGAAGTGACCATTGGTTGGTTGTTGCTGCGGCACGCTGAGGTTGCGCTGCGGGCCCTCCCCGAAGCCGACAGTCGCGACGTCGCCTTCTATGAAGGAAAGGTTGCCTCGGCTCGGTTCTTTGCGCACCACGCCTTCCCCAAGGCCAGGGCCCGGCGTGAAGGCGCCGAGCAGGAGGACGGTTCGCTTATGGACATGGCAGACGAGTCTTTCTAGATCTGAAGCTCATGTAATCGAAGGGGTCGCAGCGGTGCGGCCCCTTCTTTGAGTTGGGTCCTCACGTGGCGGGTGGGCCGGATTACGCTGTCGGCATGGATCTCGATGACTTCGCCAGGGGCGCCGTTGCCTCCCTATTGGCCGATCAGGTTGACGCCAAGACGGGCTTTGTGAGCAAGGTCGGCCTGGGAATTGTTCTTGCAGCAGCCGTCGTTGCGGTGGCCACCGCAGGTGTTGTTCGTTGGCTGGCTGTCTTTGTTCTTCTGGTCGGTCTGGCGTTGGTGCTGTTTGTGTTTGTCAGCAAACGCCTTGCCATGGGGATCATCAACAGACTGGCACCGCCGGTGGACCTGGCGAATGCCCGCCAAGGATTTGATGCCGCGATCGCCGAAGCCGATCTGCCGACCGGGCCTGTGGCGTTTCTGCGGTTGATGTGGCGACTCCGCAAGGGCGTCGGCCCCGAGGTGGAGCGCTTGGGTGCGGTGGTGACCCGGCTGCGAACCGATCTGGATTAGGAGGCTGGAGCCGGACCGGGTGGGCCCCGGTCTACAGTGCAGATGTTTCCAATCGGGTTCGGGGAATGGCGTTCAATTCGGTTCAATACGTTGTCTTTCTTGCAGTTGTTGTTGTGGCGTACGCCAAGCTGCCGCGGCGGGGCCAAAACGTGTTGCTGCTGGTTGCCTCGTACCTGTTCTATGCCGTCTGGGACTGGCGCTTCCTGTCGCTTCTATGGATATCGACCGCAACTGACTTCGTAGTCGGCCGCAGGATGGGTGTGGCGTCCGACGATCGGCGCCGTCGCCGGCTGTTGATCATTTCGATGGTCGTCAACCTGGGCATGCTCGCCGCCTTCAAGTACTTCAACTTCTTCGCCGAGTCGGCGGATGCTCTGCTGGAAGGCATGGGGGTGGTTGCCGACTGGCCAACACTCAACGTTGTCCTCCCGGTCGGGATCTCGTTCTACACATTCCAGACCATGTCCTACACGCTCGACGTGTACTGGCGGAAGCTCGAACCGACCGACGACCTGCTGGCGTTTGCGGTCTTTGTCGCTTTCTTTCCACAATTGGTGGCCGGTCCGATCGAGCGGGCTCGTCGGCTGCTGCCGCAGTTCGAGGTGCGCCGCCACCTTGCCAAGGGTGAGGATCTGTGGTCGGCCCTCCATCTGATCGGTCTCGGTCTATTCAAGAAGGTGGTGATTGCTGATGCCGTCGCCCCTCACGTCAACGATGCGTTCGCAGGTGCCGAGACCGCCGGTTGGATAACGCTCTTGGTTGGCATCATTGGATTCTCGCTGCAGATATACGGCGACTTCTCGGGTTACTCACATATCGCCAGGGGTTCGGCACGGTTGCTCGGCGTCGACTTGATGATCAATTTCAACCAGCCATATCTGTCCCGCAACATCAGCCACTTCTGGCGGACCTGGCATATCTCGCTGTCTACCTGGCTTCGTGACTACTTGTACATACCCCTCGGGGGTAGCCGTGGGTCGGGGGCGGCTACCTATCGCAACCTGATGATCACGATGTTGCTCGGAGGACTGTGGCACGGGGCGGCCTGGACCTATGTGGCGTGGGGTGCGCTGCACGGTGTCTACCTGGCGCTGCACAGGCGTTTCCGGAGCCGGAGTCGCGGCAGTGAACTCGACATGCCCCGGTTGCGTGATCTACCGATGGTGTTGACTACGTTCGCAGGGGTTTCGCTGACCTGGATCTTCTTCCGGGCTGCAACATTCACCGAGGCGTGGGCCTATGTGACCGGCATCGCGACACTGCGACCTGGTCCGGTGGCGCGGACTGCGGTCTGGATTGTTCTGCCCGCCCTTGCCATCAGTCTTCTGATCGATTCGGCGCAGCGCGTTTCTTCTCGACACGAGGTGATCGGTTCCTGGCCGGCGGTCATCCGCGGCTTTGCCTATGCGGCGGCCCTTGTGGCCTTTGTGGTGTTCTCCGGTGATGCGCCCGTCCCGTTCCTCTACTTCCAGTTCTGATGCGAAAAGTAATCACACTCTTGATCGTTGTTTCTCTGTTCCTTGGGGTGGAGTGGGTGGCGCGCCGGATGGACAATCTGGTGCCGGCGGTGCTGACGTGGGATACCCAGTTTTCTCAAGACAAATGGGAGCAGATCCAAGGCCTGGACGACCCAATTGAAGTTGTGTTTACCGGCTCGTCGGTTGCGCAGGCTGATCTTGACCCTGTGTTCTTCGCCGAGACCTCTCAGCAATTCGCTACCGGCTACAACGCGGCGATTCCGTCGGTGGGTCCGCGGGTGTGGAGAGAGTTCATGTTGGACACGGTCTATCGGGAGCTATGTCCGGCGCTGGTCGTCATCGGCGTCGATGTGCGGCAGTTCAGCGACAATCAACCTGACGGGGACAATTCGGTATCGCGTTACCTCAACGCCAGGGGGCGACTCGAGGCGATAGATGCAGCAGGTGTGTGGGATACGGCGGAGGAATGGCTCGAGTCCAAGTCGGCGTTGTTCAGGGTGAGGCCGCGATTGCGCGAGCCTGACAAGATGGTGGCGTGGATCTGGGATATCGGCGACAGGGGCTATTGGCGTTACACCAATCTGACGCCGCTTGGTCGCTACGCATCGAATGATGCCAGGACCTACGAGGTCACACAGGAAGGGATCGACAGGCTGGCAAACACGGCGTTCCTCGATTTCTCGATTGGTGGAGTCGAGACAAATGCGATCAGGCAGATGATCGCCGATGCACGCCAACACGGTGCGGTGCCAGTCCTAGTTGAGATGCCTGCGATGAACGATGCCCTATCCGCTGCCCTACCCAATGGAGCTGCCGATCTGGAGTGGTTCACCACTGTGCTTGGCGATCTTGCCGAGGAAACCCAGGTTCCCTTTGTCCGTCTCCCCGAACTCGACAATGAGCCGAAGTTCTATGCGGACTTCTACCACATGAATCTGTTCGGCATCGAGGCTGTAAGCCGTCTGCTTGCGGAGCGGATCGACGAGCTTCAACTCGAAGTCGGGTCCGGAAGCTGTCCTGGCTCCTAGCTAGACCGAGATCAGCGGTCCGAAGACTGAGACGAGACCGATGCTGACCACGCCGACCGAAATTGCGGCTGCGATTCCAACGAGGAACGGTTTGAACCCAAGGCCGCGAAGCTGCTTGATCGAGGTACCCAACCCGACGGCGGCCATGGCGGTACCAAGGGTGTATTCGGCCCAGGTGCGGATTCCGTGGGTGAGGTTGGCCCATGTCTCTTCTCCCCAGAGCCCAAACGCAAGACCACCGGAGTCGGACCCGGCGTCTCCGATCGAACGGACGATGGCCATGACAAGGAAGCCCAGGATGAACACAGGGATCATGTCGAGGACCCTGGTGCCTTTGCCTGCGACTTCGCCTTCTTTGCGGAGGTTTTTGGCGTACAGGTAGGTGATACCGGGTATCACGACGACCATCATGACGTTGCGAACCAGTTTTCCTACGACCGCGATATCGGCGACGCTTGGGGTGGCAGTGATGTTGAACGACTGGTCGTAGATGAGTCCGGCACCGGCCACCTGGGCGGTCTCGTGGATTGAGGTGCCGAGGAAGAGGCCGGTATTGACAATGTCGCCGTCGAAGATCAGGTTGCCAAGAAACGGGTAGATGACCATCGCGGCAATCCCAAAGATCGTGATGTTGGCAACCGCATAGGCGACCTCCTCTTCTTTGGCCTTGAGGCCAGGGGCCGCCGCCACGATTGCGGTGGCCCCGCAAATGCCGGTACCGATTGCGATCAGGGCGCCAAGCCGATCGGAGAGACCGAGACGGCGGCTGGCGGCGATGGCAACGACCAGGCCGGTGAGCACGGCTCCAACGACGATGGGGATACCGTATCCACCGATCTCGAGCACATCGAGGATGCTGAGACGGATCCCGAGCAGAATGATCCCAAGCCGCAGCAGCTTCTTGAGGGAGTACTGCACCCCAGGGGCGAAGCGATCGTCGAGTCCGACGGTGTTGCGAATGACCATACCGACAACGATGGCGACGAGGATAAAGCTGACCAGGCCATCGAAGCCGAGGGCGTCGTTGGCTAGTTCGGCGAGGGTGACCGATGCGACGACCACGATGATCGAAAGCAGGACGCCGGGAATCAGCGTCGGGACCTTGTCGATGGTGGTGCCAAAGAGCAACTTCTCGATGAAGCTGAGTTGGCGCACGGTGGTTGGCTCGATCATGGGCACTCCGTCGGGCGGGGAACGTTGTGCATTGTTGCACCCGGCCGGGCATTGTTGGGCTGGTGGTCGAAGTGGCTCAGGACTTGGTGATGGCGGTGAGAACCGCGTCACGTAGCTCGTCTGGCCGGAACGGCATCTTGACCACGGCGTCCACGCCGGATTCAACTATCTGGTTGATCGAGGCTTCACGGGTATCGGTGGTGATGGCGACGACCCCCGGTGCCGCGGATCGAGCCTTGATCCGCTCGATGGCGTTGACAGCGATGTCGAACGGTTGGTAGACCCCGATGATGACCAGTGCGGCTTCGTCGAAACCGCCGATTCTTTGGGAGCTGTGGGGAAGACGCTGGGTCTCGAACTCGCAATCGAAATCTCGGAGACATGTCTCGATCAATCGGCGCAGGACCGACGAGTCTTCGATTATCAGCACACGCATCTGATAGTCCGTCCGTGGATTATGTTCCCGCCTTCGTTGCGGAGTGAGAGCAAGTAACCACACTTGTCACACATTGTCGAAACCGAATATTGGGAGTTTGCCCCGTTGGAGGTCACTAGTCACCTACGTGTGGACCAAAATCCCATTCAGTTTACAGGGTGCGATTGGAAGTTCCATTGTTGGTGATTCTCGCAGACGCACTCTCCTATGCCAGGCTGAGCCGGGTAATCTCCCATCTATGAGTGACAACTATCAGTCCATCCTTGATCTTCGAGCTATCCGCGATTACCAGCAAGAGCCGCTCTCAGAAGAGCACCTTGACGCCATCTTGGAGGCGGCACGGTGGACAGGGTCTTCGAAGAATCTGCAGAACTGGGCGTTCATCGTCGTCCAGGACGAAGAACAGTTGGTCAAGCTCGCCGATTGTGCGACCTACGGCGACCCGATCCGGGACGCGGCGGCCGCCATCGCCATCGTCGAGGAGCCGGGGGGCTATCAATTCGACTCGGGTCGGGTGGCGCAAAACATCATGCTGGCTGCGGCTGCCCTCGGGGTCGCATCGTGCCCGATCACGCTGTATCAAGAACGTGATGCAGCAGATCTGCTTGGCCTTGGAGGGGACCAGTCGTGCCGGTATGCGGTCGCCTTTGGCTACCCGACCGAGAATGCGACCCCCAAGAACAAAGGTGGCCGCAAGGCCATCAGCGAGCTGGTCCATTGGGAGCAGTACTGAAGCCCGGATTGCGACCGAGGATCTATTTCGCCGGCTCGATCCGCGGTGGCAGAGACGACGCCGCCGTCTACATGGAACTTGTCGATGAGTTGGCCCGTCACGGCGAGGTGCTTACCGAGCACGTAGCGACGGTCGGTGAAGAGGACCTGTCGGACGACGAGATCTACGCCCGTGATCTCGATTGGTTGACCAGTTGCGACGTTGTTGTCGCCGAAGTCACCACGCCGAGTCTTGGTGTGGGTTGGGAGATCGGCGTCGCCCAGGAGCGGGGCATCCCCGTGCTCTGTCTGTTCCGACCAGGGGAGGGCCGTCGTCTCTCTGCGATGCTGAGCGGCAATCTGGGGGTCACAGTGGTGGAGTATGAGGATTCCAGACATGCCGCTGCAGCCGCTGCCGGATTTCTGAACACTCTGGACGTTTAGTTAGGTTCCCCGCTTTTGTGGCCAACCGTGGGTTACCCCTTGCTGTTATGCGCATCGTGCACTAGCGTTGTGTAACGATATGTAAACGTGGGTAGGGAGTTATTGGGGTGCCGCTTGTAGACTCGAGAATCTGGCGCCAGTTCCCAATCGTTGGTAGCCTGCCGCGAGACCTAGGGGAATCGGGGAGGAATAGTGGCTGACATCGCGTCAGAAACGCTCGTATCGCACGATCCTGCTCCCTCGATTCAGCGGAATCTCCTAAGTCGGATCAAACTGGGACACGTAGTGATGGTTCTTGCTGCTTTGTTCGCCCTCGTGTTCAATCTCGCAGTTCTTCGCGGCAACGAAGCGACGATCGAGGTAGCTATCGCAGCTGGCGAGATTCGTGCAGGCACAACTCTCACGATGTCCCATTTCGACACAGCTGTCGTTCCGGCAGATGATCTTCTTTCGTCACGTTTTGTGACCGCGACTGGGATTGATGCCGCCGTCGGGCAACTGACCACCAGGTCGATTGCAGCCGGTGACCCGATCCTCGAATCCGATCTGCTTGTTCTTGAGAATCGTGACGGCTTGCGAGCGATGAGTGTGCCAGTCGACCAGACCCAGGCTGTTGCCGGGCATCTGTCTCGTGGCGACTCCGTCGACGTCGTATTGGTCGCAGACGGCATGGCCACCTATATCGCAACAGCGGTGGAGGTTCTCGAAGTTCCAAGCGCCGATAGCAACGCTCTTGGCGCTCGGTCTGGCTACGCCCCAACCCTCGCCGTGGATGCGACGCAAGCCTTGCGGATAGCGGCGGCTCTCGACGTTGGCGTGGTGCACATCATCCGTTCGACGGGTTCTGCGCTGCCGGACCTTGAGCAGGCGGCGGCTGTGGTCGAAGCAGAGTCCGAAAGCCCGTCAGGATGACGTCCAGGTCCGCCAAGCAGCGTGAACCCGCCGTCGCGGTTGGGTCTTCACAACGTCCGTGGGTCGCGGAACTCATGTCATATGCCCAGGACCATGCTGGGGTCCGGGTTGTGGGTACAGTCCTGTCGGGTCGGGAGGCAGTTGAGCAGGCATATGACGTGTTGCTTATCGATGACACGACCAGCTACCTAACCAGGAGACTTGTCGACAGAGTTCAACTCATGCGTCGGGTCGTAATTGGTGTCTATGAAGGAACCCGCGGCGACGTCGGCCGCAGCAAGCTGTTTGATCTTGGGGTGGATGCAGTCATCGATGCCGAATCGTCTCCGAAGGAGTTCCTGGCGAGGATCCGGTCCATCACTGATCAGCGCCTCGTCGATCGTGATTTCGCTGAGATCGTTGGTGACGAGTCGGGCGCCGCCGAGGCCACCGACAGCAGCACGATCACGGGGCGCCTGGGTGATCTTCCGATGGACAGCCGGAGTCGTTCGGTGACGGTTGTGAGTGGATCGAACGGGGTGACCGAGATAGCAGTTGGGCTGGCGACACAGATGGCACGAAGCGGGTTGCCCGTCGTGATCGCTGATCTCGACACGATGGAGCCAGCCATCGCACAGCGACTTGGCATACAGCTGTCACCGAACGTTCTGACTGCCATAGAGTCGCTTCGATTTGCTGGCGAGATTGGAGCCGCCGTTGTTACCCACGAAACCGGTTTCGGCGTGCTGGCAGGGCTACCGAGTCCGCGGGAATGGGAGGCCTGTGGCATCGACGACGCAGCAGATCTGGTCAGTGTTCTTGCTGATCTTCACGTCAACGTGATTGTACGAATCAACCGCCATCTCGAAGACCTGTCTCCTTTTGGTATCGCCACGGGTAGGTTCGGGGTATCACGGCAAATCGTTGCTGATGCTGATCAGCTAGTGGTGGTTGGCGATCCATCACCGACCGGGGTCACCGCAGTACTTGCGTGGATCGGCGACGCACGTGGTGTCAGCGGTGAGCCGATCCATGTCGTCATGAACCGTTGCGGCAGGAGCCTGTTTCAACAAGGCGAGATCACAGAAGAGATCGGAAGGACCTTCCGTTCCGCATCGGTAACTTTCGTTCCAGAGGATCACCGGGTCCACAAAGCAGCTTGGCAGGGAGAGGTGCCGCCGGTCGGCCGCTTCACGAAGGCGCTTGATCCCATAGCCACCAAGGTTGCCGCCGTACCCGCAGCAACTACTCCGGGGAAGGCCGCTCAATGACGTCGAGGTCGAGCGCTTACGAGAAACTCCGCTCTCGGGCCGCTGAACGTATCGAGGATCGCAAGCTGGATGTAGATGTCGATCCGGATGAGGTTGGGCTAGCGATCGCCGAGATCGTCGGGGAATATCAAGCTACCGCACACCGCGGTATCAATGAACCTCTCCGTGACCCTGGTGATATGGAGCGACGCATTTGGCAGGCAATCGCGGGCTTCGGACCTCTTACCGAGTTGTTCGAGAATCCGCACATCGAAGAGATCTTCCTCGAGGGTCCCCGGATCTCGTATATCGACGACTCGGGGCGCCTACAGGCACATATCGTCTCAACGACCGAAGGCGAATTGCGTCAGGTGATCGACAGGCTATTGGCCGGCACCAACCGACGCCTCGATAGTTCGAACGCAATCGAACAAGCTCATGTGCTGGACGGCACAGTGCGGCTCACCGCCGTCGTGCCACCGGTTTCTGCACGACTATCCGCGACATTGCGGAAGTACACCGTCGCCGATGAGACCCTGGGTTCGATGGTCGAACTTGACTCGTTGAGTAGAGCAGCAGGAGCATTCCTGTGGGCCACCGCCCAGGCGACTACCTCGGTCCTCTATTCAGGAGCGACGGGAGCAGGCAAGACAACGCTGATGAGTGCCTGGTTGCGAGCAGTACCCAATGACCAGTGCATTCGCATTGTTGAAGAGGTGCGAGAACTGCACATACCGCTTCCGCCGCACTCGAGTTACTACGAGGCCTCACCGGTCACCCTCCAGGGCGATCGCAGGTTTACGTTGCGCGATCTCGTCAAAGTCTGTCTGGCGCAGCGGGTAGATCTGCTTTGTGTCGGTGAGGTGAGAGGTGCTGAGGCGTTCGAGCTGACGCGCGCCGTCAACGCCGGCTGCGGGTTCTCGTGCACGGTTCACGCCAACTCCGCCCGAGATGCGCTCTCGGCCATCGTCAACGCTGCGATCATGGCTGGGGAGAATGTCACCGATCGGATAGTTCGCAGCGTATTTGCCGGGTCAATCGACTTCGTAGTCCATCTCGACAGGGATATGCGACGCTCCGAGGATGCCGACCACGGCTTGCGGCGACAAGTAAGGGAGATTCTTGCGGTCGCCCCATCGTTGGCGTCTGATGAATTCACCACCGAGCCGATCTTCATCAGACCGAACCTGGGCGAACCGATGCGATGGACCGGGAACTATCCACCCGAAGACTTGGTACAACAGATCGACCGGTCGTTGCCCGCCGGCGGGTCCGTGAAACGGATTCTGCATGGGGACTGGAGCCCTGATCTATGAGACTCATGGCTTCGGCGCTGACCGCGATATTTGTCTATTTGGCGGTTGGACACTTGACAGGCAATGCGCCGAATCTCGCTACGCGCACGAAGTCCAGGCCACAGATTTCGAGTAGACAACTGTGGCTTATCCAGGCTGGCTCCGATCTGACGCCACGACAGTTCTGGGCGGGATCGATCCTGTCGGGTCTCGGAGGGCTCATTGTGTTGGGAGGGATCACGGGGACCTGGTGGGTTGCGTTGATTCCATCGATTGTCCTGGCCTTCCTGCCGTACTCGTACTTCTCGCGCCACCGGGTGCAGCGATTGGCTGAGGTTCAGAAAGCTTGGCCGGATGGGCTGCGGGAAGTGCTCGCTCATGTGAATTCCGGGGCGACCTTGGCTGCGGCGATCGAAGCCCTGACCGTTCGTGGTCCACAAGCGCTGCAGGATGCGTTTGGTCGATTTCCTGCGCAAGCGAAGATGTTTGGCGTCGTTCCGGCACTTGAGATAGTCAAGGAAGAGCTGTCGGATCCTTCGTCTGACAAGGTCATCGAGGTCTTGATCCTCGCCCATCAGTTTGGCGGTAACAGCCTTCAGGTAGTGCTCCGTGACCTCATAGAAACAATGTCCGCTGATCAGCTAACCGCGGAACAGATCCGCACCGCCGGGTTTGAGCAGCGACTGGAGGGGATGGTCGTGGCTCTGGCTCCTTGGCTCATTCTTCTCTTCTTGGCGACGGTTCCGGCAACCTATCGTGAGTTCTATAGGAGTGATACTGGCAGATTCGTCGTCATCGTTGCCGGCATCTGGGCAGCTTCCGGATGGGTGTTGATGCGGATCATTTCGCGGCCGACGCAGGAGATTCGGGTCTTTGGTGGCGGGTCTGCGGTGGGGACAGATTCGGGGGTGGGACGGTGAACCTGTCTTTCGTGGAGTTGCTTGCCCTTGCCTCGACCACGACATTTGCTGTTTCTGTTGCCTGGCTGATCGTCCGCCCCTATCGCAACCTGGCCGGAAGGGTCCGTCCCTACAGCACTGTCGCTCGGGTGCGGCTGACCCGTCCAGTAGACGTTCGTGGGGTTGCCCATGATGGCCCGACGTTCGGTGACGGAACGATCAAGAGGCTGTTCGGCCCGATGCTTGACAAGATTCTGACGAGCTTTGGTCGCCTATTAGCGACTTCGAACACGGAGCGGCTAGCACTGCGTCTCCGCCAAGCCGGGTTGTACCCGGATCTCGGCGAGGCGGAACGTGTCCAGGAATTCCGTGTTCGATCGCTGGTTCGGTCCGTCGCTTGGTCCGCTGGTCTCGGCGCTTTCGGTTTGCTGGTTTCAGGGTCGCTCTACATGGTCGTATTCGCTGCTTTGGGGTTTCTTGCCGGCGTTCTGACTGCTCGTGCTCGAATCGACAAGGCAGTCGCAGAACGAAGCGAACGTCTCCGTGGGGAGCTCTACACCATCAATCAGTTGATAGCGATGCGTACCCGGGTCGGTGGTGGTGTGGTCGATGCGATTCGCCATGTCGTCATTCGTGGCCATGGGGCGCTGATAGATGAGCTCGCCGAGATCCTTCGCTTGCACGAGAACGGTATTTCCCTGACAGCGGCGCTCAATCGTGCTGCCGAACTAACGCCAGAATCAGAAGCAGCTCGCACCTACACAGTTCTCGCCACCGCTCAGGAGAGAGGAGCTGATTTGGGGGAGGCGTTGTTCGACCTCAGCAAAGATCTGCGGGCAGCCCGCCGCGAAGAATTGCAGCGAGAGGCCTCTCGTCGGCGGCTGTTGATGGTGATTCCGATAGTCGTGATCCTGGCTCCGATCGTGCTGTTGTTTATTGGGGCACCGATACCTCAAATCATTTTTGGTGGCACATGAGTCAGAAACGGAGGAAGAGATGAACTGGATGTGGATGCGGTCAAGACTGGCGCTTGGCGAAGTGCGACGGGATGAGAGGGGTGCGGTTGAGAGTGCGCAGATCTTTGCATGGATCGTTGTCACGGTGATCGCAATCATGGCGCTTGGGGCAATGATGCAAGCTCTGGGTGTTGACGTGATCAACTGGGTACGCGACCAGATCGGTATCTAGGAAGGCGATATGCCAGGAACGGCGTTTCGATCGCTCTCACGTTTCCGTGACGATGAACGCGGGCTTACGTCTGTCGGAATCTTGATGGCTGTGGTGTTCACCCTTGTTGTCGCGGTGATGGTGGTCAATCTGTTCCTATACCTATACGGTCACGGAGCGGCTCGTGCGGCAATTGATGAAGGGGTTCGAGCCGGGTCGCGGGTGGATGCCGGTGCCGCGGTCTGCGAGCAGCGAGCGGCGGAGGCGTTGCATGGTCTGATGCCTGGTCCACTAAGCGACGGAGTGAGTGTTGTTTGCGTTGCCGCCGGCGGAAGCCTGGTAGCGGTGGCCGACGTGACGCTGGACAGCCCGATGCCCGGCATCCCATCGTGGTCGTTTCAGATGGAGGCTCGCGCCACCCAGGAGACAGGCGAATGAGCTGTCGTGGAATCTCTCGGATGGTGATCCGCGATGAGGCAGGAGCAGCATACGCCGCGGTCGAGATGATCCTCGTACTCGGGATAGTCCTGCTCCCTCTGCTGGCGGGTATCGCCCAGCTGCCGCGTTGGGTCGATGCAAAGTCGACGGCTGACCTGGCGGCTCAGGAGGCAGCTAGGCAGGTGGTGCTTGCCGACTCCTGGGATGAGGGAATCGCCGCCGGCCAGCTGGTTGTGGCAACTATCGCCGACAACAGAGGTATCGATGTTGGGTCGGTACAGGGCGTCGTCTTCGATGGCGATCTGGTGCGGGGCGGCACCGTGACAGTGACGGTCACGCTGCAGGTCCCCCCGGTCGTGCTCCCCGGTTTCGGTGCGGTTGGGGGCAATATCAGCTTGTCGCGTTCGGCGACCGAACGTGTCGACGACTACCGCCAATTCGGGGACTGACGCCGACGGCGCGTACCCGAGGCATATGATGAGGTGAGGTCACAGCGAGGAGTCTGTCATGAAGCGTGTCGTAGTTACCGGTGGCAGTGGCAAGGCGGGCCGAGCCGTGGTGGCCGACCTCGGAGAGCACGGCTACGAAGTCCTCAACGTCGACATCGGAGCGTCGCGGGATCCCGACCAGCCGACCCTGGTCGCCGATCTCACCGACCTGGCGCAGACCGTGGAGTCGTTGCGTGGCGCCGATGCGGTTGTGCATCTCGCCGCGATTCCTGCGCCCAACATCGTTTCACCGGGGGAGACCTTCCGCATCAACATGATGTCCACATACAACGTGTTCTCCGCTGCCGAGATCCTCGATCTGGAACGCGTAGTTTGGGCTTCGTCGGAGACACTCATCGGAATCCCGTTTGAGCGCGAGCAACCCCGCTATGCCCCAATCGACGAGGACCATCCCCGTCTCCCCGAATTCCACTACGCCCTGTCCAAACTCGCAGGTGAGGCCATCGCCGAACAGTTCAACCGCTGGTCCGGTATCCCCTTTGTGGCTCTACGCATCTCCAACATCATGGAGGAACACGACTACATCGAGCGCTTCCCTGGCTTCTGGGACGACGCCACGATCCGAGCGTGGAATCTGTGGGGCTACGTGGATGCCCGTGATGTGGCCCAGGCGGTCCGGCTGTCGTTGACGACAGACATCGCAGGCGCCGAGCCGTTCCTGGTGGCGGCGGCAGACAACTGCATGACCCGCGACAGCGCAGACCTGATGGCTGAGGTGTATCCAGATGTTCCGGTCCGTGACGTCTCCGGCACCCAGACTCTGCTTTCGATCGACAAGGCCCGCAGGGTCCTTGGCTACGAACCGCAGCACTCGTGGCGTGACCACGTGTTGGCCGGCTAGCTCGCTCGGTCAAGAACGGGGTAGGGCGTTGGGCCATGCGGCTTGATCTTCTGGGTCCTTGGCCCCTCACCGTCGGGTGTGGACCCCGGTAGGTTGGGTCCAGTCATGAACAACGAAACCGCATCCGTTACCCGGCAGCGGCTCCGAGTAACCGGGGTCGTCCAAGGCGTAGGCTTTAGGCCAACCGTCTACAAGTTTGCCACTGCCCTCGGACTCTACGGGTATGTGGGCAACGACAGCGCCGGCGTGTTCATCGAGCTCGAAGGACAGCTATCCGCCATCGACGATTTCGTGCTTCGGCTCCTCGCCGACCCGCCGCCGCTGGCCCACATCGACTCGGTCGAGCGCCGCGAGATCGAACCCACAGGCGAATCCGAGTTCGTCATCGTCGAAAGCCGTCGCAACACCAATGCCACCACCCTTGTGTCTCCCGACCTAGAAGTGTGTCATGACTGCCTCACTGAGATGAACGATCCACAGGACCGTCGCTACCGCTACCCGTTCATCAACTGCACCAATTGCGGGCCTCGCTTTACCATCACCATGGCAACCCCATATGACCGACCCCTCACCACCATGGCTTCGTTTGTCATGTGCGACGAGTGTCAAGCCGAATACGACGACCCGGCCAACCGGCGCTTCCACGCCCAACCCAACGCCTGTGCCGCATGCGGTCCTCACATCTGGCTGGAAAAGGACAATCTCGTGCCAGCCGACGATGTCATCGCCGCCACCAGAGCGCTGATCGCGGCCGGAGAGATCATCGCCATCAAAGGTATCGGTGGCTTCCACCTTGCGTGTGACGCCCGCAACGCGGCAGCCGTCGCCACCCTGCGGGAACGCAAACACCGCACCGCCAAGCCGTTTGCCGTCATGGCAGCCGACCTCGCCACGGCTGAGCCAACCACCGACCTGAGCGACGAGGAAAGGGCGCTGCTCGAATCACCACAGCGGCCCATCGTGCTCGTCACCGAGTCAGCAGGCAGCGACCTCGATCGCGGGATCGCCCCCGGTAATAGCCGCATCGGGGTCATGCTGCCCTACACGCCGCTTCATCACCTTCTCCTCGAACCCGGCGACATCTGGGTGATGACGTCGGCCAACTATGCATCGGAGCCAATCGTCAAGAGCAACACCGAAGCAAGAGCCAAACTTGGCGACCTCGCCGACACGCTGCTGCTCCACGACCGCTCCATCCACGTTCACTGCGATGACTCGGTGGTTCGTGTGGCCGCAGGCGCAGAGTTGCCGGTGCGTCGCAGCCGTGGCTTTGCCCCGTTCCCGGTTCGGCTCCCGATTGCGGTGCCTCCCACCCTGGCGGTCGGCGGCGAGCTCAAGGCCACGTTTTGTCTGGCGGACGGCAAGAACGCCTTCATGAGCCAACACATCGGTGACATGGAAAACATCGAAACACTCGATGCGTTCACCGCAGCGGTGGAGCATATGACCGGTTTGTTCCGCATCGAGCCGGAACGGGTCGTCGCCGACATGCACCCCCGCTATCTATCCAGCCGCTGGGCCGAAGACCACTACGGCGACCGGCTCATCCGCATCCAGCATCACCATGCCCACATCGGCTCCGTCATGGCAGAGAACGGTTACACCGGACCCGTCATCGGCTTTAGCTTCGACGGTACCGGCTACGGAACCGACGGCACCATCTGGGGCGGCGAAGTCCTGGTCGGTGATCTCGACGGGCTAGGTCGGGTCGGACATCTTGGCGTTGCCCAACTTGTTGGTGGCGATGCTGCGGTCAAGCGCCCATATCGGATGGCGCTTTCCCATCTATGGGCAGCCAGTGTCGGCTGGGACGAGCGCATACCGGCCGTCGCCCGCACCAGCGCCGAAGAGCAACGGATCATCCGCCAACAGCTAGAAACGGGTCTCAACTCAATCGAGACCACCAGCATGGGCAGGCTGTTTGATGCAGTTGCCTCCATTGCCGGTGTCTGTCATGAGGTCAGCTACGAGGGTCAAGCCGCCATCGAATTCGAGGCCCTCGGCACCGGCGCCGCGTCCGGTGAATACAGCTTCGGGCTTGTCAGTAATGACGAGCGCTTGGTTATCGATCCCAGCCCTGTCATCGCCGCGGTTGCAGACGACGTCGTCGGCGGCGTTCCCGCTCCGGTCATCAGCGATCGTTTCCATCGTGCGCTTGCCGCTGCGATGGTGGCGGCGGCCGGGGAAATGCGGCAGCGGTACCATATTGAAACAGCGGCCTTGAGTGGTGGTGTGTTCCAGAACGTCACCCTGCTCGAAGCCGCCCAACGGGGTTTAGAAGAGTCGGGCTTCGAGGTTCTGATCCATCGCTTGGTCCCCCCAAACGATGGTGGTCTCGCCCTCGGCCAAATCGCCCTAGCAGGACGGAGGTAACAGTTATGTGTCTCGGTATTCCCGGCAAAATTGTCGAGGTGTATGAGATCGACGGGACCCGAATGGGCAAGGTCAACTTTGACGGGATCGTCAAAGAGATCTGTCTTTCGTTCGTGCCCGAGGCAGAGGTCGACGACTACACCATTGTCCACGTGGGGTTCGGCATCACCAAGGTCGATGAAGAATCCGCCACCGAAACCCTCGCTCTGATGAAAGAGATGGGTGTGCTCGAAGCTGAACTCGATGCCACCGCCGCCCTCGCCGAAGAGGAAGCGATCGCCGCCGGCAAGGAACGTAAGTGAAATACCTCGACGAGTACCGCGATCCCGAGGTAGCTCGAAAGCTGTTCGACGAGATCGACCGCATCACCACCCAGCACTGGGTTCTGATGGAGGTCTGCGGTGGCCAGACGCACTCGATCATCCGCAACGGAATTGACAAACTACTCAACAAGAACATCGAACTTGTGCACGGCCCCGGCTGTCCCGTCTGTGTCACCCCGCTCGACACCATCGACAAAGCGCTCGCCATCGCCGCCCGTGAAGATGTCATCTTTTGTTCCTTCGGTGACATGCTGCGCGTTCCCGGCAGCACCCAAGATCTATTCCAGGTGAAAGGCAATGGCGGCGACATCCGCATCGTGTATTCACCGCTTGACGCGATAAAGATTGCCAAGGACAACCCGAACAATGAGGTCGTCTTCTTCGGCATCGGCTTCGAAACAACCGCCCCCGCCAATGCGATGTCGGTCTATCAGGCCAAGAGAATGGGGCTCACCAACTTCTCGATGCTTGTGTCGCATGTTCTCGTACCCCCGGCAATCAAGGCCGTGCTTAGCTCCCCGGTCAACAGGGTCCAGGGGTTTCTCGCCGCCGGCCATGTCTGTTCGGTGATGGGATACGCCGAGTACGTCCCGATCGTGGAGGAGTATGGGGTGCCGATCGTCGTTACCGGATTCGAACCGATCGACGTGCTCGAAGGCATCCGCCAGACCGTTACCCAGCTCGAGGCCGGCATCGCCTCGGCAGAAAACGCCTACCCCCGTGCCGTGAATTTCGACGGCAACAAGGCAGCACAGGAGCTAATCGCCGACGTCTTCAAGACCACCGACCGCAACTGGCGTGGCATCGGCATGATCCCCGGCAGCGGCTGGGAGCTATCGGACCGCTACGCAGACTTTGACGCCGCCCAACGCTTCGACGTCGGAGACATCGACACAAAGGAACCAGAGATCTGTCGATCCGGCGAGGTATTGCAGGGTCTCATCAAACCAAACGAATGTGAAGCATTCGGCAAAGAATGCACACCTCGCAAGCCCCTCGGAGCCACCATGGTCTCCAGCGAAGGCGCCTGCGCCGCCTACTACACCTACGGCAGGTTCATTGAGATCGAAGGGGTTCCTACATGAGCGACGTCGGCGCCACCATTGACGGCTGGGTCTGCCCAGCCCCGCTACGCGACCAGCCCAATATCGTCATGGGCCACGGTGGTGGCGGCAAGCTCTCCGCCGAACTGGTCGAGCACCTCTTTCTCCCGGCGTTCAGCAACGAGCATCTGGACGGGCTCGGTGATGCGGCCGTTGTCGAGTTGCCGCCAGGGCGGATCGCGATGTCTACCGACAGCTTCGTGGTGCGGCCCCGCATCTTCCCGGGCGGCGATATCGGAGAGCTTGCGGTCAACGGCACTGTCAACGACGTTGCGATGGCCGGTGCGGTGCCGTTGTATGTCAGCGTTGCCTTCATTCTCGAAGAGGGCATGCCCATCGACGAGCTGGCCGCCATTGTGCAATCGATGGCGAAGGCCGCGCAACACGCCGGCGTCAAGTTGATCACCGGTGACACCAAAGTCGTCGACCGTGGCCACGGTGATGGTCTCTATATCAACACCACCGGGATAGGTGTCCTCCGCGAGGGCATCGATATCCACCCCAGCAAAGTGAAGCCTGGAGACGTCGTCCTTGTCAGCGGCACCATTGGTGACCATGGGATGGCGATCATGAGTGTCAGGGAAGGCCTTGAGTTCGAGTCGGCCATCCGATCCGATACGGCCGCGCTCAACCATATGGTGGCTGCGTTGCTCGATGCCGAGATCGACGTACGTGCCATGCGGGATCCAACCAGGGGCGGGCTTGCCTCGACTCTCAACGAGATTGCTGGTGCAGCCCGTGTCGGCGTCGTTGTTGACGAACTCAGTATTCCGGTCGAGCGTGCGGTGGCTTCGGCATGCGAGATGCTCGGGATGGACCCGTTGTATGTTGCCAATGAAGGGAAGATGGTTGTTGTCGTCCCCGCCGACGAGGCAGACCTGGCACTAGAGATCATGCGGGCCGATGTACTCGGCGCCAATGCCGTCGCCATAGGTGAAATCGT
>CAXMRC010000092.1:0-4563 GCA_964195945.1 uncultured Gemmatimonadales bacterium
GCCAGTTCGGTGGTCAGCGGTAGGCGCTCAATCAGCAACTGATTCACCGGTCGAGAGAAGCGGATGGAGTCGCCGAGGTCAAACGTCGCCACGTTCTTCAAGTAGATCCCAAGCTGCACGACGGTGGGTTCATTGAGCCCGTTGGCTTCGTCGAAACGAGCGCACGCTTCCTGCGTTGCCTGTTCGCCGAGTATCGCCGTACACGGGTCGCCGGGGATCGCTCGGATCAAGAAGAACACAACCATAACGATCCCGATCAGGACCGGGATCGCCATGAGCGTCCTTCTGGTGATAAATCCGAGCATCTAAGTAAGGATGCACCCTACAAGAAAGGGGAGGCGCCTCGGCGCCTCCCCTTTTCCGTTCTCAGTTCCGGTACGTTCTAGCCCTCATCGGCCGGAGCGTTGATTAGGCCGTCCCACAGATAGTCGTAGTACGTCCATGCGCCGGTGTTACCGACATGCAGCGGGCTGCTCGCATCGAGGCCTGCTGTGAACGAAGCCACAACATCGTTGGCGTCCAGCGATGAACCGTCGTGGAATGACACGCCCTGTCGGAGTGAACATGTCCACTGCGACAATTCGGCGTTTGGTACACACTCAGTTGCGAGCTGCGGTACGGGATCTCCGTTGGGAGCGTATCCGTACAACGCCTCTACAACCTGGTTACAAGCACGCAAGGATTCACCATCGGATTCATCAGCACAGTACAACGAGATGGGCTCGTTGCCTTGCATGAACACGAACGTGTCTTCTCCGTTGTCCATCAAGTTGAACAGGACCTGACCCCATGGCGGGGCGTAGGCACCGTCGACGTTGGCTCCATACGCAAACGCGGTTGCCGAGTGAACGATCGGCACCATCGGAACGAACTCACGCAGAGCGTTGTTCGCCTCGACGTACAGCGGTTGGGCCTCAGCGAAGTCGGCAAGCTTGGAAGCTGCCGCCAACGGATCGGTGTAGCTCGGATCCGGGGTGCCGAACTGCGGGTTGTTCGCAGTGAAGTGGAAGTCAAGGAAGTTGGTGATGTGTGGGTAGTCACCCGTCCATCCCAACAGGTAGATGCCATCGAGGTTCCCTGCCTGGGACTCTGCGATGAACGCACCTGACTCCATTACCTCGATGCTGGCATTGATGCCAAGATCGGCGAGCTGGGTCTGAAGATCGACCGCAACCGCGCCCGGCTCGGGCAAGTAACCGCGGAACACGTCGCGATAGAAGATCGTGGTTTCGAAGCCGTTCGGGAACCCGGCATCTGCCAACAACTGCTTGGCGGCGTCGGCGTCGTAGTCGTACCAGGCGTCGCCTTCACAGCCACCTTGCACCGAGCAAGGAGTGAAGTGAGATGCGGCCTCTGATCCCGGCGGATAGAAGATGTCCACAATCCGCTGCCGGTCGATGCCCATGCCCAGTGCCTTACGCACGTCAGGGTTATCGAACGGAGCGAACGTATTCGTCATCGCTACATAGAGGATGTTGGCTTCGATCTTGGGAACGAGAACCGTGTTGGGGTCGTTCTCAATCACGTCGTAGTCATCCGTGCTCGGGAAGGTAATCCCATCGACGTTGCCCGACTGCAGCTCGAGGAGCCGTTGTGCACCCTCAGTCGCCCACCGCAGTACGGCGGTCGAGTGTGGAGCCACGGTTCCGTAGTAGGCATCGTTGCGAGCAAAGACGACAGAGTCACCTGCGACCCACTCCACCAGCGAGTATGCGCCGGTGCCGATCGGGTTGCGCAAGGGCGCCCCACCGGTCGCTTCGAGGTGCTCTGCTGGTTGAATTCCGAACACGCTGAATGCCAACTTGGCCAGGAAGGCCGGGTCGGCGCTACAGAGGTCGAACTGAACCGTGAACTCATCGAGCGCGGTGATCTCGTTGATCTTGCCCCCGTAGTCACAGCCACCGGCGCTCAGGACATTGCCGACGAAGTCGGGGTCCGGGGCCACGGTGGTTGTCGGGGCAGCTGTCGTGGTCTCGGCAGCTGTCGTCGCAGTCGGTGCTGCGGTTGTTGTTGTCTCTTCGGTGTCGGAGTCGCCGCAAGCGGCGGCTACCAACGCCAGTACAAACAGGAACACGAGGAGTTTTCGCAATGAAGTCATTGTGCCTCCCTCTCTTTCATTGGAAAAAATGGACCTAGATAAGAGCCCATTCCTCATTTCAGGCTAGCCATGAAATCGGCAGGGTGCGTATGCGCGGGAACTTATGTCGTGATGTGGTTGGCTTTGGTGCTCGCCTAACCCCGGTTGCGCCGGCGGTACTTCCGCCCCGGAGGGGGGCCGACAAAGACCGGCGGCTACTGGAGATAGTTCTCCAGGTCGGCGGCGGTGCGGTCTTCCCCTGCGATATAGGCCTCGAGGTTTTCGATCGCCTCGGTGTCGCGGTACTGAACTGGGGGACTCTTCATAAAGTAGGAAGAGGCGGCCAGGAGTGGTCCACCGATGCCACGATCCATGGCGATCTTGGCCGCCCGCACGGCATCGATAATGACGCCGGCCGAGTTGGGTGAGTCCCATACTTCAAGCTTGACCTCAGCGTTGAGCGGCACGTCACCAAAGGAGCGACCTTCAACCCTGATGTACGCCCACTTGCGGTCCGTCAGCCACGGGATGTGATCGGATGGGCCGATATGCACATCGCGCTCGGCGATGCCGTTGTCGATCTGTGACGTGACCGACTGGGTCTTGGAGATCTTCTTTGACTCGAGGCGTTCCCGCTCCAGCATGTTCATGAAGTCCATGTTGCCGCCAACGTTGAGCTGATAGGTGCGCTCGATTACAACACCGCGGTCCTCGAAGAGACGGGCCAGGTTGCGGTGCAGGATGGTCGCTCCGACCTGTGACTTGATGTCGTCGCCGACGATCGGCAGGTTGGCGTCCTTGAATTTCTTTGCCCACACGGGGTCTGAAGCGATGAACACCGGTATGGCATTGACAAAACCGACACCAGCGTCGATAGCCGCTTGCGCATAGAACTTCTGAGCCGCCTCGGAACCAACCGGCAGGTAAGAAACCAGCACGTCGGCACCACAGTCGCGTAGGACCTGGACGACGTCCACGGGCTCCTCTGGTGACTCTTCGATTGTGCTGTTGTAGTACTTGCCAAGACCGTCGAGGGTCGGGCCACGCATGACCTCGAGGCCGGCGACCTCAATGTCGGCGAACTTTATGGTGTTGTTCTCGCCGGCCCACATCGCCTTCGACAAGTCCTGGCCAACCTTGGTGCTGTCCACGTCGAAGGCTGCCACAAACTCGACATCACTGATGTGGTAGCCGCCAAAGTCGACATGCATCAAGCCGGGTACATCGGCACTGGCATCAGCGTCGCGGTAGTACTCGACACCCTGGATAAGGGAGTTGGCGCAGTTGCCGACACCGGCGATAGCGACTTTCACGTTGCTCATATGTTTCCTCCTGTGAGGGTCCGGGGAACCTCTACTTCCTGTTCGGTGCGTGCATACGCAATCAACTGGTCCAGCCAGGCGATGTCCGATTCGGTGGTCCCGATATTGTGTTGCAGCAACGCTGCGGTGTAGTGGTCTACTGGGCCCTCAGTTGTTGAATACTGAAGGGCGGTTTGTGCGGTCCTGAGCCGACTCACCAAGTGGTTGCGTCGCCGCTTCAACGAGCGGAGACGGGCAGCCGGTTCGAGATATTGGAAGAACGCAAGCCTCATATTGAAGCGGCGGTCCTCGTCGTCCTCCGCTGAGTCAAGGATCCGGGCGAGTTCTTGTTCGCCGGTCCCGGTCAGCTTGTAGGCCTTGCGTCGTCCCGACTGGCGGAGTGCCTCGATGAACCCACGCTTTTCGAGACGGCGCAGGGCTGGGTACAACGAACCAAACGAGACGCGGGCGAAGCCGAGTTCCAGCAAGCGCGCTTTCAATTCGTACCCGTGCCTGGGCCGATTCCGGAGCAAACCAAGGACTGCAAGATCAAACATATGCACAACTATATCGAATCGATATAGATATATCGAATCGATACATCGAGACTCTTTCCCCCAATATGACGACCAGGTGTGTTCGCGTTCGAGAAGAATCGTCGTATCATCCCGGCGCTATGTCCCGTTGGTCTATCCGCGCCGTACTAGTTGCCACTCTTGTCATCCTTGGTCTCTTCCTGAGCACCTTTGCGGCATGGGGTGTCGATAAGGTCGTCCACACCGATCAGGTCAACCGAAACGTCATCCTGGCTGGGGCTCCGGTCGGTGGTATGGATGCGAATGAGCTCGACGCAGTCATCGAGAGACTCTCCGCACAAGCCTCTGCCGACCTTGCGCTAGTCAGGTCTCCCGGGTTCGAAATCGAAATTGGCAACTCAGAAGCAGGAATCTCGATCGATAAGGATGCGACACGAGTGGCCGTGTTCGCCGCGGGTCGGGAGAACAACCCGGCGACCGCCTTCTCCACTTGGATGTCGGGCATGCGCAACCCATTAGAAATCGAGCCGATCTTTGCGGTGGACGTGGGTGTAGCTGCCGAGATGATCCGCTCTGCCCCGGGATGGGTGAAGGTTCCACCAGTCGAGCCCAGCTTCACGGCCGCAACCGGCGAGGTCGTTGTCTCTCC
>CAXMRC010000093.1:0-1640 GCA_964195945.1 uncultured Gemmatimonadales bacterium
TTCGCAGGATTCCTGTGGTTGTGGGTCACGACCAACCTGTTGGCGGGAATCCTGTCCACGGTCGGATTGCTGGCGTACGTCTTTGTGTATTCACTGCTGCTGAAGAGGACGACCACCCAGAACATAGTGATCGGGGGAGCAGCAGGCGCAGTTCCCGCGTTGGTCGGCTGGGCGGCTGTCACCAACTCTGTTGCGCTGCCCGCATGGATCATGTTTGCGATCGTGTTCTTTTGGACACCGCCGCATTTCTGGGCCCTGGCGATCCGGTATCGCGACGATTACGAACGGGCCGGGGTCCCGATGCTTCCGGTAGTTGTTGGGGAGAAGCGAGCGCTCAATCACATGGTCTCCTATACCGTTGCCCTGGTAGGAACAACCTTGCTGCTCTATGCCACCGGACCTGTGGGCTGGATCTACCTGGTTGTTGCCGCCACGGCGGGCGTTGCGTTCCTGGTTGGAACATGGATGCTGCGTGACCATCCCGAAGCTGCGATGAAGTACTTCGGATACTCGAATGTCTATTTGAGTGTCATCTTCATTGCTATCGCCGTTGATGTTCTGGTTCTCGGATGAGAGATGCAACCCTCATTTTGGCGACTGTTCTTGTGGCAATCGGGCTCGTCCTCATCATGTGGCGCGAACTGGCCGACGCCGGGGAGCGTCGCAAAGTTGGTCCGCTGCGTGACACCGCAGAGGTACTGCTTCCCGTTGTCGCCACCGTGGCACTGCTCTGGTGGGTGTGGATCAGTTAGGCAGCGTGAGTGCGTAGCGCTCCGGAACCCCAGGCGTCCGATCCGGTTTGAAGCCGACTTTGGTGAAGTACTGCTCCTGCTCCGGTGACGAGACCCGGGTCCAGGCGCATCTGCAGTTGGCTTCGGTGAAGATTCCCGATTGCTCCGAATAGAGCCAGTTCGCCAGTTTGAAATCGCGGTACTGCGGGATCACAAAGTCGAGCAGCACCTCAAATGAGCTGTCGCCATGGACCTTGGCTACGACCAGGCCCGCGGGCACCATGTCTCGCAAGAGGAAGACGGCCAGTGTTTTTGGGCCGGGCTTGTACTCGAAAGTTGGCTGGAGCCGGTTGGCGATCTCGTCCTGATAGAAGTCGAGAAAGCGCTGGAGATATCGCGACTCGGGTCGCATCCGCAACACGGTGAAGACCTCGTTCTTCTTTCGAACGAGACGACGCAGGTAGTAGAGGTGGATGGCGGCGGCGACGACATTGACCACCGCAATCGGATAGGCCGCGATGGCGACGCTGTAGATGAGAAACGTAAACGAGGCGATTACGCCGATGGTGCGCAGACGAAGAATCGACTTCTGCATGAGCGACAGGATCACCAGCGCGGACCCGGCGTAACCGATTGCCTCAATCAGAGTTTCGTTCATCTGGTGGCATCGTAGCCCGCTTGTTCGCTAGCTTTGCGGACGATGAACGCCTCAGACACAGCCCCGATCCGAACCGATGAGCGCTTCAACGAGGCGCACGTCGCGGCTTATCTGCGGGAGCAGTTGCCCGAACTCGTGGGTGACTACGAAATCGAGTTCGATCAGTTCCCTGGTGGTGCCGCCAATCTCACCTATCGGGCTGTCGCCGGGAATCGAGAACTGGTGCTGCGCCGCGCTCCGCACGGACCGCT
>CAXMRC010000094.1:0-3099 GCA_964195945.1 uncultured Gemmatimonadales bacterium
GTCGAAGCCGAGGTGTTCGTAGTAGGCGACATTGCCTTCGGTCTCTGTCTCCAAGTAGACGGGCGTCTTGTCCCGATCTGCCCTCGCCATGCCCGCTCGTACCAGTGCAGAGCCGAATCCCGCTCCCTGGTGTTCAGGTTCGACACCGATGGCCTCCAGATACCAGTGCGGCCTCGGCATGAGATCCTTTCTGCGCTGATCCCCCTGACGAAGCACGGCGGTCATGCGACGGCGATCCTGAGTGGGCAGCGCCATCGCAAAGCGAGGCATAGACATGCCCGATCTCACCATCGGCCACCAGCCGAGTTCCTTGCCTGGTGGCAGCCAGAGGGCAACGGCCTCCAGTCCCGGTGTCGTCTCTACCACCCCACTTGCCGCTGCGGTTGTCTTGACCAATCCGGTGAACATCTGGGCGAGCCTGGCCTGCCGTGTCTGATGATCAGACATCAATACCGACCAGAGAGGATCATCCAAGAACGCACGACCGAGCACCCCACCTGCCGCCAAGTAGCCCTTGGGACGCAACGGAATGACTCCACGAGGCTGAGGACCGACCACAGCACCATGGTAGGTGCAGCCGCCCACTTCACCACGCACATGGGCGGCACACGATGGTCGTGTCAAGTCATGGGTGCCGTCGATTCTGGTGATCCGTCGCTGCTGCCCTGCGCCGGGCGCGAAACTCACGGCCAACGGGTCAGCATCGTTTCCAAGGCGGTGGCGATGCTGACGATCCGGTTGGCGTCGACCTTGTCGGGTGTGTCATGCTCTGAGTGGAACAGAACAGCGAGCATCTCCTGGACGCGCTCGGTGGTTAGAGCGAGAGCGGCTCTGCCCTGCATCGCAAAGATCGCATGATCACTCTGGTACCACTGTGGACCTTCGGTGATGTCCTCGCATGTGGCGAAGGTCCGCCTCGCATGCGCTGCGATCTCGTCGTTGACGTTGTACAACGAGAACGCGGAGCCGCCCTCGCGGTATCCGGCCCCATCGATATTGATCATCAACGCCACGTCGTCGAGCTTGTCTCGATTCGATTCGAGCCAGGCGACCTCTCCCGGTGCCGCGTAGTGGTCTTCACCGTTGACGACCAGCAGCTCAACACCAATCGGTAGATGGTGATGCCTACCGGGTGTGAGCAGGTCGGCGAGGAGGAGCAATACGACGACCCCGGCGGCATTGTCGACTGCACCGGGCGTGCCGGGCTTGGTATCGATGTGGGCGACCACTGTCACGCGACGGTTCTGAGGCCCCCGGACAGCAATGATGTTTCGGGCTACCGACGCCTTGCGCTCCGACCGGATCTCGACCGACGCCATCAATCCGTCACCGTTGAGTAGAAGCGCCGCATCGGCGGGACGCACGTTCGCCGTCGGGATCGTGAAGTCGCCATCTTCGATGAGTGGGAACGGGTCGAGAGCCCCACATAGGTCCGGGTACAAACCAGTGACTGCGATGACGGCTGCGGGTTGGGACCTCTCGAGTGAAGCGACGATCGCCATGTGCTCTTCAGACCCATAGAACGGAAAGGCCTTTGGCGTGAAAGGCTCCGATGCGAGATCGTCGGCAAGCACCACGATCGAACCAGCCAGGTCCGTGCCCGCCAACTCCCCGACAGATCGGAGAACACGAAGCGGACCGCAAGCCACAACACCGAGACCATAAGGGCTCGGTGTCAACTCGAGGGTCGAGCCACCGACTGTGATTGAACCACCACCGGTCTCCCAGTCGAGACACGCGAACTCCTGGGCCTGAACCGTCCACGATGACCGAACGAACTCTGCGGCCACATACTCGGTTGCGTCATGATTCCCTCGACTGCCCGGCCTGCGGTCAGGCTGCATGGCACACAATGCATCCAGGTGTCCTTGTGCGGAACGACCTGCTCTCGAGTCCACGTCACTGCCCATCGTTCGTTCATCCAGTCTTGGCAATCGGCGACACCATGGTATCTGGACAATTCGACCCGCCCACATCGGCACATATGGGCGGCCCCTTACCGCCCGACCGGGGCGCGCAACACCAACCACATCATCCCTCCCAGCCGGTTATGGGCGGGCCTATTGGCCGTATGCCCCGGCTTCTGCAGACGCAGGGCAAATCCCGCTTGCGATCCACACACTTCACCACTAGGTTAAGTGTCGTGATGGGAGACAAACACGATTTGAACTCGGTGTTCAACGCCTTGGCGAACGAGCACCGCCGAGAGGTGATCCATTCCCTCGCAATCCAACCCAGATCGATCAGTGAACTCGCCAGCCTGCGAAGCCTGTCCCTGCCTGCCATCCACAAGCACATCCGAGTGCTCGAAGAAGCAGCGATGGTCGAGCGGCGCAAGGTGGGGCGAACGAACTTCCTGGCGTTGGAGAGGGCACCGCTTCGGCTGCTTCAAACATGGGTGGAACAGTTCCACCCGTACTGGGGGACCGAGGCTGAATCACTTGAGACATACCTGGCCTATCTCAACAAGACACGAGAAACAAAGGAGCCATCGTGAAGAAATTCATCCTTCTCGCCCACGGCGACATGGAACAATCACCCGAGTTCAGGGACGCCCACATGAAGTGGTGGTCCTCCCTGCAAGACCATGTTGTGGACTCGGGGAACCCACTGTTCAACGGCCGCACGGTTCCAAAGGACGGCACCGTCACCGAGGTAACCCCTGAAATGACCCCCGCACTCGGCTATTCGATCGTGCAGGCAGAATCGATCGACGACGCTATCGCTCTACTTGCCGAGTGCCCGATGGACATGTGGGTCTACGAAGCGATGCCAATGTAGGGAATCATCACCCGCCCACAACGGCACATATGGGCGGCTGTTGCTACACCCATTCGTCGTTTGGTGCTGTCTGTGTGGTTGGGGAGGCGTCGCCGGTGTTCACCAATCCGGCAGGCTCCAACAAGAGCACTTCGCACTCAGCATCGGCAGCCGGACGATGCTCGACACCCCGAGGCACAACGAAGAAGTCATCGGGCCCCAACACGGCATCAGGCCGTCCCTTCATCTGGATCGTCATCGTCCCCGAGCGGACGAGGAAGCACTCATCGGTGTCCTCATGGACATGCCAGACGAACTCGCCCTGAACCTTGACGACCT
>CAXMRC010000095.1:0-4363 GCA_964195945.1 uncultured Gemmatimonadales bacterium
CCGTCAGGTCGTGATCACAGGTCCGGATGAGGTCCGTGTCCGTTTCAAGGACCGTTACAAGACCGGCTTGGTGTCTGAGGCGGCTGCGATGCGGCCCCGCAAGGGCTCCGACCCGGTGACCTATACGACCTATGTCGTGATCCGTAGCCTTGCCCGTCGCATCAAGGATCTTGATGACGAGATGCGCAGCATCGACGGTGCCCTCGAAGAACTGATCGACGCCACGGCGCCGTCACTGCTCGAGTGTTACGGCGTCGGTGTCGTCACCGCTGCCACGTTGCTGGTCACCGCAGGCGATAACCCCGACCGGTTGCACACGGAACGTTCCTGGGCGCACCTGTGTGGCGTGTCACCGGTTCCGGCAGGATCGGGGAAGACCAGTGGCCGGGTCCGGCTGAATCATGGCGGGGACCGGCAAGCCAACGCTGCGCTCTACCAGATCGTCCTCACTCGCATGTCATCGGATGCGGAGACCCGCAACTACGTCAGACGCCGCCGGGCCGAAGGGCTCTCAACGGCGGAGATCATGCGGTGTCTGAAACGCTACGTCGCCCGCCAAACGTTCAAACACCTACCACGCACTGCATGACGATCTGGGTGGGGTCTGACCCAACAAACCGGCTGACGCACCCCGCGGTGCTGTCCTCATATTGACCTGTCGACCCCACCCACCAACCCAAACCAGGGCGGTGTGACCTCATAGGAGCCTGCCACCAACACGGTGTCGCCCAACCCAGTCCTGTCCACCCAACCCGCCAGCACCTTGACATACGAGATTCATTATGGGCGGCTGGTTTGGGGCGGGTCTGACCCAGAAATCCTCGCGGATGAGGCCGCGCTGGGGCCACTGTCCATGCGCGGGACTCGGCAATCCTGCGCGTCGTCGCTGGGCCACACCACCCGCCGGTTGGTGCCGCCCGGTCGCGCCGTGGCTGGGCGAGGAGACGAAGACTGGCATCGAGGAGGTCTTCCGTTTCTTCGCGTCGACCGACAGTGCCTGGTCCCGGCGGGCGCGGATCGACGTATCACGCCCGACATGCACCGCCCGTAGATGCCCACAGGTGCAGACTGCTCTTCGGATTGTCGAGCAACGCGACACCCTACATGTCGGTCGAGTCTGACTTCCGGCCGGGATCGGTCGCACGCCAATACACCACCGTGGCGACAATGGAAGCCATGATCTCGATCCCACCGGCAGTCGACGAGTCCAGACCAACGAAGCTCAGAGCGACGGCAAGTACGACCGACGTGCCGATGAACACACCGACAGCGACAGGGACTCTCACGTTCCTCCTCCTCACTTCCAACGATAGCGCCACGGCCCGGAAGCTGACTTGTGAGCCGTTGTTCGGTGGCGCGACGCAGGCAACATGGGTGGCTACCTCCATCGTCTCAGCCGCTCAGAAATCCTCGCGGATACGGCCGCCCTGGGGCCACTGCCCGGTCGGGGGACTCGGCAACCCTGGGCATCGTCGCTGGGCTACACCACCCGCCGGTCGGTGCCGCAGGGTCGCGCCTGTGCCGCCCATGTGTGCCGATATGGGCGGGGTGGTCAGAGTGAATCGATGTGCCTTCGAGATGGGTTGCTCTTGCGGTGAGTTGCCGAGATGATTCGGACCTCGCCATTGTTCGTTGCGTCGGTAGGGTTGACCGCCATGACACGGATCGATGATCTCGGCGATCCCTCCTCGCCCGATGGCAAGGACGTTCTGGCTCCGCCGACGCGTGGCGACTGGCGTCGATGGCTCGCCTTGAACGTTGACCGGCGAGGGGGTCTGTGGATCGTCTACCGCAAGAAGTCGAGCAGCCTTGATGGTCCGGTCTATGACGACTTGGTTGAGGAAGCATTGTGTTTCGGGTGGATCGACAGTCGGGTCCGACGGGTCGATGACGACCGGGTGATGCAGTGGTTCTCCCCCCGTCGGGAGGGAGGCTTGTGGTCGGCACTCAACAAGGAACGGATCGTTCGGCTGATCAGCGGAGGACTCATGACCGAGGTCGGTCAGGCAACCATCGACCGAGCCAAGGCCGACGGCTCATGGTCCCAGCTTGACCAGGTTGACGCCCTCATCGTTCCCCCCGATATGCAGACCGCCCTCGACGCTACCCCCGGCGCAGTGGCCGCCTATGAAGCCCTAGGTGATTCGGCCAAGAGGCGGTACCTCTGGTGGATTCGCTCGGCCAAACGGCCAACTACCCGTGCCGACCGCATCGAAGAGACCATACGCAGGCTCTCACCCGAGGGGAGTCGCGGCTCCGACTAGCCTCCTTCATCGCCCACAAGTACCGCCCATATGTGCCGATATGTGCGAGGCCGAATGTGGATTGCGCTACCGCTCGGAGTCCCTGCGCCGTCTTCTTGAACCCACAGCGATGAACACCAGGCCAATGACGGCTAGCGGCACCGGCAAGGGATCAGCCGAGACCACGACGGTGACCACCGCGAACGCCACCATCAGACCACCGACGATCATCATCACCGAACCACGACTGGGCAACGATGCAGCCATACGGTCATCATTCCACAACGCATCGCCGGTCACAACCGCCAGTGGTCAAACCCGCAGTGACCTGCCGCCCATATGTGCCGTTATGTGCGGGGTGTGCCGGAGGCGAGGCTGATGGTCGCCGCCTCCGTATGCGGGTCTCTTGTTCCGAGGACGAGTCGACTGTAGGACCAGCCATCGACCGTGACCACCAACACGTCTTTCTGTCGATACACCGCCCAGAACTCTCGGTTCGGTTCAGTTCCGTATGAGCCGTAGCGGATGAGCCCCGGTATGTGAGTACCCGGATGGCGTAGCCAGGTTCCGGGAGTGGGAGGTACGGCCTTTCTGACCATCACTTCGACCGAAGTGATCCGATCTGCCGGTATTTCGAGTGTGGACTTGAACCCGAAGACCAGGTCAGGGAATGTCAGCGACACAAAGACAGAATCGCTTGATTGGTTCACACGGATAGGCATATGGCTCACTATTACCCACCGAGCAGAACTCAATCCAGAGGACGAGGTCCCGAATGGCCACCGGCTTCAAACGGCATCATGTGCCGCCCATACGTGCCGATATGGGCGGGGTGAGGACGTAGCGTGGCGAACATGGGGCGGGGCACCCATAGTCTCACTAGTCTCGGTGTATGACACCAGAAGCGGTACAGGTATGGCTCGACGCCTACATCGAGGCATGGCGGAGCTACGACACGGGCGCGATCGCAGACCTCTTCGCCGAGGACGTCACGTACGCATACCACCCGTGGGATGAGCCGATCCGGGGTCGGGACGCGATTGTGACCGAGTGGCTATCCGACAGAGACGAGCCAGAGAGTTGGCGTGCCGAGTATCGCCCCTTCGTCGTCGCAGACAACCGCGCTGTCGCTGTCGGGGAGACTCGCTACGCCGACGGCAAGATCTACCTCAATATCTGGCAGCTGACCTTTGACCAGGACGCCAGATGCTCCGAGTACATCGAGTGGTACATGGTTCCTCCCGCCGATCAGGAATAGCCACCAACCTCGTCTCGTAGACAATCCCAGCAGATACCGCCCATATGTGCCGTTGTGTGCGCTTGCGGGTGGTGGTCGGCTTGGGTACTTCGGCACTGGCAGGTCCTGGACTGATAGCGTGTAGTCGTACTGTCGATCACGTGCAGGGTGCGGTCCGTGGGCGGTCCGCAGAACGGTGACCATCGCCACTTGAGGAGGAGGCGTCGTGGAAGTCACAACACTTACCTGGATCGTGGCCCTCACTGGGCTGGTGCTCATCGGGCTGCTGGGGGGACTGCAACTGGTGGCGGCACTGCGACCCCGCAGCGAATGGACCATCGAGAACGTGTACGGCGGTAGCCCCGACGCCACCGATCCCACCGCCTACTTCGCGTTCAACCAGGGCTACGCCTGGGCCGACGCCTTCTTCTGGGCTCCCCTCCAGATCACCGCCAGCATCGGGATGCTGCTAGGCGAACGCTGGGGATTCCTCCTCGCCCTCGTCGCCTCCGTACCGTTCTGGTACACCGCCATCCCGATCTTCATCTGGGACCGCGACCTCGGCTTTCGCCAGAACACCTTCAACTATTGGGTGATCGTATGGGGTATCTGGCCCGCATTCGGCGTCCTCGAAGGCGTATACAGCTTCATACGCCTCATGGAATAGACACCGCACTGCCCCCAAAAGAGCCGCCCATATCCGGCTGGGTGTGTCGCTATGCGATGATCAGGGTGGTGTTGTACGCACCGGTTGGGCGGTGAGCGTCCGGTCGAGTCGATAACAGCGGCTCGGTTGGTCTCTTCCGCCGTCCCGGTGGCGTGTGCCACCCCTTTGCCCAAAGCGAGAGAAAGGGGCAGCCATGTCAATGGTATCTGGAGTAGT
>CAXMRC010000096.1:0-21278 GCA_964195945.1 uncultured Gemmatimonadales bacterium
TTCGCTCTCCTTGCCACTACAGGAGCCGTGGCGGCGTACCACTGGTCGATTCACCGGGCGGGACGGAACGTCGAGCAACCCACGCCCTGGCGCGACGTCACGCTGGTCTGGGCAGGCGGCGATCCCGGCGAGATCGAGGAACGAGCACACGTCAGAGTCCGGGCCATCCAACGCATCGATACGACCGATACACAACCCGTTTCTGCAATCGTGGCCGCTATCGACAACGCATCGGAGGATCGGTTGGTTGTAGTTGTCAATCCCGCCGGCGTGGATGTCATCCCCGTCGCAGGAACACCCGGCTAGGAGTAGTCAGGAAGACGGCGGAATCTGGTATGTTCAAAGATGATCGACGTCTCGATATGGGCGACCTCGGGCTGTGCGGTGAAGGCACCCATCGCAATGTCGCGTAGGTGGTCCGAATCGCGGACCACCACGTGGACCAGAAAGTCGTTGGTTCCCGCCATGTGATAGAAGGCAACGACCTCGGGAAGCTGCTCGGCATACTTGCGAAAACGGGCCACCTGGGTCGTCTCATGGCGATGCAGCCGTACGGCGATCATTGCCTGCAGACCCACCCCTACCACGGCGGGATCTATGTCGGCATGGAATCCCCGGAACACCCCGGTCGTCTCGAGCCGCCGGATTCGCTCTGAACACGTCGATTGTGCAATGCCAACCCCCGCCGCAATCTCCTTGTTGGACAGGCGCGCATTCTCCTGCAGAAGCGCCACGATGGCGCGATCTGTTCGGTCGAGCATAGGAAATGACACCATATCCGAATACCTTTCGGTTCTTCTTGACTCTCGCCGTAGCATACATATCATTTGGACCAGAACCACGAAGAACCACCATGATTTTCCGGTACTACCGGACAATCAGCGGACGCCGAAAGGAACCACCTCATGAGCCGCCACAGTTGGGCAGAGCCCTACAAGATCAAGGTCGTCGAACCAATCCGCATGACGACGCCGCAAGAGCGTGCGGTGGCAATCAAGGAAGCCGGCTACAACTCGTTCCTGCTGCGCTCCGACGATGTCTACATCGATCTTCTCACCGATTCGGGAACGTCAGCGATGTCGGACCACCAGTGGGCAGGGATGATGGTTGGCGACGAGGCGTATGCGGGTAGCAGGAGCTTCTACAACCTGGTCAGCGCGGTCGAGGACGTCTACGGCTACGAGGAACTCGTACCGACCCATCAGGGACGTGGCGCCGAACACATCCTGAGCCAGATCCTCATCAACGACGGCGACTACATCCCCGGCAATATGTATTTCACGACAACCCGGTTCCATCAGGAGCGTGCCGGTGGCAAATTCGTTGATGTCATCATCGACGAGGCCCATGACCCGACGAGCTTGCACCCGTTCAAGGGAAACATCGATCTCGACAAGCTGCGCACCCTGATCGACGAGGTCGGCTCGGACAAGATCCCGTACATCTCGGTAGAAACCAACGTCAACATGGCGGGCGGCCAGCCGCTCTCGATGGCGAACCTCAAAGCCACCGCTGACCTATGCCATCAAAACGGCATCCTGGTGATGCTCGACGCAACGCGAGCGCTGGAGAACGCCTGGTTCATCAAAGAACGCGAGGCCGGGTACCAGGACAAGAGCGTCGCCGAGATCGTCACCGAGATCTGCTCGCATTCTGATGGAGCCACAGTTTCTTCGAAGAAGGACAACCTCGTCAATATCGGCGGGTTCCTTGCCCTGCGTGATCCCGAACTGGCCAAACAAGCCAGAGCCCTGCTCGTGGCATTCGAGGGACTCCACACCTACGGCGGCATGGCAGGGCGCGACATGGAGGCCCTGGCCCGCGGTATCCGCGAGATGGTCGACACCGACGATCATGTGCATGCTCGGGTCGGACAGGTTGAGTACCTTGGCAACGCCCTTATCAAGGCGGGCGTCCCCATCATCCGTCCCGTCGGCGGCCACGGGGTCTTCCTGGACGCCAGGGCAATCCTGCCGCATATCCCCCATGACCAGTTCCCCGCACAGGCATTGACCGCGGCGCTCTACCTCGCCTCAGGGGTGCGGGGCATGGAGCGTGGCGTGGTTTCTGCGGGACGTGACAAGGTGACGGGTGATCATCACTATCCGAAGCTCGAGTTGGTCCGTCTGGCTATCCCGCGCCGGGTCTATACGCAGGCTCACATGGATGTGACCGCCGAGGCTGTTATCGATGTCTTGGAGCACCCAGAGGCCGTCACCGGTCTCCGCTTCACGTACGAGCCAGAGTCGCTGCGGTTCTTCCAGGCACGATTCGAATCGATCGCGTAGAGAGGTCGAGCATCGGGTCGCGCAAAAATCCACTGTTTCTGCGGGTTTTCGGTGTAGTTTGAGCGCTTGCAAAGCGGGGAAGCACATCCCGAAGGTTTGTCGAGATAGGGAGTTCACTTATGAACAAGACAGAGATGGCGAAGAAACTCGCTGGCAAGGCCGATCTGAGCCAGGCCAAAGCCGCTGAGGTCATTGACATCATTTTCAGCTCTGAGTCGGGTAACGGCATCATTGCTGTCGAGCTCGACGCCGACCGTGAGGTCAGCGTCAGCGGCTTCGGCAAGTTCTACACAAGCCGTAGCAAGGCTCGTTCCGGCCGTAATCCTGCCACCGGCGAGACGATTCAGATCGCAGCCAAGAAGCATGCGAAGTTCAAGCCCGCCAAGGGCCTGAAGGACCGCGTAGCCGTCTAGGCATCGCCTGAATCAACCAACTAGCCGAAAACCCCGCCATTTGGCGGGGTTTTCGCATGTCTGGTGGACGATTGGCTCTAGTCGGCGAGCGCCTGGTCGGTGGCGGCGAGCCGCTGGGCGAGAACCCCCATCACATCTACTGCGATCTCGGGGTTGGTCTTGAGCAGGGCCTTGAAGTCCCAACGAGTAACTGCCAGAACGCTGGCATCGGAAGTTGCAGAGACTGTCGCGGTGCGCCGAGTGTCATCAAGCAGTAGGGCAATCTCCCCGAAGTAGTCGCCTGGCCCATAGTCGGCAAGATGATGCTCGCCGCGAGTGGCCTTGGCCGTACCCTCAAGGAGGATGTAGAACCCCACGGTGCTCTGACTGTCCTCACGGATGATCTTGTGGCCGTTTTCGAACCGACGGGTCTTCGCCACATCTGCGATAGATGCGACGGTTTTGTCAGAACAGCTCGCAAAGAGAGGGGTTTTGCGTAAGAACTCGACCTTGTCCATGAATGCTCCTCGATACGGGTTCGGACCGACACTAGCCAACACAACCAAAGCAGGCCGCGGATGGCTTGCGGAGAAGAACCTTCAGCCCCCAGCCACAAGGGCCGCCTATATTCCTCCGCCGATCTCGTTGATATGGGCTATCAGCTTGGTGGCCCCCATCGATTCGGCACTGCGCCGTGCATCAACTAACAACAATGAGGACTCTTCATCCATCCCCAGGTCAGCTTGCGCTCTGGCTTCTCCGATGCGGGCCAGGACACCGTCCAGCACTCTTCCCGCTGGTTCGGCAAGCGTTACTGCGGCCGCAAAGTGCTCCACGGCCTTGTCCAGGTTCCCCCGACAGAGCTCGAGTAGCCCCCGCGAGCGCGCCACCTGCACCTCGCCCAGAACGCCCTTGGGACGACTGTTCAGAACAAGCCTTTCTAGGAGATCGAGATGCCCGGCGCTGGCGAGGGCCTCGGCAACATCCGCCAGGAAGTAGGACCGGAACGCGGGAGCATCAGCTGTGGCACTCTCGTACTCTCCTGCCAGCGCAAGAACCGATGGACCATCACCGGCATCGTGGGCCAACGTCACCGCAAATGACAGGGCGGGCGCAAGAACCTGCTGGTCCTCAATCTCCCGAGCCGACTGCAAGACCGGCCCAAAGAGGTCACGTGCTTCTTCCTCGCGACCCCGATAGAACAAGACGGTGGCGCGCAAAGCGGCGGCACCAATCCCGGCCTGGCTGCCGCCCAACTCGGCGTCATGCCGCAGCACTCGATCGGTCAGTTCCAACGCTTCGTCCCATCGACCAGCCGGCACGAGAATCTCTGTTTTGGTGAACCTGAGCCAATTCCCGCCCAACACAAGCCCACGCTCGTCGGCAAGATCGATACCTTTGTCGATGTGAACCAGGGCCTCTCCGGTGCTGCGCGTTTGAGCGACGACCGTCGCCAAATTGTTGAGCGCTGTGGTTGCGGAGCCCGTCATGTTGCGATCCAGGGCCATGGCGGCGGCGTCCTCGAGATAGTCGATGCCCCCGGAGTCGCCGAGCTCAACCAAAGCTCCGCCACGGGCAAAAAGCAGGCGGATCTGATCGTCGACAGTCCCGGAAGCGGCGACCAGCGGGGTCGCCCTCTCGGCGAGGTCGAGTGCCTCTGCAGCTTGCCCACGCAGGAAGAGGCCCGACGCACGGCCCGTAAGCACGTTCGCCTTTGCGGCAGAGTCCGGGAGCTCGTCGACCAGCTCGACTGCCTCGAGACCATACGCATGCGCCGCGGCGGTATCACCCCTCCACCAAAGGTATGAGCTCATCGCGTTCAATACGGATGCCTGACCCTCGATATCAGCTGCATCTCGATACAAAGCCAGCGCCTCGTCGTATAACAGTCCTATCTGGTCGGCGTCCTGAGTCAACCGACCAAGCTCCAGAAGCGCCAGGGCGCGGTCTTTGCCAGCCAGTGCTATCTCGGCGGCGGTGCTGTAGTAGCCGGCAGCGCGGGGCGGATTCAAACCGCGGGCCCGATCTCCCGCCAACATGTTGACCCGATAACACTGCATTTGTAGCTCGGGGGTGGGGGCGCTGGAGAGGGCAATAGCTTCGCCAAGATGGAATGCCAGCAGCTCGGCCGCATCGGTGCCTCGCGGACCCGTGACCGCTTCGATCCAGCCCGCGGCGGCTTGATGCAGCTGAGCTCGCTCCCCGCGAGGAATCTGGCCATAGGCGACCTCACGAATCAGGCTATGCGAGAACGCATATTCGTCCTGACCCTGCATCGAGGAGTCCCGCACGGGCCGAATTAGCTCTCGTCGGATCAACCCACGTCCCAAAACCGCTGAGGCCAAAGCAGGCCGAAGCGATCGCAGCGCACCCATCCAGAACACCTTCCCGATAACCGCAGCGGCCTGCAGCAGCGACTTCTCCTCGGGTTCAAGAAGATCGAGACGGGCTGCAACGATGGCCTGCACGGAGTCGGGCAACGGCAAGTCGGCGATCCCCTTGGAGTCGTGGAGCAGACCCTGATCGTTAGCCAACCGAACGAACTCGTTGACATACAGCGGGTTGCCTCCCGACCGATCGAGGATGGCTTGCTGAACCACAGCGTCGAGCACCGTGCTCTCAAGCAATGCGCCGAGCAAGACCGCGGCGTGTTCGCTGTTGAGCGGTGACAAGCCGATCGTGGCGGCGTTGCGCTTGCCGCCTCCCCAGGTGTTTCGCATCGAGAACAGCTCGGGACGTGCAGTCGCTACCACGAGGATGGGCGATGAGACGGCCCAATCGGTCAGGTGTTCGAGGAAGTCCAGCATCGCATCGTCGGCCCAATGCAGATCTTCTACCACAAGGATTAGGGGGTTGCGCGCTGCTAGTGCCTCGAAGAAACGAGACCATGCTGAAAACAGCTCCGCCTGGTCGACTTTGTCCTCTGTGCTGCCGAAACCAGCGAGCGGGGCCAGACGCGCCTTGACCCACTCGGCGGTCGGCGGATCAGCGACCAGCGCCTTCACCGCGGCCTGCAGCTTGCCATGGGCTTCTGCTTCGATATCCGAATCCTGAATCCCTGCGTGAGCTTTGACTATTTCGGTCAGAGCCCAGAACGTGATGCCTTCGCCATACGGCAGGCAACGGCCCTGTCGCCACCAGACGAGATCGGAGCGAGCATCGATGCTCTCCCGGAACTCGTTGAGTAGGCGGCTCTTGCCGACACCCGGCTCACCGATAACGGTGACCAGCTGAACCGTTCCTTCATCAACGGTTCGCTCAAACGCATCGATGAGCACACCCAACTCAGCATCCCGGCCGACAAACGGCGTTGCGTGGCGTTGGTCGACGTCAATTCCAAAGCGGCTGCGAGCTTCAAGCGGCTGCCAGATAGGGAGCGGACCTACTTTGCCCTTGACCTCGACCGGATCGAGGTCCGCATACACGACTGCGTCACGGGTAGACAGATAGGTACGCTCGTCGACAACGATCCCACCGGGCGGCGCAACTGCCTCGAGCCGGGATGCTGTATTGACGACATCGCCGATGATCCCTTCACGGTCGCGGTCATCGCCGGAGATCTGCACGATGGCTTCTCCTGTCGTTACTGCGATCCGGACGGACAGCGACAGTTCCGGATCTGCTGCATTGAGGTCATCCACCGAGCGCTGCATCCGCAACGCCGCTCGGACCGCCCGCTCTGGATCGTCCTCGTGGGCGACGGGGGCCCCAAACACGGCGAAAACCCCATCCCCCATCAGCTTTTCGACACGGCCCCCAAAACGTTCCACATCCTTGCGGATCTCCCGGTGATACACGGTGAGACGGGCTCGAACATCCTCCGGATCTGATTGGGCGGTATGTTCGGTGAACCCAACTAGATCGACAAACAGAACCGAAACCACCTTGCGTTCCTCAAGTCCGGCGCTTGCCTCCCGGTCCGTCGAATCCGTTGGCGATCCACACGATGGGCAGAAGCGTGAACCTGTGGGAATCTCGGATTGGCACGAGCTGCAAGTCACGGCGAGGGATGTCCCACAAAGGGCACAGAAACGGGCACCTTCGGCCGCGGGAGCGTTACAAGCAGGACACACAGAATTCATGGATTGCGAGTGTAGGTGCGAACTCACTTTCGTGAGTTCGTTGCAGTTGCACAGCAACTGCTGCCCAGGCGGCGAGGCGCCTGACCAGGAGTTGCTACTTCTTCGCGGCCTCGTAGTACGGGTTATCGCCACCGGCATGGTCGGTGGCATCGATCACTTTGGTTATCTCGGGCACCATCTCGACCAGTGTCGCCTCGATCCCCTGCGATAGCGTGACCGAGGCCATACCGCAGCCCTGACAACCCCCGCCAAAACGCACATAGGCGACGCCGTTCTCGACACCAGCGATCTCGGCGGTCCCCCCATGCGACGCTATTGCCGGGTTGATCATTTGGTTCATCACCTGGGTCGCCCGTTCTGCGACGGAACCCGAAAGCTCAACTCCACCTTGATCACCGAGGATTTGTGGACTTGGCCCATTGGGGTTGTCGAGCACAAGTCCGGGCTGGAGAAGGTTCGAAGAGACTCTGATTGTGGCACCGGTGAGATTGGCCAGGTCGGCATCGGGCACGATTAGAGACAACTCTCCATGGTTGATGATGTGATCATCTGGGGCGGCGTCCTGGACCCGCATCATCGCCAGGTTGTATGCGAAGGCCATTCCGTCGATCCCTGAGATACTGACCACAAGGCCGAGCTCGGCACCATCGGACTCTTGGCTGAGGACCTCCAGGATGGAGGCCTTGGCCTTTTCTTCGATCGCGACGAGCGGCTCAGAGGTGTTTCGCATCGGCGTATCGTAGGTGATTCGCCTAGCCCCTGGTGCCGTCGATGAAACATATCGCCATTGTTGCGAGCCGATCCAGCTACAGAACTCCCGACTTCCTGGAGGCCGCAAAGTTGCTACGCATCGAGGCGCACGTCGTCGGTGATGGCAACTTCCCCGCCGGGCACAAGGGTCTTGAGGTCTCCCTGGATGACCCGACGCTGGCGGCGCAGGAGCTCGCAGGCAAGCTCCCCCCGGTTGATGCCATCATCGGTGTCGATGACCAATCCGTTCAAACCGCTGCCGAGACGGCGCAGGCTCTTGGGCTTCCCCACAATCCCATCGCAGCGGTCGCGGCGACACGTGACAAGATCGCCCTCCGGAAACTTCTTGCTTTGGAAAGCGTCAGACAGCCGGCCTTTTGGTTGGCCCCACCTGGGGCAGCTCTCGCCGCGGCGGCCGAAATCGGTTATCCCGTTGTCGTCAAACCGACCGGTCTGTCTGCCAGCCGAGGCGTGATCCGGGCCGACAATCCCGGCGAGGCCGCCGTTGCCGAAAACCGGGTACGGTCGATCCTGGAGTCCGCGGACCTCTCCCCAACCCAACATCTTCTTGTCGAGCAGTACATCCCAGGGGAGGAGATCGTCGTCGAAGGCCTGCTCGGTCCCGAGGGACTCGAAATACTGGCGATCATCGATAAACCCGATCCGCTCGAAGGCCCGTTCTTCGAAGAGACGCTCTATGTGACCCCGTCGCGTCACGATCCAGCGATCCTGGACCGCGCCATCCGACTGGTCGAAGATGCGATTGCCGCCATCGGTCTCGAGATTGGCCCGATCCACGCCGAAGTCAGAATCGACCCCGAGGGTGAGTGCTATCTCATCGAAATGGCCGCCCGCAGCATCGGTGGCTTGTGTGGTCGAGCGTTCAGCTTTGGTCTGCTTGGCGAATCGCTGGAGGTGATGATCCTGCGTAGTGCCCTCGGTCTTCGCTCGCCGATGCTCTCCCCCACCCGACCGGCGACCGGGGTGCTGATGCTCCCCATCCCTGCCACCGGCACCCTCACCGGTGTCGTTGGTCTCGACGAGGCCCGTCAAGTGCCCGGCATCGACGACATCACTATCACCATCCCAACCGGTCGCCGGGTCGAGATGCTTCCCGAAGGAGACCGCTATCTGGGATTTGTATTCGCCGGCGGCGCCGACCCCGAATCCGTGGAAACCTCACTGCGACAAGCGGGCAACGAGCTAGCCATCACGATCGACGGTGAGGAAGTGCGACCACCGACGTCGCTGGGTTGAGACGCCAGGTTCGGGGCGTCAGGGTTCTGCATTACGACGTCATCTCAGCCGTAACCGGACAGGCAACCGAATGGGTCGCCTTGCGCGGAACGCTCGACTAGAGCAGCCAGTCCCCTATCCACCAGATGGCGAGAGCGCCCACCGCGACCATCAGGAACATGACAAGTGACGTCATCCGATCCGGGACCACCGTTTCGAGTTTGCGCACCTTCTGGTCGGCGACAGCGCCCGCAAATCTTGCCAATGGAGTCCCATCGGGCATCGACGCATCGGGCCAAGCTTCCAGCAGAGGTTCCAAAACAAAACGACGTTGGGTCATCCGCGGATGGGGCACCGTCAGATCGGGGCCCGCAACCGATTGCTGCCCGTACAACAACACATCGAGATCAAGCGTCCGTGGTCCCCAGCGCTCCCTGCGCTCCCGACCGTGTTCACGTTCGATCTCGAGACATCGGACCAGTAAGTCACGAACGACCAGGTCGGTCTCGATCACGACAACCGCATTGACATAGGGACCCTGTTCGGGACCCCCGACAGGTGCCGTCTCATAGAGCGAAGAAACACGCACCAGCGATCCGGTCTCGGCAAGAGAACCGACGGCGTCAGCGATGTGGCGAGCTCGATCGCCGAGATTCGAACCGAGCCCGATTGCGGCCCGGGTCACCGCTACCCCGCGTCCGGGATGAGGCCGCGACCTTCAGGACCGAGCGGACGACCGGAGATCTCCTGGATGATCGACGTCGCAACAATTGGGTCCGGCACCAGACCGGAGTGAACCAGGTAGCCGCCCATCAATCCGACCAATAGGTCACCAATCAATTCTCGATGCACCAGCACTGAAGCGCCTTTTGCGTTCATGGCTTCGTCAAGCATCTCGAATACCTTGCCGGCGTCGGCGGGGTCCAGATCATCCTCAATGGGATAGTGGAAGAAACTAAGGGTTGCACTCTCGTAAGCGGCCTGGTTCTGATTGCCGGACATCAGCGAGACGACGGTATTAATCCCTCGCTCCGCCAACCAAATGATCTCTTCTTCACGCCGCACCCGACGATGCTGGAAGCCATAGCCACCCACACGTTCGGAAATCGCCAGCCGCCCGGCGATAACCCACTTGAACCCCCTCGGTTCCAGACCAGCCACTTTGTTAAATCCTCCGTCGTGAAGCCCGCACCATAGCGTCAGCAGTACGCGCCGCCTGAAGTGCATGGCCAACATTGTGTACCCGCACCGCAGACGCTCCGCCATCAACTGCGAGTGCCACCGTAGCCGCCGTGGCGGCGTCGCGTTCGTCGGCAGCCGTCTCCAAGCCGGCCTCTCGCAAGATTGTCCCCAGGAACCCCTTGCGCGAGGTGCCAATCAACACGGGAAGGCCAGTAGCGACAAGCTGATCGATACCGTTGAGTAAAGCCAGGTTGTGATCGAGCGTCTTTCCGAAGCCGATGCCGGGGTCCACGCAGATACGGGAACGCGCAATCCCCGCCCGCTCCGCTATCTCCGCTCGAACCGTCAGAAAAGACGCGACATCGGCCACGACATCGTCATAGTGAGGCTCGTCCTGCATCGTCAACGGTTCGCCTTGCATGTGCATCAGAACGACACCAACGCCGGTCTCCGCACAGAAAGCAGCCATAGCGGGATCGGCGAGAGCCGACACATCGTTGACAATGCGTGCCCCCGCGGCGATAGCTGCGCTTGCGACCTCAGCCTTCGTAGTGTCGATACTGACAACGACTCCCTGGGAGACGAGGTCACTGATCACCGGCACGACGCGGGACATCTCCTCAACAACCGACACCGGTTCTGCACCCGGCCTGGTCGACTCACCGCCAACATCGATGATGTCAGCGCCCTGGTTCCACATCGCACGCCCATGGGTCACCGCGGCCTCCACCGCGGCATAGCGGCCGCCATCGGAGAACGAGTCGGGGGTCACGTTGACGACACCCATAATCAGCGTGTGCTTCTCCAAAGAAAGCACACCATCGCGGATAGCCCAGGTAGAAGGTGTAGGCCTACGGCTGGTCATGCCATCCCACCAACCCTGCTCTAGGGCCGTGGCGGCTGGGGGTCGTCGTTGGAGACCGAGGATGCAACCATGCCATCCGCAACTACCGGCGTCTCTGGGAGACGGATCCGGAGAGCGCCAATCTCGGTGTGTTCCCACTTGGGAACGTCAGAGAAAATCTCGGCGACATCTGCCGCGTCGACGGTCTCCTTCTCCAACAACACCTCGGCGATCCGATCCAGGGCCGCCCGGTGCGTCGTGATGATCGACCGGGCCTCCTCATGAGCCTGGTTGATCAACATACGAATCTCGTCATCGATCGCCGAGGCGACATCATCCGACATCTCCTGGCGACTCGAGTAGTCGCGACCGAGGAATACCTGCGATTCCGGATTCCCATAGCGCAGCGGTCCCAGTCGGTCGCTCATCCCGTACTCGGTGACCATCTTGCGAGCAAGATCCGTTGCTTTCTGGATGTCGTCAGATGCGCCAGTGCTCGGATCCCCAAAAACCTCTTCCTCTGCGGTCCGGCCGCCAAGCGCATACGCCAGTTGATCGACCAGTTCGCTGCGGCGGTCATAACTCTTGTCCTCCACCGGCAACGCCAACGTATACCCACCAGCGCGACCACGGGGGATGATCGTTACTTTGTGGATCGGGGCGAGATTCGGCAGGGCAAAGCCGACGAGGGCATGGCCGCCTTCGTGATAGGCAGTCAGCTTGCGTGCCTCGTCTGACATGACCCGGCTCTTGCGCTCCGGACCGGCAATCACCCTGTCGATGGCCTCTTCGAGCTCTGCCATGGAAATAAGCTTCTTGTCTCGTCGTGCCGACAGCAACGCTGCCTCGTTGATGAGGTTGGCCAGGTCCGCTCCGGTGAACCCCGGGGTTTGACGGGCCAGCGCAGCTAGGTGGATACCTTCGGCAAACGGCTTACCTTTGGCATGCACCTCGAGAATCGCTTCACGACCTTTGAGATCGGGCCTATCAACGACGACCTGCCGATCGAACCGACCGGGGCGCAGCAGCGCGGGGTCGAGAATGTCGGGCCGGTTCGTGGCCGCGATCACGATGACCCCGGTATTGACGTCGAACCCGTCGAGCTCGACCAGCAACTGGTTGAGGGTCTGTTCACGCTCATCGTGACCACCACCGAGACCGGCACCACGGTGACGACCGACAGCATCTATCTCGTCGATAAACACGATCGCCGGACCGTTCTGTTTCGCCTGCTCAAACAGGTCGCGGACACGAGAGGCGCCGACGCCGACGAACATCTCGACAAAATCTGATCCGGAAATGCTGAAGAATGGCACGTCCGCCTCGCCGGCGACCGCACGAGCAAGCAGCGTCTTGCCGGTTCCGGGAGGGCCAAACAACAACACGCCACGAGGGATCTTGGCGCCAATAGCGCGGAACTTTCCAGGGCTCGCCAGGAAGTCCTTGATCTCTTCGAGCTCCTCGACAGCCTCATCTGCACCGGCCACGTCCTTGAACGAGACCTTTGGTGAGTCCTTGTTGACTTGCTTCGCCTTCGCCTTTCCAAATTGCATGACACGGTTGCCGCCGCCCTGCATCCGGGACAGGAAGAAGATGAAGATGCCGAAGATGAGAAGGTACGGAAAGATCGATGTGAAGAACCAGGTCAAAGCGGATGGATTCTCCGCGTTGACGGTGAACTCCTCGATCCCCGATTCGTTGATGAGAATGGTGAGTTCGTCTTCGAATTCGGCCGGGTATACGGTGCGGAACTCGGAATTCGCTCCGGCAACTACCGCATCTTCGGCGAAGGTTCCCACGATCTCATCCGACCGGCTCTTCATCTCGAGGCTAGCGATATCGTCCGTGCCGAGCATGGTCTGGAATTCGCTGAGCAGCAGGTCCTCGGGCTCGTCCGCGCCCTGGAGAAACACGTTCACCGCCATCATCACAAGAATGGCAACGACCATATATACGAGGATCGTGCGGGCGGTTCGGTTCACTGCTCTCCTAGGGTGCTTCAGACAGGGTATTAAAGCCGACCACAGGCCGTCGGGGCGACCCATGATATGCGATTGGCGACGCTAGTTCGGCAGGAATCTGCAAACCCCAGCGACGCGGCCGGTTTTGCGGTCAGTCGGCGAGCCTGAATCCTTCTTGGACGTCGGTGGGTGACGACATCGACTCGGTGTCCATGACACCGATGTATGGGAGGTTCCGGTACTGCTCGTTGTAATCAAGCCCGTACCCGACCACGAACTCGTTCGGAATGTGGAACCCCTCGTATTGGATGTCGAAATGAGGACGCTCCACGTCGTCTTTGATGAGCAGTGAGGCAAGCGAAAGAGTCGCCGGTTTGCGGACCGCAAGAGTGCGCAACAGGTATTTGAGGGTGTGACCGGTGTCGATGATGTCTTCGACAATGAGGATGTTCCTGCCTTCGATCTCCTGATCGAGGTCCTTGACGATTCGCACGACCCCGGAACTGTGGGTGCCGCCGTGATAGGAAGAGACAGCCATAAAATCCGTCTCAACGGGAAGCCGGACGTAGCGAGCCAGGTCTGCCAGCACTACGAATGCACCCTTGAGGATGCCGATCATCAATAGATCCTTGCCTTCGTAGTCCCTGGTGATGGCGGCACCCATCTCCGCCAGCTTGGCTTGGATCTCGTCACCAGAGATGAGGACCTTTGCAACCTTCACGTTGTCTGCCTTTCGAGGTCAATCCATGTACTTAGCGACGTCTCGACTCGTGCCCACGCGGCGACTCGAACACCCGCTACCCATGCGATTCTGCCACGGGACTCAACCAGCGGCCAAGCCGAGCGCTTGCGCAGGGCGATGCCGGCCTCATTGAGGGCGTCCGCAACCGTCTTGCTCCCTGTCCCGATATCGACGCGATCCCCCGGTGCGGGAGCGCGGATCACAAGCTTTCCGGAGGGGAGCGCAAGACGACACCAGTCGTGTGACATGCGGACGGACGCATCCGCTGCCCGCGGCATAGCCGTGATCACATGGGGGCCGAAGATGACACGTCCCGGCACGGGGAGTTCGATCGGCTCCGGAGGTTTGGGATTGAGCGGACGATGAATGGCGACATACGGACCTTCTTTCTCGGCGATATAGCCGTCGCTGAGGTCACGCCGCGGAACGGTACCCAGCGTCACCGCAAGCACGGCCTCCACCTCGCGGCTGGTCCCGGGATATGGGGGATGGACCTGGCGCAGGGCGGCACGAATCGCACGCTTGGCGAGTACTGCAGGAACCGTGACGAGCGGAGCGATCGCCAACAGCGTCGTCTCCCCATCAGAGACGGCGACATTGGGGGGTGTTACCTCGTCGAGGTATGCATCGTCCGCAGCAAGATGCTGGGCACTCCGGCCAACAATCTCAACCAGTTCACCCTCGATATGGCTATCGAGTTCGGGAAGGATCTCATGTCGGATCAGGTTTCTGCGGATCTCTCGATCGTCGTTGCTGGGGTCGTCCGAAAACGGCAGATCCAGTTGCTCGGCCAGCCGGCGCAGGTCATGTCTGCGCAGCCCGATAAGTGGGCGGATGAACGGGAGACGCTCCGGGGTGATTCCGGCGAGCCCGGTGGCTCCGGCTCCGCGCAGCAAGTTGCCGACCACAGTCTCGGCCGCATCGTCGGCGTGGTGTCCCATCACGACGCGTGCACCGTCAGCCGCCTTGTTGAGAGCGGCCAAGCGAACCTCCCTGGCAGCTCCTTCTGGCGATGGACCCGAGTCGGGAACGACACCAACAATCGCAAGGGGAAGATCGAGCTTTGCGGCGATCTCGGTTGCAGCCTCTTGGAGTCGTGCAGACGCGGCCCAGCCGTGGTTGATGTGGACAGCCCTGACGGAACCCGGGGGGCGGGCCACAGCACATGCCCAAGCCGCCACCGCGGAGTCTGCACCTCCGCTCAAAGCCACCACCAGCGTGCCCTCTGTAATGGCCGCTACCGCCCGGTAGACAACCTGGCCGAACTGGCTCAGCCCACCCGGTACAGCCATGAGACCGGGTCCTCGATTTCCTCGAGGGTTGGGAGATTCAAAGGACGCAACCAAACCGCATCGAGAGCCGACCAGCCTGCCTGTCGTTCGACACCTGCGATGAACTTGGCGCCCATCTCGTACTGTTTCATCTTCATCTCCAGGCCAACGAGACGCATGAACATGGCAGTGCGCGGATCGTTGCGCCGCGACGCAAGGATGCGCGACATGCGGGCTTGACTGACCAATTCCCGCTCACCGATACGGTCCATGACGACATGGCCATGTCCTTCAAGTAGTGACATGAGTGCCTGCACTTTGCCGATGACTTCACGTTGGTCTGGCGTCGCCAGCAGCCCGAACAAACCCTGCTCGTTCACGAGAGGTCGGCCGTGTGCAGAGGCCTCCCGTACCTCCTCAGCAATTCGCGCCATTCTGCCTGGTTCCGGTTTTGAAGCGTTAACCAACTCTTCGACAAGCCCGAGGAAATACGAACGCAGCCAGGGAACGCCTTGAAACTGCAGACGATGAGTGGACTCGTGTAGCGCCACCCAGAATCGAAACTCGGCGGGTCGGAACTCAAAGCGCCGCTCAATCGCCAGCACATTGGCCCCAACGAACATGACAGTATCCCCGTCCCTTCCGTCGCTGGTAGGCAGTACCAATTCGTACTGGCCGAGTACCCGCCGCGACAGGAAACCCAGTATGGCCCCAAGCTCTGCAGACATAAGTCGACCGGCCGCACCACGGCCCACGGTCTTTTCCTCACCGAGACGCTCAGTTACTGGAGCCATCAGCTGGGAAAACGACGCGATGTTGTTCTCTACCCATTCGGCACGACTCACCACCGCTACGTCGGGGGAACCGGGAGCTTCGAGACCGGTCTCTGCCGATACCAGCGCGGTGGCCCGTTCGACGAGCAGCGGCGCTTGCCTGGCCAGGCGCGCCTCGTGGTACGTGCCTTCAAGTGGATACTTCCCGGCGAAGCGCCGAGCAATCGAGACAGCGGAATCCCAAGTAGCGGTGGACATGGAAAACAAAGTACTACGCCCGGAGCTTCAACATGCCGGCACCGGCGTTGCGGCGCCTAGACAACGCGGTAGCGGCCCCTGATCCTGATGGCGTAGTAGGCGGCCGCAGATCCAACCGTGACAGCCCCGATTGCGGCTCCTACTGGAGCAAGAAATCGAGCCGTCCATGGGTCCTCGGTAGCTTCCGCAGCTTCCTCTGGAACCAGGACAGCTGGCTCCGCGGCAACAATCTGGACGGAGACTTCAGCGACCGCTGCAGGAGCGCCAACAATGGCAAGAGGAGCTGGCACGAATAGCAGGAGTACTGCAAGAGCGCGGACAAGATTTGCGAGTGACTGCTTCATCGAACGGGACGATAGCAGCGCCTGCCCTTCGGGCAGGTTCGAGATTCTGCCCCGCAGAACTCGGCCAGTGTGGGGTGCCAAGACTCAAGCACCGCCCAACGAACAGGTTCAAGATTCTGCCCCGCAGCAGCGAAGCTGCTGGGGTACGGGGGCCGCCAGTCCCCGCCTGCCCTGCGGGCAGGTTGGGGAAAGTACCCCGGCACGAAGTGCCGGGGGTAGGGGGGTTCTCTTAGAGCTCGGGGACTACACGACCACGGAGTCTGGGGAACTTGGTGGGTGCGTGCGCGTAGCAAAACTCGCGACGGTTATAGCGAGAGAGCAGCGTCTCGCAGTCATGCTTGACGCAATGGCGTTGCTCGCTGTTCACCTTCGGAGGTCTGGCCGTCCCGAGGATCCTCTTGCCTTTGAGTGTGTTATCAGACATTGGTGCGTTTCCTTTTCTCAATCCGCATCTGCGGATTGGCCGACACAACCGACTCAGCTTTCCTGAGTGTCAGTCGCCTCTTGGTCTATTAACGCACGGATCCGGTCAAAAAGTTCCTGCGGCGGCACATCTTTGCCACATTCACGCATCCGCTCTTTGAGTCGGGTCTCGAAATCGAAGGCGTCGACACAATGGCCGCACCGCTTCAGATGCCACCGGATACGAAGCCGCCTGGACCAGGTCAGCTCCTCGTCGATGTATTGATATAGATAGTCAACTGCGTGGTCGCATTCGGCTTTCATTGCGTAGGTCCTGTTAGTCCGCGTTGTTCAGCTAATGACCACAACTTCTTTTGCAACGCTTTTCTTCCCCGATGCAACCGAGACATCACAGTTCCGATCGGAACATCAACAATCTCGGCTATCTCCTTGTAGGAAAACCCCTCGACATCGGCTAGAAGCACCGGCATGCGGAACCGTTCCGGAAGAGACTCGAGCGCAGCTTTGATGTCGGTGTCGACCATCGATTCGAGAACGGACTCTTCAGTACTGCGCTCCGCCCCTGAAGCCTCGCCCAGCCTCCGGAACAGATACAAATCCTGTAGCTCTCCGAGTTCGACCTCCGCGGGCCGACGCTGCTGCTTGCGATACCGGTTGATATATGTGTTGGTGAGGATCCGGTACAACCACGCCTTGAGGTTGGTTCCCTCCTGGTACGTGTTGTAGGCCCGGTACGCCTTTAGATAGGTCTCTTGGACAACATCTTCAGCGTCAGCTGGATTGCGGGTCATTCGCAGCGCGGCCGAATAGAGCTGCTGCGCATATTCCATTGCGTCACGTTCGAAATTGGCTTGGTCGGCCATCGACGCTCCTCAGAAGGTTCTATAGACAAATATTGAAATCAAAAACTGGAGCCAGGGACGGGAATCGAACCCGTGACCTACGCATTACGAGTGCGTCGCTCTACCGACTGAGCTACCCCGGCCGAGGGGAAGCAATGCTAGCGCAGCCGTAGAGTCACTTGGCTAGGGCTGCTCGTAGCGCGGTTTCGAGATCGCCATGGTTGAACTCGAAACCGGATTCCTGCAGCTTGCGAGGAAGAATCCGCGCCGAAGTGAACAAAAGCGCCGCTGCCAACTGCTTTCCGAGCAGGATCTCTAGAGCAAACCGCGGGACCGGGAACAAGGTCGGACGTCTCATGACCCTGCCCAGCGCTCGGGTCACATCTGCGTTGGTGGCCGGATTGGGGGCGGTGAGATTGACTGCCCCGGACACGGGCGTCTCGATCAGGTGTCTCAAGGCCCGGATATGGTCATCGATCGAAATCCAACTCCACCAGGTTTTCCCAGATCCGAGACGCCCCCCGAGACCCAATCGGAATGGAAGCAACAGCTTGCCGAGTGCTCCCCCCGACCCAGCAAGGACTATGCCGGTGCGGACGTGGACCGTCCGGATACCGGCCGACTCGGCTGCCGCGGTCGCCGCTTCCCATGCGGCACACACGGTCGAAAGGAAATCAGGAGGATCAGCGGGTCCGTCCTTCTCAGACACCGGATTGGGCCGGTCACCGTAGTAGCCGATAGCTGATGCCGATATTAGAACTCTCGGTTTCGACTCTGCGCTCGCCAGCCGTTGCGAAAGAAGCTCTGTGGCCGACACCCTGGAGTCCAAGATCAGTCGTTTGCGCTCGTTTGACCAGCGCCGGTCACCAATTCCCGCACCGGCAAGATGCACAACAGCATCGAAACCCTCAACGTCTGCTTGCTCGAGAACTCCGTCTGCAGGATCCCAGAAGCGCTCGTTCTGCTCCGCAGGCTTACGCCGCGCCAGACGCACGACCTCGTCGCCATCTGTCTCCAGGGACCGGCACAATGCCGTGCCGATCAGACCACTCGCTCCTGTGATAAGCACTCTCACTCTTGATCCTTCCGGCGCCAGTGCGACAACTGTTCGTCAAGGACGGCAACCCAGTCGTCCATGATCGAACCCAGTGGGTCTTCGTGGTCAATATAGGAGCCAGGGTCAACCGCGGGATGAAACGACAACCTGACCGACGGGATATGAATCCCGGGTTCGGCAAGGCTCAATGTCGTTTCTGTACCTGTGATGGCGCAAGGGATGATCGGCGCACCGGTCGCAAGCGACAGCCATGCCGCACCGCGTTTGATAGCTCGTTCCCCCCAATGAACAGCACGTCCACCTTCGGGGAAAACGCCAAGGATCTGGCCCGCCTCCAAGACCTCTAGAGCATGCTGTAGTGCACCCAAGGGAGGACGTTCTCTCGAAACCGGAATCGACCCGAAGTAGTAGATCAGTTCGTCAATTGCCTTGTTTCGCCCGAAAAGCTCATCGAGGGCCAGATACTGCACTAACTCACCGACGCCCAGGGTGACAAAGACGGGGTCACTCAGTGAGAGGTGGTTGGCCGTGACAATGTAAGGGCCCCGCTTGGGGAGGTGCTCGCGACCGCTGATCTCCCCGCCAAAGAATGCCTTAGTTGCCCAGCCAACGGGGTGCTTCATGACGCTCACAAACCCGTACGCCCCGGGACCCGGTTTGCATTGCACGCTACGACCCACCGAGATCAGAGAAAAGCGACGCCAAGGCCAGCTGGGGTCGCTGGTTGGACTGGATTGCATCGATAGCATCCAGCACCCGGTCGGCGTTGCGCACTGCGCGTCGCGGAGTGAGCCGGGTGAGTGCGGGGGCGGGGATGTCTGGATTCCGGACCGGGGCCCCCAGCTGTGCCGCAGCCACATCGCGGTAGAAGCCTGACAGGATCTCGAGACCAGACACATGAAGAGCGATGACTGCTCGTTTCAACTCCCGAGCGTGGCGTTGCTCGACAGCCTTGCTCAAAGCACCTTCTGCTTCGAGTGTCGTTGCTTCGTCGCCTTGCCTCTCTTTGAGAGCTGCCATCAGAGGGTCGGCCGCAGCCGCAACCTCATCGGCAAGTCGATATCCGTCACCGGGGTGCTCGGAAAGACGCAGCGGAACGCTCATCCACACGTTGCGAAACGCGGCAACGTCGGCTCTTGTCGCCAATGCAATGGCGAGTCCTGGCCGCCCCCCGGAAATTCGCGCTGCTTGCTCGGATCTCTCGGGATCGACACCTTGCGCCACCAAACCTGCAGCGATGTCCACTTCGGGAACACGCCCAAAGACCACCGTACGACAACGGCTGGCAACCGTTGACGGTAGATCATCTTCTGACTCGGCCACAACGACAAAGATCGTCGAAGCGGTCGGCTCCTCGAGAGTCTTCAACAGTGCATTGGCGGCCTCATCGTTCATAGCCCCGCCCTCTTCGAGGACAAAAACTTTGCGCTCTCCCTCAACGGGTGCGAGGTTGGCAAGGGCGACCGTGTTGCGAGCTTGATCGACGGTGATTGCCGATCTCCCATCAGGTTCCACAAGTACGACATCCGGATGAAGTCCACGCAAGACTCGGCTCCGGCAATGCTCGTGATCACCGCACACGACACCGGCAGCAAAGCGTCTGGCAACCGTCGCCTTCCCCACGCCGAGTGGCCCGACAAACAGGTAGGCGTGGGCGGGGGAAGCTAGGTCCCCTTCGAGGACGCCGGCTACGGCACCGTGCCCGATCACTCCGTCGAAGAGATCGCCCATCGGCCCTCCACGTGTGTCAGTACCTGCTCCCAAACGCTCTCGACATCGAGGGCAGCGTCAATCACAACAAACCTATCCGGCTCGGCAAGAGCAAGGTCATCGAATGCGTCCGCAACAATCGATTGGAACGCAACCCCTTCACGCCCAATCCGGTCCGGGTCCTCCTGCCGGGCCAGACCGGTTTCCGCGTCAAGCCGGAGCAGCACGACCAGCTCGGGCCAGACATCGCCGAGCCCAGGCTCGTTGACAGCGCGGACGGCAGCAACTCCGAGACCGCGACCGGCGCCCTGGTAGGCAAGGGATGAGTAGACGGATCGGTCGGTGATTACCCAACTCCCTGACTCCAGAGCAGGACCAACCAGCTCAAGGGCAAGCTGAGCTCGGGCAGCAGAGAACAACAGCGCCTCGCTCCACGGAGAAACCGAACTGTCTGGGTCAAGCAACACCCTGCGAATCCGCTCTCCGGTCGCCGTGCCCCCTGGCTCCCTTACCCGGAGGACCTCATGACCGAGGTACTCGAGATGACCAGTGAGCCGTGCCGCGATGGTGGACTTGCCCGTGCCTTCGATACCTTCGAAAGCGACGTAGTGCCCCATCACGACCCGTCCTCTTCTTCGGATTCCCGAGTGGACCTCTTTTGCGTCGCCGCGTTGCGGGCTCGTCTCGCCCTATTGGCAGCGTCGATGAGGTCCTGGGTTCCTCTGCCAAGCGTCGGAGGACGAAACTCGGACCGCAGCGTCAGCAGCACAGTTAGACCCGACGTCAGAATCGTGACCCCACCGAGGAATAGGACCACCCGGGTTGGGTCATCAAGGCGACCGAAACTAACCCCATCGAGAATATTCACGAGTGGCACCGCAATCGCCATGGCAACGAATAGCCCAATGCGCATCAGCGAGAACAATGCTGCAAACACCCGGCCGCGTAGCTCGTCGTCGACATATTCGTGGAGATGGGACAGCCCCATGAGGTAGGCACCACCTGCCCCAAACCCCATGACAGTCATCCAGGCTGCCGCACCGGGGACGGTCGTCACCATGGCGGCTGCAGCAAGCCCGAGACCTGTTGCTGTCGTGGCAATCCCAAACGCGATATCGCGGCT
>CAXMRC010000097.1:0-6543 GCA_964195945.1 uncultured Gemmatimonadales bacterium
GAGACTTCTGTCTTGGACGACGGCTGGACCGTGGTGACTCAAGACGGCAAGCTGTCGGCACACTGGGAGCACACCGTGCTCATCACAAACGAAGGCCCTGTCGTCTCGACACTTCCTGAGCCATTGTTGATTGCGGGCTAGACCGCAACCGCTGCTTGGGCTCTCAGCGAGCCATCCAAACGGACTACCCGGCCGCACTCATCGGAGGCGTTTTGCCTGGACAAACAGCTAGATCAACAGAGACCTCACCTGCTGACCGATCCGTAAACACGAACTTGGTGACTCCCGCTACACCGACTACACAAGTCTCATTGACTTCTTCAAGATGTTGGGAACCATTCCCGTCTGTTGGGCTCGAATCGATACCAAGGGAAAGCCGATTGCACAGTGATTTCCACATCACCATTGCCAACCAGACGGGCAAGAGCCGTCAAGGCAAGTTCAACGATCGTTCTCTTGATCGCACTAGCGACGACCATGACGGGATGCTCTACACCGAGCGGAGAAGCCCCTGCGATAGCGCTCGAGCAAACCAGTGCTGCGCCAACTACAACGCAGTCGCCGACGGGTGACACTGGGAACCCAGGACCTCCTGATGGTCCGATGATCGATATGGCTCGAATCGACGGCCCAGCAGTCCAGGGCTACGCAGCACGGCACGGTGTCACACCGGACCAAGCCAGAGAGATCATTATCTGGCAAACAGAAGTCACCGAGCAACTGGGGCGTGTCACCAGCGTCGCCGGTCCCCGATATGCAGGAGCAAGGTTCTTGCCGCTGGAGGAGAACGGTGGTCAGGCCATAGTCGCGATATACATCGCAGACCCAACCGACGACGACATCGCTGCTGTATCGAAACTTGATGGCGCCCGTCTTGTGGAGGCGATCGGTGGAATGGATGAACTCGATCAGATCGTCGCTGAGGCAGCAGCAGCAGCACAAGCCGAGCGCCCAGATGCCTGGATATCAGTGGTGATCGATCCCGCTACCGGCGAGGTCGAGGTTTCCTACGAATATGTCGTCCTAGACGAATAGCCCAATCAGGGCTTGGACCATAGCTGATCGGTTTCGCCCATCCTCTTGTCGTTCTCCCGCTAGCCGAGCAGGCGCACCACTGGCGGGCTGAGGCCGCGGAGCCGAGGACGTGGGAACAGTCCGGAGGAGTCGCCTAGTGGTTCATGGCCCCAAACTGCAGGTAGCGATGTTCAGCAACGACGACCAACCCGACTCACCACTCGTGGCCGAGTTCGCCGCAAGGGCCAGAGAGATGCGGGTACCGTCCGCCACCTAGCTCAGGGACTGAGCGAGTGTGATTGGCGCCCGCGAGATCCGCACCAACCAAGTCGCGGTCGAGAAGTGCCTGGCAGTCCTCGGCGGGGAAGGCGGGCACGACAGTAGAGGAGGCCGCAAGGCCATCAATCAGTTCGGATTCGGTCGAGCTCATTTTTGTATTTCGTGGATCGCACCAGCGAGGATTATCCGCTCGGTGAGCCTGTCGGCCGGTCCCGAGCGGAATTGAGAGCATGAGCGATGCTTTCGGCAATTGTCCAGAAACCCTTGTACCGCGTCGCAACACCGTTTACATTGGCGTAACGGCAGCTTTCCACGAGGCAGCATGCGGTAGCTCGCGTGCGATTTGCTCATGCCATTAGGAGTTCCTATAGTTGCCGTCCGGCCCATGTCCGGGCTGGGATTTTCTTGTGGCAAAAAAAGATGACGTAATTGAGGTAATTGGTACCGTCGTCGAGCCTCTTCCGAACGCAATGTTCAGGGTGAAGCTCGACAACGGACATGAGGTGTTGTGTCACATCTCGGGGAAGATGCGGATGCACTACATCCGGATACTTCCTGGAGATAAGGTGCGCATCGAGATGTCTCCGTATGACCTCGAGCGCGGACGAATTATTTACAGGTACCGATGAAAGTATCAGCCTCGGTAAAAAAGATGTGTGAAAAGTGCCGGGTTATCCGCCGGCACGGACGCGTGTGGGTGGTTTGTTCCAACCCGCGCCATAAGCAGCGTCAGGGGTAATAGATTTATGGCTCGTATTGCGGGAACCGACCTTCCTAGAGATAAGCGTGTCGAAATTGGTCTCACCTACATTTTTGGGGTGGGGCTTAGGACGTCACATATGATTGTTGATGATCTCGAGATTGATCGAGGTACTCAGGTGAGGGATCTCACTGATAGTGAGGTCGTGAGCATCCGTCAGTACATAGATGCCAATCTGACTGTCGAAGGTGATCTGCGGCGCGAAGTCGCACAGAACATCAAGCGAAAGATTGAGATTGGTTCGTACCAGGGTTTCCGGCATCGCCGTGGTCTCCCGGTACGCGGGCAGCGCACCCACACAAATGCGCGTACTCGTAAGGGCAGAGCAGTTGCCATTGCGGGTAGGAAAAAGGTCACCAAGTAGCGGTCGCGGAGAGGTAGCAAGTGGCGAAGCCCCAGCAGCGCAGCCGGCGCAAGGTCAAGCGGAATATTTCGCATGGTCAAGCGCACATCAAGGCGAGCTTCAACAACACAATCATCACCATTACCGATCAGGAAGGTCGGGTCCTCGGTTGGACCTCTGGCGGTTCGGTCGGTTTCAAGGGTTCACGAAAGTCAACCCCCTACGCGGCCCAGGTCGCAGCCGAGCAGGCAGCCCGCAAAGCAGGCGAGATGGGGATGCGCAAGCTCGACGTCATCGTCGCCGGGTCCGGATCTGGTCGTGAGACCGCCGTTCGCACGTTGCAGAACATGGGCATCGAGGTGACCGGCATCAGAGACGTCACACCAGTCCCACATAACGGCTGCCGACCCAAGAAGCGAAAGGGTCGTTAGAGATGGCTCGTTACACAGGTCCTCGCACCAAGGTCAGCCGTCGCTCCCGGCAGCTGCTCGATGAGAACAAGGCAAAGTATTTCGATCGGCGTCCTTACCCACCGGGTGAGCACGGCCGGGGTCGCATTCGTGAGTCCCAGTATCTCGTCCAGCTTCGCGAGAAGCAGAAACTGCGTCACATGTACGGCGTTCTCGAGAAACAGTTCCGCCGCTACTACAAAGAGGCCAACCGCCAATCCGGCATTACCGGTACGGCACTTCTTCAGATTCTCGAGTCCCGTCTCGACAATGTTGTTTATCGCAGCGGCCTGGCTCGGACTCGTCCGCAGGCACGGCAGCTGGTCAACCACGGCCATTTCCTTGTAAATGGTAAGAAGGTCGACATCCCCTCGTACCAGGTACGGGTTGGCGATGTCGTGTCCATCAAGGAACGCAGCAAAGACACCTTCTCGGTGCAACACGCTATCGACACCATCGACCGTTCGGCGCCAGAGTGGCTCGACGTTGACGTTGAAAGGCGCGTCGCCACGGTGTCGCTGGTTCCTAGCCGCGAACAGATCGACACAGAGATCAAAGAACAGCTAATCGTCGAGCTTTACTCGAAGTAGCCCTAGTCCGAGTCGGAGGAGCAGAGCGTGCTCATCGTCCAGCGTCCCCATATTGAAGAAGAGCAAATAAGCGACAACCGTTCGAGGTTCGTCGTCGAACCGCTCGAGCCCGGTTTCGGTCATACGCTGGGTAATACCCTGCGTCGTGCCTTACTGGCGCGTATCCCCGGTGCAGCGATTACGTCTGTACGGATTGAGGGTGTTCACCACGAATTCTCCACCATTGACGGTGTTGTAGAAGACGTAGTTGACTTTATTCTCAACCTGAAGCGGGTCGTGCTGCATATCGATGCCGAGGGTCCCCAGACTGTCTATCTGTCCGCCAAGGGTGCGGGTAACGTGACTGCTGGAGATCTAAAGGTCCCGGCTGGAGTGGAGATTGTCAACACCGACCTCCACCTGGCAACAATGTCAGCTTCCGGTCAGCTCGAGGTCGAGATGACCGCAGAGCGGGGTGTCGGCTACCGCAGCGCCGAGCACAACAGCAAGAGCGACACGATCGGTGTTATCCCGATCGATTCGATCTTCTCTCCGGTTCGCAAAGTCGCCTTCCGTGTCGACGACACGCAGGTAGGCATGGTTACCAACTTCGACAAGCTGGTCATCGATGTCGAGACCGACTCTTCCCTGACGCCGAGCGAGGCCGTTTCCTCAGCAGGGAAGACGCTCCGCGAGCTTCTTGGCTTGTTCGCAGACATGGACGAGGGCATTGGCCTTGAGCTCGGTGACGTTATTACCGCAGAGTCCACCTCTCCTGACCTCGACCTTCCGATCGAAGCTCTCGATCTTTCCGAGCGTCCCCGCAACTGCCTGCGCCGGGCGCAGATCCAGACAGTTGGGGAGCTCGTCGAGAAGAACGAAGAAGAGTTGCTCAACATCACCAACTTCGGTCAGAAGAGCCTCGAAGAGGTTTCTGCCAAGCTCGATGAGCTTGGTCTCTCGCTGACTCACTCTGGTGAATCGTCGGAGGACGTCTGATGCCAAAGCCGAAGAAGGGACCCCGCCTCGGGGGGAGCCCATCGCACCAGCGCAAGATCCTGGCCAACCTGGCAGCATCGCTGATCAAGGAAGGGCGGGTCACGACGACCGCAGCCCGTGCCAAGGTGCTCCGTCCCTACGTTGAGAAGATGATTACCAAGGCTCGTCGTGGTGACTTGCACGCTCGTCGCATGGTTCTCCGCAAGATCCAAAACAACGATGTGGTTACCAAGCTCTTTGACGACGTCGGACCGCGTTTCGCAGATCGTGACGGCGGCTACACCCGTATCGTCAAGCTGCCACCGCGACGTGGTGATGGCGCCGAAATGGCCATCATCGAATTCGTCTAGAAACAGGGCTGCTTTCTCCGCTCGACTTGGATGAGGCACGCAACGTTGACTGAGCAAGTGAGTCGCGTCTCCAACCTTCGCACGCTCCTTGAAGCGTATGCCCCGGAACCGGGGGAGATCGATTCTGTGGCGGCCGTCCTCGCCCTGATCTCTGCCGAGTCCCATGCTTTGTCAGACGATCATTACGACCCTGGGCACGTCACCGCCAGCGCATTCGTGATCGACAGGAGTCACACCAGACTCCTTCTGATTCATCATGGCAAGCTTCATCTTTGGTTACAGCCCGGTGGTCACGTCGATGCCGGTGAGGAAGTTCTCGCCGCTGCCGTGCGCGAGGTTGAGGAGGAGACCGGCATTGTCGCCGTTCCGTTCCACGTTGGCCTATTTGACGTTGACGTGCATGCCATTCCGGCCAATGGCGGACGGCCCCCTCATAACCACTACGACGTCCGATTTCTGCTCGAAGCAACCAATGAGGACTTCTCCGACTCCGACGAGGTGCTCGGGGTCCGCTGGGTTCTGTTCGACGACGTGCCAGACTTGGCTGCAGACACGTCAGTCCTCAGACCCACCGCCAAGCTCAAGAGACTGTTCAATTCCTAGTTGGCGACGGCCAAATAGAGGTTCATCTCCCACTGATCGGGTGGGTATTCGATCGGTGTGAGCAGCTCTTCAAGACATGGATTGCGATCGGTGTCGACACTGAATCCATGGTCCTCGCACCATCCCGTAAGGTATTGCCAGGCCTTGCCGATTGTGTCCAGGCCGTGGATGCGGACCATTGCGTATCTGCCGCCATCAACATCCAGTGTCTCCATGGGAGCTGTGGCCTCGACATCGGGTGACACAGTCATCCATTGCTCGTATTCGTAGTCGGCGCCGACTGGATCGGGGTCCGGATTGTTGAATCCGAAGAACCGATGTGTCTGATCCCACGGATCAAGCTGTTGATGCCTGGCAAAGTCGAGAATCTCGCCCCATGCTTCGTCCTCCGGATCGGTTCCGTGGCCGGTTGCTACGACGACGTGCATTGAGTCCAGGTCGATCAGTTTGACTTCGAGGTTGGTCATCGTTCCTCCTCTCCCCAACAAATCTATCCAGCCTTGCGGGCAGTTGGGTGGGAAGGTCCGGTACGCTCGGCGGATGGCGATCAGATATGTGTGGCGCGGCTACTTGACCAACAAAGCCGTCAACGCCCTCCACGCCGAAGGTTTCGGCCACAAGGAGTTCGACGATGACTGGGAAGGCCTGCTCAGTCGTCACAGCCTCGGCTGGGTATGTGCCTACGAGGGTGAGGACCTGGTGGGCTTTGTCAACGTTGCTTGGGACGGTGCCTTCCATGCTTTCATCCTCGACACTCTGGTCACGGCCCGATTTCGTCGCCAGGGGGTCGGTGCGCAACTTGTAGCCTCTGCGGCCGCAGAGGCCCGGAAAGCGGGATGTGAGTGGCTACACGTCGACTTCGATGCTGAGCTGCGCCCCTTCTACCTCGAAGCATGCGGGTTCATCCCAACTCAGGCAGGGCTGATCCAGCTGCGCTAGGGGGGAACTCGGCTTTGCCGAGTTCCTTGGCAGTTCACTCCCGTGAACTGCAGGTCAGGAAGGGGCACTGCCAATTCGTAGATCATCTCGCCATTTACCGCTCTACCGCAGACGCTGCACCGCAAGAGCGTCGCCATCCACTCCCAGCTGTTGCAGCGCGGCCGGGATTCTCCCTGATGTGACCAGCCCGGCAATGGCTCGACTTATCGCAGGCGACGTCATTATTCCCGACCCGCCT
>CAXMRC010000098.1:0-5259 GCA_964195945.1 uncultured Gemmatimonadales bacterium
TGATACACCATTGATACACCGCATACACCAGGGTTGGTCAATCTGGGCCCGAGTAGTTGGTGCCGTCGATGGTTTGGCTCCGTCGACTTCGTGTGGCGGCGGCCGGGTCGTAGCTGGCGACCTTCCGTGCCAGCCCGCGTCTACTGGTCTAGACCCGAGATCGCGGAGGCGGTGAGTCGCTCGTACATGTCTGCCATCTCGGCGGCTGGGTGAGGTCGGCCGTTGTCGAGCCACCACTCGAGCAGCGATAGCAGCGACCCGGCTAGGTAGGCGGCCTGGACGTCCGTTGGATAGGGGCGGGACCCGGTTCCAACGATTTCCATGGCTCGGGCGTAGAGCTGGTTGTGCATTGCCTGGTGAACGACCTCGATTCCACTGCCTCCTATGAGCCTGGCGTACATACGGTGGTTTTCGTCGAGATGCTCGAACAGCATGCGTGCCGGCATCAGGGCGCCCCCATTCGGCTCTCCACCCTCGATCGGTGGCAAGATGTCGAACAAGTACTCGCGCATCCCGGTGGCCAGTAGGTCGTCTTTGGTTTCGTAGTGCGAGTAGAAAGTCGACCTTCCGACGTCCGCCCGGTCGATCAAATCGCTCACGGTGATCTTGTCGTAGCCCTTCTCGACGATCAGTTCGATCAGCGCATTCTGCAGAGCTTGTCTGGTGCGGCGGACCCTGCGGTCTTCCTTTGGTTCCATCGGTTGCTCCGTCTCCGCGCAATCTCTTGGTAGTTGTTCGTTTCTGAACAAATACGTCAGATTACGCGTTGTCCTTAGTTCGGCACATCTATACGGTACCGAACATGATGTTCAATAACAACCATGAAGTTCGGATACAGGTGCGTGGCGTCCGCAAGGTCTACGACACCGTCGCAGGCGGATATGTCGCCCTCGATCAGGTCGACTTCGACGCCGCAACCGGCGAGTTCGTCGCCATTGTCGGAAGATCGGGGTCCGGAAAGTCAACTCTGCTCAACATGATCAGCGGTATTGATCGCCCGACGTCTGGTTCGGTTGTGGTCAACGGTGAGTCGATAGGTGACCTGACCGAGAGCAAGCTGGCCCGTTGGCGGTGCCGCAATTTGGGTCTGGTGTTCCAGTTCCAACAGTTGCTGCCCACGCTGACGGTTGCGGAGAACGTGATGCTTCCGATGGACTTCGCCAAGAGGGGACGAGGCCGCGACAACCGGGTCCGAGCGCTTGAGCTTCTCGACTTGGTCGATGTTTCTGATCAGTCCGACAAGCTTCCAGCTTCGTTGTCCGGTGGTCAACAACAGAGGGCTGCGATCGCCAGGGCGCTGGCTAACGACCCGCCGGTGATCGTGGCTGACGAACCGACAGGGAACTTGGACTCGCACACTGCCGACGAGACTCTGGAGACCTTGCGGCGGCTTGCCGGCGATGGCAAGACGGTGGTGATGGTCACTCACGAACACGACGTATCCCGGTGGGTGGATCGAGTGGTGACCATGTCCGACGGCCGACTGTTTGATGCGGCCAGCCTCGGTGCATTGGATCCCGTCAATGGTTGAGGGAGCGCAACGGCGCCGCAGCTCGAACCGTCCCCGCTGGCAGAAGGTCCGCCGTGATCTTTCGCCGCGGCGCGGGCGGACATTGCTCGTGACCATGGCGGTTGCCGTTGGTGTGATGGCAGTCGGCTCCATTGCCACGGCCTTGACCGTGCTCGATCGTGAGCTTGCGGCGAACTACCAGTCCGCCAACCCGGCATCGGTCATTCTTTCGGTTGACAACGTCGATGACAGCTTGGTGCAGGCCATCGAGTCGCGTCCTGGTGTTGCTGCGGTCGAGGCTCGCCGCGAGGTGACGGCCCGGATGATGGACCCCGGTGAGGGATATGTTCCGACGTTGCTGGTGGTAGTCGATGACTTCAGCAACGTCTCTGTCGACCGGTTCCTCCCCGAAAGCGGTGCCACAGCTCCCGGGTCCACCGGGATGCTGGTGGAGCGGTCCACACGGCGAGAGGTTGACCTCGAGGTCGGCGACGAACGGCTGATCAAGGTCGGCGGCGCCGAACCCACCTTGTTGGAAGTGGAAGGCTTTGTGAGCGACCCCGGCCGAACCCCGGCGTGGATGACCGGATCGGTCATTGCGTATGTCACTCCTGAGGCGCTCTCCGGTCTTGGTGTCGTATCTGGATCAGTTGAACTGCACGTGGTCTCGGCTGAGACCGGCGATCGCAGCGTTAACCAGGAGTTGGCGCAACGTCTGACGGCACAAGTCGAAGCCGCCGGGAGTTTCGTGACGAGCGTCGAGGTGCCGGTGCCGGGGGTGCACCCTTCTGCCGGCGTGATGCGGACGCTGCTGTTCCTGCTCCAAGCGTTCGGGGTCGTTGCGCTGGTGGCGGCCGGAGCTCTAGTCGCGACCGTTGTTTCGGCGATGCTGCGGCGGGAGGCCAGATCGATCGGGCTCATGAAGGCGATGGGTGCTGGGCCAGGACAGATCAGCGGGATGTATCTCGTCGGGGTTGCCGGTATCGGCTTGATCGGCACGCTCATCGGAATACCGGTTGGCCTTGCGGCGGGTAGTGGCTTCGACTCTTTTGCGGCCGGACTGCTCAACATCGACATCACCAACGCCTCACCTGCGGGCTGGGTTATCCCGCTTCAGTTGACCGTGGGTGTGGCGGTGCCACTGCTGGCGGCGCTGGTCCCCATCTCCCGGGCGGCAGCGAGCACCGTGCGTGCCGCCATCGACGAGTCGCGGCCCACCCCCAAGGTTCGCGTCGGGAGAAGACGCCTGCTCGACCCGGCCTTGGCCTTGGGGGTGCGCAATGCCTGGCGAGTTCCAGGCCGAACCGTGCTCACAGTGTTGGCTTTGGCGGTTGGCGGAGCCGCGTTCATGGTCGCCCTCAACACCGGGGTCGCCTGGGACGCCGCGGTCGATGCTGAGTTCGCCGAAACCCGTGCGTACCAAGCCGAAATCGGACTCGACCGGGCCTACCCGATCGAAGCGGTCGAGTCTGCGCTTGACGGCATTTCAGAGGTCGAGAGTGTCGAGTATTGGATGAGCGTCATCGCCCAGGTGAAGACCGGCGAAGGAGTCGGCAGTCGTTTCCCCATTTACGCCATCCCTACGCCGACCTCGATGCTCTCCTTCCCGATGGAAGAGGGCCGTGCATTGCAGCCCGGAGAAACCGGCTCGCTCGTGGTGACCCATCTGGTTAACGATCCCGCCCTGCCGGTAGGTTCGACGGTCAGTCTTGATATCGGCGGTACCTCATCTGATTGGAATGTGGTCGGAATCACCCGCCGCCTTGGTGCAGGCGAGGCCGGTGCAGGTTTCGTTGAGACGCTGCCGCCCGACGTGGCTCCGGCAGGGGTGACCAACCGACTGATCATTGCCTCGGACTATGACGTCTCTTCGGTGATTGAGGCCGCCGAGGCCGGACTGGACCATGCGGGGATTGCGGTCATCGCTACCGCCTCCGCAGACAGCGGGAGAGAGGCCCTCGACGATCACCTCTTCATCCTCGTCGGCATGCTGCTTGCCGTGGCCGGGCTGATAGCGGTAGTCGGAGGACTTGGACTTCTTGAGACCATCGCCACTGGGGTTCTGGAACGGCGTCGTGAGATCGGTGTGATGCGGGCGATTGGCGCCGGCACCTCCACGGTGATGCGGGTCTTGATGGCCGAGGCACTAGCTCTCAGCTTGGCCAGTTGGGCGGTTGCGCTGGTCCTGTCGGTGCCGGCGACGCTTTTGGTTGAGTCGATCACCGGAATGATCTTCTTTGAGATGCCTCTTGAGACCAAGTTCTCAAGCCTGGGTGTCTGGATCTGGCTTGCGATCGTGACGGTGGGTGCGGTTGTTGCTAGCGGGTTGCCCACTCTCGACATCGCCGAAGCCCCGGTCCGCGACGCCCTGGTGACTGAGTAGCTCGCAAATTCGAATTCCGGCCGTTGCGTCGGATGAACTGAAAGGAACAAGAAATGAGTACAAGAGCAAGAACAGTCCGGATCGCACTTGGCGTCTTTGCCGCAGTGGGGACGTTGGTCGCTGTTGTTGGGTTGGTCGCTCTAGCGGTGGCGATGCACTCATGAGCGGGCAACCAACTACCAAGCGGCGGTGGCTTCCCGACCGGACAACCCGCATTCACATGATTGTGGTGGGAGCCGCGATCTGGATCCTCGGCGGTGTGACCCGGATGATCTTCCCCGATATCTCACAATGGTGGGCGGTTGCCGCGATTCTGATCGTTGCCCATGTCGGGCTGGCGATGGCGTTGTGGTCGGCTGTGATCGAGTGGATTGCCCGCCGCCGCGAGGCAGCCGCAACCTGACGCGGCGCGAGGAAATGGTTCAGGGTACGCGTGGTGTCGGGCGGTCAGATGTGAGGGTTTGCTAGCTGCGCCGAAGCTCTTGTTCGAGTCTGTCGGAACTCGGTGGTACCCACGCGGTGCCTCATCGAGCGTCGACGCTTCCGCAACCGGGCGCCCCTGCGAGTGAGTGGACGATAGGCCCTCGCAGCGACGGCGTCTTTCGGAAGCCTCCCCGAGTTCGAGCGGCCAGGAGGCCAGGGCCTTGCGGACGTGACGATGAGTCTGGCGGGTGCAATCGCTGCGGTCTCCTGAGGCTTTGTGAAGTCGGCCTCAGCTTCAGTTGCCGCCGTCACTGCCTTGTTGAGCGGAGTCTGCGGATTCCCCGTCTAGGTCGACCGTCAACCCAGGCGTGTTGCGGTCCGTCGTGGCGTTGTTGCCCGGCCACAGCTTTTCGATTTCGGCATTGAACTCGGCGCCGACAAGCAAGGCGACTGCGCTTAGGTAGATCCACAGCAACAGGACCAGCGGAGTGCCGAAGTAGCTGTATGCCGAGTCGGACTCGATGAAGTTGGTCGCATAGACCCGCAAGCCGAAGCTGCCGACGAACCACACGAGGAAGGCGAGGATCGCGCCTGGAACGTCACGGCGCCAGGGGGTGGAGTGGGGTGGCACGAAGTGATAGACCCACGCTAGAACGGAAAGCCCGAGGGATATCACCACTGGGAAGTAGAGAACACGCCACAACGTATCGAAAATGCTGCCAAGGCCGAGGTTGTCGGCCAGTGCGGCACCGGCTTCCGGCCCCACGATCAGCAGGGGGAGGACGACGGCGAGCGTGAGCACCCCGGCCGCGGTGAGCCCGAGTCCCAGGAGCCGGTGTTGCCACCAGGTGCGGTGGTCCTCGAGGTCGTAGGCGATGGTGATTGCTTGGATCATCACCCGAAGCACCCGCGATCCCGACCACAGCGCCAGGACGGCGCCAAT
>CAXMRC010000099.1:0-19829 GCA_964195945.1 uncultured Gemmatimonadales bacterium
ACTCATGCGGTTGCGGGGTTGGGGTTTCACCGGCGAAACCCCTTCGTTCTCCAAGTTCGTGGCCATCGGCGCTCCCCATACCTCCAACTGGGACTTTGTCGTGTTCCTCGCGGTTATGTCTCACTTCCGGCTGCCGGGTCGCGTCATCGGGAAGCAGAGCCTGGTGAGATGGCCTTTCGGAACGCTGATGCGTCGACTCGGGATTGTTCCCCTTGATAGGGATTCCGGCCAAGGTCTGGTTGAACAAATGGTCGCCGAGTTTGCTGCCAGTGACCGGATGGCACTCGTCGTCGCCCCCGAAGGAACCCGAAAGTGGGCCGGATTTTGGCGGTCCGGTTTTTACCGGATTGCCGTGGCTGCCGAGGTGCCAATCGTATTCGCCTTCGTGGACTTCGAGCACAAAGTCGCCGGACTCGGCCCGACACTGCATCCGACCGGCAATATCGCTGCCGACGTCGAAGTTATCCGCGAGTTCTATTCATCGATAAACGGCAAACACAGAGACAGGCAGGGCCCCATCGTGCTCCAGGAGGAAACCGAATAGTGCTTCGGCATCTGACCCTTCTTGGAGATGTAGGAAGCTGAAGATCCGGGTCTTTCGACCCTGATCCAATCCGCGATCCGCACGGACAATATCTATTAGTGCACCGGATAGAGGATCGAATGGACTCAGAAGGAATCATTCTCGATGTAACCCCGGCCAACGGAGAGTTCGACCGCGACTTCTTGGAGAAGCTTGGGCATCCAGTGATTATTTGCCACGGACCCGAGTCAGGCAATGTCTGTCCGATCATGGACAACGAATGCGAGATGGTGCACGCCGCACATGGTGTCGTGTTCCAGTTGGATCTAGAAAGCCCCCAGCATCGGGCAATTCTAAAACGATCCCAAGGGGTCCTCTCTGACGATACGCCGATCGCTGTGGTTGTCGGTGAAGGTCAGAAGAAGAAATTCCGGGAACTGTTGTCCGGTGTTCACGTATGGGAATCCGAACCGACGGCCTGTGATCTTGACGGTTTTGCGGCAGAGGTGGAGGCCGCCGACTGGAGCCGGGAAGACTAACGCATACTGCCGGGCTTGAATTGTTCCTCGAGTTCTAACAGAGCGCCACCCGCGACGGCGGACTCGAGCAATGCAAAGGCGGCTTCGAGCACCACTGAATGTCGTGCGGTGTCACCGGGCGCACCCATCGTACGACCCATCGGATGTCTGGTAACCAACGTCCGTGGCACACCCATCCGCTCTGCCACATGGCGGAACGACCGCACGTACACAGACACGGTGGGAATGCCCCGACTCTCGAACTCCCTTGCGACATGTCCGACCGACACGTGGCAAACCGGTCAGACGGGTACCAAGAGCATCACATCGATTGAGTCCCCGCTGATCTGCTCCACCCACGCTGGTGCGACCTTCTTGACCCTTCCCTGGGCGGTAGCCCCCGGGAACGAATACAACGTCTCATCAAGTTCACCGATTCGCCCCGCCTCTTCTGCCGCGACAAGGGCATCCCTGGGAAAGCTGACGTTGAAGTCCAGCACCACGGACCTGGTGTCGTAACCGCCGTGTCGAACAACGAGCTGATCTCGTGGTGTGTTGCGAGGTATCGAAGAGAGGACGGGAGTCTCACGGAGGAATTCACCGATGCGCCCCTCAGCTTCGCTCTGGGTCATGTTCTCGACCCCAAACGGCTCTGGATCAGCGCCGGCAACGAAATGGCCGCTTGACGTAAGGAGTCCCACGCGCGACTCGTTGAGTGGTTTGGGTAGCTTCACGAATGGCCGGTCTTCGTAGCTCCAACGCGATGGATGCTCGGGATCCGGCTCGTATCCGGAGATCTGGGTCTGGTAGGCAAGCTCGAGAATCTGAGACACATCCCCTGTGTCGTATGCAGCCCCGACCTCGATCAACAGTTGCTGGAAGAAGCCAGCGGCATCTTCGTCAGACATTGATTTCAGGAACTTGAAGGAAATGTCGGATCGTGAGCCATACGAGAAGGACGTTCTGAAATCTTCGAAGGACCCTGTCATCGGATCACCCTAGTGGTCGGTGAGCGCCCGGTTAACGACAGTTATTATGGCTGCGGCCAACTTCTCTGCCTCATTCAGCGCTGCATCATGTCTCGCCATCAACTGTGCTTCTTCACTAGAACCCAGCTGCGACATGTTGATCCGAACATTGAGCGAGGCCCCTGCCGCTGCCGCCATGGCGCAGATCCCCGCCACCCCCGCATCGGAAATCGAATTGGGGTTGCCATCAGAAGCAGTTTCTCGCGCCAATCCGAGTGCGGTTACCGCATGTTCCATGACCTCGAGAGGAACCGTGGCTGCCGCAAGGTTGGCCCTGTCCATCGCATCTGATCTACGGGCAAGGTCCTCGTCGGTCTTCCTGGGGAGTCGAACCGCCGCCAGCACCGCGTTGAATGCATCGGTGTCGCGATCGACCGCAGCGGTGAACCAATCTTTTAGCTGTTGCGCCTCTCGACCGAGCGCTTCCATACGACTCCGTTGATCTTCCCAACCCTTCTTGGAATGGGTCAGGGCAGCGACCATCGAAGTTAGCGATCCGCCCAATGCTCCGCAGAGAGCGGCAACGCTGCCACCGCCGGGGGCAGGGGAGTCTCCCGATAGCTCATCGAGGAATCGGCTCACGGTCCGCGCGGGCAGATCTTCGCTGCCTCCGCCGTACCGATATTCCACGATCTTCTCAAGCGGATCGAACGGCGCCAGCTCGTTGAGGCCAAGCGACAGCACCGCGGCGTGGATTCGTTCAGCTTCAGGAACACCGGATGTTTTGCCTTGCTGGCTCAAATAGTGATCTCCTGCGGTGAGGAGAGCAGAGCGTGGGATGAGCCCTACCAGTTCGCTGCCGGTGACCCGCATCCCGCGCTTGGCAGCTTCCTCGCGACAAGCGTCGAACACGGCGTGGACGGACGTCACATTGAAGTCGGTGAGGTTGATCGACACCTGCGACCGGCCATATTCGGGAAGGAACCAGCCAACTGCCTTGCACTCTTTGAATCGGCCCGGGATGAAAACCGTCTTGCCCGCGTCGTCCTTGACGATCTTGCCGCTTTCGTCACGTTGCGGTGTTCCCAATTCCCGAACGGCCTGGGCGACCTGGTGAGCCAAGCGTCGATCCTTCGTGTTCAAATTGACGTTGTAGGCGATCAGAAACTCTCTAGCCCCAATGGCAGTGGCTCCGCTAACCGGATTTGTGTCGGGTCCAAAGTCGGGTCGGTCCGGCCGATCGGCAAGACCCTCATACTCGCCCCGCCTGGCATCGGCCAGCGAGCGACGCCCCGCCGGAGCGGCATGCTCGTACAGATAGACGGGGACACCCAACTCGGTGCCGACCCGCGCTGCTAGGGCTCTCGCCAGGTCTGCGCATTCTTCCATGGTCACGCCCGCAACCGGAACGAAGGGGCAAACGTCGGTTGCGCCCATTCGCGGATGCGCCCCGCTATGAGATCGCATGTCGATTAGCTCGTTCGCTTTGGCGATCGCCTGGAAGGCAGCCTCGGCTGCATTCTCAGGGCTTCCGACAAAGGTCACCACAGTCCGATTTGTATCGGATCCGGCGTCAACGTCTAGTAGCTCGACACCAGCCACAGCCGAGATTTGTGCGGTGATCGCGTCAATAGCCGCCTGATCGCGACCCTCGCTGAAGTTTGGAACACACTCGATGAGCCTCACGATTCCTCCTTAGCCTCCAGAGATAAGCCTACAGAGCGTGAGCAAGGCGCCGGTTAAGACTCAACCATGGGTCCATTCTGCCGACATCAAATAGATGGCCGTATTCGACTACAGCTCAAGTGTGTCCGAGGGCGACTCAGACGAACAACTGCGTTGGCAACTGTCGCTGGCGAATGCCATCGCTCAAGCACAGAACGACTTCCTCAACGCCGTCGAGCCTCGTCCGCTCTTTTCGAGTCTTCTCGAGACCCTTGTCGGATTGGTTGATGCCTCAGGCGGCTACATAGGCACGATCGTTGCCGAGATCGACGGAGGTACCAGCGTTCAGCCGTACGCCGTCGTTGACCTGCCATGGGACTGTGGAGATCTGGAGTTGGTTCACCGGTCGTTGGCTAGTCGTTCTCTCACGATTGATGGCAGCGGATCCGGTTTGCTGTGCCAGCCGCTTCTCGCAGGCAATAGCGTTCGGGGCGTTCTCATACTTGACGGCGTGCTACCCGCCCAGATGATCCCGCTACAGCCGCTCGTGGAGACCGCCGCGCGATTGATACATCGTTTCGATTCGGTCCGTGACCCGCTACCGGTAGATATCAGCGACGAGACACTGAGCGCCGTCGTAGCCGAGGCACCTGTCGTCCTCTTCTCGATAGATCGTGACGGCATGTTTTCCTTCTCAGCAGGTCGAGACCTGACGCTCCTCGGGCTGAACGAGGATGGTCTAACTGGGATGACGGCTGACGACTTTGCAGAGGTTGCCGGCTGGAAAGAGTTGTACGAGGCTGCGCAGGCTGGGCAGAGTCCCACCGACACTCTATTGGCGTTCGGTCGTCGCTGGCAGATGCGGCTTAGCCCGCATTTGGACGGCGGCGAGGTGACGCAAGTGATCGGTGTTGCAACCGACGTCACTGATCGTGATCAGCTGGCACGGGCCCTCGACCGCAGTCGATCCCGTCTCCAAGTCATTCTGGAGGCGACTTCGGATTTGATCATCACACTTGACGAGAAAGGAGTCTTCCGCTTCGCCAGCCCCTCCATAACAGAGCATCTTGGTTGGTCGATTGAGGAAATCGTTGGGCGAGAAGCCGTCGAGTTCATGCACCCTGAAGATGTTGGGAAGGTTTTTGAGGCGGGGTTGGCCACCCCGCGCGGCGCAAGTACAGGGACCATTCAACACCGGATCCGCCACAAAGACGGCACGTGGCGCTACTTCGAGTCGATCGGAGCCAATCGCTTGGCTGATCCGCCCGCAAATGCTTTCGTCATCTCCGCCCGGCCGATCGATGAGCGCAAAATGGCAGAGGAAGCGCTGCGGTCCAGTGAGGAGCGTTTCCGCCTTCTTGCCGAGAACTCGACCGACATCATCTCGCGGCGCGGCCTATACGGATACATAAGCTATGTGTCACCGTCGGTGAAAACGATTCTTGGATATGAGCCAAACGTTCTCCTCGACATCGATACGACGGAACTTGTCCATCCCGACGACGCTGCCTCCTATCGAGAATTCGTGATGCCTCAAGGTGATGAGCCATCCCACGCAACCTATCGGATACGTCACATCGACGGTCACTATGTGTGGTTGGAGGGCAGCGCCCGCCTGGTGCGCGATGCCGATAGCGGTCTTCCGCTGGAATACCAGGTTGTATCCCGGGACGTGACAGAACGACAGAAAGCAGCTGAGGAGCTACGAGCCGCAAAAGACGCCGCCGAAGTCGCCAACGTTGCCAAGTCACAATTCCTGGCCAATATGAGCCACGAAATCCGAACCCCGATGAACGCCATCCTGGGCATGACGGATCTAGCGTTGCTCACCGAGCTCACCGTGGAACAGCGCGACTATCTCACGACCGTGGCTCAAGCATCCAACGCCCTGTTAGACCTGATCAACGACATTCTCGATCTCGCCAAGATCGAATCAGGTGGGCTCTCCCTCGAGAAGATTTCGTTCAGCCTGCGCGATACAGTCGCCGACACTGTTAGAACCATGTCCGTTCGAACTCGCGAACAGGGGATAACCCTTGAAGCGGACATCGATCCAGATCTTCCGCACGGATTCAGCGGCGACCCAGGACGAGTCCGGCAGATATTGTTCAATCTCATCGGTAACGCCGTGAAATTCACTCACGTGGGCGGTATCACCATGCGGGTTTCGTCGGCGGCGACGGACGACTCCAAGTATCTGATCCGGTTCGAAGTCATCGATACCGGAATCGGAATTCCAGAAGAACGTCTCGACGCCATCTTCGAAGCGTTCTCTCAGGCCGATTCGAGTACCTCTCGCAAATACGGAGGAACCGGGCTCGGTCTCGCCATTACCTCAGAGTTGGTCGAGATGATGGGCGGCCAGCTTACGGCGACCAGCGTTGTCGGCAGAGGCAGCACCTTCTCATTCGAGGTGCCGCTTGGGCACATCGACTCCGCTGCTGTTCAGCCGGTTCATCACGGCGATTCGGGCGAAGCCGCAGTTCTCGTAATCGCCGACATCGAAACGCATGGTCTACAAGTTGCAACGACGATCAACCGGCGCGGCATGGTCGCGACGGTTGTCGGCAACGTCGACGAAGCTGTTCGATGGGTCGAGTCATCAAGTTTCCCGTTCGACGCAATTGTTCTCGCAAGCTCAGATCGCTCTGCGATCGCAGCCGAAGATCTGGTAAGAACCGGGATTGTCGGCAAGGTTCCGACGGTGGCTCTTGTACCCAGTGGTCAACGTGGAATCGCGAGTCGCTACCGGCGGCTCGGATTCAAAGCCTATCTCGCCGAACCCATCGAGCCGGGCAGCCTGGTCGAGGCGCTATTGCTTGTCACCACCGAAGGCGTGGACGACGGCGAAATGATCACACGGCACTGGCTCAGGGAGAGACGCAAGGAACTGCGCATCTTGCTCGCAGAGGATTCGCCGATCAATCAGAAACTTGCGGTACGTCTCCTAGCTCGTCGCGGTCACGACATAACGGTGGTTGATGATGGCCGCAAAGCCGTCGCGGCTTTCCGCGCCAGCGAATTCGACATCATCCTCATGGATATCCAGATGCCAGAACTCGACGGATTCGGTGCAGCTGCGGAGATCCGTGACCTTGAAGCAGGCTCGGACAGCCGAATCCCCATCATTGCTTTGACTGCTCACGCCATGGCAGGTGACGAAGCGCGCTGTCTCGAAGGAGGAATGGACGCTTATGTATCGAAACCGTTCCGCCCCGAGGAGTTGTTCGTGACCGTTGAACAGATGGCCGGTGGCGTGCAACCAACGCAAATCGTAGCTCAAGACGCAGAGTCGGAGGCAGAGTACGTGGTATTTGACAGAGAACAGGTAGTGGCGCAATTTGGTGATGATCCCGCCTTCCTGGCGGAGATTGTCAGCATATTCTTAGAAGAGGCGGCTGCTCTTGTCGCAGACGGCGACAGCGCACTCCAGTCGAGCGAACTTGAGTCTCTTGGCAAGGTTGCGCATCAGCTCAAAGGAGCATGCGGCCAGATGACCGCCGAGGATTCACAGCAGGCGGCATACGCAGTTGAGATGGCGGCGAAAGCTGGCAAGACAGACGGCATCGACGATCTGTGGCTAAAAGTGGTCGATGCGATTGAGCGGCTTCGCCCATCTCTACAAGAATTTGTACCGGACCCAACGCGAAGCACCTAGCTCCATCGAACTTGTTCGGCATCAAGTCAGGGGGGTAACGGCCCTTTCAACTCTGCCGACCCGACCCGACCATCGCGTGGTTGTGTTTCGCGACCTGTGCCGAACTATGCTCGACGCACCTTGCACACAAGACTCCGTTCCGTTTTTCTAGCCGCGATCGCCTTTTTGGCTGTGATCGCCATGCCCCTCGTCGCCTTTGCCGAGAACGAGACGATCGGGGGGACCCTCGAAAAGATCGATGCTGATGACCGCGAAGCTGTTGCGGGCGTGACCATCACGGTTGAACAGGCTGGTGCCGTCGTCGGTACCGCGGAATCTGATCAGAACGGCGACTGGGAGATACCTGTGCCAGGCGCTGGAGAATACGTCGTTCGGCTCAACGTCGATTCGCTTCCTGACGGAGTCGCGCTCACTGACCCGGAGCGATTCGAACTGCCAGCAGTGTCCGTACGTGCCGACCAGAACAAGACCGCCCGGTTCAATCTCGGACCAGGTCTTGTCTCCGGGGTCAGCACCTGGAACCGGGTCGGGTCGTTGTTCGTGATCGGCCTGAAACTGGGGGCGATTATTGCCCTGTCTTCGGTGGGTCTTTCGCTTGTGTTCGGAGTCACCGGTCTCGTCAACTTTGCCCACGGCGACTTGGTAACTCTCGGAGCCGTCAGCGCGTACTTGTTCAGTTCCTCGTCGATTGGCCCCGGCTGGCATATCCTGATTGCCGCTATACCGGCCATCCTGCTCGTGGCCGGCTTCGGCGGTCTTCAAGAGGCAGCTTTGTGGCGCCCTCTGCGAAGACGGAGCACCGGGCTTGTCGCTCTCATTGTGGTGTCGATTGGGCTCTCGTTTGTCATTCGATACGGAATCCTTGTTGCGTTTAGTGGCCTGCCACGACCGTATCGGAACTATGCGATCCAAAACGACATGCACATTCTTGGGATCACCACGGTCCCAAAGAATCTTGCCATCATCGGATTCACGGTGACGGTTCTTGCCCTCATAGGCCTCTTCCTAACTCGTACCAAACTCGGGACCGCGATGCGAGCGGTGGCGGACAACGCCGACCTTGCAGAGTCGTCGGGTATCGACGTTTCCCGGGTGATTCTGGTGACCTGGGTTGTCGGAGCCGGTCTGGCCGGCCTTGGTGGTGTCATGTTCGGTATCTCTGAGCAAGTGCAATGGGATATGGGAGCTAAGTTGCTGCTGCTTATCTTCGCTGCGGTCATTCTGGGAGGGCTGGGGACGGCATTCGGTGCGATGCTCGGCGGGTTCGTTGTCGGGGTCGCCATCGAGATGAGCACCCTGGTGATACCGGTCGAGTTCAAGACCGCGGTGGCACTTGGCATCCTTGTTGTGATGTTGCTGGTGCGTCCGCAGGGTTTGCTCGGCACAAAAGAAAGAATCGGCTGATGGACTGGCTAAAGATCCTCATTGACGCGGGAAGGGCAGCGGTGGGTGTCCCCGCTGCGGCATACGCCCTATCTGCGATGGGTCTCAACCTCCAATTCGGCTACACCGGGCTGCTCAACTTCGGACATGTAGCTTCGATGATGGTCGGGGCCTACGGCATGGCCATCACCGTTGACCGGGGCGGATCGCTGTGGCTGGGAGTTGTCGTAGGCATCATCCTGGCGTTGATACTGGGACTGCTCCTCGGGATCCCGACCCTGCGCCTTCGTGCCGACTACCTGGCCATCGTCACTATCGCCGCTGGTGAGATCCTCCGTCTCATTGTGAGGTCGTCATGGGCCGAGCCCCTAACCAAGGGCATACTTGGCATCCAGTCGTTCGCCGATGAGTTCCACGACCTGAACCCGATTCCAGTCGGTCTATACGGCCTGGGGAGGTTCCGCTTCGACGAGCGAACCGTGTGGGTCATGATGCTTGGCTGGGGTCTGGTGACCGTTGTTGCGCTGTTCATGTGGAAGCTGACACGCAGTCCGTGGGGACGGACCATCCGGGCGATCCGAGAGGACGAGGATGCTGCTCTCAGCCTTGGCAAGAATGTCTTTGGCTATAAGCTGCAGAGCCTGATGGTTGGTGGAGCCATCGGAGCGCTTGCCGGCATGTTCCTCGCTATCGACCAGCAGAATGTCACCCCCGACACGTACATTCCGCTTTTGACCTTCTACGCGTTCACAGTCGTGATCCTGGGTGGGCCCGGTACTCTCTTGGGACCGATCACGGGGTCGATGATTTTCTGGTTCCTTTTCAAACTCCTAGATGGGTTCATGACGGACGCCATCCTCAATGGGTGGTTCTTTGGCTGGTTCGAAGCGACGGACATCGGCCCCATCCGTTTCGCTTTGTTTGGTATGGGCCTCATGTGGCTGATGATCTTCCGCCCCCAGGGTTTGTTTGGGAGCCACGAGGAGATGCTGATCGATGGCCAGTAATCCGGGCATCCTCGACAACGTCGCCCGCGAGCCGGGAGTAGCTAAACCCGATCCAATCCTGGCGATTGAAGGCGTGCGGCGGTCCTTCGGCGGTTTGCAAGCAGTCAGCGTCGAACGTCTCGAGATTCAACGCGGCACCATCACCTCGCTCATCGGCCCCAACGGGGCGGGAAAGACGACGTTGTTCAATCTACTGACAGGGTTTGACCATCCGCAAGAGGGCCATTGGCACCTCAACGGGGGTGCGCTGGTTGGTGTCCCGTCGTTCCGTGTCGCTCGTCTTGGGATGGTGCGAACTTTCCAGCTGACTAAGTCCTTGGCCAGGCTGACGGTGTTGGAGAACATGCTGGTTGCTGCAAAGGATCAGGTAGGAGAGAGTTTCTGGGGTGGTCTATTTGGGCGATGGCGTCAAATCGAAGCTGCCAATGAAGCAAGGGCGATGACGTCGTTGCAGCGATTCGGCCTCGATCACATGGCAGACGAGTACGCCGGAAGTCTCTCTGGTGGTCAGCGCAAGCTCTTGGAGATGGCGCGAGCCCTGATGGTCGAACCCGAGGTCATCATGCTTGATGAGCCAATGGCAGGCGTAAACCCGGTCCTAACCGAATCGCTCCTTGGCCATATCTCGGCGTTGCGAGACGAAGGCAAGACCGTTGTGTTCATCGAGCATGACATGGACGTCGTTCAGGAGATCAGCGATTGGGTGGTGGTGATGAGCCAGGGCGGGGTAATTGCAGAAGGTCCCCCGGCGCATATTGCCGCAAACCACGATGTCATCGATGCATACCTCGGTCTGCATCATGGGGAGAAGCCATGAAAGACTTCGAACCGACGCTCACTGCTGAGGGCGTGGTTGCCGGTTATCTACCAGGCGTCGACATTCTGACCGGGGTGGACTTGACGCTTGGCGACGGTGAACTCGTCGGCATCATCGGACCCAATGGAGCGGGGAAGTCGACCCTTGTCAAAGCCATCTTCGGCCTGGTGCCGGTGCGCCAGGGTACGGTGCTTCTTGATGACGAGGACATCAGCAACTCGGCCGCACACGAGCTCGTCGCCAGAGGCGTCGGATATGTGCCACAACGTGAGAACGTATTCGGCACCCTGACCGTCGAAGAGAACCTGCGTATGGGTTTGTATCTCCGGCCGGACGCCTGGAGTGAGCGTCTTGCCGCTGTTCACGAGCTGTTCCCGCTCCTTGCCGACCGCAGGGCACAGCGAGCTGGATTCCTTTCCGGTGGTGAGCGACAGATGCTGGCCATGAGTCGGGCGCTGATGATGGATCCTCGGGTGATCCTGCTCGATGAGCCTTCGGCAGGTCTATCGCCAGCCAACCAAGACCTTGTTTTTGAACGAGTCCGTCAGATCTGTGACACGGGGGTGTCGATAATCATGGTTGAGCAGAACGCACGACGCTGTCTCCAGATCTGTGATCGTGCCTACGTGCTCGAACAGGGCAAGAATGCCCACACGGGTTCGGGCCAGGATCTACTCCATGATCCCAAGGTGATAGATCTGTACCTCGGCACGCTGGGTCGTGTCGAGTAGATCTGGATCGAATTGAACACAAAGAGAAGGGGCCCGACACGAGTCGGGCCCCTTCGTTCAATCAACTGTCATTATCCGCTACGGGACGCTGACGGTCTCGTCGGTATTGGCTGCACCAGTGGCGTCATAGGTGAAAATGTCATACGCGCCTGCACCCGGCTCACCGGCTGGAACGAAGTCCAGCGGTCCGCTGGCGCCGTCGTAATCGATGTCAACGCCTGCCTGCAGAAGAGCATGGCATGACGCGTACGAGGAGCACTTTTCTCCGCCCAAGGTCACATCGTTCACCGCGGCTGCGATGTCGACAGAGTTGGTTGAACCGGCAGACTCAGCCGCCAGAACGAGCAACGTTGCACAGTCGAACGAGTGCGACGAGAAGATCGTCGGGATGTCGGGTGCGAAAGCCGCAAAGCGATCGGTGAACGTTGCCTCACCATCGGGCGGTGCCAACGACGGGTAAGTCCCACGCGCTCCGTCGAGGACGGCCAAGTTGTTCGGATCGATAGCTTCAGCGGTCACGCTGTCCTTGAAGCCGTCGGCCACATACAGCTGAATGTCAGCCGGTCCCGCACCCGCCTCGATAAGCGCCTGCACGAAGGCGGCACCCTCAGCGAACGGGATCAACGAGATAGCGTCGACGCCGGCGGCGGCGATTTGGGCGGCTTCAGCATCGAAGCTCGTGCCGTCCTTGTCGAACTCGACAAAAGCACCAACCGTTACACCATTGGCCTCGAGCTGATCCTTGACGGCGTTGGCTAGGCCGCGACCGTACTCATCGCCCCGGAACGCAATGGCAACACTGGATGCGCCGTCATCGGTGATCACGTCGGCATGCACAACACCCTGAAGGTTATCTGGCGGTGCGGTGCGGAAGTAGTAGCCACCGTCGTCATAAGTGGTGAAGATCGCACCCGTGTTTGACGGGGAGCACATCGGAATCTCGCTACCGGTGATCCGGTCGATGACCGACAAAGAGATGCCGGTACTTGCGGGGCCGATGATGGCGTCTACTTCGTCGTTGATGAGTTGCTCGACGGATGCCGAAGCAACTTGAGAATCGGTTCCGCTGTCGGTCGGGATGACAACGATGCTGTTGTTGCCGGCGGCAGCCATCTCCGCGAAAGCCATTTCTATCGGCTTCACCAGTGCATCGATGATGACTGAAAGGCCACCCGTCGACGGCAATACGTAGCCGATGGTCAGTTCACCGTCATAGAGAGCCTCGAATGCCGGAGCTTCCGTTGTCGTTGCGGGCGCGGCCGTTGTCGCGGGCGCGGCCGTTGTCGTTGGCGCCGCTGTTGTCGTGGGTGCTGCAGTAGTTGTGGGTGCCGCTGTTGTTGTCGCGCTCGTGTCGTCGCTACATGCCGCAGCAATTAGTGCGAATGCAGCGAGAAGCGCCAACAAAAGGCGGTACCGCTTCGTGGTAGTCATGTCTGGTTACCTCCGGTAATAGCAGGGCGGGGTAGGTCGCCATGCGTGGCCGAGAGCATACCCGTGGATTCTGTAGTTCGCAGGTGATTTATTCTGCAGACCATTTCGAGCAAGTATTTGACGATTCGTCCCGTTTCGCTCCGGCGTGTGCCAGAATGCATTTACCAGAGAGAGGAGGTGGTCCAAATATTATCTGAAAGTCTTTATGGGACCCTGGAGGTGGCCGAGCGCTAACGGCTACTCGGTTATTTCGGATTAGCCGCTCCATTTGAGGTGGCGACTCCAACTCGGACCACCGGAACCCGGAGATCTGCGATTTGGTCCTATCGCAGCGGTCATTGCCCAAAAGGGCAAAAACCGAAGATGCTCCGGGTTCTTCCGCGTGGGAAGCGAGCTGCGCAGGCCGCTCGAGGGTCCGGCTATCGTCCGCACTCGATGGACACGACCAACATCAGTAGTGAAATCGGGCGCCTGCGTACTGTGATTGTGCACCGGCCCGGCATTGAGATCGCCCGGATCACACCGGAGAACAAAGAGGCGCTGCTCTTTGACGACTTGCTGTGGTTGGAGCGAGCCCAGCAAGAGCATGATCGGTTCACAGCAATCATGACCGACCGCGGCGTTGACGTGCTGTATTTCGAGGATCTGCTGCGCGATGTCCTCAAGATCGACGATATCAAGGGTCAGATTATCGACGACATCATTACTCCTGCCCGTTGCGGAGCCCGTGTCGCCGAACGTCTCCGGGCGACGATGCGAGAAGCCCACTGCGATCGTGTAGTCGATGTTCTTCTTGGGGGCCTTTTGGAGCGAGAGCTTCCGGAGTGGGGCGTCGATTCTCTCTTCGCCGACTTGATTTCAGATCGGTTCCACTACGTGTTGCGGCCTCTCCCCAACCTTCTCTTCATGCGGGACAACGCGTCGTGGGTGAACGATGGTTTGGTTCTGAATGTGCTGGCAACGCCTGCTCGCGATCGGGAATCCATATACATGAGGGAGATCTATCAGCACCATCCCCGGTTCCGCGATCACAGCTTCCCGGTTTGGTTCGGCAATGGACCAGATGACCACTACCCGGCGAGCATCGAAGGCGGCGATGTACTCGTGCTGGCTGAGGACACTGTCATCGTCGGTCTCGGCGAACGTACCGCTCCCGCGGCAGTAGAGCTGCTGGCGCGGCGTCTCTTTGCGGGGTCTTCGGTGAGGAACATCATCGTCGTTCATCTGCGTCGGGCCCGGGCGGTCATGCATCTCGACACAGTGTTCACAATGGTTGATAGGGCCACATTCAATGTCTTCCCCGGCCTGCTCGAACAGATAGATGTCCACGTCATTACCGCGGCCGGCGACGGTGTTGCTGTTGCGCCGGCCGACGGGCTAGAGAGCGCGTTGCGGGCCACGCTGGGACTCGACGAGATCACCTTTGTCTCCACAGGAGGGGACGCGATCGGGCAGCTGCGGGAGCAGTGGGATGACGGGAACAACACTCTCGCTATTGAGCCTGGTGTCGTCATCGCCTACGCGCGGAATCAGGAGACCAATCGTCGGCTGCGCGATGCCGGCATCGAGGTTCTCGAATTGGATGCATCCGAGCTGTGTCGGGGGCGCGGTGGCAGCCGGTGTATGACCCAACCGGTGCTGCGGGACCCGTTGGGATGATGGGGGAGCGGGTCGCGATTCCGGAGCAGATTCATTCGGCGATGGTTGCCCATGCAGAATTCTGTCTCCCAGAAGAGGCATGCGGACTGATCGCATTCGATAGCCATGATGGGCCTCGAATGGTATACGCCACGACGAACATCGACAGGTCTCGAGTCAGATTCACGGTATCGCCAGAAGAGCACTTCGGCGCCATCCATCACGCTGAAGCGCAGGGATGGACGATCGCCGGCTCGTTCCACTCGCATCCTGACTCGGCTGCCTTCCCGTCCGCTCGTGACGTTGCCGGCGCCCTTGACCCCGAATGGCTCTACATCGTGGTGGGGTTAAGCGGTGCTGCCCCCGACCTTCGTGGATTCCGCATTCGAGACCTGATCGTTTCCGAAGTCGCCCTTGTTGAGATGCCGTGACTAGTCCAGAGCGTTCCGATCATCTCACCATGTATGGCATCGTGGGCGTGGCCATGTACGCGGTGGTCGGGGTGTTGATTGGTGCGTCGTTTTCTGTGATACCCGCTGGATGGCTGATAACTCTCGCGGGATCCTGGGTGGCGGCGGCGGGTCTCGGTGCGGCATTATGGAAAAGGACCGTATGGATTCCGCTGCTGGCATCGATCGTGTTGTCTGGTGTGTGGATGGCCGTGTTCTTTGGGAGTAGGTGACGAAATGCAACTGGATGTATTGGGGAGCTCGGGAACCTATCCCACTGCGGACCACCCGGCATCGGGCTACCTCATAAGCCATGCGGACACCCACATTCTCTGTGACGCTGGTTTCGGGACATTCGGGGAACTGACGCGGAGGATTGCTCCGGATCAGCTCGATGCGGTTGTCTTGTCGCACCGGCACCCGGACCACTGTGTGGATTTTCTTGCCCTGCACCACGCCTTGGCCTACGGGCCATTCGAACGCACGAATCTTCCCGTTTTCTGCGCCCCGGGAGTAGGCAGCCGTTTGGCAGAATTCGTCGGTGCCGGTGAAGGCCATATCTTCTACGACATCTTCGACTTTCATGAGGTCGGTGCCACCAACCACGTGGTTGTCGGCTCTATCGATCTGCGATTTGCCGTCACGTCCCACTCGGTTCCAACAATCGCCACCCGCTTCGAGGCGGGAGGGCGCTCGCTGGCGTACTCGGCCGACACCGGGCCCGATGGTGGGTTTCCAGAATTGTGCCGCGGGGTTTCGGTCGTGCTGGCGGAAGCGTCGATACCGGGAGAGCGAGACGAGCACCAGTTTGCCCACCATCTAACTGCGGCAGAAGCCGGCTCGATCGCAAGAGAAGCAGGTGCCGAGGCCCTGATTCTGACTCACCTGCGGCCTACCCTGAATCGCAAGCAGTCAATCCGCGAAGCCCGCACCGAATTCGAGGGCAGGATCGCGGTTGCTTCCCCTGCTGACGTTTACCAAGTCTGATACACGAATAGAGGACAAAATGAGAGAGGACCGAAAGGTCGACGAGTTGCGCCCTGTGGTGCTGCATCGTGGCTATACCGAGATGACCCCGGGGTCGGTACTGGTGGAAATGGGCAGGACCCGAGTGCTGTGCACGGTTTCGATCGAACAAGATGTGCCACCGTGGATGCGAGGAACCGGCAAGGGATGGGTCACCGCCGAGTACTCAATGCTCCCTGGATCCAGCAGGGAACGCGTATCGCGCCGTTCCATCAGCGGCGGACGCACCAAGGAGATCCAGCGTCTCATCGGCCGCTCGTTGCGAGCCGCTGTTGATGAGAAGGCGATGGGGGAGCTCATGGCCAGGATCGACTGCGATGTGTTGCAGGCTGATGGCGGCACCCGAACAGCTTCCATCACTGGTGCGTGGGTGGCGCTTGCCGATGCGTTCGACAAGCTTGTTGCAGATGGAGTGCTTGAGAAGTCCCCGATCGTTCAGCATATTGCCGCCGTTTCGGTTGGCATCGTCGATGGCGAGGTCCTTCTCGATCTTGAGTACAAAGAGGACGTTGGCGCCGACACCGATTGCAACGTCGTTATGACCGGCGATGGGAAATATGTTGAGGTGCAGGGGACTGCCGAGGGGGTTGCCTTCGATAGAGCCGAACTAACCCGGATGTTGGATCTGGCAGCGGCCGGGATCGGGAGCCTCGTTGAACACCAGAAGTCGGCTCGGGCCTAGCCGGTGCAGTTGTCGCACGTAGTCATCGCCTCGAAGAACGAGCACAAGATCGGGGAGATTCTCGATGTTCTTGAATCAACAGGACTCGACATTGATCTGGTGCGTGATGTCGAGTGGCCTGATGTCGAAGAGACGGAGCCGACGCTAGAAGGCAACGCCTTACTCAAGGCACGTTCGGTGCGTAAGCAGACCGGGTTTGCGGTGATTGCCGACGACTCCGGACTCGAAGTGGATGCTCTGGGTGGAGCACCTGGTGTGATCTCGGCACGGTATGCGGGCCCGGATGCGACGTACAGCGACAACGTCGACAAGCTGCTCGAAGAGATGGAGGGCGTCATCGATCGACGTGCTCAGTTCCGGACGGTGATGGTGCTTATCGATGATGCCGGAGACGAACTGATTGTGGAAGGGATCATGGAAGGCTCGATAACCCGCGAGCGGCGTGGCTCGAATGGTTTCGGGTACGACCCCGTGTTTCTGGTTGGGGATAGGACGTTCGCTGAAATGGCGACTAGGGAGAAGAACGAGATCTCGCACCGCGCTCAAGCTCTGCGGGCGTTGGCTGAGGTTCTGTCGGAGTAGGTATTGGGGCGACGGGGTGTCTGGTCGGCTGCCCGTGCGTGCAGGGCATCGGAACTGGTGCCGACCCACCGATACGTCCGCCCTGAATCGGAGATCAACCTGGATGTGCCTGGTCAGAACTAGCGTGTCTGGGTGATCTAATCCGACTGGCTCTCAAGTCGGGTCGGCCCGTGCCGACAGTATGCGAATAACGACCTGGTACACCAAGCCCCAGCCAACCGCTGGGCCACACCAAGGAAAGCTGCGATGGTATTGCTTGCAGTCAAACCCGAGATTCCCCAACCCGACATAGGCCACGTCCTCGATGCGCTTGCCCACCACCGACCCGTCGAACTGGACTGCGCCGCGTCACCGATCAAGACAGACATTGTCGAGGTGGAAAGCAGGCTCGATCTCGAGGAGCGCCTCGAGGAGAGATTTCCGTTCCGGCCCCACATGGCACCGATCGACGACAAAAGGCGCGTCGCGGTAAGTATCACGCTGGTCGAGGGTCCGCCCATCGGCGGTGACGGCGACAGCATGGCAGCTGCGCTCCAGGACTTCCTCGACAGCGCCATGAACTACATTGAGAAATGGGAACGGTGTCTGCGCTTTGGTAGTGAGCATCAGCACTACTGGGGGTGGGTGTACCGGCTGCTCTTGGCCGGAGACGAGAAGCACATTCTCGCCACGCTCTTAAACGAACCCGTCGAGTAATGAGGGGTTCATCCGTCCTTGTGCCTCTGTGTTGTTAGCCGTTAATGGCTGCGACCAGTTTCTTCGGCGACAGCATGCCGTAATCAAAGACGAAGTCGGTTCCGTCACTCATCGTGATCACCGCACGCTTCATCAGGCCCTTTTTGACTTGCGCGGCTGATGCAATACCGGTTCGCGGCAGCACGATGGTGAAATCGGTATCCGTGTTGTGGACGTACGCCGCATGTCCGCCACTTGCCGCAAAGCCGCCTGCCGCCCCCAGGATGCCCTTGATGACTTCCTTGTTCGACGAGTCATAAAGCCCGTTGAACTGGACTTGTTCCTTGCCAACCTCGAGCTTCCCAGTAATCCGGCCACCGTCCGCCGGCAGATAGTTAACGGTCCACGTGTCGCTCATTGATCTTCCTCTCCTAGCTACATCACTTGCATATTGCATCTGGTCGCGTGCCGAAAACTTCAGTCTTGTATGTCCCAGCGGATGTCGGCCTCGTCGCCGACAGGTTCGTATGAGCAGCGGAGACCGGTCTGAATGGAGCGGTCCAGATGTGCCGCAAGCAGGGGAGTAACCCCATCAAGCCGACGGATAGCGTCTCGAATGCGAGCGCTCACGGCTTTGCGAGCCCTTTCCGCTGGGTCTTTGGGGCTGGTGCGCAATCGGCCACCGAGTCCGGTTGCTCGCCGGATCTCGGCGAGAATCTGCTCGCGCTCGTTTTCAAGACTCTCTCGGCGTCCGATGTCTGCATCGTCGTCCGCTTGGTCGATTTCGGTCTCGAGTTCGTCAAGGCGATTCCGATATGCCTCGAGGGCTCCGAGATCGATCAAGGCATCTGCGCTGCTTGCCAGCAGAGACGGTGCCCCGGCGAGTTGGAGTGCAGAGATCTCCTTCCCACGTTGACGTATGAGAACGCCGATATCGGCCAGTCCTTTCATATGAGGAAGGGTTGCCTGTTCATCGCCCAGCGACACGTTCCAGACCTTCCCGATGCGGCTGAGTGTTGCAGTTTTGAGATCGGGTGTCTGGCTACCCGGGCCGCCGTCGACGTCTCGCAGCTCTGCGATGTGCCGGAGCGCGGCCTCTCCCTCGCGGACCCACACGGCAGCCCCGAGCCGGCGTGATGTTTCTACCGATTTCTGCAGCATTGCTCTGGCGCGCTCGTGGTCGCCAAGCTGGCCGGCGAGAACGCCTGCGGTATGTGCAAACGGACCCGCGAACGCAACGACTGCTCCATTGACCCCGCAGCTATCGGTGAGGTGCTCGACGGCCGAAAGCAATTGGCGGCACAGATCAGTGTTGTCGAGGAGAACGGCCGCTTCCGCGAGATGTGCAATGAGAACCGACCGAAGATACGAGTTGTCGCGTTGCCAAGCATCCGACGCGGCCACCACCGCGACCTCCCGGGCCGATGCGTCGAGATCGCCGGCAGCTGCATAGGCACCGGCTGCCACGGCATGAGCGAGGTCGGGTGCTCCGGTCCACCACTGAACGGCGTCGACCGCAAGCGCCCTCAGTTCGTCGGTGTCACTGCGAGCCCTGGCCAGCGCGACCCGCTGTGACATGAGTACGTTGCCAGTGTCGGGTTCGTGGATCTGCTCGCCGATTCCTGCTGCTTCAAGCATGTGAGTTTCGGCGCGATCTGTGTCTCCATCGAGCAGAGCTACGGCGGCACGACGAGTCTCGATCATGTAGCGATCGCGGGGTTCATCGCGCTCTTCGAGAAGTCCGAACCAGCGACTGAGGACTCGCCGGAAGTCTGCCGACCCCGACTCGAGCAGCCCGTTGGCCTCAAGTAGCAACCCTTCGGCAACACGATCAGAGTCACTGAGTCGCTTCCCGGCTGCAGCAATCTCAGCGCCGAGCTGAGCCCGGTCGATCCCGGTGCCCGGTTCCCACAACGCGTCGTGCCGGGCGAGGAGACACGCGGCGAGGGTCTCGTCGTCGTTGGACTCCCGACCCAGAGCAAGGGCCTCTTCGCTGAGCGGCCCGGCTCGCTGGCGATCTTCTGCCACCGAGTGTTGAAGTTCCCTGGCCAATGCGGCAGTAACCCTGGCTTGCCT
>CAXMRC010000100.1:0-18243 GCA_964195945.1 uncultured Gemmatimonadales bacterium
GGGCCAGACGTGTCCTTGAACGGGTCGCCGATGGTGTCGCCAACGACGGCAGCCATGTGAGCGTCGGAGCCCTTGCCCCCGTAGGCACCGGCCTCGATGAACTTCTTGGCGTTGTCCCATGCCCCACCGGAATTAGCCATAAAGATGGCCAACAGGAAGCCGGTCACAAGAGCACCGGCCAGCAGTCCGCCAAGGGCCTTCACGTTGATAAACCCAACAACCAGCGGTAGCGCCACTGCCAGTGAGCCAGGGACGATCATCTCCCGCAATGCTGACGTGGTCGAGATATCGACACACTTGGCGTAATCAGGCTTAACACCTTCACGGCCTTCACGGAGACCAGGAATCTCACGGAACTGGCGCCGCACTTCCTCGATCATCTGGTTGGCGGCCCGCCCGACGGCCTTGATGGTCATTGAAGCGAACAAGAAGGGGAACATCCCACCGAGGAACAGCCCGACAATCACCGGTATCTCCAGGATGTCGAGCGTGTCCATGTCCCCACCGGCCGTAATTACGGCCTGGCGGAAGGTGAAGAACAGGGCCAATGCGGTCACAGCCGCTGATGCGATCGCAAAGCCCTTGGCAACGGCTGCGGTGGTGTTGCCGAGCGAGTCGAGGGCATCGGTAGTCTCTCGGACCTCTGGGGGAAGATGCGCCATCTCGGCGATTCCACCTGCGTTGTCAGCGATCGGGCCGTAGGCATCGACCGAGACGGTCATGCCGAGTGTCGAAAGGACACCGATGGCCGCGATAGCGATGCCGTAGATACCTGCGAGCTCGACATCGAAGGCCATCTCGCCACCCCAGTAGGCACCGAGCATGCCGAATGCGACCACGATGACGGAGAACGCCGCGGAACGCATCCCTTCTGCGATGCCCTCAAGTACAACTGTTGCCGGCCCTGTCTGTGATTGTCGAGCGATTTCTTTGACGACCCGATGGTGGTCGCTGGTGAACCACTCCGAGATTTGCCCGATGAACCAACCAACCAACAACCCGACGACAACCGAGATGAGCAGACCCCAGGTGTTGTCGACACCGGCGACGTCGTCAAAGAAGAACGGAGTCACAATCGCAACCCCGGCGACGGTGAGACCCATTGCTACATAGGTGCCGCGGTGTAGTGCGGCCGCCAGCGTTCCTTTGCCAGGCTTCACGAAGAATGAGCCGACGATGGACGCAAACGTGCCGATGGTTGCGATCATCAGTGGGTAGAAGAACGCCTCCTCCTGGAACGCCTCACCGGCGAAGGCAAACGCCGCAAAGGCTATCGGTGCGATCATCGAACCGACGTAGCTCTCAAAGAGGTCGGCTCCCATGCCGGCCACGTCACCGACGTTGTCACCAACGTTGTCGGCGATTGTCGCCGGATTGCGGGGATCATCCTCAGGAATCCCCGCTTCAACCTTGCCGACCAGGTCAGCGCCGACATCCGCTGCCTTGGTGTAAATACCACCGCCAACACGGGAGAACAGGGCGATCGAGGAAGCACCTAGGCCAATGGCGGTGATGATCTCGAATGACCGGGGCTCCTCAAGGATGATTTCAAAGAACAGATAGCCGAGGCTCAGGCCAAGCAGGCCAAGACCCGCAACGGTGAAGCCCATAACGCCACCACCGCGGAACGCAAGTGGCAATGCGGCGTCTATGCCGCCGACACGAGCGGCCTCGGCGGTCCTAGCGTTCGCCGCCGTGGCGATGCGCATACCGATAAACCCGGCCAGAGCCGACAGCACTGCACCAAAGATGTAGGCAATCGCACCCCAGGGACGACCCCATTCAGGCAGCAGCGCATAGATGAGCACGGCCATGATCGCGACGAACCCGGCAACAGCCGTGTACTCACGGCGGATGAAAGCCATCGCTCCCTCACGGATAGCGCCCATCAACTCCTGCATCAGCTCGTTGCCAGGGCTAGCGCTGTTCACCTGTCGGGCAAATGTCATCGCAAGGACCAGCGCAGCAAGCGCGGCAACGATGGCAAGGTATAGCCAAATCTCCACAGAATTCTCCCACTTGAAGTCGGTTTCGGTAATTTTAGCCTTGAGACGGCATGTCGCTAATTGGCGCGGCCGAATGCCATCCAGGATCGTCTCCGCCTCATGACGACGGCATACGCTATCAGGACAAGCCCGGCGGCGCCGACGAAGTAGGTCGGGTGTTCGGTCAGCCCCCGCCCGGGCTCGACGACGATCAATTCGATCACGTCGAGGTAGGACTCGCCACCGCGATCCGGATCGTGATATTTCCAGATCCCCGTTACTTCTACGACCGGGCCACGAACCCGGTACCCACCTGGCGGGTCGAGCTGTCCCGCGATCGCCGCCGGCATCCGGACCGCCACCCCCACGTTGGCGCCGGTCAAAGCGCCATCGTCCAGGATCGGGTCGAAGACGTAGGAGTCACCATTGAGCTGCGTCCACATCGAGCTATCACTGCGGAATCCGTAGTCACCAATCAGCTCACCGACGACGGTTACCTCACCGACGAAGGCCGTCGGGCTCTCGAGCAGCTCTGCGACGTCGACAACGGTTCCATCCTGAGCGAACGCCGCCGGGGCACCCGTAAGACTCAGCATGACGACAAGCAGTGCCAGGCGTTTCACTTGCCCCTCCACGTCGAATAGACGAATCCGAACAGGGCGAAGACGGCCACGAATTCTAGGCGACCCAGCCACATCTGACCGATGTAGGTGAGCTTCAGGAGTGCGGGCATTGTCGGGTCAGTGATCCCGACGGACAACCCGACGTTGGCGCCCGCAGAGATCGACTCGAAGAATGCCTCGCCCAGGCCGTAGCCGTACAGGAGCGCCACGGCGGTGCCTGCGAGATACAACGCCACATAGAGCAGCGAAACCGTCATGGCGGCTTGAGCGAGCTCCGGGGTCAGGCGTACCTTCCCGTTCTGGTGATAGGAACGAGAAACCAGAGCGCCTTCGGGTACCAGCACCTGTTTGACCTGGGTAACAATCGACCGAAGGGTGATGCCGACGCGGAGGGATTTTACGCCACCAGCTGTTGATGAACCCATGCCACCAAGTGACATCGCAATCGCCATCCCGGCAAACGCCAACCCGCTCCACCCCGCGAGCTCCGTGACAGGGACCGTGGCAAAACCGGTGCCGGTGTGGGCAGATAACAGTTGGAAGAAGCCGTACCGGGTCAGACCAAGCGTGTCGGTGAAAGCGCCGGTGGCGGCAAGACCGGCGATGGTGATCAGCAGAGTCACCCCAAAAGTAACCAGCATGGTTCTGGTTTCAAGGTTGAGGGTGACGGAGCGATAGCGACGTTTCCACAAGGCGTAATGGACACCGAATGACATCGTTCCAGCCACCATGAGTACGGCAGCTACGAACTCGAAGATCGGCGAGTGGTAGTAGCCAAGGTTTGTTGATTGGGCAGCAAACCCACCGGTATCGAACGCGGCGAAGAAGACCATCAGCCCGTGGAACAGAGATCGAACAAATCCGAAGCCGAGTACTTGCCAGGCAACGAAGGTCAACACGATGACCCCGACACCAAGGTGCATGAGGGCTGCGGCCCAAATAAAGCGAGCGGTGGACCGCACCGATGGGAGTATCCGTTCATCGCGAGCCTCGCCGAGGTACAAGGTCACGGCACCTCCCCCCGCAAAGATCGACAATGCCGCGATGATGATTCCCTGCCCGCCGATGAAGTGCAGGAGGTGTCTCCAGAAGTTCAGAGACGACGCCAGATGATCGAGATCCTGCACGAGAGCTAGCCCGGTGGTCGACAGGCCAGACATCGCATCGAACCCCGCATCAAGAACAGAGGCGTAGTGGCCAGACAACACCAGCGGGATCGACGCAAAAGCTGGAACCAGCAACCAGGCCAGGGCAACCACAACCATCCCGTGTGACCAATCGAGACGGTGCTGCGGTGTCTTGATCCGCGAGCCGAGCGTACCCATCGCCAGGAACAGACCAATCATCAGTAAGAACGAGAACGCCGGCGCCCATTCCCGCCCGATGATTGCCCACAACAGAGGAACAAACCCTGCGATCCCTACCAGGGTTGAGATTCGTCCGAGGTTGAACCCAACTACCTGGAAGTCTTCCGCTGTCGGCTTGATCAGCAAGCTACACCACCGTCACGGCGATCCATGCCACAATCAAAGCGACCAGAACTAGAGCCACTACAACCAACGCTTCAAGGCCAACAGACCTAATGCCGCCACGAGCGTCATCAAGCCAACTGGTCTCCTTGCGGCGAAAAGGGCCCGTCACTGTTTGGCCTCGTACGACTCAAATGTCTCGGAGAAAGCCTTCTCGTTTTCCAGCGGCACCACTGCCAAGACCTTGTCTCCTCCCCGCAAGACTGTGTTGGGCCCCGGAACAGATGCGTGCCCGTCTCGGATCAGCGTGATGAGCAGAGACGGGCGGGGCAGCTGCAACTCAGTGACCTGGGTCGGTGGGTAGTCGTCGGGCAGGATCCGTTCGACCAGACTGACTTCTCCACCCTCGATGACCGCAAGACGACTCAGGTCTACCAATTCCACCTCACGGGAAATCACCTGGGCCATAAGGCTGGTCACGCCAACCACGGGCACACCAAGAGCTTCGAACGTCGGACGATTCAGAGGATTGTTGAGCCGCGCCAGCACGTTCTTGGCGCCGAACGTGCGGGCCAATTCGCAGGTCACGAGGTTGTCCTCATCTTGGCCGGTGACTGCCACCGCCCAGTCGACCCGTTCTACATCTGCTGCCTGCAGCAATTCGACGTCAGACCCGTCGCCGCGAAAGACCATGAAATCGACGTCTTCGATCAGGTCTTCAGCCCGATCCGGGTTGGCTTCGATAAGAGAGACAACGTGGCCGGCGTCATGGAGCGTCCGTCCCAGGCTGGCCCCGACCTTGCCACCGCCGATTACGAGGATCCTCACAGTTCCCCCGCTTTGCAGTAGCGGCGTACTTTGCGCCGGATGCCTTCTACGCCAGCCGCGATGAGCAGGTCATCTTCCTCGACAACCAGCTCGGTATCGGCGACCAAGACGTCCAGTCCGCGGCGCACCGCAGCGACTCGAAGCTTGCCTTCGATTTCGATGTCGCCAACGGTCATTCCGTCGGCATCCGCAGACATGATCATTTCGACCATTTCGACGCCGCTGCCGAGAAACGACAGGTGATATTGGTACTCGTCATCGAGAAGCTGTTCGCGGATGGCGCGTGACGTGAGCTTGCTTGCCGCAACATGGTTTACCCGCAACGCCCGGTACGCGTCGGTTCGTCGCGGGTCATCGAGGCGAGCGACGGTCTTGGGCACACCGAAAACCTGCGTTGCGACTTGCACCGACATCAGGTTGACGTTGTCGTCGTTGGTCACTGCCGCATAGGCGTCCGCAAACTCGATGCCAGCGTCGCGCAAGACCTTGATGTCGAAAGCCGCGCCCTCGTGGATAGTCCCGTTGAAGGCGCTCCCCAGCTGACGGAAGGCACCGGAATCGATGTCGACTACCGAGATGTCATGGCCGGCATCGGCAAGGCTCAAAGCCAGATCGCTGCCAACGCGACCACACCCAGCTATCACAACCCGCACTAGAGATCTCCTTCTCGAATCCCGGGGCTGGCCCCTCTCCAGTCGGCAGAGTAATAGGCATCCTCGGCCCGCTCGCAGAACAGGGCCCTGGCTTCGCTAACATCGCTCCTCGTGCGATCTTTCCATTTCTCCATCCTTGTTCTTGTCTTCGCTCTCGTCGCGGCCGCCTGCAGCGGTGCTGCAGCCGAGCCTGAAACAACAACGACAACTGTCGCGGCGGCAACTACGTCGACAACGACGACTGTCGCCCCGACTACCACGACCGCGGCTGCGCTGGTTGAGGTTGCTCTCGGTTTTGAGATGCCGACCGACATGCAGGAGCCTCTCGACGCTCTCTACTCGTGGATCGCCGATGACCGCAACGAAACGCCCGCGGTACCCGAGGGCCTGTTGGTCCATGTGGCTGGAGTTGCGAGAACGAACCCTGGCGAAGTCGGTGCGGTGACTTCTTCCGAGTTGGCCAACGGCGATAGCGTCGCCGTTGCCAGGGTGGATCGAGATATCGTTCTTCTTGTCGATGATGGTGCGGGATGGCGAATCGTCGGCGCTGCCTTTGACGGGCTCACCCCATGGCTTGGTGACGAGCCCCGCATGGTCTTGATTCTTGGTTCCGATGCACGAGTAGGTCAGAACCAGCAGCGCTATCGGGCCGACAGCGTGCACATCCTCACTGTGGTGCCGGACGCCGGCGCTGGTGCGATCGTCGGCTTCCCCCGCGACTCATGGGTGGAAGGGCCCGACGGATTCGACAAACTGACCCACATAATGGCCGGGCGTGGCCCGGAGGCGATGTTGGATTCTGTAGAGACTTTGACCAACCTCGATATCGAGGGTTACTTCGTTACTGGGTTCAAAGGCTTCACAGCCCTCATGGTGGAGCTAGGTGGGTTGGTGATCGATCTTCCGTCGATCATGCGGAGCGGCAACACTTGGTCCAACTTTCCCGCTGGTCCACAAACCCTCACGCCGACCAGGGCATTGCAGTTGGCCCGGATCCGCAAAGGTCTCTCGGGCGGCGATTTCGCTCGCTCCTACAACCAGGGGCTGATCATGCAAGCCGCCATGGACATGGTGCAGATACCGGGTATCGATCTGCTGCCGGAGTGGATCCGGATCCTTCTCGACAACACATGGACCGATCTTGCCACGGAGGATGTGCTGACGTTGGCAGCGTCGATCTACTTCTTCGATTCCAGCGAGTTGACCAACATGGTCCTTCCGGGGACCGTCGGCAACGCCGGTTCCGCCAGCGTCGTCTTCCTCGACGATGAAGCCGAGGATGTCTACCGCGATCTAGAAGACGACGGGCTCCTCACCGTCGAGGAGTAGGCCCCGGCGGAGACTCGTTTGGCGGGACGCGCATCGCCAACCTCGTCACACTTTCGATAGATCGATAGTGCCTAGTCGGAGGTCTGCGCCCAGCGACGCCAACGTGCGGCTCTTGCTTCAGCCGAGTCCGACGGGAGGCTTACGGATTTCCCGGCGAGGCTCACGAGAGCCTGTTCGGCTTGGTCGGCGAGCAGCTCCGGTGGATGGCCGATGGTTACCTGATTGCTGGTGAGACCTTCGATGAGGACGGCTATGCCATCGCGGCGGTGCCGCCGCGCCAAGCCGCTCGCCGCTGCTACCCGCAGGCGCAAATCCTCATCTCGCATACCGGTTGCGAGAGCCTCCTCGTCATCAAGGCCGTCGGCCGCGGCTAGACCGACCCATCGCACGATTGACTGATTGTCCTCAAGGGCAGCGAGAATCGTGTCACGGGCTTCCGGACCGGCCGCGGTCAGTATTCGCACCGCGTCCATGAGACTCGATGGTCTGCCGTCCCGTGCGAGTTCGAGGGCCTCAGGTGGCGAATAGTCGGATGGCGGAGTTTTCACGGTCGATACCTCTTCGGGCAATGGTAGATCTGCTTTCATCAGGAGCGGCAGCGCTACGACGCGTCGGATAACGTCGCTGAACCAGTGGACGGGCCAGCAAAGGCAGCACCACCACGGGCATTCGGCGTCAAGTCCGTTCATAATCTCTTGGAGGTGGGACGGCAGCGCTGCGACATTCCCCCATGTCTGAGCCATGATGCTCTCAGGCTGCCCGGCAGGTTGAGGGTTGAGGTTCTGGTACGAGCCACCCGGACCGTTGTAGTCGTACTCGTCTGGCAGACCTAGCAGGTGGCCCGATTCGTGTGCCGCGACATTGCCGGTGTCGAGCGCATCCCAGCGGCCCCCTGTACAACCCGGACCGAGCGCATTAACGACGGAGGTCTGCGGGCCCGCCACGACGTTGATCTGATGCGATCCGGCGCGACCGGATCCGATCCGAGTGGTCACATGGAAGCTGATCGTGCAGCAACCGAAGTGCTGATGGCCGAGCGGACCGTTCCACATGCCTTCGGTGGCAGTTTCCCAACCATTCACGAGGTTCGTGAATGCTGCGGCTGCCAGGCCAGAGCTGTTCTCATACTGAACGTCCAACGTGACGGAGAATGCGCAAAGCCTGCGGGTCAGTGTGGTGCACATTTTTCCTCCTTGAAATGGCTCCCCGGACAAAGCTACACGTGTCACCCGCGGCTGGGGCATCGTTCTCGAAACGCCCCTACGGAGCGCACCAAGGCCACAGGAGGGAGGAACAAGCAGCACGAGACGCTCGCGGTTCCGCACCACCCATGCGCCACGGCCCATCCGCCTAGCGGCGATGCCCGGCAACCAAAGTCGATTCCCTAGCTCTCGGTCAGGGCTACCCCGGCGGCGATCAGTTCTAGATTCTTGTCGCCAAAGCCACCCTCGCCCGCGGTCTCTTCGAACAGGTCGAATGGCACCACGCCACTGCGCTGAACTGCATGGGCCACCAGAGCCAGAGCCAGCGACGCCTTGGGGATCCGGACCTCGGACGCGGCCGGGTCGAGGACGATCACGGTCGCAGCAGTCTCCGGGAGAACAAGGCCTGCGGCAACGAACACGGTGTCCGTCGGTTCCATGGCATCCAGATACGGTCCCGCCTTGCCAACGCCGTCTTCGCTAACCACGACAAGCACGTCCGGCCGGTCGACACCGCTGTAGTGGATCTCCTCGGGAGAGACGATGACCTCAGAAACGCTGTGCCCGCTCTTGACCGTGATCGGATAGTCGTCGCGTTGGGCGCTCCATAATCCCGATCGCATCGCGGCGAGCGCGACTAACCGCGCTGCCGATCTGACTCTTCCTCCTGCGGAACCGGCGACAACAAAGTGTTGTCTCTTCTCAAGGGTTGAGACGGTGGTTGCTTTGACCGACTTGACTCGCAGCCCTTCGTGCTGACCTTCGGCGAGCCGCCGATACGCGTCGGCGAACTCTGCCTTGTCGTTTCTATAGAGAACTCCGGATTCCATACCGAGAGCTTCCATGGTCTGATCGATCTGACGCCGCGAGAACTTGTTGGTGCGCACGAAATAGGCGGTACACAGATCCCATACGTCCAGTATCGAGAAACCCTCGACCGTGATTCCTTCAGCGATCCGGTCCACCAGATCGTCGTCAAAGCTGGTGCCGCGATGGGCGTAGGCGGCACCGTTGACGCCGACAGTCGCACATATGTCGAGGGGATGCTCGAGGTTGCCGGCCGGCGTGGTCGGGGTAAGAAAGTCTTCCGGTGTTGTTGCTGAGTGCTGGCCGCCGGTCATTCCAAAGTTGAAGTTGTTGAGCACCAAAACGGTGATTCCGATGTTGCGACGAGCTGCCGACAAAAGGTGCGCGCCGCCGATACCGGTACCGCCGTCGCCCATGATGACGACCACTGTCAGGTCGGGTCGGGCCAGCTTGATCCCGGTTGCGTAGGTAATCGATCGGCCGTGGAGACCGTGAAAGGCGCTAGTCGTGAAGTACTGATCGGACAACCCGGAACAACCGATGTCGGACACAATGACTACTTCGTGCGGTTGCAGCTCGAGTTTGACCAGAGCGTCGTTGAGCGCATCGAGAACCGGTCCGTGGCCGCAACCTGGACAGAATGGATAGTCCGCCTCGGTACGCAGGGTGGGCGCCGGAAGCAGCTCGATCGGGGTAGTCATACGATTGCCTCCATCATCTGCTGCGGTGAGATCAGGACGCCGTCAATCCTCGAGATGCCGACGATTTCGACGTTGGGGATTACCCGCTCTATCTCACGTTTGTAGAGACCTGGATTGAGCTCCGCCACGACAATCCGTTCCACTCCAAGAGCCGCAGCTGCAATCGCCTTCTCTGGTACCGGCCAGAGGCTCTGCACCGTCAGCGCAGAAACTTTGGTCCCATCGGTCCGAGCCAGCGCGACCGCTTCCCGCATGCTCCCGGCCGTCACTCCGTAACTCAATAGCAACGTCTTGGCACCATCCTCGAGGTCAGCTTTTACCATCGAGATTTCGTCGACGTGATCGGTGATCTTGCGTAGCAAGTGCTCATTGAGGGGGCCGACGATGCCAGGCTTCTTGGTAATGAAGGCCTCTTGGTCGTGGGTGCTCCCGGTGAACCGAACGGGGTGTTTGCCACCGTAGAGCTGCATTGGAACGACCTCGCCGGCCGGCTCGTACCGGTACTCGGTTGGCGGGTCGAGATCTTCTGGATCGACCACAGGCCGGTCCCGCACATCGACCGTTTCGTAGTCGGCTGTGTCGACGGTCCGCATCGTGAGCGCAAGCTCCTTGTCAGCCATTACGAAGACCGGGCAGCGGAATCGCTCGGCAAGATCAAACGCTTTCATTGTGAGGGTGTAGCACTCCGCGATCGTGGAGGGGCATAGAGCAATCACCGGGAATCCACCGCCGGTTCCCCAGCGGACAAACTGGATGTCTCCCTGTGCGGTCGTCGTTGCCGCACCCGTCGAGGGGCCGAGTCGCTGCACATCTACGATGACCAGGGGGATTTCGCCCATGATGGCCAACCCAATGTTTTCGCTGTACAAGCTGATCCCGGGCGCCGAGGTTGCGGTCATCGCCCGCGAACCGCTCATGGCAGCGCCGATACACATACCTATCGACGCGATCTCGTCTTCGCCCTGCATGCCGATGCCGCCACGGGCGGGAAGGTCACGCAGCATCATCATCAGAATCGGTGAGGCTGGAGTGATTGGATAGCCGGCGAAGAAGTCACATCCGCTCGCTAGTGCGCCGCGGACTATGGCGGTCGCACCGTCGGTGAATTCGCGCTCGATGGTCGCTGTCTCAGTGATTTGGTAACCCTCTCGACGAAGACACCAATCTACCGTCGCACGGCGGTTTCGGTGCCCATCGTGAGGCCAAGCGCCACTGGGCTGAATTCGGCGGCAGCAGTCGCCGTGAGCCGCCGGTCGCCCAGCAGGACGAGATCCACCGTGACACCCACTGTCACCGAGACCTGGCGAGTGGACCAGCTCGTGTCTGTGTCACATGCGCAATAGACCAGTTCAACTCCATTGGCTGCCGCCATCTCCACCGCGGCAAGGGTTGGACTCCCGGTCGTGCCGAACGATGCAAAGGTGACCGGGGCCGCCGCCAGAGCCGCGGCGTCGGCCGCGGTGGTCAGGCTCGCTCGTGCCGCGACGACGTGAGCAACATCGACCAACAACAAACTAAGGATCACGACGAACGCGGCCAGGACGGCAACCACCACCCCGACCGATCCACCCTCTCGCTTCAACGTTCGACCCTCATGACCGCCGTGGCCGACAACGGCACCGTTATGACGTCGAGCAATGGGAGTCCCACGCGATATAGCAGCGACACCTTGACCTCGGCTGGAGCTCCGACAACATGAGGGCGATGGACGGCAACCGTTGCATCTCTGCCCCGGGCGCCAAGAGCGTTGGTCGCAGCCAAAAGGGCGGCGGCCGGGTCGGGCGTCGTGGCCGCCACCCGCGCCCCTTCCCTGGCGGCACCGACTACTTCGATCTGCAATCTTGCGGCCAACGCAACCTCGATGACCATCGCCAGCATCAGCACGATCAGTGGGATGAGTAAGGCCAACTCCACAGTTGAGCTCCCCCTCTCGCTCATACGAAGCTCGATACTCTGTTGATGACCGTGTCGAACAGCGCTGATAGCGCTCCGGTACTTGTGGCCCACACGATCAAGGCTCCGGCGATGGCGGCCGCGGCTACGACAACAAGCGCATACTCTGCAGTGGCCTGACCGGACTCGTCTCGGAAGACTTCTCTCATTCTTTGCTCCGATTCACTTGCCGACTTCCGGCCGGTTCGGTGGGAAGCTGAGACTTCGGCTACATCTCCAGCCGGGCGAAAGCGTCGAGGATCGCCGGGGCAATGGTGAGCAGGAGGAACCCGGGGAGGATGAGCAGGGTGAGGGGAAACAGCAAGGTCACGGGGAGCCGACGGACGGCTCGGAGACGGTTGGCTGCAAGGTCGGCGTGGAGGTCGTCTGCGAGGTGAGACACCGCACCGATCAAGGGTGCCCCCGTTGCCGACGCTTGTCCAACGGCGCGATAGAGCCGCTGTCCAATACCGTCTGCGTTCAGCATCACCACGCCCATTCCATCGACTCTGGCCCGGCGCAGCACCGAGCGGACATCGCCTGCCATCTCGTCGCCGACGTGGGAGATCGCAATCTCCAGGGCAGGTTGGATGCCGAGACCGCCGGTGAGGCCGATGGCGGTCAGGTCACACAAAGCTGCCAGATCCGCCTGGTTCTGTATCTGCCTGCCGCGACTCGAGCGAACCCGTGACACGGCCGTTACCAACACCGCGCCCAGCGTTGCCGGCAGCAAGAGAAACGGCACCTCCACAGCCAGCAGGACGACAATCCCAGCCGTGATGGCCTTTCGCACCGGAACCGAAGTCCACCCGATGGCCATGGCTCCGATGATCGTTTCCGTCATGTCTTCGCCAGTCGCCACACGAAAAGACCACCGATGAGTTCCATCCCAACACCAACAACCGCAACCGTGGTCCCCAGGCCGCCAGCTCCCGCAAGAGTGTGGACACGATCCGCTCCGCCAAACAGCATCCACAGCACAGGGAGTCCCCCAACCACCGCAGCCGACATACGCGCCTGAGCACTGAGGGCTCGCTTCTCCCTGACCAGGTTTGCCTCCTCCACAGCTCTCTGGGTGAGACGAGCGAAGACATCGGCGGATCGTCCGCCCGCGGTTGCCGCGACCTGCAGCGAAGCCGCCAGCCTCCGACCATTCACGGGGAGGCGGCCCAGCCGTGGGGCGATCTCGGGGAATGGGGCGCCGGAAAGCGCCAAACGCCGCACCGCATGGACCGCCGGGTCACGCTCGCCGGCAGCGGCGGTCGCCAGCGCCCATCGGAGCGATGCCCCCGCTCTCAACTCGGCATGTATGGAATTCAGGAACTGCACCTCGTCGATAGCCGGACCGCGACGGCGAACCCGGACCGAATGGATGTCGTCCCATGCCAATATCCCAACCGCAAGGACCGCACTCATGAACATGCGTATACCTCCACGAGATCGGGTCCGACTCGGCTGATGCTGCGCACGACTCTGCGACCTCTGTGTCGGCCAACCACAACGACGGCGTCGAGCACGCCGACAATCTGACGCCTGATGCTTGCTTCGGTTGCAGCTGAGTCGAGCAGGGCCAGCGTCTCCAGCCTCCACAACGCCTCGTCAGCGGAACTGGCGTGCAATGTCGACATGGACCCGTCGTGGCCTGTTGACATGGCCTGCAACATGTCGAACGCCTCGGCGCCACGCACCTCGCCAACGATAATCCGATCGGGTCGAAGCCTGAGGGCATGGCGAAGCAGCTGCCGTTGCGAGATTGCCCCCGCGCCTTCCGAGTTCGCCGGGCGGCCTTCCAGCCTCACCACGTGCCCATGCAACCGAAGCTCAGCGGCATCTTCGATAGTCACGATCCGTTCCCCCTCGGGGATCTCGTGGGACAGAACATTCAGCAGCGTCGTCTTGCCCGCACCCGTGGGCCCACAGATCAGTATGTTCTGCCGATCACCGACGAGGGAGCGGAGCAACTCGGCGCCGCTCGCGGTGATACCGTCGAGGGCTACGAGCTGGTCGAGGTTGTCGACGGCTTCGGTAAACCTGCGTATGGCCAGCACCGGCCCGTCGACAGATGCCGGTGGGACAATCGCATGGAGCCGGGAACCGTCACGGAGCCTGGCATCGACGGCGGGGCTGGCGCGATCAAGACGGAGCCCGAGCGGGGCAATGACTCTCTCGATCGCCGCCACGAGGCCCTCTGGTGTCCCGAAGCGCACCTCGGACCGCTGCAAAGCTCCCGAACGCTCCACCCAAACCTGGCCGTCACCGTTGATGAGGACATCGCTCACCAACGGGTCCCGCAGCAGGATCTCGATGGGCCCGAGACCCAGCACCGCATCCACGATGGCTTCCGCGGCGGTGGCGTGGAGCAGTGGCGCCTCGGTCGGGAGCAACTCGGCTACTCGCGCTGAAACACGTCCCGGTTCCATCTCCACGGGATCGGCGATGACTCGTCGTGCCAGCCGATCGATTACACCCATGGCAACTCCCACACTTGCCGCCAAGCAGCGATCCATCTACTGCGGGCGGGCATTCGTCCCTCCAGAAACGCACCCACCACCGATCGCGATGGCGTTGGCAACGTGACGGCAGGCCCCGGTGCTTTCTCGTGCCATCCGACCTGTTGATAGACGGCCGGACGATCCGTCGCTGGAGTCATCCCACCTGGGAGCAGGGGTACGACTGGCACCGACGGGACCGATAGCCCGTTCGCCACACCGGGCAATCGCAAGACAGTGTTGGGCCATCCGGAGACGAGAGCCGCCATGACCTCGTGAGCATCGGCGGCGTTGATTCCCCCGTTGCGTAGGACCGCTATCCCAGTGCGCACCGGGCGCAGATCGGCAAGACGTGGACCCTGTTCCACCAACTCGGCCAGTGAACTCTGGCCCGGGTAGCGCGGACCATCAACGTCGAGGTCAACAACCAGCGCGGTGCCGGCAGCTGCGGCGAGTGCCAGCGGAGCGACCACTCCAAGGACCCCACCGGTCTCACATCTAATGGCAAGCGTCGCCATCTTCCCCTTCTCCAAATCGAGGCGGGGGAAGCTTCTCGAACATATTCGGATCGAGTGACAGAAACAAGAGGTCCGATAGCGCTCAACCCTTACCCCGATCGGGCCGTAGTATTCATGTGATGCAGGCAGCATTTTTCGACCTCGACAAGACGGTCATTGCAAAGTCTTCGACCCTGGCCTTCGGCAAGCCTTTCTACAAGGCCGGATTTGTTGGCAGACGAGCGCTCATGAAGATGGGTTTCGCCCAGCTCTTCTACGTTCTATTCGGAGCCGACGAGGACCAGTTGGAACGGGCTCGAGATCAGATGCTGATGCTCACTTCGGGCTGGCATCGAGCGGAGATCGAACAACTCGTCGAGCAAACTATCGAGGAGGTCGCTGACCCGATCGTCTATGCAGAGGCATTGACGCTCATCGACCAGCACAAGCGAGAGGGTCGCAAAGTCATAATCGTTTCCGCCAGCCCGGAGCAGATTGTGCGGCCTCTGGGGCGTCACATCGGTGTGACCGATTTCATCGCCACGAAGGTCAAGACCGATGCCGCCGGTTTCTTCCTGCCCGAACTGGAGCTGTATGCGATGGGGGAAGGCAAGGTCGACGCGATCAATGATCTTGCCGAACGAGAGGGAATCGACCTAGCGAATTCCTACGCGTACTCCGATAGCTCGACCGATCTGCCGATGATGGAGATGGTTGGCAACCCCGTTGCAGTCAACCCCGAGAAGGAACTCCGCAAGGTCGCCGAGGAGCGGGAGTGGCCCATCCTCAATTTCGAACGTCAGGTCAGCCTGCGCACCCGGATTCCGACGCCAAACCCATGGTGGTCGGGGGCGACCGTCGCCGGTATCGGCGCCGCGGTAGCCGCCGCGATCCTGCTCCGTAAGAAGGATTTCTAGGGCGTTGGACCCCGAGGCAGTGTTGCGGTTGGCGCACCGCCTTGTCTCACTGGACCGTTTCCGTGGCATCACGGAAGGTCGCTTCAAATGGACCGATGGAAACCCCAACCACCGACCATCCTCCAACGCTACCCGACCGCCCGAGTGCAGAGATGTCGGCGGCCCGGGCATGCGGTATTGTGAACTCATGGCAACACTCGTACTCACCGCTATCGGGGACGATCACGCAGGCCTGGTCGGGGCTTTATCCGGGGTCGTTGCCGATCATGGCGGCAACTGGGAGAAGAGCCGCATGGCTCATCTCGCCGGCAAGTTCGCCGGCATCGTGATGGTCACCATCGCCGAGGAGAACGCAGAAGCCCTCATCCGTGACCTAGAACCGCTCCAGGCGCGCGGCCTGCTCGACATCACGGCAACGCTATCTACACCGATACAGCCGACCGTGGAGTTAACCCGGCTCACCTTGGAGCTCGTCGGTCTTGACCAGCCGGGGATTCTGCGCGACATCTCCGATGCACTCTCCATCCGCAGGGTGAGTATCGAGGAGCTCGAGACCGAGACCAGCAGCGCTCCCCTCGACGGAGGAATGCTGTTTAAGGCCAGAGCCGTCCTGGTGCTGCCCGACGACGTCTCGGCCGAGACCCTCACCGACGTGCTCGAAGACCTGGCCCATCAGCTCATGGTGGACATCGAACTCAACGAGGCGGACGCAGGCTGACACCAATCGCGGTCGCCAGCTCGAACTCGTACATCGCTCGTAAACCGCCAGCTGGTCGAAGCCCCGCTAATTCAGGAACTCACCCATTCTCAGGATCTCGTCGGGGCTAAGACACCGCAAGAAGAGGGCTCCGATCGACAGCTGGGCACCGGCATAGCTGAGGATGTCAGCGGGTTCGCCGCCTTCAGCCAAGAGATCGGCAAAGAGATTTCTGAAGGTTTCGGATTGGAATTGGTCTGCCACACACTCCACCGTGTCTTCCAGTAGGTCCACGCCTTTCGGCATAAATGTGTTGATCGCTGCGGGCACATCGATGCATCCCATCCCCACATCCACAGCCCGGCGGGCCGTGTCCGGGGTGACAAAGACAGCACCCCCATGGAGATCCGGGCTGTCGGGCGTCACCCCCAGTTCGGCAAGTCCGTCAGCACCAAACTCGTCGACGATCCCCCGGACAACGCAGTCGACTGCGTCATCGTCAATGGGGCGAACCGGGCTAGCGGAGGCGTTGGCTGTGATCGCCTCGATGAGGTCTTCCTCCGGGTTCGAAGCGAAAGTCTCGGTCTGCTCGCTACACGCCATGGCGACAAGCGCCACTGCCACGCCAAGAAGGCAGATGCGCAGCATCGGGCCTCACTTTGCAATCAAGGATGCTCACACAAGATCCGAGTCCAGTATCGCAGATCCAGCGAGGCTTTCTAGATGGCGAATCGAAGTCCTTTTGTCGCCATCATCCCGACCTATCCTTCCAGATCGCCGTGGTGGCATAGCGTTTCGGGCTGTCCTGCAATAGTGACCTCACCCGTCCACCAATCGGGCTCGTCAGCTGGAGACCACTCAATCTCAACGTCAACGCCATGGAGCTCACGAGCCCAGGCGGAAACCTTCAACTCAAGCCGTTCCCCAGCCGCTTCCCACGGTGCCGCCAGTGGGACTTCACCTATGTAGCCATCCGCAACACCGCCGTGCTCGGTGTATATGGCATATCGCCACTTCTCCCTCCCGCGATAGAGAAGGGCGAGAGTGGGCGGCCCCGCCTTCCTCATGATCTCTGGTAGGCGGCTCTTGGGACGTCTCCTGCGAAACCTCATGCGAGTCATTGTCGCGCGGGTAGACCCACACGTAGCCTTCAGCACCTTTGTCCTACCCGCGTACGTATAGGACGTGTCGGTGGGGTCTGATACTGTCGAACGTGTGTTCGATCGTGAAGATTGTGTGTGGGTGCCGGATGGCGTGGACACCATAGAGCCAGGCCATGTCATGGCGACCATGCTGTCCGGTATCGACGTTGAGAGGTGCACTGGGTATGACCGGATCCGAGTCTTGCGGGCGGAACAGCGGATGGCATCACACTATGCAGCCCGTACCTACCAGACCATGACCGCAGTCCTCGATGTCATCGACAATGATCCTGACGAGATTGATTTCTCCGAACAAACAGCCGCGGCTGAGATCGCGGTGGCGCTACGTCTCACCAGACGGGCCTCCGATAGTGAACTGTCATTCGCCGTCGACCTGAAACGGCGTCTCCCCCAAGTCTGGGAAGCCCTGTGTTCTGGTGATATTGATGTGCGTCGGGCCCGAGTCGTCGTCAATGGCACCCTCCACCTGCCAATGGTCGATGCTCGTGGTGTGGTCGAGGCGATCATCTCTGATGCGTCACTCCTGACCACCGGGCAACTGGGAGCCAAGGTTCGGAAACTCTGTATCGACATCAACCCCAAAGACGCCAAGAACCGCTACGACCATGCCGTTGCCGACAGGTGTGTTGTTGTCGAAACCAACGACACCGGAACCGCCAACCTCATCTGCGCCGATCTACCACCAGACCGCCTCGCTGCCGGCATGAAACGCATCAACCACATCGCCCGCAGACTCAGAGGCGACGGCGAAACCCGGACCATGGACCAACTCCGCGCCGACGTCGTTTCAGACCTACTCGAAGGCACCGACGTTGCCACCCATGCCGGCCGCGGCACCGTCGATATACACGTCGACCTCAAAACCCTCACCGAATTGACCAATCATCCCGGAGAACTCGCCGGCTACGGCCCCGTCATCGCCGACATTGCACGCCAAATCGCTCAACGACA